>NZ_CP095376.1:9571472-10190959 GCF_023008405.1 Amycolatopsis sp. FBCC-B4732
GCATAGTCCGGCCCATGGAACTCGTCACCCTCGAGCGCATCCAAGCCGCCCGGGAGCTCCTGACCGGAGTGACCCGGGTGACGCCGATGGAGCACGCACGCGACCTGCGGAAGCTCCACGGCGGTCCGGTCCACCTGAAGTGCGAAAACCTGCAGCGCACCGGCTCGTTCAAGATCCGCGGCGCCTACACCCGCATCGCCGGCCTGACCCCGGCCGAACGCGAGCGGGGCGTCGTCGCGGCCAGCGCCGGCAACCACGCGCAGGGCGTCGCGCTGGCGTCGTCGCTGCTCGGCGCCAAGTCCACCGTCTTCATGCCGCTGCGAGCCCCGCTGCCGAAGCTGGCCGCGACCCGCGGGTACGGCGCCGAGGTGCACCTCCACGGCGCGCTGCTGGAGGAGACGCTGCGCGCCGCCGTCGAGTTCGGTGAGCGGACCGGCGCGGTGTTCATCCACCCCTTCGACCACCCGGACGTCATCGCCGGCCAGGGCACGGTCGGCCTGGAGATCCTCGAGCAGGTGCCGGGCGTGAAGACCATCCTGGTCGCCACCGGGGGCGGTGGGCTGGTCGGCGGGGTCGCGTCGGCGGTCAAGGCGCTGCGCCCGGACGTCCGCGTCGTCGGCGTCCAGGCCGCGGAGGCCGCCGCATACCCGCCTTCGCTGGCCGCGGGCGCGCCGGTGCGGCTGGGCCAGACCTCGACCATGGCCGACGGGATCGCGGTCGGCGAGCCCGGCCTGGTCAGCTTCGCGCACGTCGAGTCGCTGGTCGACGACGTCGTGACGGTGTCCGAGCAGTACCTGTCCCGCGCGGTGCTGCTCTGCCTGGAGCGCCGCAAGCTGGTCGTCGAGCCGGCCGGCGCGGCGCCCGTCGCGGCGCTGCTGCAGCACGTCGGCGCCTTCGAACCGCCGGTCGTCGCCATCCTCTCCGGCGGCAACGTCGACCCGGTGCTGCTCCTGCAGATCATCCAGCACGGCATGACCGCCGGCGGCCGCTACCTGCGCCTCCGGCTGCGCGTCCCGGACCGCCCCGGCTCCCTGGTCGGCGTGCTGTCGTGCGTCAGCGAGCTCGGCGCGAACGTGCTCGACGTCGAGCACTCGCGCATCTCCGGCACCCTCGACCTCGGCGAGGCCGACGTCGTACTGGCGCTGGAGACTCGCGGCCCCGAGCACTGCAAGGACGTCGAGCGCGCGCTGACCGACGCCGGTTACACCGTGGTCTGAGGCCGCTTCCGGGGGATCCGGGTGGCAGTGCCCCCGGCCCCCGGACGTCACAGCTGTTCGCCGGTGATGGCCGTGAGCGCGAGGTCCTTCGCGGTCTCCGGCACCTCCGCCGGCGCGGTGAAGCGCCGGGCCCGGATGTGGGCGACCAGCTCCGGGTCCGGCGGCACGCCGTGTTCGCGCAGGTAGTACGCGACCGCGCCGGGCCACGCCCAGGCGCCGTCGGTGCGGAAGTTCATCGGCACCGCGTCCCCGCGGTCGGGCGCGAACGCGTCCGGCCCGTTGCTGCGGGACGCCAGGATCACCGGCGCCGCGTCGAGGTAGGTCAGCACCCGCTCGATCTCGGCGGGCAAGAGCGGCCGGCGGCGGATCAGCGGGCGCCCGGAGGCGTCGAGGCCGTCGTAGATGCGCGGGGTGCGCACCTCGCCGTCACCCGGCGGCGGCGTGAGCGGGGGCAGTCCCGCGCCCTCGCGCAGCCAGCCCGGGATGTGCTCGTCCGCGCGCGGGAAGAACCGCAGCTCGTCCTGGAACCCGATCGGCGGGGGCTGCTGCCGGAACGGCGGCTCGAGGTCCGGCCGCACGAAGTCGACGTCGGGCGCCTGCCCCGGCTCGAACACGAGGATCGCGCCCAGCCAGGTGCCGAAGCCGGGCTGGTACATGCCCGACCGCAGCACGCCGAGCAGCCGCACGGCCTCCGGCGGCGGCTGCGCCACGCGAGGCCGCCCGTCCGGAGCGGTCACCAGCAGGTCGGCCTCGACGTGCCGGCCCGCGGCCCGGTACTCGACCCGCAGCTGCCGCCAGCCCGGCGGGACCGCCGCGGTGAGCGCCGCGCCGATCTGCCGGACGATCTCCTGCTGCTGGTCCGGGCGCAGCGGCCCCGGTGGCTGGGTCATGGTCAGGCTCCTTCGGCGCCTTGGCGCAGCCAGTCGGGCGTGCGCCGCTCGGTGCGCGGGTAGCGCCGCAGCTCCTCGGCGAACGCCCCGGCGGGCGGCCGCTCCTGGAAGCCCGGGTCCTCGGTGGCGTTGAACTGCGCCTTGACCGAGTCGGGGAACTTCATCTCGTACTTCACGCTCACCCACGTGCCGCGGCCTTCGGACAGCGAGGCGGCGCGGTGGCGGCGGAGCAGGTCGAGCACCTGCTCCGGCGGGGTCCACGGGTAGACCGTGCCGGTGATCGAGTGCACGACCGCGCCCGACTCCTCGTGGTCGCCGACCGCCCGGTACTGCAGCTGGAGGTAGTCCCAGCCCGCGGGGAGCGTGAACTTCAGGTAGTCGGCGACGTTCTTCAGCAGCGCGTTGGGCTCGTCGGGCGGCTGCTCCCCGCCGGCCTCGCCCTTCACGCCCTCCCGGTACCAGGCGGGCGTCCACTCCTCGTCGCGGAAGTAGGCCTCGAAGTCCTGGTGCCAGACGTCGGCTTCGAGCGGCGGGTCCCACAGCGGGTCGAGGTCGAAGTTGTAGGAGACGCGGTACTCGCCGTCCGGCTCGATGACCAGCCGCAGCGACAGCCAGGTGCCGCGGCCGCGCACGTACTTCTTGTTGCGCAGCTCGAACAGCAGCGGGCTGACGTCGGGCGGAGGTTCCATGCGCGCGGCCGCACCGTCGGGCATCACGACGGCCAGGGAGATCTCCTCGACCGCCGCGGTCAGCCGGACGGTCATGTCGATCCGCCGCCAGCCTTCGGGAGCGGCGTCCATCAGCCAGCCGCCGATCCAGCGGACCACCTGGTCCTCGTCCGCCTCCCGCAGGTCAGGTCCGGGTGGGGGGTACCACGGGGGCTGGGTTCGGGACATTCGGGAAGCTCCTGTAGTTGTACGTGCGGGTGCCGTCGGGGTGGATTCTCTCGGACATCACGTGCAGCCGGTCGGGTGTCTCCCCGGTCGACGGCGCGTCGGCGTAGACGCGTGTCGTGCCGTGGTTGCCACCGCCCCGCTCGAACGTCTGGCGGTCGATCTCCATCTGCCGCCAGTTGTCCGGGTTGCCGACGCTGTGGTTCTGCTCGTAGAGCTGGGGAACCATGCCCATCCGGCCCTGCAGCCCACCCGACCGGTGATCGGCGGTGTGCCCGCCGCGGTTGACGGTGCTGCCCGGGTGGTCTTCCAGCCCGACGTGGCCGGTGCGCTCTTGCGGGCCGAGCCCGACCCGCTTCGTCGCCGGGCTGGTGTAGTCCGGCTCCCAGGACACGGCGGCGTTGCCGTGCTCGTCGACGTGGTAGTGCATGTTCTCGGCGCCGATCTCGTACTTGGCGCCCCGCACCGGCATGCCGTCGGGCCGGCCGGCGTGCTGGTCGTGCATCGTGTGCTGATCACCCGTCTCCGGGTTGATCATGCCGCGCTCGTTGTCGTGCCACGTCTTGATGTGCGTGAACTCCGGCGGGTTGTCACCGCTGGTGTAGAACGTGCCGTGCCACTGGTCGGTACCGTCGGGCGCCTTCGAATAGACCTCGTACCGGCTGTTGGGCTTGAGGTCCTCCGGCGGCGTGGCCCCGAACGGACCGTCACCGTTGTGGGCCGGGTCGTACCCGGTGATCCGCCGCTCCACCGGCGGCGGCGTCAACGGCGGGTCGAAGTGGTCGATGTCCAGCTCGGGACGCCCGTCCGCGTCGGTGTGGAACTCGAACTGCCCCTCACCGGTGCTGACCCGGTAGTCGACATCCCCGTGCAGGTGCGAAGCATCCGGGTTCCCGACCTCGACGCCGTTGTTCCCGACCCGCGTGTTCGGCACGTCCGCATCGATGTGCGTGATCCGCGGCGGGGTCTCACCGTTCGTGTAGACGCGGGTGAACCGCCCGTCCGGATCGGTGACCTCGTAGCGCGTGTTCGGCTCCAGGTGCCGCGGGTTCGCCGGGTCGAAGAACCGCTCGTGCCGCCCGAGCGTGACGTCCTCGTGCCGCGTGAACTCCGGCTCCCGCCAGCCCTCGCCGAGGTCGTGCATGTCCGGGTGGTCCTTGCCCCGCGCGAACGCACTGTCGGCATCGACGTCGTGCGCGTCCCCGTGGTGGCTGTCCGGCGCGAACCCGTCGTCGCCGGCCCGGTGGGTGGTGCCGTCGGGGTGGTGGGTGTTCCATTCGCCGTCGGGTGGGATGCGGGGGCGCATGCGTCCGTCGGGGCCGATTTCGTAGTCGGAGGAGAAGACGCGTCCGTGGGAGTCGGTCCAGGCGGGTTTGGTGGGTGCGGTGACGTCGGTGTCGAGTTCGCGGGAGAGGCGGTGGGCGAAGTCGTTGGAGGAGGCGTCGCAGCCGATGAGCCGGATGGGGCGGCCGTCGTAGTCGGGGTTGCGGCGGAGGATGTCGGCGAATTCTTCGGGGGTGTAGTGGTGGTCGCCGATGCGTGCGTGTCCGTCGGGGGTGACGTGGACGTCGACGGTGTAGCGGCCGTGGGGGTCGGGTGGGACGCGGTGGGGGAGGTCGCCGATGGTGGGGTCGTCGGCGTGGTAGGAGCTGCCGGCGGGGGTGTGTTCGGCGTGGCGGGCGTTGATCTGGTCGGGGGTGGGGGGTTCGGGGTCGTGGTGGTGGGGGGTGGCGTCGGGGTCGGTGGGGGTGTGGTCGTGGGGTGCGTGGGTGGTGCCGTCGGTGCTGGGGGTGTGGCCGTCGGTGCTGTGCGGGCGGGTGCCGGGGTTGGCGCCGTTGGTGCCGGGGGCGTGGCCGCCGGTCTCGGCGCCGTGCGGGCGGGTGCCGCCGTTGGTGCCGGGGGTGTGCCCGCCGGACCCGTAGCCGCCGCGGGCGGCGGGTGCGGGTGCGTCGGGTGTGCGGGGACGGCTGGTGGGCAGGTCCGCGCCGGTGCGGGGCCGTCCGGGTGCGTCGATGTGCGCGCCGGGGCTGCCCGGGGTGCCGGTCCAGCCCCCACCGCCGCCGCCGGTGCGCGGGGTCCCGCCACCGAGCCCGCCGCCACCGGGTGTGCCGCCGGGCGGCATCCCGCCACCGGCCATGGGTGCGGCGCTTTGCGGTGGGGCACCGTCCCCGCCGCGGGGTGGGGGGACGGTGCCGGGGTCGCTGGTGCGGGGGGTGGTGGGTGCGGTGCCGCTGGCGGAGGTGGTGCCGTCGGTGCGGGGAGGTGCGGCGCTGCTGGGTGTGTCGGTCCCGGCATGCGAGCCCGGCGAGGACCCGGTGTGGGTCGGCGAGGGACCGTTGTCGGCGGCGTGGGAGGGCGTGCTGCCGCGGATCGGCGAGGGACCGTTGTCAGCGGCGTGCGACGGCGTGCCGTCGCTGCCGCGGGTGGGCGAGGGGCTGCTGTCGCTTGCCCGGGAGGGTGTGTTGTCGCTGGCGTGCGAGGGAGTGCTGTCGCTGCCGCGAGTGGGCGATGGGCTGCTATCCGCACCGCGGGACGGTGTGTTGTCCCCGCCGTGCGGGGGCGTGCCGTCGCCGCCACGAGTGGGTGAGGGACTGCTGTCGCCCGCGTGCGAGGGCTCGCTGCCACGGGTCGGCGACGGGCTCGAATCGCCTGCGTGGGAAGGAGAACGCGTCGGCGAGGGACTGCTGTCGCCGGCGTGCGACGGGCTCGAATCCCCGCTGCGGGAAGGCGAATCATCACTCGACCGCGCCGCCGAGGGGCTGCCCTCCGGCGAGCCATCGCCCGCGTGCGAAGGAGCACCATCCCCGTCCGGTGAACTGGATCCGTCGCGGCTGCGGCGGGAGCCCGCATCGGGTGAGGAGTCGGTGTTCATCGGGTCCGAACTCGTCGAATCCCCGTCCGCGTGACCCGAAGCCCCGTCCCCATCGCCGGAGTGCGAACCGTCCCCGCCGGAACCCCCGTCCGGGGAATCCCCGCCGCCATGCGCACGGGTGTGGACCCCGCCCTCACCCTGGGGGATCTTGTGGACGAACCCGCCCTCCTTCACCTTCAACCCGTCCAGCCCGCTGACCTTGCCCAGGACCTTCCCGAACACCTTCGCGATCTTCTCGAAGATGTCCACCAGCTTCGACAGCAGCGGCGAGACTTTCCGGATCGTGTCGGTCAGCTTCTTGAGCAGCTCCCCGATCTTCTTGCCCCACTTCGCGATCGCCGCCGACGCCTGCGCGACCACCACCGGGGTGCCGAAACCGAGGGAGAAGACCTCCTCCATCACCCACGCGATCAGCTTGCCGACCAGGTCCGCGATCAGCTGCCGGACCGTCTCGCGGACGAACGACACCACCTGGCCCATGATCATCGTGACCGTGCTGATCGCCCCGGCCACTGTCGCCGCACCCGAGAGGGCATCGCTGTGCTCCGCGGCGAACGTGCGGTACGCGTCGGCTCCCGCGCCGGTCCAGCCGGTGGTGCCGTTCTTGACCGCGTTGTCGAAATCGGTTTTGCGCTCACCCAGTGCCTTGGACACGTTGCCCCACGTGTCGGCGTAGGACTGGATGACCGGCGGGTTCCCGGCCACGGAGTCGAGCATGTCCTTCAGCGGCTGGATGTGTTCCATCAGGAACGACGCGACTGAGGACATCAGGTACCCGAACGGGTCGATCGCGGCGCCGGCTATTTCCCCGGCCAGGGAGAGCATGCCGAGGCCGCCGGAGACCCAGTCGCCGTCTTTGATGCCGTTGAAGGCGTCCATGGAGGATTCGGCGATGCCGATGCCGCCGGCCCAGCCGTAGTCGCCGTTGCCGGCGGTGAACGCGCCGGGGCCGTCCGGGTCCTGCTTCGACTCCGCGACCAGCGGGTTGCCCTCCGGCATCAGGCGCCGTCCGTGGACTTGTTCAGGTCGTCGGCGACGCCGGATTCGTACTTGTGGTACGCCGCCGCGGCTTCGCGGACCTTGCCGGACACCGCCGTCATCGCGGCCACGGCGTCCTTGAGCGCGTCGATCCCGTACTGCTCCACCGGGTCGAGCAGCATCCGGAACGGCTGGCAGAGGATGCCGTACGCGTCCGTCGGCATGCTGACCTGGTTCGCCGCGTCGACGGCCTGCTGCAACCCGTCACCGATGGCGTCGAGCTGGTGGGCGTGCGCCGTCAGGTCGGTGCTGAGTTCCACATCCGTCATCGGTTCCCCCTCAGGAAAGGATCGGTCCGCCGAAGTCGTCGTCATCGTCGTTGTCCACCGGACGCCGGCGCCGCGGCGGCTGCGGCGGAGCAGGTGGCGCGGCCGGCGGCGGCGGGGTCCGCGGCGGCTGCTGCTCCTCGTTGTCCTCCGGCAGGAACCGGCGGACGCGGTCGGGCTCCGGGAACGCGGGTTCGGGCTCCGGCGGCGGCTGCGGGAAGGTGCTCTGCGCCTCGCGGACGATCTCCGCCGCGGCCTGGTCGCCGGTGCCCGTGGTCTCCGTCATCGCCTGCTGCAGCAGCTCCGGGATCCGCGCCTGCGCGCGCTGCACCAGCTGCATGACCTGTGCCGACACCTCGGCCATCCGCTTGCCCGACGCGGTTTCGGCGATGACGAGGTTCTTCAGCAGCCCGCGCGAATCGACGGTGACCTGCACGGTGCCGTCCTTCGACCGCTCGGTGACCGACTGGCCCTGCACGCGATCGGCCAGCGCCTGGTACCGCGCGGCGTTCTCCTCGAGCCGCTTGGTCCAGTTGTCGATCATCGCGTCGCTGGCGTCGATGCTGTCCGGCATCCCGGCCCCTTCTCTCTGCTCCACCAAACTGACGGATCCGGGCCGCCCGCGGTTCCCCGACGTGTCCCTCAAACGCGCCAAAGGCCACCATAGGGGACCCGGAGGTCCCCCACGGTGGCCTTGGCCGAGATGTGTCAGAGGTTGCCGCGGCGCTCCTGCTCGCGCTCGATCGCCTCGAACAGGGCCTTGAAGTTGCCCTTGCCGAAGCCCAGCGAACCGTGGCGCTCGATCAGCTCGTAGAAGACGGTCGGGCGGTCGCCGATCGGCTTCGTGAAGATCTGCAGCAGGTAGCCGTCCTCGTCGCGGTCGACCAGGATGCTGTGCTCCTTGAGGGTCTCGATCGACACGCGGACCTCGCCGATCCGGGCGCGCAGTTCCGGGTCCTCGTAGTACGAGTTCGGGGTGTCGAGGAACTCGACGCCGGCGGCGCGCATCGCGGTGACCGTCGCGATGATGTCGTTGGTGGCCAGCGCGATGTGCTGGCAGCCGGCGCCGCCGTAGAACTCGAGGTACTCGTCGATCTGCGACTTCTTCTTCGCCACGGCGGGCTCGTTCAGCGGGAACTTCACCCGGTGGTTGCCGTTCGAGACGACCTTGCTCATCAGCGCCGAGTACTCGGTCGCGATGTCGTCGCCGACGAACTCCGCCATGTTCACGAAGCCCATGACGCGGTGGTACCAGTCGACCCAGTAGTCCATCTTGCCGAGCTCGACGTTGCCGACGCAGTGGTCGACGGCCTGGAACAGCCGCTTCGGCGCGCCCTCGGGCCGCTTGACCGTGCTCTCGCGCGGCTCGTAGCCGGGCAGGTAGATGCCGGTGTAGCGCGACCGGTCGACCAGCGAGTGGCGGGTTTCGCCGTAGGTCGCGATCGCGGCGACGCGCACGGTGCCGTGCTCGTCGGAGACGTCGTGCGGCTCTTCGAGGATGGTCGCGCCCTGCGCGCGGGCGTGCTCGACGCACTTGTCGACGTCGGTGGTCTCCAGCGCCAGGTCGATGACGCCGTCGCCGTGCTTGCGGTGGTGGTCGAGCAGCGGCGAGTCCGGCTTCACGCCACCGGTGATGACGAACCGGGCCGAGCCGGACTTCAAGACGTAGGACTTGCGCTCGAAGTCACCGGTCTCGGGGCCCGAGTACGCGATGAGCTGCATCCCGAACGCGATCTGGTAGTACCAGGCCGTCTGGGTGGCGTTGCCCGCGATGAACACCACCGCGTCCATGGCCTTGACCGGGAACGGGTCGGTCGAGGCGTCGTGGTCCACGAGCCCGACGAGCTGACGCAGCTGGTCGTAGCTGACGTCGTCGAGGCCGCTCTGGGGGTCGGCAGTCTGGGTCATACCTCGAAGGATCACGCTTGCGAGGCAAGATGTGCAATGGTCCGAATTTTCACTGGGCAATCTGCCGAGTACTCGCCGGACATCGGCTGTCATGGTGGACAATCTGTGCATGCCCGAGAACCTCGATGCGCTGGATGCGCGACTGCTGCTCCTGCTCACCGACTCGCCGCGGCTCGGCGTGCTGGAGTGCGCGCGCCGGCTGGGGGTCGCGCGCGGGACGGTCCAGGCGCGCCTCGACCGCCTGACCGAGCGCGCCATCCTGGGCGGCTTCCCGCCGGAACTCGACCTGGCGGCGATGGGCTACGGCCTGACGGCGTTCGCGTGGCTGGAGATCGCCCAGGGCCGCCGCGCGGAGGTGACGGAGGCGCTGTCGGCGATCGACGAGGTCTGCGAGGTCCACGCGACGACCGGGCAGGGCGACCTGTTCGTGCGGATGGTGGCGCGCGGGAACGACGACCTGCAGCGGGTGATCGACGAGGTGGTGGGGGTGCCGGACGTGATCCGGACGTCGACGTCGATCGCGTTGTCGACCCCGGTACCCCCGCGGGTCCGCCCCCTGCTGGAGCGGACCGCGCGGGGCTGACCCAAGCTGCACTTTCACGTGAAAGTGCCCACCTGGGGGCCGCACTTTCACGTGAAAGTGCGGCTCTCAGGCTTCGCCGGCCACGTGGGCCAGGTAGCGGCGGGCCGAGCGCTGGACCACCTCGGAGCCGTCGGTGCGGACGATCGCGTCCCACCAGGCCCCGTAGATCGCCTCGAACCGGTATCCCGCCAGCAGTTCCGCCGCGCGGCGCACGACGTGCGGGCGCTCCGGGATCAGGTTCGGGTAGCTGTACATGAACCCGACGTGCGTCCGGTCCGGGATCACCTGCACGATGTCGCCGGACAGCAGCGCGCCCTGCCCGTCCTCGCCGTCCGGCCAGTGCAGCACGGTGCCGCCGGTGAAGTGCACGCCGAGGTTGATCAGGCGCAGGTCGTCGGCGACGTCGAGGGTCGTGCCGGACCACAGCTTCACCGCCGGGTCGGGCCTGCCGATCCACTCCTGGTCGCCTTCGTGGAGGTAGATCGGGACGTCGAACGCGTGCGCCCACTCCACCATCGTCGTGTAGTAGTGCGGGTGGCTGATCGCGATGCCGGTGATCCCGCCGAGGTCGCGGACCTGCGCCACCAGCGCGTCGTCGAGGTACGCCGCGCAGTCCCAGAGGAAGTTGCCCGAGCGCGCCCGCACCAGCAGCGCGCGTTCGCCGATCGCGAAGCCGGGGTTCGAGCCGACGCCGATGATGCCGCGGCCCTGCTCTTCGATCCGCGGCGTGTACGTGCCGCTCGAACGCAGGGCGGCGAGGTTCGTCCACTGCTGCCCGGACTGCGGGACGTACTGGCGTTCGTCCTCGCAGACCGGGCAGTCGTCACGGGCGGCGGCGTACTGCATGCCGCACGCCAGGCAGATCGGTTCGGTGCTCACAGCGAAGTCCTCCCAGAACGTGAATCCTGGGAGGACACGCTAGCGGCGCCTACTTGGTGTCGGTGTAGGGAACCGCCTTGACGAGGGTGACCTTCTGCAGCTTGCCGTTGGGCAGCTCGTACTCGCGGGACTCGCCCTCCTTGGCGCCGAGCAGGGCCTTGCCCAGCGGCGACTCCGGGGAGTAGACGTCGAGTTCGCCCTCGGCGCCCTCTTCGCGGGTGGCGAGGAGGAACTTCTCGTCCTCGTCGTCGCCCTCGTAGCGGACGGTGAGGACCTTGCCCGGGCCGGCGGTGCCGTCGTTCGCGGGCGCCTCGCCGACCTTGGCCGAGCGCAGCAGCTCCTGCAGGTGCCGGATGCGCGCCTCGGCCTGGCCCTGTTCTTCACGGGCGGCGTGGTAGCCGCCGTTCTCCTTGAGGTCGCCTTCTTCGCGGCTGTCGTTGATGCGCGCGGCGATGACCGGACGATTCTCGATCATTTCGTCGAGCTCGTGCTTGAGCCGGTCGTAGGCATCCTGGGTGAGCCAGGTCACCTTGGTGTCGCTCACGGTCACCATCTCCTCGTCGGGCCTGCCAGGCTTGCGTGTTCAAGCCGGCCCACACGGGCGTAGTTGCCCACGTGGCTGAGATAAAGGAAAAACACGGCCCGTCGTGGGCCGTGCTGAAGGGTCAGACTATCACGGCGCGACAGGTCGACGCCCGTTAATTCCGCTGGCCCTGGGCGTTGAGCGCGCGGTTCACCCCGTTGGCCGCTATGGGGTTGACAGATACCGTGGTATGTCGTACGAGCAGCCGAAGACGTCCGCGGTCACCGGTTCCCCGATGCTCTTGATCGTCGTGGTCATCCTGCTGTACTTCGCGCCGGCGGGGATCAGGAGCTCCTTGCGGCCGCTCTCGGCGCCGGTCTTGTCGCGGGCGCGCACGATGCAGACGCCCGGCTTGCCGTTGTCGTCCCGCGTCACGTTGATGGTGATTTCCATCGCGTTGCCCGGTTTCTCACTGAACGCGACGCGCTCGGCGTCGATCGGCGCGGCACCGAGGTTGACGTAGGCGACCCACGTGATCACGCCGCTGACCAGCAGGGCGATGCCCAGGAAGAGCCAGCGGCGCCAGCGTCGCGACGGCGTGGCCCGGCGTGCGCCGTACCGGCCTTCGGGCAGCGCGGGGGCTGCCGTTTTCGCCGGTCCGCTCGCCAACGCGGGGCCTCCTGCTCGTTCTTGTCGGACCCGCGGGGACAATGGAGGGGCGGGTACGGCTTCGAGTATCCGCCCGCTGGGTGGGCGGCCCGCAGGTGGGTCGCGGAATACAGGTAGAGAAGGAGTCGTTCGCAGCATGGTGGACCAGCTGACGAAGACCGCCAAGCCGCGTTTGCGCCTGATGGCCGTGCACGCGCACCCCGACGACGAGTCGAGCAAGGGCGCCGCCACGATGGCGCGCTACGCCGCCGAGGGCCACGAGGTGCTGGTCGTCACCTGCACCGGTGGCGAGGCAGGCAGCATCCTCAACCCCGCCATGGACCGCCCCGAGGTGCTGGCGAACATGTCCGAGATCCGCCGCGAGGAGATGGCCCGCGCGGCCAAGATCCTCGGGGTGAGCCAGCGCTGGCTCGGCTTCGTCGACTCGGGCCTGCCCGAGGGCGACCCGCTGCCGCCGGTGCCGGAGGGCTCGTTCGCGGTCGTGCCGCTGGAAGAGTCCACCGAGGCGCTGGTGCGCGTGATCCGGGAGTTCCGCCCGCACGTCATCACGACGTACGACGAGAACGGCGGCTACCCGCACCCCGACCACATCCGCACCCACGAGGTGTCGATGGCGGCGTGGGACGCGGCGCCGGACCCGGACCGCTTCCCCGAGGCCGGCGGGCCGTGGCAGCCGCTGAAGCTGTACTACGGGCACGGCTTCTCGCGCGCCCGGATGACGCTGTTCGACGAGGCGCTCAAGGCGGCCGGGCTCGAGTCGCCGTACACCGAGTGGCTGGCGAAGTGGGACCCGAACCGGGCCGATGTCATGGAGCGGGTGACGACCCGCGTCGAGTGCGGTGAATACTTCGAGGTGCGGGACGAGGCGCTCAAGGCGCACGCCACGCAGATCGACCCCACCAGCCGCTGGTTCGCGGTACCGCTGGAGATGCAGCGCGAGATCTGGCCGACCGAGGAGTACGAGCTGGTCAAGTCGCTGGTGGACAGCACGTTGCCGGAGGACGACCTGTTCGCCGGCATCAAGGAGAAGGTGAGTACATGAGTCTGACGCTGCCGGCCGGCGTGGCGCTTCCGGTGACCGCGTCGGCCCTGGTCCTGACGCAGCAGCCGGGCAACGGCGACAACGGCGGGCAGGGGGAGGACTTCGGCAAGTCCTCCCCGGTCGGCTTCCTGGTGCTGATCCTGTTCCTCGTGGCGGTGGCCTTCCTGGTCCGCTCGATGACGAAGCACCTGAAGCGCGTCCCGGCGAGCTTCGACGACCCGCCCGCCGCGGCCGCGCCGGAGCAGCCCGAGGTCAAGCCGGAGCAGCCGGAAGTGGCCGAGAAGCCCGTGAAGGACTCCTCGGCCACCAAGGCCGACTAGCTCAGAGCCGCGGGTCCACCGGGTCCGACTCCAGGGCGAGCACCGCGAACACGCATTCGTGGACTCGCCAGAGCGGCTCGCCCCGGGCGACGCGCTCCAGCGCCTCCAGGCCGAGCGCGTACTCGCGCAGCGCCAGCGTCCGCTTCCGGTTCAGCCCGCGCTTGCGCAGCCGGTCCAGGTTCGCCGGCAGCGTGTAGTCCGGCCCGTAGACGATCCGCAGGTACTCCCGCCCGCGCACCTTGACGCCGGGCTGGGCCAGCCCGCGCGAGCCCCGCGTGAGGTTCGCCGCGGGCTTCACGACCATCCCCTCGCCGCCGTCGGCGGTCAGCTCCGCCCACCACGAGACGCCCCGGGCCACCGACGTTTCGTCCAGCAGGTCGACCTCGAGCGTCCGGGTCGGCTGGAACCGCGGCCCGGCCAGCTTCGCCAGCCTGGACAGGTGCCAGGCGTGCGGCCGGTCGTGGTAGGCCGCCCCTTCGGACGCCAGCAGCTGGAACGGCGCCAGCCGGACGCCGTCCAGCCCCGAAGTCGGCCAGCAGTAGCGCCGGTACGCCGTCCGGTAGGCGTCCACTGTGGACGACCGCGAAGCCGTCCGCGCCAGCAGCTCCGAGACGTCGATGCCGCGCGCGGCCGCCGTCGTCAACGCGGACACCGCCGCCGGCAGCACCGCCTGGGCGGCCGCGCCGACCGACGCGTACTGGTCCGTGATCAGCGAACCCGCCTTCGCGCTCCACGGCAGCAGTTCGGCGTCGAGCAGCAGCCAGTCCGACTCCAGCTCGTCGAACAGCCCGGCCGCCGCCGAGCGCACGTCGTCCAGCAGCGAAGCGTTCTGTCCGGCCGAGAAGAACGGCCGCCCGGTCCGCGTGTACACCGCGCCGCCGCCCTCGATGCCGAACCGCCGGGCCCCGGCGTCCTCGCGGCAGACGAGCACGACGGCCCGCGAACCCATGTGCTTCTCCTGACACAGCACGGTTTGCACCCCGGCCCCGCGGTACTCGGCGAAGGCCTCCTCGGGGTGCTCCAGGTAGTCCTCCCGTGACGACGTCGAGCAGGGCGCCATCGTCGGCGGCAGGTACGCGAGCCACCGCGGGTCGACCGCGAACCGGCTCATCACCTCCAGCGCCGCCGCCGACTGCTCCGCGGAGACGCCGACCCGGCCGTGGTGCGCGGTCTGCACGATCCGCTTCCCGGTGACGTCGGTCAGCTCCAGCACCGCCGGCTCGCGCCCGCCCACCGGCCGCGAAGCGTCGAGCGGACGCGCGGGCTCGTACCAGACCTGGTGCGCCTTCACCGAGACGACCTGCCGCTCCGGGTAGCGCAGCGCGGTCAGCTTCCCGCCGAAGACGCACCCGGTGTCGAGGCACATCGTGTTGTTGACCCACTCCGGCTCGAGCGTCGGCGTGTGCCCGTAGAGCACCATCGCGGACCCGCGGTAGTCGCGTGCCCACGGCAGCCGCACCGGCAGGCCGTACTCGTCGGTCTCGCCGGTCGTGTCGCCGTAGAGCGCCATGCTGCGCACCCGGCCGGACGCGCGTCCGTGGTAGCGCTCGGGCAGTCCGGCGTGCGCGACGACCAGGTCGCCGCCGTCGAGGACGTAGTGCGCGATCAGGCCGTCGCAGAACTCGTGCGCCTGCCGCCGGAACTCCTCGCTCTGCGCGCCGAGCTGCTCGAGCGACTCCGCGAGCCCGTGCGCGGCGTTGACCTTCCGCCCGTGCAGCGCGCGCACCAGCTTCTGCTCGTGGTTCCCGCAGACGACCAGCGCGGTCCCGGCCGCGGCCATCCCCATCACGCGCCTCAGCACGCCCGGGGTGTCCGGGCCGCGGTCGACGAGGTCGCCGACGAACACCGCGGTCCGCCCGTCCGGGTGCGCGCCGTCGACGTACCCGAGCTCGGCCAGCAGCTCCTCGAGCTCGGCCGCGCAGCCGTGGACGTCGCCGATCACGTCGAACGGCCCGGTCAGCTCGCGCTTGTCGTTGCGCAGCGGCTCGACGGCGAGCTCCGCCCCGGCCACTTCGGCTTCGGACCGCAGCACGTGTACGCGCCGGAACCCCTCGCGCTCCAGCGACTTCAGCGACCGCTGCAGCTCGCCGCGCTGCCGCCGGATCACGTGGTCGCCGAATTCGCGGTCGGGCCGCGACGCGTTGCGCGCGACGCAGACGCCGAGCGGCAAGTCGAGCACGATCGCCACGGGCAGCACGTCGTGCTCCTTCGCGAGCTTCACCAGGCTCGCCCGCGAAGCGCGCTGGACGTTCGTCGCGTCGATGACGGTCGTGCGCCCGGCCGCGAGCCGCTTGCCCGCGACGTAGTGCAGCGCGTCGAAGGCGTCGGGGGACGCGGCCTGGTCGTTCTCGTCGTCGGCGACGAGCCCGCGGAAGAAGTCGCTGGAGAGCACCTGCGTCGGCGCGAAGTGCGTGCGCGCGAACGTCGACTTGCCGGAACCGGAAGCGCCGACGAGCACGACGAGCGCCATGTCGGGGACGGTCAGCTTCACGCGGCCACCTCCTCACTGGTCGTGAAGACCGCCAGCTGGGTCGGCGGTCCCGATTCCTGGTCCACCGGTCCGATCGGCAGGTACCGGACGTCGTAGCCGCGCCGGGTCGCGACGCCGTCCGCCCAGGCGCGGAACTCGGCTCGCGTCCATTCGAACCGGTGGTCGGCGTGCCGGAAATGCCCCATCGGCAGGAACTCGAACAGCCGGTTGTACTCCGCGTTGGGCGTCGTGACGACGACCGTGCGCGGCGCCGCGACACCGAACACCGCGTGTTCCAGCGCCGGCAGCCGTTCCTCGTCGACGTGTTCGACGACCTCCATCAGCACGGCGGCGTCGTACCCGGCGAGCGCCGGGTCGGCGTAGGTCAGCGCGGACTGCCGCAGCGTGACGCGGGTGTAGCCGCCCAGCCGCTTCTCGGCGATGCCGAGCGCGCCCGCGGAGACGTCGACGCCGACGATCTCGGTGAAGGACCGCTCCTTTTCGAGCACGCGCAGCAGCGCGCCGGAGCCGCAGCCGAGGTCCAGCACGCGCCGGGCGCCCGCGGCCCGCAGCACGGCGAGCACGCTGCCGTGGCGCTGCGCGGCCAGCGGCTCGGGCCGGTCCGGCACCTCGGTGACCAGCGCCTCGGCCTCCGCCGGGACGTCGTCGGCCTCGGCCAGCCGCGAAAGCGCGTAGTTCACGACCGGGCGGCGCCGCTCCAGGTAGCGGTTCGCGATGAGCTCCCGCTCGGGGTGCCCGGCGAGCCAGCCGTCACCGGCGCGCAGCAGCTTGTCGGCCTCGTCCTGGCCGACCCAGTAGTGCTTGTCGCCGTCGAGCGCGGGCAGCAGGACGTAGAGGTGCCGCAGCGCGTCGGCGACGCGCTGCGTGCCGGTCAGTGCCAGGTCGACATAGCGGCTTTCGCCCCACTGCGGGAACTCCGGATCGAGCGGGATCGGCGTGGCCGAAACGCGCCAGCCGAGCGGCTCGAACAGCTTGTGCACGACCTCGGCCCCACCGCGCGCGGACAGCGACGGCACGCGGACCTCGAGGTCGAAGAGCTCGTCGACCAGCTCGGGCCGCGCGGCGCAGCGGCCCGCGAGCGCCGTGGTGAACGCCGCCCGCAGCGCGACCGCGAGGTGCGAGCCGCCGGCGTAGGGCCGGTCGTTGACGTACTGAGTCAGCGACGTCCCGCCACCGCGGACGAGCCCGACCGGGTCGATCTCCGCGAACAACGCGGCGGTGCACCGCTCCGGCCCGGCTTCGGGGTAGAAGACGTGCGCGGTACCGGCCGACAGCGCGACCGCCTGCGCCTTCTCGGGGTGCTTGTGGAGCACGTAGCCCAAGTCGGTGGCGGGGTTCCGGGTCGTCGTGATGGTCAGCAGCACCCGCCCAGTGTGGCCGAGCCGCCGGTGCGTGCGCGCCCGCTTTTCCGGGGTGCGACCCTGAAGGCATGAACCGCCTCGCCAGCGCGACCAGCCCGTACCTGCTCCAGCACGCGGACAACCCGGTCGAGTGGTGGCAGTGGGGCCCGGACGCGCTGGCCGAGGCGCGGCGGCGGAACGTGCCGATCCTGCTTTCCGTCGGGTACGCCGCCTGCCACTGGTGCCACGTCATGGCGCACGAGTCGTTCGAAGACGCCGAGACGGCCGCGGTGATGAACGCGGGCTTCGTCAACATCAAGGTCGACCGCGAGGAGCGGCCGGACATCGACGCGGTGTACATGGCCGCGACGCAGGCGATGACCGGGCAGGGCGGCTGGCCGATGACCTGCTTCCTGACCCCGGACGGCGAGCCGTTCCACTGCGGCACCTACTACCCGCCGTCGCCGCGGCCGGGCATGCCGTCGTTCCGGCAGCTGCTGGCCGCCGTCGCCGAGGCGTGGGGCGAGCGGCCGGACGAACTGCTGGAAGGCGCGAAGCAGATCGTCGCGCACCTCGCGGAGCAGACCGGCCCGCTCCAGGAGTCCGTTGTGGACGAAGAGGTGCTCGCCGGCGCGGTCGCGAAGCTGGCGCAGGAGGCGGACCCGGTCAACGGCGGGTTCGGCCGCGCGCCGAAGTTCCCGCCGTCGATGGTGCTCGAGTTCCTGCTGCGCCACCACGAACGGACGGGCTCGCCGGTCGCGCTGTCCCTGGCGGACAAGACGGCCGAGGCGATGGCCCGCGGCGGCCTGTACGACCAGCTGGCCGGCGGGTTCGCGCGCTACTCCGTGGACGCGGAGTGGCTCGTGCCGCACTTCGAGAAGATGTTGTACGACAACGCTTTGCTGCTCGGTTTCTACGCGCACCTCGCACGCCGGACCGGCTCGGCCACGGCGTCGCGCGTGGCCACCGGGACCGCGGAGTTCCTCTTCGAGAGCCTGCGGACGCCGGAAGGTGGCTTCGCGTCTTCGCTGGACGCGGACACCGACGGCGTCGAAGGCTTGACGTACGTCTGGACGCCGGCGCAGCTGCGCGAGGTTCTCGGCGACGACGCCGTGGCCGCGGCCGAGCTGTTCGGCGTCACCGAGGAAGGGACCTTCGAGCACGGCTCGTCGACGCTGCGCCTGTTCGGCGACCTGCCGGAGTCGATCCGGGTTCCCCTGCTGGCGGCGCGGAACCTGCGGCCGCAGCCGGGCCGGGACGACAAGGTGATCGCGTCCTGGAACGGACTGGCGATCAAGGCGCTGGCCGAGGCGGGCGTGGCGCTGGATCGTCCACAGTGGATCGACGGCGCGGTCGAGGCGGCCGGACTCCTGCTGCGCGTGCACGTCGTCGACGGGCGCCTTCGCCGCAGTTCGCGCGACGGCGTCGTCGGCGAATCCGCCGGGGTGCTCGAGGACTACGCCTGCGTCGCCGACGGATTCCTGGCCCTGCACCAGGCGACCGGGGCGGCGAAGTGGCTCACCGAGGCGACGCGGCTGCTCGACCTCGCGCTGGCGCACTTCGCGTCCCCGGACGTCCCCGGCGCGTACTTCGACACCGCCGACGACGCCGAGACGCTGGTCCAGCGCCCGGCCGACCCGGGCGACAACGCCAGCCCGGCGGGGGCGTCCGCGCTGGCGGGCGCGTTGCTGACGGCGTCCGCGCTCGCGGGGCACGCCGACGCGGGCCGGTACCGCGAGGCCGCCGAGCAGGCGCTTCGCCGCGTCGGCGTGCTGGCCACGCGGGTGCCGCGGTTCGCCGGGCACTGGCTGGCGGTCGCCGAAGCCCTGCAGGCCGGCCCGGTGCAGGTCGCGGTGGTCGGCGCGGACCCGGCGCTGCGCCTGGCCGCGGCGCGGGGCGTGCACGGCGGCGGCATCGTGCTGGCGGGCGAGCCGGACGCGCCCGGCGTCCCGCTGCTGGCCGACCGGCCCCTGGTCGACGGCGGTGCGGCGGCCTACGTCTGCCGCGGGTACGTCTGCGACCGGCCGGTCACGTCGGCGGAGGCGTTGACCGCTCAGCTCTGATCGCCCTGGGTGAACGCGTCCCTGTTGGTCTTGTATTCGGCGTAGCGTCAGCAGTGTTGTAATCATGTAATCGCGGAGGTGGCGACCATGGGACGAGGCTGGCGAGGTAGCCGGGGCTGGCAGCAGGGCGAAGTGCCTTCGGCGGAGGACGCGGCGGCCTGGTTCGGCGGGCGCCTGCCCGACGGCTGGTTCACCGGAGCCCCGGAAGTGACGGTCGACCGCGAGGAGATCATCGTGGTCGGCGAGCTGCCGGCGCTGGGCGAAGAGCACGCCGACGACGCGGCCCGCGCGGCGGCCGAGGAGGGCCGGATCAGCCGGTTCCGCGAGGAGACGCGCGACGAGCGCATCGAGATCGCGCGTCAGGCGGAGCACCGCTACCAGCGCAAGGTGGCGTGGGGTGCCCGGCTCGGCGGGACGACGGCGCTGTTCACGACGCATTCGGCGCCGGTGATGACGCGGCTGCGGCAGCCGGAGCGGCTGGTGCTGGACACGCTGGTGGACGCGGGTGTCGCGCGTTCGCGGTCGGACGCGCTGGCGTGGGCGGTCCGGCTGGTCGGCGAGCACGCCGACAGCTGGCTGGGCGAGCTGCGCGAGGCGATGAGCAAGGTCGACGACCTGCGCTCGAAGGGCCCCGACCTGGCGTGAAGAAGTCCACGTTTAGGGGTCTGCCCCCGTTCTGAACCTGCGGGGCCGACGGGGCTGCGGCAGGCTTACTACCAACGAGTAGGAAGCCTGCCGTCAGTCCTTTCCGGAGGTAGCCGTGGACGTCCCCGAAGTACCGTCGAAAGTGGACCCGGACTCGCTGACCGCCGTTCTCGACGGTCGCTGGGCCGAGCTGCGCCGCGGGGTGCGGGCGCAGATGACCGACACGGAGTTCCGGGACCCGGTCGACCTCGGCACCGAACCGCACCGCGCGCAGGTGCTCGACCAGCTGCGCGCGCTCGCCGCGACGGACCGGCCCGGCCTGGGCTTCGACCCGGCGTACGGCGGCGGTGGCGACGTCGGCGGCTCGGTCACGTCGTTCGAGATGCTGGGCTACGGCGACCTGTCGCTGATGGTCAAGGCCGGTGTCCAATGGGGACTCTTCGGCGGTGCCGTCCAGCTGCTCGGCACCGAGCGGCACCACGAGCGGTACCTGCGCTCGATCATGAACCTCGACCTGCTGGGCTGCTTCGCGATGACCGAACACGGTCACGGCTCCGACGTCCAGCACCTGCGCACGACGGCGACGTACGCCGACGGCGAGTTCGTCGTGCACACGCCGGACCACATGGCGCAGAAGGAATACATCGGCAACGCGGCCCGCGACGGCCGGATGGCGGTGGTGTTCGCGCAGCTGATCACCGGCGGCGAGTCGCGGGGCGTGCACGCGTTCATGGTGCCGATCCGGGACGCCGAAGGAAAACCGCTGCCCGGCGTGTCCATTGAGGACTGCGGCCTGAAGGCGGGTCTGAACGGCGTCGACAACGGGCGGCTCAGCTTCGACAACGTCCGCGTCCCGCGTGAGGCCTTGCTGAACCGCTTCGGCGACGTCGACGAGAACGGGACGTACTCGAGCCCGATCGAAAGCGACAGCCGCCGGTTCTTCACCATGCTGGGCACGCTGATCCGCGGCCGGGTGAGCGTCGGCGGCAGCGCGGGCAGCGCGACGAAACGCGCGCTGGCGCTGGCGATCCGCTACGGCGAGCACCGCCGCCAGTTCCTGACGCCGGACGGCGAGGAGGTCGTCATCCTCGACTACCTCGCCCACCAGCGGAAACTGCTGCCGGCGCTGGCGAAGACGTACGCGCTGCACTTCGCGCAGGAGGAGCTGGTGTCGAAGCTGCACGACATCGACTCGTCGGCGCCGGAGGAGGAGCAGCGCGAGCTGGAGTCGCGCGCGGCCGGCATGAAGGCCCTCAACACCTGGCACGCGACGGCGACGATCCAGGCGGCGCGCGAGGCCTGCGGCGGTTCGGGCTACCTGGCGGAGAACCTGCTGCCCGGCATGAAGGCCGACACCGACGTCTTCACGACGTTCGAGGGCGACAACACGGTGCTGCTGCAGCTGGTCGCGAAGGGGCTCCTGACCAGCTACAAGGAGGACTTCCAGGACCTCTCGCCGCTGGCGACCGCGCGGTTCTTCACCGACCAGGTGGTGAGCGCGATCCTGGAACGGACTTCCGTGCGCAAGGCGCTCGAGTCGCTGACCGAGGGGTCCGACGCGGACGTCTTCTTCCGCCGCGAGTGGCAGCTCCGGCTCTTCGAGGACCGCGAGGAACACGTCGTGGAGGGCGTGGCGAAACGCCTGCGCAAGGCGGCTTCGGACCCGTTCGGGGTGTTCAACTCGGCGCAGGACCACGTGCTGCGCGCCGGCCGCGTCCACGTCGAACGCCTGATCCTCTCGGCGTTCGTGGCGGCGATCGAGCGCTGCGAAGACCCCGACGCCCGCGCGCTGCTGGAGCGGGTCTGCGACCTGTACGCGCTGTCGGCGATCGAAGAGGACCTGGCCTGGTTCCTGGGTCACGGGCGCCTGACGGCGTCGCGCGGGAAGGCCGTCACCGCGGCGGTGAACGGCCTGTGCGCCCAGCTGCGCCCGCACGCTCGGACGCTGGTGGACGCGTTCGCGATCCCGGAGCAGTTCCTGGCGGCGCCGATGCTGAAGTGAGGGCTGGGCGTCGGGCGCACGAAGGTCGGTTTCCCGGCGACGTCCGAACTCCGCATCTCCCGCCTCGAGCACGCGAAGTCGTGACCGCGGAGGTGGCCGGTATCGGGGACCGGCCACCCCCGCGGCGGTCTAGCGGCGGCGCTTGCCGTTGTCGTCGGTGATCTCGAACTGCTCCTTGCGCACCTTGCCGGAGACGGTCTCCTCCTCGGTGACCGACTCGGCTCGCAGCCGCACCCGCTCGACCGGCACGGTTTCCTTGCGCACCACGGGTTTCTCGGCGTGCAGGACGAGGTCCTGCTCGGCCTCGCCGATCTCCACCTCGCCGCCGGCGGCCTCGGTGATCGGCTCGCGTTCGATGCGGACTTCTTCGTGCCGCACCGGAACGGTGACCTGCTGCTCCTCGGTGACGACGTACTTGCGCAGCCGGACGTGCCCGGTCTCGACCTGCTCGGTCCCGACGTTCAGCCGTTCCTCGGAGCGGGTCATGCTGTCCTTGGCGTCCCTGCCGGCCCGGCCCTTGGCCTGCTGCCGCTCACCCGCGCGGCCGGTCTCGCCCGTGCGGCCGTCGCCGGTGCGGCCCTGGCCCGCGGGCATCCGGCCGTCGGGTGACGTGCGGGGCACGGGCAGCCCGTAGTGGCGGTAGAGCTGGGTGCTCTCCTCGGGGGAGAGGTGCCCGTCGGCGTCGATGCGGGGCGCGTCGGAAACGCTGTCCTTGTCGACCTGGACGTGGACGCCGTCGCGGTCGGTGTGCGCGCCGGAGAGCGGGACGAAGCTTTCCTTGGTGCCGAAGAGCCCGGTCTTGACGGTGATCCACTCCGGCTGGTGCGTCGCGTCGGCGAGGTAGACGTTGCCGACCTTCCCGAGCTTGTTGCCGTCCGGGTCGACCACGGCACTGTCGATGAGCTCCTGGGGTTCCATGGTCTTGGCCATCTCGGTGCGGCTCCTTTCGCGCATTGGGTCTTGGGTGCAACCACCGTCGAACGCGCCGCCGCTCACGGCAACCGTCGTGGTGTCCCCGTGGGTGACCGCCGAAAGTGATCGTTTGAAGGCGTCCCGATTGGCCACGACCGAGGTGTCGCCACAGGTCGGGAGGCTGTCGCCGGCGTGATCGAGCGGGTCCGGGATGACGCGAAGGTGTGGATGTGACCGGCGCCACTTCGCCCGCTGTCACAACCTCGCGGCCGTGGTCGTCATGGCTGTGAAACCGGAACACGGAAGGGAAGAACGATGGAAGCGCGCCTCAACATGTTCGAGAACGAGATCACGGCCAAGTTCGTCAAGCGCCTGATCGCGGCGTCCCGCCCGGTCGAGGAGTCCTCCCTGCCGAAGGCGACGCAGGAGCTGGTGAAGATCCGCGCGAGCCAGATCAACGGCTGCGGAATGTGCCTCGACATGCACACGAAGGACGCGGCGGCGAACGGCGAAACAGCGGTCCGCCTGGCGATGGTGGCGGCCTGGCGCGAAGCGGTGGTGTTCACGGAGCCGGAGCGAGCGGCCCTGGCCCTGACGGAGGAGGCCACCCGCTTGGCGGACGCCCACCAGGGCGTCAGCGACGCGACGTGGCAGGAGGTCCGCAAGCACTTCGACGACGAGCAGATCGGCGCGCTGATTTCACTGGTGGCGATGATCAACGCGTGGAACCGCTTGAACGTGATCGTCCAGAACCCCGCGGGCGAGTACCAGCCGGGCATGTTCGGCTGAAGCCGGTCCCGACGAGGGGTCTCGTTCGCTGGGGAGTGCGAGCGAGGCCCCTTTCGCCGTGCGCGCACAATGGAGTCCGGACAAAGACGAGCCACGGGGGGCTTCGTGCCGCGACGAGAACGACCGCTGGAGCCGACCGAAGACGGCTTGGCCCGGTTCGCGGCCGAGCTGCGGGCCTTGCGAGTCCAGGCGGGCACCCCGACCTACCGGGAGCTGGCGCGGCGCGCGCACTACTCGTCCACGACGCTGTCCGACGCCGCGGGCGGGCGGCGGCTCCCGACGCTGCCGGTGACCGTGGGCTACGTCCGGGCGTGCGGCGGGGACGTCGAGGCCTGGGAACGGCGGTGGCACGAGACCGCCGCGGAGCTGGCGCCCGAAGACCCGGAGACCGCTCCCGGGGAGCAGTCCCCCTACGTGGGCTTGGCGGCGTTCCAGACCGGGGACGCCGACCGCTTCTTCGGTCGTGACCGGCTGGTTGACGACCTGCTCGACCGGTTGTCGCGCCGCCCTCTGGTGGCGGTGTTCGGCTCCTCGGGCGCCGGCAAGTCCTCGCTCCTGCGGGCCGGCCTGATCCCGCGGCTGACCGGCGAGCACGTCTTCTTCACGCCGGGAGCGCACCCCCTGCGCGAGTACGCCGCCCAGCCGGCGGGACGCGACCGCGTGGTCGTGGTCGACCAGTTCGAAGAGTGCTTCACGCTGTGCGCCGATCCCGCCGAGCGAGCGGAATTCCTCTCGGAGCTGGTCGGCTCGGCCGTGGACGGCACCCGGGTGGTCCTCGGGATCCGGGCGGACTTCTACGAGCACTGCGCCTTCCACGAGGATTTGGCCGACGCGCTGACCGACGCCCAGATCCTGATCGGCCCGATGCGCCCGGACGAGCTGCGGGACGCGATCGTCCGCCCGGCCGCCGCGGCCGGCTGCGCGGTCGACACCGCACTGGTCACGAGGCTGGTCGCCGAGGCGACCAGCCAGCCCGCGGCGTTGCCGCTGTTGTCGCACGCGCTGCGGGAAACCTGGCGGCGCCGGAGCGGCATCCGCCTGACCCTCGAAGGCTACGAGCGCACGGGCGGCATCGAGCACGCGCTGGCCCGCACAGCGGAAGCGACGTACGACAGCTTGACCCCGGTGCAACGGGAGACGCTGCGGCACCTGTGCCGCCGCCTGGTCGCGTCGGAAATCGGTTCTCCCGTGGTGAAACGGCGGGTCGCGCGCGACGAGCTGGGCGACGAACCCGTTGTGCGCGAAGTCCTGGACCACCTCGCCGCGGCGCGCCTGGTCAGCCTCGACCGCGACAGCGTGGAGCTGACCCACGAAGCACTGCTGCGGCACTGGCCGCGGCTGCAGGACTGGCTCGCCGAAGACCGCGAAGGCATGCAGGTCCACCGCCGCCTGGCCCGGGCCGCGGGCGAATGGGAGACGTTCGACCGCGACCCGGGCGCCCTCTACCGCGGCGCGCGCCTGGACGCCGCCCTGACGTGGCGCGCGGGCAACGAGACGAGCTTGAACGGCGTCGAGCGCGCGTTCTTGGCGGCCGCGACCGCGCTGAGGGACGGCGAGCGGAACGCCGAGCGCCACCGGGCGAACCGCCGTCGCCTGCTGACGACGATCGTCGCGATCCTGGTCGTGCTCATCGCGGCCATCACGGCGTACGGCGTGTCCGCCCGGCACCAAGCGGCGGAGCAGGCAGCACTGGCGACCTCGCAGCGCATGGTGTCGCAAGGCCGTGGCTTCCTCGTGACGGACTCGGCCGAGGCCGCGCGCCTCGCGCTGGCGGCGTACCGGATCGCCCCGACCGACGAAGCCCGTGACCTGGTGCTGAGCGCGGCCGCGGCCAGCGACCGCATCGACTTCTCGACCACCATCCGGGACGCCACGCTCAGCCGCGACGGCCGCTCGCTCGCGTTCACCACGGTGGCGGCCGTGCAGGTGTGGGACGTGCCGCACTACCGCCGCCTGGCCACCATCCCCGGCGACCTGGGTCCCCAACCGGCGATCGCGTTCAGCCCGGACGGCCGCTGGCTGACGGTGTCGCGACCGCGCAACGTCGTCGAGCTGTTCGACGTGGCGAACCTGGCCGCGCCGACCGCCACGTTCCCGGACGCCGAGAGCGCCCGCATCGACCCCACGGGAAGGGTTCTGGCGCTTCGCGCGGACGGGCACCCCACCCGCCTGCTGGCGATCGACCACGTCGACGCGCCCAGGCAACTCGCCGAGCTGCCCCCGACCAGATCGGTCACCTTCGGCCCGGACGGCCACACGGTGTTCACCGGCCTGCAGGAGGGGGACACGGCGTCGATCCAGGTCTGGAGCTTGGCGGACGAGGCCCGCCTGACCACGACGTGGCGCGGAATCGGCAACGTGGTCTTCGACGCGGCCCAGGGATTCATGGCGATCGCCGACGTCTACGGCGACGAGCAGTTGCGGTTGTGGGACACGAGCAACGTCCTCGAGCCCCGCGAGCTGGGCACGCTACCGCTGCCCCCGAGCAGCATCCAGACGGCGGTCTTCGACCCGGGAGCGCGGAAGCTGGCGGTGAACGACCGCAGCACAACGGTCCGGATCATCGACCTGACCGACCCCCACCACCCACGCCTGGATGCGTCCCTGTCCGGGCACCTGGCCCCGATCCACGCGATGACGTTCCTGCCGGACGGACGCCTGTTGAGCGCGGGGGCGGACGGGACAGCGCGCCCGTGGAACCTGGACTTCGACGCGGTCACTGCCCACATGCGACGGTAAGACCGCAGGCTAGTGTCTTGAGTCGTTAATTCGTTGGCAGTATGCGGCGAGGGTGTCGAGGATCTGGTCGGCGGTCTTGGTCCAGACGAAGGGTTTGGGGTCGTCGTTCCAGGCGCCGATCCAGGCCTCGACGTCGGCTTCGAGTTCGGTAACGCTGCGGTGGGCGGATCGGCGGAGCTTGCGGTTGGTCAGCTCGGCGAACCAGCGTTCGACCAGGTTGAGCCAGGAAGCGCTGGTCGGGGTGAAGTGCACGTGGAAGCGTGGATGCTGCAGCAGCCAGTTCTTGATCGCCGGAGTCTTGTGGGTGGCGTAGTTGTCGCAGACCAGGTGCAACTCAAGATCACCCGGCGTCGCGGCATCGATGGTCTTGAGGAATTTCAGGAACTCCTGATGCCTGTGCCGTCGGTGATGCTGGGCGATCACCGACCCGGTGGCCAGGTTCAGCGCGGCGAACAGGCTCGTCGTGCCGTGGCGCACATAGTCGTGGGTCATCCGCGCCGGCGTGGTGGGCATGATCGGCAACGTGGGCGCGGTCCGGTCGATGGCCTGCATCTGCGACTTCTCATCGACGCACAGCACGATCGCGTTGTCCGGCGGGGCGAGATACAACCCGACCACGTCCCTGACTTTCTCCACGAACTGCGGGTCTCGTGAGAGCTTCCACGTCTGAACCTGATGCGGTTTGAGGCCGAACGCCCGCCAGATCCGTGACACCGTCGACTGCGACATGCCGGTGGCTACGGCCATCGACCGTGTCGACCAGTGTGTGTCCTGATCAGGTGGGGACTGCTCCAGGGTCTTCACGATCACCGCTTCCACGCGTTCGTCGGTGACGGTGCGCGGCGCGCCCGGTCGCGGTTCGTCCGAGAGGCCTTCCAGCCCGTCGGCGAGGAACCGCGACCGCCACTTCGCCACGGTGTGACGCTTCACCCCGAACTCGTCGCCCACTTCCGAGTTCGAGCCGCCATCCGCGCAGCGCAACACGATCCGCGACCGCAGTGCCAAAGCCTGCGCCGTGGTCCGGCGACGCGACCACCGCAGCAACGTCTCGCGTTCCTCATCGCTCAACATCAGCGGCGGCAGCTTCGGGCTTGGCATCACAGCATCCTAGACACTGGCCACGAAATTAAGACTCAGGACACTAGGCGTACATGGCCAGCCAGATCGCGATGATCTGCTCGGGGGTTCTGCTCGACCTGGGCTTGGGTGCTTTATAGGTACGCTGAGCTGCAGTTTTGTCTGTCATCAGTTCTCGCGGGTGCTTGCCTCTTCCTGACCTCTGACGGCCTGGAGACGGCCTGGCGGACCGACGCCACACCCTGCCCTGCATCCCGATACGAAGCCTCCACGCGGCCGGTGGTGCCGGGTCAAGACACGCTTCATCGTCTTTGACGCGGTGCTACCGGCCGTTGTCACGATCAGGCTTCGGGATGGAGGTCTCCCACGACGGTGCGTAACGGAGATCGAGTCACGAACGACCCGAATGTCACCACCGCTTGTAGCTCGTCGAGGAGGCCGGGGATGGCTCAGGGGACCCGTGTGCCGCCGCCGCGCGGCGCTACGCCAGGTGACCCGCTGGCGGCCGCTCCGCCCGGCCGGCGGGCGAAGCGGAGCGGCAGCCCGCCGTGTCGGAAGGGGATGCGGCCGCCAAGGCGAGGGGCTACATAAGAGACTGGCGCGCCGCCACCGGCGGCGCGCCCTTGATCCCATAGAGCCAACTTCGGCAACATTTATGTGCAGGCATTGGCGAGTCGACTATGTGAGGGTTACGGCTGATGGCCGAAAAAGTGGAAACAGACGTCGCAGAGTCTGACGAGAATGTTGAAGTGATCGTTCGATGTTTTTATTTGGGTCAATTGATTGAGGAGAGCTTTGTTGAGACCGGGTATGATCCCCCGCGGGCAATGACTTCTCAGTTGAAACTGAGTCGTGCTGGATCGCGAATCGCAAACCAAGAGAAGGGTGCAAGTATTGGTTTGCATGAAGCTCAGCTTGCGGTTCTTATAACTCTCTGGTCTGGGGCTGACCTTCTGATCGATCCGGATGGCTTTGATCTAGAATCGTTGCGGCTGCATGTATCTTC
Organism: Amycolatopsis sp. FBCC-B4732; assembly: GCF_023008405.1. Taxonomy (NCBI): domain Bacteria; kingdom Bacillati; phylum Actinomycetota; class Actinomycetes; order Pseudonocardiales; family Pseudonocardiaceae; genus Amycolatopsis; species Amycolatopsis sp. FBCC-B4732. The sequence goes on from NZ_CP095376.1 coordinate 9,599,637, forward strand.
CGAGTTGAAGCGAGGAAAACTCAAGCTTCCGTGGATTTACGGGAGGCAGCTTTACGATTTGGTTGCCGATTCGACATTTCATGGACATATGCAGCCAACGTATGACGAAAGTCAGCAACTTCTATCTGAGCTTCCTCAGGGTGTGTTTCAATACGGGCCCTATGTTTCCGGACCATATGGAGTTATTGAGTCAACTCAGTGGCGACAGATTGAGGTGCCGTTCACGATACCGGCCTATCACTGCGAAGAGGTTGACTGTCATCGTGTTCATGGGATACGGTTTAGTACCGGTGAATCTGGGACGGCGAAAGCTCTTGAGCAGACAAGAAAAAAGGCTGCAAAGAAGCATGACAGGAACGACCGTCATGCTGAAAAGGCGACGGCCTTCTTGGCTGGCAAGGTGCCACCCTACGCGTGGTCTTACAGTGGCTCTCTTCCATACTTCCTGGTCGACTCTTTTAGTTTGGATGAGTTGCGCCTGCTGCTGGCGGATCTACTTGACTCAACAAAAGGTCATTTGCGCACTGAGATTAGGCGGGCGACGGAGATCGAAGTCAGATCTGCCGACGATTTTGTCGCTGAAAAGTCAAATGCGGATATTCTGCAACTACTCCTCCTTGCGTCGGATGAGGATATCCATGCGCGTTTAAATTGCCTCATTCGTGGCGGGACTATTGACATTCCCAGTGGCGAGACCCGTCTTTCAAAGATTCACCAGCGCGGCGACGGTCCAATGCAGGTGTCAATCGACGCTTCTGCTCTAGGTGTGCGGCATGTTCCACCTCTCAAGCTGGTGCAATTAAGGCTTTGGCAAGTGATAGCTAGAGTCTTCCCAATTGACGACGCCGACGCTGAAGCTAAGGTAATGTGGAAATTGCGCGGATATGACGGTGACTCGGCTGAAAAGAAGTTATCCGCTGCACTTGCGGACGAAAGTCCTGCCGTCCTTATTCGTAAACTAATTGTTCCCGATGAGGAAGCTTGCGCTAGGGTGCTTGAGCACCTGTGGCTGCCGAGAGAGCTTGTGGCGAACCTTGACGATGAGTCATTGAGTTCGATGTTGGCATGGCATATCGGATTCACTAATGTGGATTCGGATCCTGCGCTACAATCTTTTAGGGAACACGCCGATGAGCTGGAGAGGATGGCTCTTAGTCTGCCGGTTACGTTGGACAGGCAGGACGTGAAAGCAATTCGGGGGGTTGCGGCCAACCTGTTCGCGAGTCTAGAAGAAGTCCTGAAGGTTGCGTTATGCTTTTCCGGATGGGCTCTTCTGCGGGATCATTATGCAACGGGAGCTGAGTTCGAGTACTCGAAAGGTCAAGCCAGTCAATTTATGAGTGACTGGCTTGCGTCGAGAGATATTGGAACCGAAGTTCTCAACATTGAGAAGATGCGACTGAGTGACTTGTTGGAGTGTCTTGGCTCGGTGGCTGGATTCTTGACTTCTGCGGCAAAGTCGCCGTTATCTCATCGACGCGAGAAGTCAAAGTGGCCTCGCTTTTCCGGCGAGGTGTCTTCTCCATTTGAGTTCCCTTTCAAGCATTTGCTCCCTTTTTTGGATCTTGACGAGAGATCTCAGAAGGTCTTAATTGATACTCTGCATTCTGTTGTTAGTGACCTAAATTCAGCAGGAGCGTTGGCTGTTCGAAACGCGCTTCTGCATCACAACGAAGAAGTTCCTGCGCGCGATAAAATCTTGATGGCACTTTCCGCCGTTTCTGGCCGAGTTGGTGAAATGGTAAGCGTTGGCCTTTATCCGACTCGCTTCACGATGTACTCAAATGACTCCGATCTGAATGGTCGACGGCGAATTATGCTTAGATCGGAGGAGGGGGCGGAAGTTACGTTGAAACGTCCTAGTTCGATCAGGTTGTCTGGACTTCCAGCGATTAACTCTTTGCAAGTTGTGGTAACTCGCGCCGGGATTGGCAGTACTTCCGAGCCGCTCAGATTTAAAGTCGAATGTGATTCAAGTTATAGGGAAAAGTGGAAAGATTTCCCTAAACGTCCCGAGAGGCGAGTTCAGCATGGATTGCCGACTCAATTCAGCGGCCTAGGAAATCAAACTTGACGATCGCGTAGGCGGTGCCATCGAGTTGTGCCATGTAGCCTGGCGGCATGCGTGGTGCGGGTGACCAGCTCAGCATCGGTGAGCGGATCGCGTTCTACCGGAGGCGGCGTGGGCTGTCGCAGGCGGTCCTTGCTGACCTGGTGAGCCGTACTGAAGACTGGTTGAGCAAGATCGAGCGCGGAGAGCGGGATATCCGCAGGCTCGACGTCCTGGCCGACCTCGCGCGAGCGCTGCGGGTGACGCTGGGCGACCTGCTCGGCGAACCTGTGCTGATGGAAGAGCAGGACAAGCACGATGACGTCCCGGCGATCCGGGATGCGCTGATGGCTCCTCGTCGGCTGTCGCGGACGCTGTTCTCCTCGGCCATGTCGCCCGAGTACATCGATCCACAGCCGGTCCGTCAGCTGGTGGAAGGTGCCTGGTCGAGCTACCAGAAGGGTGACCTCGGCCGGGTCGTTACCGCACTGCCGGGCCTGATCAAGACCACGCAGGCGATGGAGGCGGCTTCGTCGGACGACGCCGGGTACAAGCGGGCCTGCGCGGCCATCTCGGCGCGGGTGCACCACCTGGCCGCGACCACGCTGAGCAAGATCGGTGAGGCTGACCTCGCCTGGATCGCGGCCGAGCGTGCCATGCAGGCGGCAGACGACTCCGACGACCCGTTGGTCCTCGCCTCCGCTGCTCGGTCTGGCACTCATGCGCTCCTGGCCGTGGGGCGGTTCGACGACGCGCTTGAGCTGGGCGACGTCGCGGCGAAATGGCTGCTGCCGAGGATGGCCGAGGGTGATCCTGCTGCGCTGAGCTTGTACGGGATGCTCTACCTCCGCACGGCTGTCGCGGCAGCGCGACACCAGGATCGGACCACGGCGAATGACCTTCTCGGGCACGCAGAAACTGCTGCTGACCAGCTGGGCGTGGACGCGAACTACTGGCAGACCGGGTTCGGGCCGGCCAACGTGGAACTCCACCGGTTGTCGGCGGCTCTGGACCTCGGCGACGTGAGTCAGGTGATCGAGACCGCTCCGCGCGTCAACGTCGACCACTTGCCCGTGGAACGCCAGGTCACGCACCTGATCGACTTCGCCCGGGCGCTGAGCCTGCTCGCTAAGGACGACGACGCGCTTCAAGTCCTTCTGCAGGCCGAGCAGAAGTCGCCGACCATCGTCCGGCACAACACGATGGTTCGGGAGGTTGTCCGGTCGATGTATCGGCGCGCCCCCGCGACGGCTGGCAAGTCCTCGGCGCTGCTCGCGCTGGCTGAGCGCTGCGGCGCGGTGAGGTAGCCGCATGTCACGAGTTCTTGGGCTTGTTGCCTCCGGGGCCGGCGGGGTCGAAGACCTGCTTCCGCGTCTGATCAAGCCTGCCCAGGAAGCGGGCTGGACGGTCGCGGTCACCCTGACCCCCACCGCCGGCCGCTGGCTGGCCGAGAGCGGGCAGCTCGACGAGATCGAGCAGGCCACCGGCTACCCGGTGCGGGTCGAGCCCCGGTCTCCGTCGCAGAAGAGCCCACACCCTGCCCCGAGCTGTTACCTGGTGGCGCCGGCCTCGGCGAACTTCGTCGCGAAGATGTCTCTCGGCATCGCTGATAACCAGGCGTTGACGCAGGTCAACGAGGCGATCGGGACGCTGAACCTGCCGGTGATCGTGTTCCCGCGCGTCAACGCAGCCCACGCGCGCCAGCCAGCCTGGACCACGCACATCGAGAACCTCAAGAGGGTCGGTGTGGACCTGCTCTACGGTGAAGACGTCTGGCCGCTGCATGAACCGCGGTCCGCTCCTGGCCGGGATCTGCCCTGGTCAGCCATGCTGGACGCGATTGAGAAGGCCGTTCCGGCCGACCGCTAGAACCGACCCGGACAGTTTGTCCGGGTGATCTTCCTTACCCGGGTGTCTCCTGGTCTCAGCGCGCCCAATCGGACGCGCGAAAGCCGAGACATCGGGAGAGCACATGGGCATTCACGTGGTGATTCAGCCCCTCGTCGGATATGGCGCTGCCGTCGTGTCGCCTTCCCCGGGAGTCCGCCAACTGGTGGCCGGGGGCGATGAAGCCGCGATTTTGATCCAGGTACCGGCTCGGATCGGCGGCCTGATGGACACCGCGCGGTTCGTGCGGAGCCTCGCGGTGGCCGCGAACGAGTTCGGCGAATGGTGCGAGACGCAGAACCGCACGCGCACCTACTCCTCTCCTGTCGGCGACCAGTGGTCGGAAGAGCGCGACTGAGCGCCAGAAACCCAGACGAGCAAAGGGAATCAGCATGGCTATCGACAAAGGGCACCGGTTCAGCATCGACTTCGACGACGCGTTCACACAGGGACTCGTCATGGTGGGCGAAGTGTCTCCCGACAACGAGTACCAGTCGCGTGAGGACCGGGCCGCTAATCGCCCGGTGCGGCAGCGGGTCGACGAGATTACGGGTAAGCGGCAATGGAAGGTCATGGTCACTGACCCGGCCGAGACGCGGGCGAAGCGGGCGTCGTTCGAGATCACGCTTCTCGCCGACGTCCAGCCGGTGCCGACGACGTCGGAGGCGCTGCCGGGGATGCGGCCGATCGAGCTGGAGGGGCTGACGGCTGAGCCGAAGGTGGCTGGTCAGGGTGAGTTCAAGTACCAGTCCTACGTGTTCCGCGCGACCGGGTTCAAGCAGGCCGCGAGCAAGGCGTCCCGGTCCGGTGGGTCCGGTGAGACGCCGAAGGCCGCGTGACAGGGATGGGCTTCCGCGAGCAGGTCGAGGCGTGGGAGCAGGCGTATCGGGACTACATGGCCGCGTGGGAACACGGCCGCGCGGTCCTCTCGCCGATGAACGCCACCAACACGGCCAACGCTGCTCGGCGGGTGTCGCGGGCATGGCACGAGCTGGCGCAGACGCGCGGGCTGCCGTGGTGGTGCGTGGCCGCATTGGAGTCGGCGGCCGAGGGGTTCGCCGAGCTGGCAAGGGATTGGGCAAGTGAAGCAGGACACGGCCGTGATGGACGGGCTGGGAGTGCGCTGGGCGGTGGGGCCGGGTATCGAGGTGACGGTGGAGGAGACCGGTCCGGGGCAGTCTTCTCCGCCGGTCCTGGTGCTGGCCGGGATGCCCTTCGTGCTGACGCTGGTCCCGCCGCAGGATCAGGAGACGTGGCCGGCCTGCGTGGCATTCCTTCGCCAGCTCCGCGACCACGCCGAGGAACTGGCGGCGCTGCTGGAAGCCCGCGCGGGGAGGCGTGACAGTGCGCAGGACTGAGCCGAAGACGCTGCGCGACGCCCACGAGGTCGTGATGGACCGCCGCCCGCCGAACGACGCGAACCCGTCAGTCTGGCTGGCGTTCCGCCTCGGCAATGCACGGCTCTATAAGGCTGTTGCGGACGTCGATCGGGGGCATCACCACGAGGCGCTGTACTGGGCCGGATACGAGGAACGGAAAGCGGGTGAGATCTCGGCGAACCTTCAGGCGGAGGGCAAGCCTGCTGATTAGTCGCATGTAGACGACTAGAAAGTCAACAGTAATAGCGAAAAACGCACGCAGCGACGTGCGGCGATAAAGCACGTCCTGTTGCGGGTGCGTGTGATCCGTAAGGCGCAGAAGCGGAACCTGGCTACCAACCTTGCCGCTCCTGCGCTGTCCACAACCAGCGGAAGTGAACAATGACAACGCTAAACGATGACAACGGGCGAGCGTCAACGGGGGTCACCCGAACGCGCTGCGCTTCATGCAAACGATTCGCGAAACTCCTGCCCGGTGAGACCGAGTGCGCTTCCTGCTTGGGGATGCTGCCGCTGGACCTCGACGTGAAGCGGGGTGGTCGGTGATGTCTCCCGGCTTCGCGGTAGTGGCTCTGGCCGGGCTGGGGCTCGGCGTGTGGGTGCTGCACAAGATCGGCCGCGCCCTGGCCTCGATTCTGGAAGCCTTGGCTGCGGCAGCCGTGGTGTTCGTCGCGCTGTGGTGGCTGTGCAAGGCCGTCGTGTGGATGCTCGCGCAGGTGGTGACCCGGTGGCGGACCAGCCTCGCCCTGGTCGCGGTCTACGCCTGGTGCCAGCTTCTCGGCTGGCTCCCCCTGGCGATCACACTGGGCAGCGTCGCGGCAGTCCTAGCGACGTGGTGGGCGATCGATGCCGTCTCGTTCGACCAGTGGTGCGGACGGTTCCTGCGCTCCTGGTGGGCCCGCTGGGCGGTCTACGGCCGGAAGCTGCCGGAGTGGCTGCACGCCTGTGGCCTGTCAGTGCGGGACGAGGCGCTGCCGGTGGTGGTGAACGTGAACCTCGTCGGTCGACGACGCGCGCTGTCCCGGTCGACGTCGAACCGGGCGAACGCACGGCTGCCCAAGGTGCTCGGCGTCCGCTCCGGTGCCTCGTGGGATGAGGTGCGAGTGGAGCTGGTGCCGGGGCAGAAGCCCGAGGACTTCGACGACGCCGCTCGTGCCTTGGCCGTTGCGCGCAAGGTCACTCGCTGCCAGGTTCGCGAGCTGGCACCCAACGTCGTGTCCATCGACTTCCAGCGGCGCGACCTCCTTGCCGGAGGTGTGGCCGGCCCCCAGGTCCCGGACGGCGTCGACGCGACCGGTGTGGACCTGCGCAACGTCTGGGCCGGGCGGACCGAGTACGGGCGTGACTGGCGCGTACCTCTGCTCGGCTCGGGTGCGCACTGCCTGACCGCCGGTGCCTCCGGGGCGGGCAAGAACTCGGTGATGTGGTGCCCGCTGGTGGCGGCGGCCTCGGCGATCCGAGCTGGGGTGGTGCGCATGTCCGGGATCGACCCGAAGGGCATGGAACTGGCCTACGGGCGCGGAATCTTCACTCGCTACGCGGTGGGTGGCAAGGACGCGGTCCAGCTGCTTGACGGCCTGGTGGAGGAGATGGAATCGCGCAAGCGCGCGTTCGCCGGTCGGCTGCGGACCATCCCGGTGTCGACGGAGTATCCGTTGGAGCTGCTGGAGTTCGACGAGATCGGCGCGTTGACCAAGTACACCGACCGCAAGACCCGTGAAGCCATTGTGGAGCGCGTCGCGCTGCTGACCACCCAGGGCCGGGCGTTGGGGATCTCGGTCCGTGGTTACGTGCAGGAGCCGACCAAGGACACCGTCCCGGTTCGTGAGCTTTTCACTCGCCGGGTGTGTCTGCGGGTCACCTCGAAGACGCACGTGGGGATGGTCCTGGGCGACGGGGCCTATGAGCGCGGGGCGTGGGCGAACCGGATCGGCGATTCGGAGGCCGGTGTCGGTTACGTGTGGGGCGAGGGCATCCGTGAACCGTTGCGCGTCCGCGCCGGGTGGGTCTCTGACGCCACGGTGAAGGCGCTGGAGGCGTATGTGACCAACGGTGGTGTCGCGGATCTGCGGCACGGCGGCGAGGGGGTGGCCGCGTGAACCGGCTGATGATCTTCCTCAACGCGATCCGTGACCACCTGGACTCGCATCAGTTGCCACCGGCGGCGTCGGTCGACGTCAACGCCTGGTTCAGCCCGATCACGGTTCAGCTCGACGTGGACGGCCTGCCCGAGGTGTCGCGGGCGTTGCTGGTGTGGACGCAGACCCTCGAGGACGTGTCGGCTCGGCTGTGGCGGCTGGTCGACGGGCGGTGGGTGCACCTGTCAATCAGTGGCCGGACGCCGTGCGGCATTCCGGTCGTGGTGTTCGGAGTGGTCCGGTTCGAGCCGAGCGTGTTCCCGGACCTCCCGGTGGGAGCCAAGCAAGAGATGCCGGTGTTCCTGCTGCGTGGTTGGTCGACTTCCGGGGAGGTGGCGGCCTGATGAGTGAGACTCGCGCGGAGCGGATGCGGACACCGCTCGCTGCTGACGTGATCCGGGCGACGGCGGAAAAGCACGGCGTCTGCGTCCGCCCGTTCACGATGGAAGTCGGCGACACCGAGACCGGCGAACTCCGCTACGTCCCGGTGCCGTGCGGGTCCACCGTCGAGTCGGTGTGCCTGCCGTGTGCCCGGAAGGCGAAGGCGCTTCGCCAGGTCCAGTGCCGCGAGGGCTGGCACATGACCGAAGAACCCGTCCTCGCCGCCGAGCCGCCCTCGGAGGATCACAAGGAGCTGTTGACCTACCGCGCGGACCTGGTGGCCGCGTACCGGGAGGTGGTCGAGCACGACCAGGCCGAAGCCGAAGAGCTGCGGGAGGAGGTCGCCGGGGTCGACGCGGAACTTCGGCAACTCGGCATGCGCGGCCGCCTGCCTGCCCTCGACCTGCCTACCAAGCGGGCCGTGAAGCGGTCGACCAAGCGGCGCCAGGACGCGCCGAACCTGCCTCGGCAGAAGGTCGCCAAGACCACCATCGGCCGCGAGTATGCGGGGAAGTTCCGGCCGTCCATGTTCGTGACGCTGACGTGCGACACCTACGGCCCGGTCCGCGATGGCGCCCCGGTCGACCCGAGTCGATATGACTACCGGCGGGCCGCCCGGGACGCGGTGCACTTCTCGGCGCTGGTGGACAGGTGGTGGCAGAACCTCCGCCGCGTCGTCGGTTGGGACGCGCAGTACTTCGCCACCGTCGAACCCCAGAAGCGCACGGCCCCGCACCTGCACGCCGCGATCCGCGGGGCGATCCCGCACGACGTCATCCGCCAAGTCACCGAAGCCACCTACCACCAGGTCTGGTGGCCGTCGCATGACCAGATCGTCTACGTCGACCGGATGCCGGTCTGGGACCCGGACAACCGCGCGTTCCTCGACCCGGACACCCGGGAGCCGCTGACCAGCTGGGACGACGCTGTGGAAGCGGTCGAGGCCCCGGCGCACGTGGTCACCTTCGGGCGGCAGGTGCACTCGAAGGGCATCCTCGGCGGGACCGAAGAGGCCGGCCGTCACATCGGCTACCTCACGAAGTACCTGACCAAGTCCACCGGTGAAGTGGTCGAGGCGGACACGGCGCGGCTGCGGGATCACCACGACCGGCTGCACGCCGAACTGTCGGTCACGCCGTGCTCCCCGCGGTGCGCGGTCTGGCTGCTGTACGGGGTCCAGCCCAAGGGCGCGGGCAGCAAGACCAGGCCGGGGCACTGCAAGGGGCGGGCTCATCGGCGGACCACGCTCGGGCTGCCGGGGCGTCGGGTACTGGTCTCCCGGAAGTGGTCGGGCAAGACGCTCGATGACCACAAAGCCGACCGGAAGGCGTTCGTGCAGCAGGCGTTGGCCGCGATCGGGATCGAGAAGCCACAACCGGACCCGGACAGGCTGGTGTGGCGCAAGGTCGAGCCCGGAGACCCGCAGGTCCCGCCTCGGCCGCACTTGGTCATGCGGGCGATCGCTGAGCGGATCACGTGGAGAGCCGAGTACGACCGGGCACTACTCGCGGCCGCTGGACCACCGGGGAGTGATCCAGAAACTCCGGCAACTCAGCTCGCAGCGTGACTAAGGGGGAGCAATGAACAACGTCCACAGCATCGAACGCCTCTGGTCCGTCGAGGACGTCTCGGACTACCTCGGCGTCCCGGTCAAGACGCTCTACCAGTGGAAATGGCGCGGTGAGGGCCCGCCGGTGAAGAAGATCGGCCGGCACCTGCGCTACAACCCGGCCGCCGTACGGGCCTGGGCCACCGAAGCCGCCTAACCAGTTTCGAGAAAGGAGAGTCCACATGGGACATATTCAGGACAGGTGGTACCGCCAGGCGCGGCACCCGGAAACCGGACGGCTGCTCTTCAACGACAAGGACAAGCCGGTCATGGAGCGGTCCGAGCTGTATGGCATCGGACTGCGATACAAGGTGCGGTACCTCGACCCGGACAACAACGAACGTTCGAAGTCGTTCGCGGACAAGCAAAAGAAGCGCGCCGAGAACTTCCTCATCGAGGTCGAGTCGGACAAGCGGGAAGGCAAGTACGTCGACCCGCAGGCCGGCCGTGTGCTCTTCGCCGTTGTCGCGGATCGGTGGGTCGCGGCGCAGACCTTTGACCACACGACGCGGGAGCGTGTGATCAGCCGTCTCGCCAACCACCTCAAGCCGTTCTTCAAGGCGAAGACGATCGGGGCGATCAAGCCCAGCGACGTCCAAGCGTGGCTCCGCTGGCTCCAGGATCGCGGGGTGAGCACGCGCTCTCGGGTCCTGTACTTCACCCACCTCGTGTCCATCCTCAGCTTCGCGAAGGAGGACAAGCTCATCGTGAGCAACCCGGCTCAAGCGTCGAGCGTGACTCGGCCCCGGGCGGATCTGCGGCAGGTACAGCCCTGGCGGCCGGAGCGGGCGCAAGCCGTCTTGAACGCGCTGCCCGTCCGGTTCAAGCCGGTCGTCAGGATTCCTGCCGGGATCGGGCTGCGACAGGGAGAGGTGTTCGGGTTCTCCCTGGACGACGTCGACAGGGAGCGGAACATCGCCCAGATCGAGCGTCAGGTCCGGATCGTCGACAACGTCCTGTGCTTCGCGCCGCCGAAGCGGGGCAAGACGCGAGAGGTGCCGATCGGCGGTGAGCTGCTGTCCGCGCTGGACGAGTACGCCGAGCAGTTCCCGGCGACCGAGATCACGCTCCCGTGGGTCCACCCCGAGGGCAAGCCAGTCACCGTGAAGCTGCTGATGGTCGACTACGACGGGTTGCCGTTCCGGCGCGGCGGCTTTCGGTTGAGCGTTTGGCTACCTGCGCTCAAGAAGGCCGGTATCGAGAAGCCGACCCGGGCAGACGGGATGCACGCGCTCCGTCACCTCTACGCCTCGGTGCTGCTCGACGCGGGCGAGTCCATCAAGGCGCTGTCCAGCTACCTCGGCCACTCGGACCCGGGCTTCACGCTGCGCGTCTACACGCACCTGCTCCCGACCAGCCACGAGCGGACCCGCAACGCCGTTGACGCCCTGTTCAGAGACGGCCTGGCGGCGGCCTGAGGAAGATCCACAAGGGTAAAACCGCAGCTAGGCGTACATGGCCAGCCAGATCGCGATGTAGTGCGAAACCGCCGCCAGCACCGTGCACGCGTGGAAGAACTCGTGGTAGCCGAACGTCTCCGGCCAGTGGTTCGGCCACTTGAAGCCGTAGAACGCCGCTCCCAGCGTGTAAAACAGGCCGCCCACGCAAAGCAGCACCAAAGCGGCAACTCCCGCGTGCGAAAGGAGCTCCGGGAACACGAACACCGCGACCCAGCCCAGTGCGATGTAGATCGGCACCCCGAGCCACCGCGGTGCGTGCGGCCACAGCATCTTCAGGGCCACACCCGCGATCGCTCCACCCCAGACGATCGACAGGATCACGTACCCCGTCGGCTTCGACATCGCCAGCAGCGTGAACGGTGTGTACGTGCCCGCGATGAACAGGAAGATCATCGAGTGGTCCGCGCGCTTCATCCACTTGTACGCGCGGGGGCTCCAAAAACGACGGTGGTATAGCGCGCTCACGCCGAACAGACCCAGCACCGTCAGGCCGTAGACCGACGTCGCCAGTGCCGCCACCGGGGACACCGTCGACGCTGCCAGGCTGATCAGCGCCGCCGCCGCGGCGAGGGCGCCGAAGAACGTCCAGAAGTGGATGTGACCGCGCAAGCGGGGGCGAAGGTCCTCCACCGGCTCGGGTTCCGTCGTCAGGCTCACCCTTTGAGGTTACGTGAGCGTAGGTTCTCCAGCAGTGCTCAGTCACGCGCCTCACACCGGGTGCGTAGGCTGCCTCGACGTGAGTGTTCGCTCCTTCTTGTCCGACGTCGTGTACAGCGCCTACGGCAGGCGCCTCATCCAGCAGGCCGCCGGCCGGCATCCCCGGCACATCGCCATCATGCTCGACGGCAACCGCCGTTGGGCCCGGGAAGCAGGCTTCGCGGACGTCGCGGACGGGCACCGGGCCGGGGCGAAGAAGATCGCGGACTTCCTGAGCTGGTGCCAGGAGGCCGACGTCGAGGTCGTCACCATGTGGCTGCTCTCGACCGACAACCTCAACCGCGATCCGGACGAGCTCACGCCGCTGCTGAAGATCATCACCGACGTCACCGACGAGCTCGCCGGGCCCGGGACGTCGTGGCGGCTGCGGATCGTCGGGGCACTCGACCTGCTACCGGACGAAGTCGCGAAGCGACTCAGCGAAGCCGCCGCGCGCACCGAGGGGCGGACCGGGATGGAGGTCAACGTCGCGGTCGGTTACGGCGGGCGCCAGGAAATCGCGGACGCCGTGCGCAAGCTGCTGCTCCAGCACGCCGACGAGGGCACGACCATTCACGAGCTCGCGAAAATCCTCGACGTCGACCACATCTCCGAGCACCTCTACACCTCGGGGCAGCCGGATCCGGACCTCATCATCCGAACTTCCGGTGAACAGCGGCTTTCCGGATTCCTGCTCTGGCAATCCGCGCATTCGGAATTCTGGTTCACCGAAGCTTATTGGCCCGCCTTCCGCCGGGTCGACTTCTTGCGTGCCATCCGCGACTACGCGTGGCGGCACCGGCGCTTCGGTTCGTAGAAAAGCCGAAGGGCCCCCGGAGCGAACTCCGAGGGCCCTTCGAAGGCCTGACTCAGTGGTGGTGGTGCTCCAGCGAGTGCAGCACCAGCGCCGGCGAGGTCAGCACGCCGGTGTAGGCGCCGGCGACCAGGGAGGCCGCACCGTAGCCCAGCGCGCCGCCGCCCTCGATGAAGGTGGCGTAGGCGTCGCCGAACGTCGGGTCCGGGGTGCCCGTCGTGTCGCCCGTGGCGGCGAACGCGGTGCTGCCGATCATCATGAGGCCCGCAGCGGTGGCGGCCACGAAACCAGCCTTCTTCAGCACTTCGCACACTCCTAGGTAGAACTGTTGGGGTCCGGGCACCGGCGAACCGGTGGTGTGTCCCGCAGTCAGAAAATTACTCGCTTGACGGGCATCCCGTCCGGCTTGTACGCCCATTGTGTGAGCCTGATGCAGGCGCTTTCACTCGGACCGGTTCTCTCTTGGTGGCGCAAAATGCGCGGCCCATCCGAACGTGGTAAAAGCCGTTCAGTCGATCTTGTGAATACGCGCGGTCAGCAATTTTCCCAAGATCAATCCGACGAGTGTGCATCGATCGAGACGATGATGACGCAGGGTGAGCGTCACCGGACGTCGATGTCGGACGACCGACAGTGAGGTGACGATCTGGCGAATCACCGTGTTGGCTCCCTGCGCGATCCGGCATTCGTGGGTACCTTCCGAAGTGAGGGCGCGCGATCAGTGCGGGTCCTCGCGGGAGGCCCTGGTCGTGACGGTGATCGAGGGGGCGGCGCAGCCGCCCACGAGACGCACGAGGGGGCCGGCACCCGGCCCTCGTGGCCGCGCCACCTGACCCACCGGTCAGAGGGAGTGGTCCAGCCAGGGAGGTGCCCGGCCCAGCGAGTGCGGGCGTGAGGTGCACACGCCCTCGAGGGAGATGCCGTCGTGACTGCGCAGCGTTTGCCCCGTAAGGCCTCTGGCCGTTCTTCGACCGGTGCCGTTCCTGGCCCGGAGAAAGCCTCGACCTCGCCCGAATCCCAGCAGCACATGTACGTGCTCGACACGTCGGTCCTCCTGTCGGACCCGTGGGCGGTCACCCGCTTCGCCGAGCATGCCGTCGTGCTTCCGCTGGTCGTGATCAGTGAACTGGAGGCCAAGCGCCACCACCCGGAGCTGGGCTGGTTCGCCAGGGAATCCCTGCGCATGCTCGACGACCTGCGCCGCCAGTACGGCCGGCTCGACGCGCCGCTCCCCATCGGGGACCACGGCGGCACGTTGCAGGTGGAGCTGAACCACTCCGACCCGTCGGTGCTCCCGTCGGGGTTCCGGACCGACTCCAACGACCACCGGATCCTCGCCTGCGCGCTCAACCTGGCGGCGGAGTTCGAGTCGGTCACGCTGGTCACGAAGGACATCCCGCTGCGGGTCAAGGCCGGGGCCGTCGGTCTCGAGGCGGACGAGTACCGCGCGCAGGAAGTCACGCCGTCCGGCTGGACGGGCATGGCGGACGTCGACGTCGATCAGGACGTGCTCGACACGCTGTTCGGCGGCGGCACCGTCGACCCGGTCGAGTACGGCATGGACGAGCTCGCCGAACTGCCCTGCCACACCGGGCTGCGGCTGCTCGCGGGCAGCTCCAGCGCGCTCGGGCGGATCACGGCGGACAAGCGCATCCGGCTGGTGCGCGGCGACCGCGAGGCGTTCGGCCTGCACGGCCGCAGCGCCGAGCAGCGCGTCGCGCTCGACCTGCTGCTCGACTCCGACGTCGGCATCGTCTCCCTCGGCGGCCGCGCCGGCACCGGAAAGTCGGCGCTCGCGCTGTGCGCCGGCCTCGAGGCGGTGATGGAACGCCGTCAGCACCGCAAGGTCGTGGTGTTCCGGCCGGTCTACGCGGTCGGCGGCCAGGACCTCGGCTACCTGCCCGGGTCCGAGAGCGAGAAGATGCAGCCGTGGGCGCAGGCGGTGTTCGACACCCTCGGCGCGCTGGTCAGCCAGGAGGTCCTCGACGAGGTCTTCGACCGCGGCATGCTCGAGGTGCTCCCGCTGACCCACATCCGCGGCCGCTCGCTGCACGACACGTTCGTCATCGTCGACGAGGCGCAGTCACTGGAACGGAACGTCCTGCTCACGGTGCTTTCGCGGCTCGGCACGGCGTCGCGGGTGGTGCTCACGCACGACGTCGCCCAGCGCGACAACCTGCGCGTCGGCCGGCACGACGGAGTCTCGGCGGTGATCGAGAAGCTGAAGGGCCACCCGCTGTTCGCGCACGTCACGCTGACGCGCTCGGAGCGCTCGCCGATCGCCGCCCTGGTCACCGAAATGCTGGAGGACCACGGCTGACGTCGCACCAGGTCGTGAGTGTTCAGGGCGGTTGGAAGGCCCTGAACACTCACGACCGGGTTCACCAGCCGGAGGGGAGGGGGCGGCCTTCGGCGAAGCCGGCCGCCGACTGGACGCCCAGCAGCGCGCGCTCGTGGAACTCCTCCAGGGTGCGCGCGCCCGCGTACGTGCACGACGAGCGGACGCCGGAGCCGATCGAGTCGAGCAGGTCCTCGACGCCGGGGCGGGCCGGGTCCAGGGACATCCGCGACGACGAGATGCCTTCCTCGAACAGCGCCTTCCGCGCGCGCTCGAACGAGTTGTCCGTGCGCGTCCGCGCGCCCACCGCGCGCTTCGACGCCATGCCGAACGACTCCTTGTAGGGACGGCCCTGCTCGTCGAACCGCAGGTCGCCGGGGGATTCGTAGGTGCCGGCGAACCACGAGCCGACCATCGCCGCGGACGCGCCGGCGGCCAGGGCCAGCGCGACGTCGCGCGGGTGGCGGACCCCGCCGTCGGCCCAGACGTGCTTGCCCAGCTCGCGGGCGGCGGCCGCGCAGTCGGCGACCGCGGAGAACTGCGGGCGGCCCACCCCGGTCATCATCCGGGTCGTGCACATCGCGCCCGGCCCGACGCCGACCTTGACGACGTCGGCGCCGGCCTGGATCAGGTCGCGCGTGCCCTCGGCGGTGACGACGTTCCCGGCGACCACCGGGACCTTCGGCGACACCGACCGGACGGCCTTCAGCGCCGCGATCATCTTCTCTTGGTGCCCGTGCGCGGTGTCCACGACCAGCACGTCGACGCCCGCGCCGAGCACGGCTTCGGCCTTCGCCGCGACGTCGCCGTTGACGCCGACCGCGGCGGCCACGCGCAGCCTGCCCGCGTCGTCGACGGCCGGGGTGTAGATGTCCGCGCGCAGCGCCCCGACGGCGGTCAGCACGCCCGCGAGGCGGCCTTCGGCGTCGAGGCCGAGGGCCAGGGTCGCGCCGTGGCTGTGGAGCTGCTCGAAGACCTCACGCGCCGGTGTGGTCAGCGGCACCGCGACCGACGCGGGCTGCGCGACGTCGGCGAGCCGCGCGAAGCGGTCGACGCCCGCGCAGGCCGCTTCGTCGACGATGCCGACCGGGCGGCCTTCGCCGTCCACGACCACGACGGCGCCGTGCGCGCGCTTGTGGACCAGGTTGAGCGCGTCGGCGACCGCGTCACCGCCGGTCAGCACCAGCGGGGTGTCCCACACGGTGTGGCGGCTCTTGACCCAGCCGACGATCTCGCTGACGGCGTGGCTGTCCACATCCTGGGGCAGCACGACGAGGCCGCCGCGGCGGGCGACGGTCTCGGCCATCCGCCGTCCGGCGACCGCGGTCATGTTGGCGACGACGATCGGGATGGTGGCGCCGGTGCCGTCCGCGGTGGCGAGGTCGACGTCGAAGCGGGACTCCACGTCCGAACGGTTCGGCAGCAGGAACACGTCGTCGTAGGTCAGGTCGTGGGCAGGCCGGTGGCCGTCGAGGAAACGCACGAGTCACCAGGCTACCCGTGGCAGGATCGGGGGCATGAGCCGCCGCGACCGCGACCCCGAAGGACGGGCACGCAACGCACGCCCGCGCGACGGCCTCGGCCGGCCGTTGCCGTACGGCGCCGACGGCGTCGAGCGCCAGCCCGAAGGTGTCGCGAGAACGCCGGCGCAAACGCTTGCGGAGGCGCAACGGCTGCTCGACGACGGCAAGCCGTTCCACGCGCACGAGGTCTTCGAGGACGCGTGGAAGACGACCGACGGCCCCGACCGCGAACTCTGGCGCGGCCTGGCCCAGCTCGCGGTGGGGCTGACGCACGCGGCGCGCGGCAACAACGTCGGCGCGGTGTCCCTGCTCGAGCGCGGGGCGGCGAACATCGAGCCGTTCCGGGGTGAGCCGCCGCACGGGATCGACGTCGCCGGCCTGCAGCGGTGGGCGCTCGCGCTGGTCGAAGAGGCGAAACAGCGCGTCCGGGTGTCGCCGACGCCGCCGCGGTTGACGTGCTGACGGCGGTCGGGGCCGCGGCCATCGCGGCCGTCGCGTCGCTGATCGGCGTGACGCTGGGGGCGCTCGTCGAGCCGGTGAAGCTCAACGCCGCCCGGCGCGCGAAGCTGCGGCAGGACCGGGCCGACCGCTGTGCGGGGTTCATCGAGGCCGCCGCCCGTGCCCGGCAACACAACGTCAGCTTGAACGTGATCCACCGCCAGCGCGAAAGCGCGCGGAGTGCAGAAGGCGATGCTGCGCGCGAAGCGGAGTTCGAGGAGTCGTACTACACCGCTCGTGCGCAGATGCGGTCGTTCTTCGGACTTCTGGTCATGAGCGGACCGGATGAACTGGTTGAGCAGGCCAGACACGTACGGGAGCGAGACATGGACCTCCACCACGTGCGCCACGAACTCGACGAGGGCGAGTTCGATGTGATCTACCTGCCACCGGTGGTTCATGAGGCGGTGACCGCGCTGGACCGGGCGATCGAGGAGTTCGCCCTCGTCGCCCGGAAGCACACCTCTTAAGGCTGGTCCCAGCCGCTCGAAGCGGCCTTCTCCGCGCCGATCGTGGTGCCGTCGCCGTGGCCGGTGTGGACCTTCGTCGACTCCGGGAGGGTGAACAGCTTCTCGCGGATGGACTTCACGATGGTCGGGTAGTCCGAATAGGACCGTCCGGTGGCGCCGGGGCCGCCGTGGAACAGGGTGTCGCCGGTGAACAGCACGCCCAGTTCCTCCGCGTACAGGCAGACCGCGCCCGGGGCGTGGCCGGGCGTGTGGATGACGCGCAGGGCCGTGCCCGCGATCGTGAGGGTCTGGCCGTCGGTCAGCTCGCCGTCCGGGGCGCGGTCGGGGTGGGTGAGGTTCCAGACGACCCGGTCGTCCGGGTGGAGCAGGATCGGCGCGCCGGTCGCGTCGGCGAGTTCCGGGGCGGCGTTGACGTGGTCGTTGTGCGCGTGGGTGCAGACGATCGCGACCAGCTTCCGCTCGCCGACGACGTTTTCGATCGCCTTCGCGTCGTGCGCCGCGTCGATCACGATCACTTCCGCGTCGTCGCCCACCAGCCACACGTTGTTGTCGACGTCCCAGCTGCCTCCGTCGAGCCGGAAGACACCGGACGTCACCAAGTTCTGCACGATCGCCGTCATGCGCCCGACCCTAACGGTCATTCGACGGGTAGATGACATACCGGCGGTATGCTACGGTCGCGTCACCTTACTGCGAGTAAGTTCGAGGAGCGACGCGATGACCGCGACCCGGGAACTCCTGGCGGAGCCGCTGAAACTGCGCTGCGGCGCGGTGCTGCCGAACCGCCTGGTCAAGTCGGCGCTGAGCGAGCAGCTCGGCGACCGCCGCAACGCGCCCACCCGCGAGCTGGCCGAGCTGTACCGCACCTGGGCCCGCGGTGGCGCCGGCGCGCTGATCACCGGGAACGTCATGGTCGACCCGGCCGCCTTGGGCGAGCCGCGCAACGTCGCCGCCGCCGGAGACCCGGACGGCTACCGGCCGTGGGCCCGCTCGGTCGAGGGCACGGACACGCAGCTGTGGGTGCAGTTGAACCACCCGGGCCGGCAGAGCCCGCGCTACCTCTCGCGCGAGCCGGTGGCGCCGTCCGCCGTGCCCTTCGGCAACCGCGGCATCCGTACCGCCTTCGCTGCTCCGCGCGCGTTGTCCGGCGAAGAGATCGAAGCGATCATCGAACGCTTCGCCGTCGCGGCGCGCACGTTCGCCGAAGCGGGCTTCGCAGGCGTTCAGATCCACGGCGCCCACGGCTACCTCGTGTCCCAGTTCCTGTCCCCGCTGACGAACCTGCGCACGGACGAGTGGGGCGGCGACGCGGTCCGCCGCCGCCGCTTCCTGCTGGAAGTCGTGCGGCGCGTGCGGGCAGCCGTCGGTGACGACGTCCCGGTGTCGGTGAAGCTCAACAGCGCGGACTTCCAGCGCGGCGGCTTCACCGAGGAGGAATCGCTCGAAGTCGTGCGTGAGCTCGGGGAAACCGGGCTGGACCTGCTCGAGGTATCGGGCGGCACGTACGAAAAGGCCGCGATGATGGGCTCCGGCCGGGCCAGTTCGCAGGCGCGCGAAGCGTACTTCCTGGACTACGCGGCGAAAGCACGTTCGGTGTCCGACGTCGCCCTGATGGTCACCGGCGGGTTCGCGACGCCGGGCGGGATGAGCGAGGCGCTGCGCTCGGGCGCGCTGGACGTCATCGGGCTCGGCCGGCCGCTGATCGTCGACCCCGGGCTGCCCGCGCGGCTGCTCGACGGCGAGGACGCCCGCGCGGAGCGGCGGTGCCCCAAGACCGGCGTCCGGCTGGCCGACAGCCTCCTCGAGATCCAGTGGCACACCCGGCAGATGCACCGGATCGCGGCGGGCAAGCCGGTCGACCGGCGCGGCGCGCTGCCGACTCTGGTCCAGGCCGGGCTGACCGACGGGCTCAACGCGTTCCGTCGGGTGCGAGGCTGAGCCGGCGGTCGTAGTAGCGCGCGCCAGCGGCGAGCGCGGTGAAGAACAGGCCGATGAAGACGCAGTTGAGCGCCACCTGGCCGTAGCCGAGTGCGCCGGCGTCGACGAACGGGTACGGGTAGAAGCCGGTGATCGCGCCGCGCGGCAGGGTGAACGCGAGCCAGGCCAGCGGGTAGAGCAGCGACCACCAGACCGCGCGCCAGGTCAGGACGCCGCGCGGGGCCGCGAGGAGCCAGCCGAGCACGAACAGGATCGGCGTCACCTTGTGCAGCATGGTGTCGGCGAAGAAGGCCAGGCCGTCCAGCTCGTACAGCCCGGCGAGGGCGACCTGGTAGACGATGCCGGTCACGATGATGCCGACCAGGGCGTCGAGCCACAGCACGGTGAACAGGCGCCCGCGGGCCCGGCCCAGCGCGACCAGCGCCGAGGTGAGCGCGACCAGCAGGTTCGAGTCGATGGTGAAGAAGCAGAGCAGGTTCGCGACCCGGCCGTCCCCGGACGCGGTGGACACCACCTGGCTGACGAGCCCGGTCAGCGCGACCACGGCGGTGACCGCGAACCAGGCGCGGGTGAGCTTCTCGCTGCGCATTTCGGGAGCTTAGCTCCACAGTGGACTCCTCGATCGGGATGACTCGATCGAGGCGCGTCGGGTTGCCGGGGTGATCGTGCCGCTCTGTTCGCCGAGCGGCACGATCACGAGGTCAGCGGAGTGCTTTCACCAGGGCCGGCACGAAGACCGACGCGTCGACGGTGCCCCAGCCGCTGGCGATGTCGAAGCCCTTCGCCGCGGTGAAGCCGACGACGCCGTCCTGGCTGTTGTCGCCTTCGGTGACGTCGACGATGCCCGCCTTCGCACCCGCCGGGCCCAGCTTCGTGTACAGCGCCGGGTTGATCTGGCCGAGCTTGCCGTGCTTGGCCTGCACCGCGAGCGCGAGGACGCCGGCGAACAGCGGCGCGGACTGCGACGTCCCGTAGACGCCTTCCATGCTGATGTCCGGGAACGAGCGCATCTTGCTGCCGGTGATCTTCTTGACGCCGTCCTGCCAGTTCGGCCGCGCGTAGGCCTTCGACAGCCCGGCGCCTTCGGAGAAGCCGTTGTCGGCGACGTTCACCACGTCGTCGGCCTTGGTGCGGGTGCCGTTCGCGTCGAGGTGCAGCTGCGTGCCGCCGAGCGTCGTGACGCGCGGGTCGGACGCCGGCCAGCTCGCGACGCGGTACGGGTAGTTGCCCGGGCCGTAGAGGTAGCCGCCGGTCGGGCCGTCGTCGCCGGAGGAGGCGACCATCGTGATGCCCGCCTTGCTCGCGCGGTCCAGCGCCGGGTCGAGCGTCTTGATCGAGTCGAACGACGGGAAGTTCTCTTCGGTCGTCCCGAAGCTCATCGAGATCACGTCGACGAGCTTGTGCTCGGTCATGTAGTCGACCGCGTGCATCATCTCGGGCAGGCCGGTGAAGCCCTGCGTCTCGGCGACCGGCGTCGCCGCGACGACGATCTTCGCGTTCGGCGCCATGGCGTGCATCATCGTGACGTCGAGGTCGGTCTCGCCGCCCCAGCCCTGGCAGGTGGCGGTGTCGACACCCGGGTCGGTGCACGCGGGCACGGCGCCGGACGGCTCGATCACCTCGACGTTCGCCGGCGGCAGGCCGTGGTTCTTCGAGTAGGTGTCGAGCACCTCCTTCACCTTGTCGTCCCCGAAGGACACCAGTGTCGCCACGGTGCTGCCCGCGCCGGTGATGCCGGCGTTCCACAGCTTCGTCGCGTTGTACGCGGTGCTCTCCTTCGGCAGCGCCGCCATCGCCGCCTCGAGCTTCGCGACGCGCTTCTGCACGGTGTCGGCGCCGACGAACGACCGCGCGGCCGCCGAGAAGTGGTGCTTCGACGGCTGGTGCCCGGCGTCCGGCGTGCTCGGCACGGGCGTGGCGAGAGCCGGTGCCGCGAACGCGGTCACGAGCAGGGTCGTGCTCGCGAGCAAGCCGGACACAGCGCGCAATCTCATGCTTTTCTCCCGTGGCTGAAGGAAACTCCGTCAGCCACTCTGGCCAGAACCGGGAGGGGGCAACATCGACTTTCGTCTTTCCTTTTACGAGGAAAGCACCCCGAAGACGCGCGATGTCGTGATCGAGACTTTCGTAGTCAGCTCCCTTCCGACCGGTCGCCGTGCAGGAGGCCGCGGACCGTGTCGATCGTGTCCGCGTCGGCCGGGTCCTTGTCCGGGCGGTAGCGGACCACCCGGGCGAACCGCAGCGCGAGGCCGCCCGGGTAGCGCGTCGACACCTGGGCGCTGTCCAGCTCGATCTCCACCACCACCTCGGGCCGCACGTACACCGTCCAGTCGTCGCGGTGGGTCTCGATCTCCTGGAACCTCGTCGTCTGCCACGCGAGGATCTCGTCGGTCATGCCCTTGAACGTCTTGCCCACCATGATCGGCGGGCCGCCGTCCGGGTCGCGGGCGCCCAGGTGGAGGTTGGACAGCTTGCCCGTGCGCCGGCCGTGCCCCCACTCCGCCGCGAGCACCACCAGGTCGATCGTGTGCACCGGCTTGACCTTCAGCCACGCCCGCCCGCGCCGCCCGGCCGCGTACGGCGACGCCAGGTCCTTGACCATCACCCCTTCGTGCCCGGCCGCCATCGCCGCCTCCAGCACGGCATCCGCCCCCGCCACGCCCACCTCGCCGGGGATCACGTGCGCCCCGGCGACCTTGCGCAGCGCCGCGTTGCGCTCGGACAGCGGCGCGTCCAGCAGGTCGACGCCGTCGAGGTGCAGGCAGTCGAAGAAGTACGGCCGCAGCAGCAGCGCCTTGACCTGTTCCTCGCGCGTGCTGCCGAACCGGCTCATCGTGTCCTGGAACGGCCGCGGCCGCCCCGCGTCGGTCAGGGCGAGCGTTTCGCCGTCCAGGACCACCGATTCGCACGGCAGCGCCCGCACGAGCTCGACCAGCTCCTGCACGCTGGAGGTGATCTCGCGCAGCGTCCTCGTCCAGACGTGCACCTCGTCGCCGTGGCGGTGCACCTGGATCCGCGCACCGTCCATCTTGTACTCGACGATCGCCTCGGCGTGCTCGGCGACGGCCTCCTCCAGCGACTCCGCGGGTGAGGCCAGCATCGGCTTGACCGGCGTGCCCAGCGTCAGCCGGAACTCCGCCAGCGCGGCCTGCCCGCCGGTCATCGCCGCGACCCCGGTGGTGCCCAGCTTCCCGGACAGCATGAAGGCCCGCCGCACGTCCTCGGCCGGCACCTCGGCCGCGGCCGCGACGGCGTCGACCATCACGCCTTCCAGCGCGCCCTGCCGCAGCTCGCCGGTGACCAGCCGGAACAGGAACTGCTGCTCCTCCTCGGTGAGCCGGACGAACAGCGCCCGCAGCACGTCCTGCCGCCGCGTCGACGAGCCCGTGCCCGCCGCGACGCCCGCGGCCTCCGTCAAGGCCGCGTCCACCTCCAGCACCGTGATCGCGGGCTCCGACGCGGGCGACGCGCCGAGCCCGGCCAGGGTGCGCCAGCCCGCACCCAGCCGGTCCTGCGCCGTCTGCCCGGTCAGGTACGCGATCACCGTGGCCAGCTCGGGGAACTCGGCGGCACGCAGCAGCGCGGCCAGGACGGCGATCTTCGCCTTCCTGGACCTCGTCGCCGCCAGCTCGGCGGACGCCCGGACTATCTCGCTCAGCAACACCCGGACATCATGACCCGCACCACCGACAATTTCAGTCCGGTCAGATGTCTCCCCTGGTGCAGAGGGGGTCGAGCAGGCCGTCCCTGGTCACGCAGGGGGTGTACCCGGCGTCCTGCAGCTCGGCGCGGGCGGTCGCGCTCGCCAGGTAGTCGAGGAACCGCTTCAGCACGCTCTCGCCGTCCGGTACGCCCTTCGTGTAGAGGTACTCGACGGTCCAGAAGCGGTAGCCGGCACCGATCGTCGTGGTGTCCGGGTAGTGGCCGTCGAGCTGCACGATCGTCACCTGCTGGTCGCGGGCGGCCGCGGTTTTGGCCGCCGGGACGTCGGCGTAGCCGATCGCGCCCGGCACGTTCGCGACCTCGGTCAGCACCTCGGCCGTCGTACCGCGCTCGCAGCGGGTGGTCGCCGCGGCCGGGTCGCGCTCCGGCTTGCGGCACGAGTCCGACGTCAGCCGGTCCTCGGCCCCGCCGAGCACCTTCTGCTCGAACGTCTTGCGTGTGCCGGACTCCTGTCCGCGCCCGACGATCCCGATCGGCACCGACGGCCCCGGCCGCAGCTGGTCCCAGTTCCGCACGCGGCCGCTGAAGACGTCCTCGACCTGCTGGGTCGTCAGCTTGTCGACGCCGGCGGCGCGGTTGACGACCAGGCTGTAGACGACCACCGCGACGGCCTTCGCCTCGAGGTCGGGTCCGGCTTCCCCGGACCGGCCGTCCGACAGCACCGCCAGCCCGTTCTTGCCCGCCGTGTCGACCGGGGCGAGCGCGCGGACCCCGGTGACGCTGCCGGTCGCGCGGGTCGTGATCGCGGCGCCGTCGCACTGGCCGTGGTACTCGGCGGCGATGCGGTCGATGATCGGGACGAACGCGCTCGACCCCTCGACCGACAGCTTCCCGGTGGCGCACTGCGCGGAGACGGCCGGTCGCGACCAGGACACGAGCAGCGTGGCCAGCAGGGCACCGGTGAGCAGCACCCCGACCGCGGTCGTGATGACCGGCCAGCCGAACCGGCGCTGCTTGCGGTCGTCCTTGATCCGGCCGGCGGCGAGCCGCGCGTGGTGCTCGATCTCCTTGCTGATCTCGCCGTCGTGCCCGGCCGATTCGCGCAGGACGACGACGAGCTTGAACTTCTCCTTGCGCTTCAGGGAAAGCCGCGCCAGCCGCACGCCGTGCCACTCGGGCGCCTCGGGCGGGGGCTCGGCGGCGGTCAGCCCGGCGAACCGCTTCGGCAGCCAGGCGCGCACGCGGGACAGCTGGACGGCTTCGACCGGCCGTTGCGGGCTCTCGCGCGTGAAGAACTCGAGGCCGTCGCGGACGTGCTGGCGCAGGCCGTCGTCGGTGGCGTCGGACACCCGCGCGTCCCAGACGATCCGGCTGCCGAAGGTGAACGACAGCGGGATTTCGAAGTCGCCGGGCGCGATGTCGAACCCGCCGGTGTTGTGGATCCGGATGACGACGATGCTCATCCGCTCGAGCAGCCGCCCGACCTGTTCGAGCTGCGGGGCCGCCTGCGCCGAGCCGTTCTCGCCGTCGTGCAGGTCGATCGGGGACAGCCCGATCTTGGAGTTGTAGAGCACGCGGAACGTCAGCCGGCGCCGCCGGATGAAGTAGCGGTCGATGAACGGCGCGGCGATCGCGACCAGCGCGGCGATGCCGAGGACGAGGCTGCCGGAGTCGGAGCTCAGTATCTCGGCGAGGGACTGCATGGTCGCGCCGACACCCACCGTGCTGCTCCCCACCCCCGGCTCCCCAGGACAAGGAGCCTAGGCAGGGCTCACCCGGCGTGGGGCTGCGACGACCGAGTGTTCACCGGCCGTTCATCGGCGGCGATCCAGCTGGCCAGCAGGCCGAGCGCGCGTTCGGTCTCCGACCCCGGTTCGGCGTGGTAGACGACCAGGCCCTGGTCGGGGTCCTGGGGCAGCCGCAGCGTCTCGTAGCGCAGCCGCAGCTCGCCGACGACGGGGTTCATCAGCACCTTCCACCCCTGCGCCTTCTCCTGCACGGCGTGCTCGGCCCACAGCTTCCGGAACTGCTCGCTGGCCAGCGAAAGCTCGCCGATCAGCTGGGCGAACCGCGGGTCGCCGGGGTGCCGGCCGCTCTCCGCGCGCAGGTTCGCGACGAGCTCGCGGCAGACGGCGTCGTACTCCGGGTGCAGCTGCTTCGCGCGTTCGTCGGTGAAGACGAGCTTCGGCATGTTGCGCTCGTCGAGGTCGGCGAAGGCGAACGCGACCGCGCCGCCGAGGGCGTTCCAGGCGAGCACGTCCAGGTACCGCCCGAAGACGAACGCCGGCGTCCCGATGGCGTCGAGCAGCTGCTGCAGCTCGGGCCGGACCCGCTGCGGCGCGCGCTCGTCCCGGCGCTTCGGCGCGGCGAGGTTGCGCAGGTAGGCCTCCTCGCCGGGGTTGAGCCGCAGCGCGCGGGCCAGCGCGTCGAGGACGGCGTCCGAGACGTTCTTCGCGCGCCCCTGCTCCAGCCGCGTGTAGTAGTCGACGCTGATGCCGGACAGCTGCGCCAGCTCTTCGCGGCGCAGGCCCTTGACCCGCCGCTGCGTGATCCCGGGCGGCAGGCCCAGGTCGGCGGGGTCCAGTGCGGCGCGGCGCGCCTTCAGGAAGGCGCCGAGCTCGGCTGCGTCACTCATGCCCTCCAGTATCCCCGGCTCACGGCCGCCCGCCTGGTACTGCCGGACCCAGGTTGCGCGTGACCTGGTCCGGCGTCCCCGCCGGCCGCAGGGTGGTGGCATGGAACGACGAATTCTGGGCGGCACGGGGATTTCGGTCAGCGAGTACGCGTTCGGCGCGATGATGCTCGGGCAGTGGGGCAACCCGGACCACGAAGAGGGGGTCCGGATGCTGCACACGGCGCTCGACGCCGGGGTCAACTTCTGGGACACCGCGGACATGTACAGCCACGGCGAGAACGAGCGGATCGTGGGGAAGGCGCTGAAGGGCCGCCGCGACGACGTCGTGCTGGCCACCAAGGGCTTCTTCCGGATGGGCGATGACCCGAACCAGGGCGGGCTGTCCCGGCGCTGGCTCACCCGCGCGCTGGACGACAGCCTGCGGCGGCTCGACACCGACTACGTCGACCTCTACCAGGTGCACCGGCCGGATCCTGCGACCGACATCGAGGAAACGCTTTCGGTGCTCACGGACTTCGTGCGGGCGGGGAAGGTACGCGCGATCGGGTCGTCGGACTTCCCGGCCGAGCAGATCGTGGAAGCCCAGTGGGTGGCGGAAAAGCGGGGCCTGGCGCGGTTCCGCGCCGAGCAGCCGCCGTACTCGATCTTCAACCGGGCGATCGAGGCCGCCGTGCTGCCGACCGCGCGGAAGTACGGCATGGGCGTGCTGACGTGGAGCCCGCTGGCGAGCGGCTGGCTGTCGGGCAAGTACCTGAAACCGTCCGATGTGGACCTTTCCGAAGGCCGCCGGACGTTGCAGATTCACAAGTTCGACCCGGCGCTGCCGGAGAACGCCGTCAAGTTCGAGGCGATCGCGCAGCTCAAGAAGATCGCCGACGACCTCGGCCGGCCGCTCACGCACCTGGCGACGGCGTTCGTCCGCGCCCACCCGGACGTGACGTCGGCGATCATCGGCCCGCGCACGCCCGCCCAGCTCGACGACCTGCTCGCAGGCGCGGACCTGGTGCTGGACGGCGACGTGCTGGACCGGATCGACGAGATCGTCCCGCCGGGCACGGACCTGAACCCGGCGGAGAAGGACTACACCCCGCCGTCGCTGGCGGACAAGACCCTGCGCCGTCGGTGAGCTACTTGCCGCCGCGGGCCATGCGGAGGACGTCGAGCGCTTCGTCGAGCTGGGCTTCGGTGAGCTTGCCGTCCTGCACGTACCCGCGCTCGATGACGACCTCGCGGATCGTCTTCAGCTCCTTCAACGCCTGCTTCGCGACCGCGGCGGCTTCTTCGTAGCCGATGTACTTGTTCAGCGGCGTCACGATCGACGGCGAACCTTCGGCGTAGGTACGGGCGCGGTCGACGTTGGCCTTGACGCCGTCGAAGACCTTGTCCGCCAGCAGCCGCGAGACGGCCGCGAGCAGGCGCGCCGATTCGAGGACGTTGCGGGCGATCACCGGCAGGTTGACGTTCAGCTGGAAGTTGCCCGCGGCGCCCGCGAACGCGACGGCCGCGTCGTTGCCGATCACCTGCGCGACGACCTGCAGCGTCGCCTCCGGGATCACCGGGTTCACCTTGCCCGGCATGATCGACGAGCCCGGCTGCAGGTCGGGCAGCGCCAGCTCGGCGAGGCCGGTGCGGGGGCCGGAACCCAGCCAGCGCAGGTCGTTCGCGATCTTGTTGAGCGACACGGCGACCGTGCGCAGGTGCCCGGACGTCTCGACGACGCTGTCCTGCGTCGCCTGCGCCTCGAAGTGGTCGCGGGCCTCGGTCAGCGGCAGGCCGGTCACGGTCGCGAGTTCGGCGGCCACGCTGGAGCCGAAGCCCTCGGGCGCGTTGAGGCCCGACCCGACGGCCGTGCCCCCGATCGGCAGCTCGCCGAGGCGCGGCAGGCCGGACTTCAGCCGTTCGACGCCGAAGCGGACCTGCGAAGCCCAGGCGCCGGCTTCCTGGCCGAGCGTGATCGGGACGGCGTCCATCAGGTGCGTGCGCCCGGACTTCACGACGTCGGCCCACTCGGCGGCGCGGACCTCGATGGCACCGGCGAGGTATTCGAGCGCCGGGACGACGTCCTTGAGCACGGCTTCGGTGGCAGCGACGTGAATGGTCGTCGGGAAGGTGTCGTTCGAGGACTGCGACGCGTTGACGTGGTCGTTCGGGTGCACGTCCCGGCCGAGGGCCCGGCTGGCGAGCGTGGCGATGACCTCGTTGGCGTTCATGTTCGACGAGGTACCGGACCCGGTCTGGAAGACGTCGATCGGGAAGTGCGCGTCGTGCAGCCCTTCGGCGACCTCGTCGGCGGCCTCGGCGATGGCCTCCGCGACATCGGCGTCGAGCACACCGAGCTTGAGGTTCACGCGCGCGGCGGCGGCCTTGAGCAGGCCGAGCGCACGGATCTGAGCCCGCTCCAGCCCCCGGCCGGAGATGGGGAAGTTCTCGACGGCCCGCTGGGTCTGCGCGCGGTAGAGCGCGTCGGCAGGCACGCGGACCTCACCCATGGTGTCGTGTTCGATCCGGTATTCCTGATCAGCCATGACACCGATTCTGGACCTGTTCGGGAGTTACCGCGTGGTGGCGTTGCGCACCCTGCGACGGCGTGGGTGGTTTCCAGGGATCGCTGCACCACCTGAGTGGTCAGGAGTCGCAACGCACGACCACACGCAACCGTGACCGGATTCCGGAAGGCATGAGCCGGGATCGGTCTCTGCGTGGCAAGGCCCCGAACCTCTGACCGGGCCGTCTGCCTTGCGCTGGGGGGTCAGGCCGCCGGGTTGTCCACAACCGCGCGAGGCTGTGGATCGTCGGCCGAGCCGTCTCGTCCGGAACGGGCGAAAGGCAGGGACGAGACCAAGCCGTCAGCGCGTGGTGGCGTTGCGCACCCTGCGCCGCTCACCGACCGTCGCCGTCACGGCCACCGAACCGATGAGGCCGCCTGCGCCCAGGCACGCGAAGACCAGCGGCACCGCCGGGTCCTCCTTTCCCGCCAGCTGGGTCGCGACGAGCCCGCCGGGGTCTTCGACGACCGGTACCCGGCTGCCGACCTCCAGGCGGGTGTCGACGCCCGGGTCGAGTGAGCCGGTGCTGCCGTCCGGGTTCCGCAGGTCGTACGTGTAGTCGATGCCGGCCTTGAGGCGGTGCGGGGTCTCCGCCGCCACCACGGCGTCGACCGGCCGGCCCCGGGCGAGCAGGATCTCGTCGCCCGTCGCCGCCCAGCCGCCGAAGAACGCGGAGTACGCCGGCAGCAGGCCGAGCAGCACGAGCAACGCGCCCGTCCGGGCCAGCCAGCGGCCGAGCACCAGCAGGAGCACGAAGGACCCGGCCACGAAGAACACGAGACCGTCCGCTTCGGCCGACGGCAGCGAGAGCCAGACCGCGAGTACGAACCAGCCGAGCAGCACGACGGCCGCGGCCAACCCGCTCAGCAGCGTCCGCCGCACGCCCCAGGGTGGCCGCCGGTCGTCCGGACGACGGTGTCGCACCACGTCGAGTGAACTCCGATCCGGCTAGGATCGGGTGTGTTCTCGATCACCGCCATCCACCACTGGCTGGAGCGAGCATGACTGAAGTCCCTGGGGACTCCTACGACCTCGTGATCATCGGCGCGGGCCCGACCGGCCTGTTCGCCGCCTACTACGCCGGGTTCCGCGGCCTCTCCATGGCGGTGGTCGATTCGCTGCCCGAGCCCGGCGGCCAGGTCACCGCGATGTACCCCGAGAAGATGATCTACGACGTCGGCGGGTTCGCCGAGGTCCGCGGCCGCGATCTGGTCGAGGGCCTGGTCAAGCAGGCCGCGCCGTTCAAGCCGAAGTACCTGCTGGGGCGCAAGGCCGAGAAGCTCGAGACCGTCGGGGACGAGGTCGAACTGACCCTCGACGGCGGCGAGACCCTCAAGGCCGGCGCCGTCCTCATCACCGCGGGCATCGGCGAGTTCACCCCGCGCCCGCTGCCCGCCGGCGACGGCTGGCTCGGGCGCGGCATGGTCCACTTCGTCCCGGCGCTGCAAGCGCACGCCGGGCAGCACGTCGTGGTCGTCGGCGGCGGGGACTCCGCGTTCGACTGGATCCTCGCGCTGCACCCGGTCGCGGCGAGTGTGACGCTCGTGCACCGCCGCGCCAAGTTCCGCGCCGCCGAGTCCATCGTCCGGCAGGCGCGCGAGCTCGGGACCCGGATCATCACCGACGCCGAGGTCACGCGGTTCGTCGAGAACGCCGACGGCGCGCTCGAAGCCGTCGACATCGCGGTCAAGGGCGCCGAAGAAGAGCGGCTGCCGGCCAACGCCGTCGTCGCGGCGCTCGGGTTCACCGCCGACCTCGGGCCGATCGAGAGCTGGGGGCTGGAGATCGACCACCGCGCCATCGCCGTCGACTCGACGATGGCGACCGCGCGCGAACGCGTCTACGCGGCCGGCGACGTCGCCGCGTACCCGGGGAAGGTCAAGCTGATCGCGACCGGCTTCGGCGAGGCCGCGACGGCCGTCAACAACATCGCCGTCGCGCTCGACCCGGACGCCCACCTGTTCCCCGGGCATTCGAGCAACGCCGAGTAGTTCAGGACTTCGTCTTCTCCGCGATCCACGGCGCGTACGCGACCACCGACGTGTAGATCGACGGCGCCGTCGCGCATTCCGGGTCGTTGTTGCCCGGGCGGCTCGTGACGCCCACGAGCGACCAGTGGTCGCCGTCGCGCACGATTTCCGGGCCGCCGGAGTCGCCGAAGCACGCGCCGGACTTGCCGCCGGGGTTGTCCGTGCACAGCTCGGCCGTGCCGTCGAACACCGACGTGCACTTCGCGCCCTCGACGATGTGCGTGTCGAGCTGCTGCAGCGTCTTCGGGATCTGGCCGCAGTTCAGCTTCGGGCACGTCTGGCCCCAGCCGAGGAGCCGGGTCGCCGTGCCCGGTGCCGCCGCCGTCGCGAGCCCGACCGGCGCCGCCTGCACCGGAGCCGCCAGCCGCAGCAGCGCGATGTCGCCCGCCGGGCTCTGGGTGTTGAAGGCCGGGTTGACGACGATGCCGGCGAGCTTGGCGACCTCGCCGCCTTCGCCGGAGTCGTTCGTCCCCACCCGCACCGACACCCCGGCCGGGGACTTGTCGAACGCGCAGTGCGCCGCGGTGACCACCCAGGTGGGGGCGATCAGCGCGCCGGCGCAGAACAGCCTGCCGCTCGAGGAGTGCAGCGACGCCGCGAACGGGTACGGCTCGTCGGCGTCGCCGCCCCCGACGATGCCGGGTTCGGCCGACGCGGTGGCGGGGACCAGGGCGAACACCAGAACCAGCAGGACCAGCAGTCGCCTGGGCACGGATCTCCTTACGGCAGCGGGGGCACGACGTCGTCGTCGGGCGCGTCCAGCTGGCCGTCGAAGTTGACCGAGGAGTACGCCCGGAGCTTGGTGAGCCGGTGGTAACCGTCGATCATTCTGACGGTCCCGGACTTGGACCGCATCACGATGGACTGCGTCGTCGCGCCGCCCTCGCGGTAGTGGACGCCGCGCAGCAGGTCGCCGTCGGTGACGCCGGTGGCGCAGAAGAAGACGTTGTCGCCGGTCACGAGGTCGTCGTTCAGCAGCACGCGGTCGAGGTCGTGCCCGGCGGCGATGGCCTTCTCGCGCTCGGCGTCGTCCTTCGGCCACAGCCGGCCCTGCAGCTCGCCGCCGAGGCACTTCATCGCGCAGGCGGCGATGATGCCCTCGGGGGTGCCGCCGATGCCGACCAGCATGTCGACGCCGGTGGTCGGGCGGGCCGCGGCGATCGCGCCCGCGACGTCGCCGTCGGAGATGAACCGGATCCGCGCACCCGCGTCGCGGATCTCCTTGATGAGCTGCTCGTGGCGCGGGCGGTCGAGGACGCACACGGTGACGTCGCCGACGCTGCTGTTCTTCGCCTTGGCCACGCGGCGGATGTTCTCCGCGATCGGCGCGCCGAGCTCGACCTTGCCCGCCGCCTCCGGCCCGACGGCCAGCTTCTCCATGTAGAACACCGCGGACGGGTCGAACATCGCGCCGCGCTCGGCGACCGCGAGGACCGCGAGCGCGTTCGGCATGCCCTTGGCCATCAGCGTGGTGCCGTCGACCGGGTCCACCGCGACGTCGCAGTCCGGCCCGTCGCCGTTGCCGACCTCTTCGCCGTTGAACAGCATCGGGGCTTCGTCCTTCTCGCCCTCGCCGATCACGACGACACCGCGCATCGACACCGTCGACACCAGCTGGCGCATCGCGTCGACGGCCGCGCCGTCCCCGCCGATCTTGTCGCCGCGGCCGACCCAGCGACCGGCGGCCATGGCGGCGGCTTCGGTCACCCGGACCAGCTCCATCGCGAGGTTGCGGTCGGGTGCTTCACGACGACGCGGCTCGGTGGACATCAGGCCTCCCGGATCGTGGAACTGGCGGGTGCTAAGTCTGTCAGATCCCTGTCCGGTTTCCCGATGCCGAAGACATGGCAAACGTCACTGACCGTCGCCGGTTTCGTCCTCGACGGACGCCAGAGCAGCTTCGACGCGCTCGCGCGCGCCTTCGAGATGGCGCTCACAGACCTTCGCGAGCTTCTCGCCCTTCTCCCACAACGCGAGCGACTGCTCGAGGGACAGGCCACCGGCTTCGAGCTCGCGGACGACCTCGACGAGGCGGTCGCGGGCCTGCTCGTAGCCGAGTTCCTCGCTGGCTGCTTCACTCACGCTCGGTGCTCTCCGACCTTCCGGGCTTCCACGCTGTTCGCGCACACTACCGCGCTGGCCATGGCGTGGTCGTACCCGACGAACGCCAGCGCGAACTCCTGGCCGTCACCGTCCGCGATCGCCTCTTCGAGGTTCTCCTGCGCGCCGGCCACCCGCCGCCGGTGCCCGGCACCCTCGGCGAACCACCAGCGCGAGCCGACCTGCATCGACGTCGCCTCGGACAGCCGGCGCAGCTGCGGGCCCAGGTCGCGGCGGCCGGCGCTGTGGCAGCCGGCGAGCAACGCCGTCCAGCACTCGGCGGCGGCCCGGTCGGTGCGCTCCGCCTGGTCCAGCAGCGGCCGCGCGCCCAGGCGCCGGGCCGCGTCCACCGTGAGCGGGAGGAACGTCGCTCTCACTCCTGTGCCCCTTCCGCCACCGCGCCGATCGCGCCGTCACCCACGCGCACGCGCAGCTGGGCACCGGCCTCGACCTCGGAGACGGAGCGGAGTACCTGGAGGTTGCCTTCGGCGTCGATGAACTGCACGACCGCGTACCCGCGGGCCAGCGTCGCGGCCGGGCCGAGCGCGGTGAGCCGGGCCCGCGCGCTGGCGATCTCGGCCTGGTCCTTGGCGAGCAAGGTCAGCATGGCTCGGCGCGCGCGCTCGCGGTGGACGTCGACGTCGTCCTGGCGCCGTTGGATCGGTCCGAGGGGATCGGCCAGCGCCGGACGGCTGCGGATCTGGTTCAGCAGCCGCGCCTGGGTGTCGACCCAGCCGTGCAGGGCGCGGCGCCCGCGGTCGCGCATCTGCCGGACGCGTTCGGTCTCCTCGCGCAGGTCCGGGACGATCCGCTTGCCCGCGTCGGTCGGCGTCGAACAGCGCAGGTCGGCGACGTAGTCGAGCAGCGGCGTGTCCGGCTCGTGCCCGATCGCGCTGACGACCGGCGTACCGGTGGCCGACACCGCGCGGCAGAGCGCTTCGTCGGAGAACGGCAGCAGGTCCTCGACGCTGCCGCCGCCGCGGGCGATGACGATCACGTCGATCTCGGGGTCGGCGTCCAGCATCTTCAGCGCGCGCATGACCTGCGGCACCGCCTGTGAGCCCTGGACGGCGGTGTTGAACACCTTGATCCGCACGTGCGGCCACCGCCCCTGCGCGTTGGCCAGGACGTCCCGCTCGGCCGCCGACGCGCGGCCGGTGATCAGCCCGACGCCCTTCGGCAGGAACGGGATCGGCCGCTTGCGCTGGGCCGAGAACAGGCCCTCGGCGGTCAGCAGCTTCTTGAGGCGTTCGATCCGGGCCAGCAGCTCACCGATGCCGACCGCGCGGATCTGGTCGGCGCGCAGGCTGATGGTGCCGCGGCCGAAGAAGAACGACGGCTTCGCGTGCACCACCACGCTCGCGCCTTCGCGCAGCGGCGGCTCCATCTCGCGGATCAGCCAGTTCGGGCAGGTCACCGACATCGAGACGTCCGCCGACGGGTCGCGCAGGGTGAGGAACGCCGTCTGCGTGTTCGGGCGGGAGCTGACCTGCGTGACCTGGCCTTCGACCCAGACGGCGCCGAGGCGGTGGATCCAGTCGCCGATCTTGCGCGCGACCGTGCGCACCGGCCACGGCTTCTCGGCGGTGCTCGCTTCGGTTTCGGTCACTGGCCTTCCGCGTCGTCGCCGGTTTCTTCGGGCGGCTCGGTCCCGGCTCGTTCGGCCTTGCGCGCGTTGGCGATCCGGCGGGACAGCATCCCGGTGAACGACGAGCGGTCGGCGTGCGCGCGCTCGTAGTCGAGGATGGTTTCGAGCTGCGGGATCGACAGCTGGCGCAACCGGGCCCGCAGCTGCGGGAGGGTGAGCTGGTCGTAGCCGGTCAGCCCGGCCGGACCCTCGTACCCGCCGGCGCTGGTCCGCGGGACCTCGCTCTTGGCCTTCTTGTCGATCTTGGGCGTGCCGGGCTGCGGTTTGTTGTCCTCCGGGGCGTCGTTCTCGCCGTCGGCGTGGTCCTCGGCGAGCGCGCGCTCCTCGTCGGCCCACGGATCACCCAGTTCCGCTTCGAGGTCGGAAAGTGACCCAGGGTGACCGTTGAGTTCCGAACGGGGCTCAGGAACGTCGGCGACGGGTGTCAGGTTCGGCCGCTGGGGCGTGACGTCGAGGTCCTCGTCGAACGTCGCCCAGCTCGGCGTGTCCTCGACCGGGCGAAGACTCGAGAGCGCGTTGTCGCCCTTGATCGCCAGCTCGGTGACGTGCTGCTGGACCCGCATGGAGGCCTGCAGCACCTGGCTGACCACGGTCACCGGGAGGCCGGCGAGCTGGCGGGGGAGGTCACGAACCCGCTCGGCGGTGGAGACGGCGAGGCCCGCGGCGACCCGGAGGGGGAGCGGGAATGGCTTCATGCGTCTAGCCTGCCCCATGTCCGCCATCCTGCCCAACCGAACGGGTGGGTTCGGGCGCGTTGCGTGACCCCGGGCACAGCACCGAAGGGGGACGAAGCTCACCCGAAAGGGACTTCGAGTTCGGCTCGGGGCTGCCCGTACCCTGGGTGCCATGAGTTCAGCGAGTCCCGGAATCGAGCCCGCGGGTACCCCGACGATCACCGGAACCGCCTCCGGCAAGCGGGTGCTGCTCGCCAAACCGCGTGGTTACTGCGCCGGCGTCGACCGGGCGGTGATCGCCGTCGAGAAGGCCCTCGAGGTCTACGGCGCCCCGGTGTACGTGCGCAAGGAGATCGTGCACAACAAGCACGTCGTCGAGACGCTGCGCGAGCGCGGCGCGATCTTCGTCGACGAGACGTCCGAGGTGCCCGAAGGCGCGCTCGTGGTGTTCTCCGCCCACGGCGTCTCGCCGATGGTGCACCAGGAGGCCGCGGACCGGAAGCTGCGCACGATCGACGCGACCTGCCCCCTCGTCACGAAGGTGCACAAGGAGGTCAACCGGTTCGCGAACGACGACTACGACATCCTGCTGATCGGCCACGAAGGCCACGAAGAGGTCGAGGGCACGGCCGGCGAGGCGCCGGACAAGGTCCAGCTGGTCGACAAGGCCGAGGACGTCGACAAGGTCGAGGTGCGCGACCCGTCGAAGGTGATCTGGCTGTCCCAGACGACGCTGTCGGTCGACGAGACGATGGAGCGCGTCGACCAGCTCCGCGAGCGCTTCCCGGGTCTGGCGGACCCGCCGAGCGACGACATCTGCTACGCGACGACGAACCGCCAGGTCGCGGTCAAGGCCATGGCCGCCGAGTGCGACCTGGTGCTGGTGGTCGGGTCGACGAACTCGTCCAACTCGAAGCGCCTGGTCGAGGTGGCGCTGAAGGCGGGGGCGCGGGCTTCGTACCTGGTCGACTTCGCGCACGAGGTCGACGAGGCGTGGCTGTCCGGGGTGACGACGGTCGGCGTCACGTCGGGTGCGTCGGTGCCGGATGAGCTGGTCATGCAGCTGCTGGACTGGCTGGCCGAGCGCGGCTACGGCGACGTCAACGAGGTCACGACGGCGAACGAGAAGATCACCTTCGCGCCGCCCAAGGAACTGCGCAAGGTCTGAGGTTCCTCCGCGAACCGGCGGTCATCTCCTGGCTGGAGGTGACCGCCGTTCTCGTTGCTTCAGCGCTCTTCGTCGTCCCAGGGACGGTTCCGCCGAGGCGGCGCACCCCGCCCACCGGACGGACGTCGAGGCGGCGGAGCATCCCGGCCGTCTTCGGGCGGCCGCGGACGGCGTCGCGGAGCATCACCGCGAGGCTCACGCCGCCGCGGGTCGGCGTCGTCCGGACGCGGCCGCCGGTTCGCGGGCGGCGGCTTCCGGGCGCCCCGGGTGTTCGGGTCACCGGCGGGCGGACGCGGCGTCCGGCGTTCGCCTTCCGCAGGGGGACGCGGACGTCGAGGCGGTTCCCCGTCCCGGCCACGTCGCGGCGGCACGGGCGTCTGACCGGTCCGGTTCGCCGGCCGCGGCCGGCTCGGCCGGGGCTGCTCGTCGTCGTCCTCGACGGCCTTGGCCTTCTTCGGGGCGTCCGGGTCGCGCTCGCGGAAGATGCGGACGAAGCCGATCAGCAGCGTGATGCCGGTGGTGATGGCCATCATGGGGAAGCTGTTGATCAGCGGGCTGCCGATGTTGAGGGCCTTCGCCAGCATGTCGTCGCCCTGCGACCCCGAGGTCAGCAGGATGACGCCGGGCACGGTGACGGCCAGCACGAGCGGCGGCATCACCATCGGCCCGAACAGCCCCCGCCGCCGCACCGCGCAGACCGCGATCACGGCCCCGGCGATGTAGCAGACGACGAAGACCACCGGAATGTTCGCCTGACTCGGCTTGCCGAGGAGGGCGCCCACGACCGCCAGGACGAGGCCGACCAGGACCGCCGCCCACCAGGGCAGTCCGCGCCTCGAACCGACGACAGGACGCTCATCCCACGGAACAGGGACGTCGTCGGCATCTGGATCGCTCTGGCGATCGCGAATCGCGGTCACAGGGCAACACCGTATCTCGTGGTTGTGAAGATCTTGCCAGCACCGCCGCCGACGTGGGGCTAAAGCCACCCGGCGGCCTGACCCGGAGGCCAGGTCGAAGCGGACGGTGACGGTGCTGGGGACCTTCGCCACGAGTGCTCAGGCGAGGGGTGCGGAGGTGCGCGGTTCGGCTTCGAGCGACTTGCGCAGGGCTCGTTCGGCGGCGGATCGTGCCTGGTCACGTCGGCTGCGGGCATGCTCGCGGTACGGCGCCGGTCCTCGTGGCTACCTGCGCGGGCTTAGCCGCCGCTGGAGGTGGCTTGCGCCGCTGATCGCGTCGCCCGCGCGGCTGCTCGCCGTGCGCGTGGCCACGTGATCGAGGGCTCGTGCCGCCGCTCGCCTGGCTCGGCATGCGCTCGGGTCGCCCCGGGCCGCCGGTGGCTCATGCGCCGCCGGCCGCAGGCTCGCCGGCCGAGGCGGCCTGCGCCACCGATCGCGCCCGGCCTGCGCTGGTGCTCGTAACCGGCCTCGCCGCAAGAGCGCGCCCGGCCTGCGCCGCTGCTCGCCATCGGCCTGCGCCGCCGATCGCACCTGGCCTGCGCCGCCGATCGCAACCGGCCTCGCCGCAAGGCCGCGACCGGTCTCGCCGCAGGAGCCCGGAGTGCCGCTGCCGTCCGGCTTGGCCGCGCAGCCGCCTGTAGAAGCCGCCGCAGGAGCGCCCGGAGTGCCGCTGTCGCCTGCCTGGCCGCGGAGCCCGGAGTGCCGCTGCCGTCCGGCTTGGCCGCGCAGCCGCCTGTAGAAGCCGCCGCAGGAGCGCCCGGCGTCCCGCTGCCGCCTGCCTGGCCGGAGCCCGGAGTGCCGTTGCCGTCCGGCCTGGCCGCGTAGCCGCCTGTGGAAGCCGCCCCAGGTGCCGTGCCGCTGCCGCCCGGTCGCCGCCGGGGTGCGGGTCGTTCAGCTTGCCGCCAGTTCGTCTCCCTTCCGCACCGTCGGGACCGGCGCCGGACTACCCGACGCGTCCGTCAACGGGGCCACCGTCGCCCGGAACGTCTCCAGCGCCTCCAGTTCCCGCCGCCGGGCCGACAGGAACCGCTGCAGGTGCGTGCTCGACAGGTTCAGCGCCTCCACCGCGCCACCGGCCGCCCGGTGGGCCGCCGCGGCTCCCGCGCGGACCTGCTCGACGTCCGCCTCCAGGGTCCGGTCGCTCGCCGCGAACAGGGCCGCCGAAGCCAGGACCCCGAAGCCCGTCGGGCCGCACAGGAACACCCGGCGGTCGATCAGCCACCTCAGCAGCTCCGGGTCCGTGTCCATCGCCGCGACCACCGCCGCGTCCGAGGGGACGAACATGATCGTGCCGTAGATCGCGTCCGCCCAGCGCTGGTAACCCTTGCCCGCCAGCTCGGCCGCGCGTGAACGGATCTGACGGACGTGCGCGCGCAACGCGTCGATCCGCTCGTCCGGGTCGTCGGTCTCGATCGCCTCCGACCACGTCGCCATGCTCGCCTTCGCGTCGACGGGCACCGTGCGGCCGCCGCCCACGCTCAGCACCATGTCCGGTTTCGCCGCGCCGCCGCCCGCCAGGTCGGTCTGCAGCGTGAAGTGGAGGTCCTCGCGCAGCCCGAGCGCGCGCGCCGTCTCGACCAGCACCTGCTCGCCCAGCTCGCCGCGCCCGCTGATCGACGCGAACGCCACCTCGTAGCGCCGCAGCGCCAGCTGCTGCTGATCCGCCTTCGCGCGCTCGGCCGCGACCAGCCGGGCCGCCGCGTCCGCCCGGCGCATCCCGTCGTTGTACAGCCGCCACAGCACCGCGACGGCGACGAGCAGCAGGACCGCCAGCACGATCGCCGCGGTGGTCAGCACTGTCGCCACTTCGTCTCCTCCCTCCGGCCGGAATCGGACCGCGGGGACATCATGGCGGACCCCACCGACAAAATCCGCACCCGGACCGTCGCTCTGGGTAGCTGACCTGCGAACACTTCGATTCCCCGCAGGGCGTGTCCGAACCGGCACTCTCGTGTTAGTACACACGTTCGAGTGAGCGGGCGGCGAGCCTCCGGGTTTTCGTCGGACCCGGGTCGTACCTTGGCTTCCGTGAGATTCCTGCACACC
Organism: Amycolatopsis sp. FBCC-B4732; assembly: GCF_023008405.1. Taxonomy (NCBI): domain Bacteria; kingdom Bacillati; phylum Actinomycetota; class Actinomycetes; order Pseudonocardiales; family Pseudonocardiaceae; genus Amycolatopsis; species Amycolatopsis sp. FBCC-B4732. The sequence continues at coordinate 9,638,287 of NZ_CP095376.1, forward strand.
TCCGACTGGCACATCGGCCGCACGTTCCACGGCGCCGATCTGCTCGCGGAACAGGAAGCGGTGCTCGGGCACCTCGCCGACCTCGTGGCCGGCGAGGCGATCGACGCCGTCTTGGTGGCAGGTGACGTCTACGACCGCGCGGTGCCCTCCGCCGAGGCGGTCCGGGTGGCCACCGCGGCCGTCGCCCGGATCCGCGCGGCCGGCGCCCAGCTGATCGTCACGCCCGGAAACCACGACTCCGCGCCCCGGCTCGGCGCCTTCGCGGAGTTCGCCGCGGCGGGCGGCCTGCACCTGCGCACCACCGTCGGCGGGCTGGCCGAACCGGTGCTGCTCGACGACGACCACGGGCCGGTCGCCGTCTACGGCATCCCTTACCTGGAACCGGAACCGGCGCGCCACGCGCTGGGCGTGCCGGAGGCGCGCGGCCACACCGGCGTGCTCACCGAGGCCATGCGCCGGATCCGCGCGGACCTCGCCACCCGGCCGGGCGCGCGGTCGGTCGTGCTCGCGCACGCGTTCGTCACCGGCGGCGAACCGACCGAGTCCGAGCGGACGATCGCGGTCGGCGGCGTCGAGCAGGTGCCCGGCTCGGTCTTCGACGGCGTCGACTACGTGGCCCTCGGCCACCTCCACGGCCCGCAGACGCTCGCCGAGCACCTCCGCTACTCCGGCAGCCCGCTGGCGTACTCGTTTTCCGAAGCGCGCCAACGGAAATCGGTCTGGCTGGTCGACGTGGACGCCGATGGTCTCGGTGAGGTGCGCCGGCACGAGCTGCCGGTGCCCCGGGCGCTCGCCACGATCAGCGGCGAGATCGAGGACCTCCTGCACGACCCGGCGCACGAGGTCCACCTCGGCCACTTCCTCTCGGTCACGGTCACCGACCGGGTCCGCCCGGTGGACGCGATGCGGCGCCTGCGCGAGCGGTTCCCGTACGCGGTGCACCTGGAGTGGGAGCCCGCGGGCGGCCACGACGGCGCCCCGCTGCGCTATTCCGAAGCCGTCCGCGGCCGGTCCGACATCGAGATCTCGCGCAGCTTCCTCGACGACTGCCGCGGCGCCCCGCCGACCGAGAGCGAAGAGCAGCTCCTCTTCAAGGCACTGGAAGCGGCCGACCGGGGGGCCCTCGCGAAATGAGGCTGCACAGGCTGGAGGTCGAAGCCTTCGGGCCGTACTGCGCACGCGAAGTGGTCGACTTCGACGTGCTCGGCGCCGACGGTCTCTTTCTCCTGCACGGCGAAACCGGGGCGGGCAAGACGACGCTGCTCGACGCGATCGCGTTCGCGTTGTTCGGCGTGGTCCCCGGCGCCCGCAACGAAGCCAAGCGGCTGCGCTGCGACCTCGCCGACTCCGACCAGGTCACCGAGGTCGCGCTGGAGCTCACCGTGCAGGGGCACCGGCTGAAGATCGTGCGCAACCCGGAGTACCAGCGGCCGAAGCGGCGCGGCGAGGGCACGACCACCCAGCAGGCCCGGGTGTCGCTGAGCTGGATCGGCACCGCGCCCGCCGGCCTGGCCCCCGAGGGCCTGATCCGGATCGAGGAGGTCGCGCGCACCGTCGAGCGGCTGCTCGGGATGACCGCGGCGCAGTTCTTCCAGGTGGTGCTGTTGCCGCAGGGCGAGTTCGCCCGGTTCCTACGGTCGGACACCGCCGAGCGCGAGAAGCTCCTCGAGCGGCTCTTCGGCACCGAGCGCTTCGCCGACGTCGAACACTGGTTCGCCGACCTGCGGGCCGACCGCGGCCGCGAGCTGGAAAAGCGGCAGCAGGACGTGCGGGAGCTGTTGGCCCGATACGCGCAGGAGGCCCAGCAGGATCCACCGGAGACCGACGTCGCCGAGTGGGTCGCCGACGTGCTCGCCGCCTCGGGCGAACGCGTCGGGCAGGTCACGGCCGAGGAGGAACGCGCGCGGGCGGCCGCCCAGCGCGCGGACGTCTACCTGCAGGAAGAGCGCGCGGGCGCGGAGAAGATCCGGCGCGTCCGCACCGCGCACCTGCGGCTCCTGGAGATCACCGAGCAGGCGCCGCAGCGGGCCGAGTGGGCGCAGGAGGTCGCGGCCGCGCGGCGGGCGGCCGGGGTCGCCGTCGAAGCCGATCTGCTGGACCGCCGGGCCGCCGAACTCGCCGAAGCCGAGCAGGCGGAGAAGGCGTGCGGTGGGCACCTGCGGGAGTTCGGCACCCGCGCGACCGGTGACCTGAAAGCGCGGGCGGCCACCGCGCGGGAAGAGGCCGGCGCGGTCGCCGAGCTGGTCGCCGAAGCCGAGCAGCAGCAGATCGACGTGATGCGGCGCGACGACCGGAAGCTGGCCGCCGTCACGGCCCGGCAGCAGGCCGAGCAGCTGACCGCCGAGCTGGCCGCGATCCCCGGCCAGCTGGCCAAGCTGCGGGCGGACGCCCTCGAAGCGGCCGAGGCGGAAGCCAAGCTCGACGGGGCCCGCGCCAAGGTCGAGGAGCTGGCGGCCGCGGCGCGTGACGCGGCCGAGCTGCCCGAGGCGCAAGCGAAAGTCGGGCGCGGCGAGGCGAAGCTGCGCGAGGTGATCGACACGCACCAAGCGGCGCGGCAGCGGCGGCTCGACCTGCGCGAGCGGCGGCTCGACGGGATGGCGGCCGAGCTGGCCGCCGCGTTGCCGGAGGGGGCGCCGTGCCCGGTGTGCGGGTCGGCCGAGCACCCGTCGCCGGCGAACCGGGACGCCGAGCTGGTCGACCCGGCCGAGGAACGGGGCGCCGAAGAAGCCGAGCAGGCGGCGGACGCGATACGGCAGCGGGTCGTGGTCGCGCTCGAAGAGGCGAAGGCGCGGCTGGCCGGCTTGCTCGAACGGCTGGCCGGGCGCACGGCGGAGTCGATCGCCGCCGAGCTGGCGGAAGCCCGGTCGACGGTCGCGGTGCTGACGCAGCAAGCGGCCGGTAAGGCGAAGCTGGGGCAGCAGGTCGTCCTCTTGCAACGAGACCTCGATGCGCGCACCGAGCGCCGCCGTCAGGCCGAGCAGGCGGCGACCGAGGCGACGACCGACGTCCGGGCCCTCGAAGAACGGCTGGCCGAGCGTGAACGGCGGCTGGTCGCCGGACGCGGCGAGTTCGCGGACGTCGCGGCCCGGCGCGGGCACCTGATCGGCCTGGCGGAGGCTCTCGAGGCGGTCACAGAGGCCCGGACGGCGGTCACCGGCGCCCGGGAACGGGTGGCCGAGCAACGCACGCTGGTCGAAGCGGCGGTCACGGCGAAGGGGTTCACGTCGCTGAAGAAAGCGCGGGCCGCGATGCTGCCGGACGAGCAGATCGAGAAGCTCGAACAGGGCATCGCGGAGGCCGAGGCGACCGCGGCCGGGGCACGGGCGCTGCTGTCCGAGCCGGACCTGTTCGGGATCTCGCCGGACGACGTCGCGGACGTCGACCGCGCGGCCGACGCGGCCGAACTGGCGCGGGCGCGGGCCGACTCGGCGTACGCGGCGCTGCGGGTGGCCGCCGCGCAGCACGAGGAGCTGACGAGGCTGGCCGGCCTGCTGCGGAAGGCGCTCGCCGGGCTGGCGCCGGCCGAAGCGGCGTACGCCGAACTGCGGGCGCTGGCGGAGGTCGTCAACGGGCGCGGTCAGAACAGCCGGAAGATGTCGCTGCGGTCGTACGTGCTGGCGGCGCGGCTGGAAGAGGTGGCGGTCGCGGCCACGCACCGGCTGCGCACCATGAGCCAGGGGCGCTACTCGTTCGTGCACTCGGACGCGGCCGGCGCGCGCGGCACCCGCGGCGGGCTCGGCATCGACGTGCTGGACGACTACTCGGGCACCATCCGCCCGGCGAAGACGCTGTCCGGTGGCGAATCCTTCCTCGCGTCGCTGGCCCTCGCGCTGGGGTTGGCCGACGTCGTCGCGGGGGAGACCGGCGGCGCGCTGCTGGACACGCTGTTCGTCGACGAGGGTTTCGGCACCCTGGACGCCGAAACGCTCGACGTCGTGATGAACATCCTCGACGAGCTCCGCGCCGGCGGCCGGGTGGTTGGGCTCGTGTCGCACGTCGAGGAGCTGCGGCAGCGCATCCCGACGCGGCTGCGGGTCCGCAAGTCCCGCACGGGCTCGACATTGGAGGTGCGCGCCGGCTGATCGCTCGGACAAGATGAAGCCATGACGGACCAGCCGCCGAACGGCCTGCCCCGCTACCGCCTGCTCACCGGCCCCGACGACGCGAAGTTCTGCCACCGCGTCAGCGAGGCACTGGAGCTCGGCTACCGCCTGCACGGCTCACCGGCCGCGACGTTCGACGGCGATCAGGTGATCGTGGCCCAGGCCCTGTTGTGGCAGGGCGAGCAGGGCTGACGCGGCTCAGCCGGCGGCTCGCTGGAGGTACCTGCCGGCGTAGGAGCACCACGGGGTCCACCGGCGCGCATGCTCCGGCAACGACTCCGGAGAGATGCCCAGTGCTTCGGCGCCGTGCCGGACCGCGGCGTCCTCGACGAGCAGGACGTCCGGGGCGCCGAGGACGCGCATCAGCACGTAGTCGGCGGTCGACGCGTCGATGCCGGGGCACGCCAGCAGCTCCGCCCGCAGGTCGGCGGCATCCCGGCCGACGTGCACGTCGAGCCGCCCCTCGGCCAGCGCGACCGCGACGGGGTGGCCGGTGGCCGCCAGCTGGGCCGTGGCTGGGAAAAGCCGCGTGACGCCCCACTCGCCGGGGATCTCCTCGCCGAGGCCGCGGAGGGGGCTAGGCGAACGGGCCGAGTCGAACGCCCTGAGCGGGCCGGGCGTTCCGGGCGAGCTGAGCTGGCCGAGCGACCCGAGCGAGTTGAGCACCCTAGGCGAGCTGAGCGGATCGGGCGCTCCGGGCGAGTTGAGCACCCCGGGTGAGCTGAGCGGACCGAGCGCCCCGGGTGCCCTGAGCGGACCGGGCACCTCGTCGCCGAGCAGGGTGCGGAGCAGCAGTTCCTCGCCGTCTACCGTGCCGGGCACCCGGATTCCCGGCGCCGCCGCCACCAGCGGGGCCAGCGCCGGGTCGGCGCCGAGCACACGCGTGACCGCCGCCGGGTCGGCGTCGAGGTCGAGCAGGCGGCGGACCCGGCTGACCGCGCTGCCGAGGTCGCGCAGGTCGGTGAGCACCAGCTCGCAGCGAACGTGGTCCGGTCGCGGCGTCAGCCGGACGACGCCGGTGCCGTGGGCGAGCCGCAGCGACCGGGCGTAGGACTCCGAAGTGACGACCTCGACCCCCGGCAACGCGTGGTCGGCGAAGAACCGAAGCAGCCCCAGAGCGTCGAACGGTGGCCGGAACGGCAGGCGCAGGCTGAGGCGCGTCCCGCTCACGTCGCCGTGGCGCCCCCGTCGTGAAGCCGCGAAGGCGCGAAGCTGCGAAGGCGTTGTCGCGAACACTTCGCGGATCGTCTCGTTGAACTGCCGCACACTCGAGAACCCCGCCGCGAACGCGACGTCGGTCAGCGGCAGCTCGGACAGCTCGATGAGCAGCCGGGCCGAGTGGGCGCGGTGCGCCCGGGCCAGGGCGAGCGGGCCCGCGCCGAGTTCGGCGGTGAGGACCCGGCCGAGCTGGCGTTCCGAATAGCCGAGCCGGCGTGCGAGGCCGGGGACGCCTTCGCGCTCCACAGTCCCGTCCGAGATCAGGCGCATCGCCCGCGCCGCGAGGTCGGCGCGGACGTTCCAGTCGGGCGAGCCGGGCACGGCGTCGGGCAGGCAGCGGCGGCAGGCGCGGAAGCCGTTGGCCTGCGCGGCCGCCGACGTCGGGAAGAAGCGGACGTTCTGCGCTTTCGGCGTCGACGCCGGGCACGACGGGCGGCAGTAGATGCCGGTGGTGCGGACGGCCATGATGAACTGGCCGTCGAAGCGCGAGTCGCGGGCGGTGACCACGCGGTAGCAGCGTTCGACGTCGCGCCAGAGCGCCGGCGCTTCGGTTGTCGTGACCATGGATTCGAGCATGCCAGCAGGTCAGCGCCGTGGCTGGCGGAAATCCGACGCGGCGTCGGGTGCGTGGGGCCCGACCGGGGCAGCCACGTAGACTGCGGGGTCGTGAGCCTCACCCTCGGTATCGTCGGCCTGCCCAACGTCGGCAAGTCCACTCTGTTCAACGCGCTGACCCGCAACGACGTGCTCGCCGCGAACTACCCGTTCGCGACGATCGAGCCGAACGTCGGCGTGGTCCCGCTGCCGGATCCCCGGCTGGACAAGCTGGCCGAGCTGCACAAGTCGGAGAAGATCGTCCCGGCGGTCGTGTCCTTCGTGGACATCGCGGGCATCGTGAAGGGCGCCTCCGAGGGTGCCGGGCTGGGCAACAAGTTCCTCGCGAACATCCGTGAGGCCAACGCGATCTGCCAGGTCATCCGCGTGTTCGACGACCCGGACGTGATCCACGTCGACGGCCGGATCGATCCGCTGAGCGACATCGAGACGATCAACACCGAGCTGATCCTGGCCGACCTGCAGACCCTCGAGAAGGCCGTCTGGCGGCTGGAGAAGGAAGCGCGGACCAAGAAGGAAGCGAAGCCCGCGCTCGAGGCCGCGCAGAAGGCGAAGGAGATCCTCGACAGCGGGCGCACGCTCTTCTCGGCTCAGAAGGACGTCGACCTCGAACTGCTTCGCGAGCACAGCCTCCTGACGACGAAGCCGTTCCTGTACGTCTTCAACGCCGACGAAGGCGTCCTCACCGACGAAGCCCGCCGCGAGGAGCTGACCAAGCTGGTCGCCCCGGCGGACGCGGTGTTCCTCGACGCGAAGGTCGAGGCGGAGCTGCTGGAACTGGACGACGAGGAGTCGGTCCGCGAGCTCCTGGAGTCGGTCGGCCAGCCGGAGCCGGGCCTCTACTCGCTGGCCCGTGCGGGCTTCCACACGCTCGGCCTGCAGACGTACCTGACGGCGGGCCCGAAGGAGTCCCGCGCCTGGACGATCCCCCAGGGCGCGACGGCCCCGCAGGCCGCAGGCGTCATCCACACGGACTTCGAGCGCGGCTTCATCAAGGCGGAAATCGTCTCCTACGACGACCTGATGACCGCCGGCTCGATGGCGGCCGCCCGCGCGGCGGGCAAGGTCCGCATGGAGGGCAAGGACTACGTCATGACCGACGGCGACGTGGTCGAGTTCCGCTTCAACGTCTGACGCACGCCTGGTGAGCAAGAACTACTGAGTGTTGCTTTCATTCGGCGCAGGGTATGCTGCGTCCAATGAAAGCTTCGCCGAGTTTGCTGCCTTTGCTGCGTTCGCGCATGCAGGGCGAGCTGCTGGCGCTGGTCCTGCTGCACCCGGAGCGCGAATACAGCATCACCGAGCTCGCCGAGGCCTGTGGTGTCACGCCGACGGCCGTGCTGCGCGAGGTCGAACGGCTCGTGGGTGGCGGCATCCTGGAAGACCGGCGAGTCGGCCGGAGCCGGCTTGTCAAAGCCCGCACGGACACCCCGCTCTACCGGCCGTTGAGCGAGGTCATCGCGGTCACCTTCGGGCCGCTGCCGCTGCTCGCCGAGGCTTTGTCGGGTCTGACGGGTGTGCACGAGGCCTACATCTACGGGTCCTGGGCCGCGCGCTACCGCGGCGAACCGGGCCCGCCGCCCGGGGACGTCGACGTGCTCGTCGTCGGTTCGCCTGACCCGGACGTGCTCTTCGACCTGGCTGAAGGCGTGTCGCGCCGGCTGGGCCGTGAGGTCAACGTCCACCGGATCTCGCCGGCCTCGTGGGCGGCAGGCAGCACGGATCCGTTTCTCGTCAGCGTGCGTGAGCGTCCGCTGGTCCCGTTGTCCCTCGACCAGGAGCCATCCCGATGACCCCGTGGAACCAAGGGCGCGCCACGATCGACGCGCTCATCGCGCGCGGTTCCCTCGAACACGTCCCGGCTTCACGGGAAGCCGCGGAAGGGGAGCTCGCCAGGGCTCGTACCCACGTCGGTTCGGCGCGGCAGCTGCTGAACTCGGATCCGGAAGGCGCCTACACGCTGGCGTACGACGGCGCCCGCCGGGCTTTGGCGGCCATCCTGCAGAACCAGGGCCTGCGTGCGACGAGCCGCGGTGGCCACATCGCCGTCTACGAAGCGGTTCTCGCGCAGCTCGATCCGCCGCTGGGGCCGCTTCTGCGTCCCTTCAACCGGATGCGGGTTCGGCGCAACGAAGTCGCCTACCGTTCTTCCGTGGCACCTTCGGTGACTGCTGAAGATGTGACAGCCGACGTGGCGAAGGTCGAGGACCTCATCGGGGTCGCGGAGAAGGCGATCCCGAACATGTCCCGCTACTGATGGTGAGCCGCCCGCTCACGCGGAACGAGCGCGAGACCCTGGAAGTCCTTCTCGCGGGGGACTTCCCGGGCGCCGCTGAACTGCGGGTGCAGGCCGCCACCGCGAAGGTGAGCGGCCGCTGCGGTTGCGGGTGCCCGACCGTCGATCTCGAAGTCGATGCGGACGCGCCCACGTTCGAGGTCGCCGAGCGGGTGGCGGTCGAAGCCGACGTGCCGGGCGGCGGGCTCATCGTGTTCGTCGACGAAGGCCGGTTGTCGGCGCTCGAATACTGGACTGTCGAGGACGAGCCACCGGCCGCGTTTCCGGCACCGGAAGAGATCCGTTGAGAACGCCGCCGCTCGAGAAGTCAGAGCGGCGGCGTGGTCGAACTCAGCCGAGCAGGCCCATCAGGGCGATGGTGATCAGCACCACCGCGGGGGCGAGGGCGTTGATCCAGGCGCGCTGCGCGGAGGTGAGGGTGGCGGTGCTGTTCATGGCGTTTCCTAGGGCCGAAAACCGATGCTTCCGCCCTGCTCAGCGCGCTGATCTTGCGCTTCGTTAGCGGCTGTGATCGAACTCACCGGCATCCGGGTGACGGCGGCCCTTGGCGGTGAACCAGAGCACACCGCCGGCTGCCGCCACCATCGTCGCGAATGCTGCTGTGCCGACCACGATGGCCTGGGTCATGTCCGTCTCTCCTAGCAAAAGTCGTTTACCGAGAGACGTCGAACCGGCAAAAAAGTGCACTCAGAGTAACCAGGATCACAACGCCGAAAGCACCGAGTCGATCTCGGCCGCCAGGGAGAAGTCCTTCGCCGTCAGGCCGCCCGCCGAGTGCGTGCTGAGGCGGAACGTCAAGGTGCGCCAGCGGATGTCGATGTCCGGGTGGTGGTCGGCCGCCTCCGCCAGCACGGCCACGCGGTCCACCACCTCGATCGCCTGGGAGAACGAAGCCAGCTCCACCTCCCGGGAGATCACCGCTCCGGTACGCGTCCAGTTCGCGCCCAGTCGTCCGTCGGCCTCGGAGTCGCTCAAGATTTCCGTCATGTCTCCATGGTCGTCCGTCCTGGACTACGCTGCACGGTTGCCACGGGAGTCCGGTCAGCCGGGCTGAGAGGCGGGTCACCCCGCGACCGTTCGCACCTGACCGGATCATGCCGGCGAAGGGAGGGCTTCCTCTCCTCGTCCGGCGAAGTGCAGGAGGGGTAGATGAAACGCAGGGCTGTTCGCGCCGCGACGGCCATCGCCGTCGTCAGCGTCGTCGCCGCGGGGTGCTCGCTGTCGGACGGCGACGGTGGCACGCAGCAGACGCCCACCGTCACCCTCGTGACGCACGACTCCTTCCTGGCGCCGCAGGAGGTGCTCGACGCCTTCCAGAAGCAGTCGGGCATCAAGATTTCCGTGCTCAAGCAGGGCGACGCCGGATCGCTGACCAACAAGCTCGTGCTGACCAAGGCGAACCCGGTCGGCGACGTCGCGTACGGCGTCGACTCGACCTTCGCCTCGCGCGCGCTCAAGGAAGGCGTATTCGAGCCCTACACCAGCCCGGAAGCCGACCGCGGGCCGCAGCGCTACGCCGTCGATCCCGAGCACCGGCTCTCCGCCGTCGACGTCGGGGACGTCTGCGTCAACGTCGACACGAACTACTTCGCCACCAAGGGCATCCCGGCGCCGTCGAGCTACGACGACCTGGCCGACCCGAAGTACAAGGACCTCCTCGTCGCCGAGGACCCGGCCACGGCGTCGCCCGGGCTCGCGTTCCTCCTCGGCACCATCGCGAAGTACGGCGAGTCCGGCTGGCAGGGCTACTGGACGAAGCTGAAGGCCAACGGCCTCAAGGTGGTCAGCGGCTGGGAAGAGGCCTACACCAAGGACTTCTCCGGCTCCGCGGGCAAGGGGCCGCGGCCGATCGTCGTCTCGTACGCGTCTTCGCCGGCCGCCGAAGTCGGCGACGACGGCAAGCCGCGCACCAAGGCGCTGCTCGACACCTGCTACCGCCAGGTCGAGTACGCCGGCGTGCTGGCCGGCGGCAAGCAGACCGAAAGCGCGCGCAAGGTCGTCGACTTCCTTTTGTCGCAGCAGTTCCAGGCGACCGTCGCGGCCAACATGTACGTCTACCCGGCGCGCCAGGGCGTCGACCTGCCCGCGGGCTGGGCGCAGGTCGCGCCGCTGCAGCAGAAGCCGCAAGCGCTGACGGCGGACCAGGTGCAGGCCGGCCGGGAGAAGTGGATCGGCGAATGGCGCACGCTCGTGCAGTGACAGTGACACCCGAGGCTCCGCCCCGGGCCGGGGGCTCCGCCACCCGGAGCCCCCGCAAAGCAGCGGGGGCCCCGCCGAGAACCGCCCGCGGGCTCGGCCTGGCGCTGCTGGGGCTGGCCCCGATCGGGTTCCTGGTGGTCTTCTTCGCCTGGCCCGTGCTGGCGATCGTCGGGCGCGGGTTCGCCGAGGGCGGGCTCGACGTCGTCCTCGGCGACGCGCGGACCTGGCAGCTGGCCGGCTTCACCGTGGCGAGCGCGGCGGCGTCGACGGTGGTCGCCGTGGTCGCCGGGCTGCCGGTGGCGTTCCTGCTGGCCCGGGTGGAACTGCCCGGCGTCGGCCTGGCGCGGACCCTGGTGCTGGTGCCGTTCGTGCTGCCCACGGTCGTCGTCGGGCTGGCGTTCCGGGCGCTCTGGCCGGACGGCGGCGTGCTGCCGATCGTGCTGGCCAACGCCTTCTTCAACGTCGCGGTCGTCGCGCGCACGGTCGCCGGGCTGTGGGCGCGGCTCGATCCGCGGACGACCGACGCCGCCCGCGCGCTCGGCGCGTCCCCGTGGCGGGCTTTCCGCTCGGTGACGCTGCCCGCGCTGGCCCCGGCGGTCGCGTCCGCCGCGGCCGTGGTGTTCCTGTTCTGCGCCACCAGTTTCGGGGTCGTCCTGATCCTCGGCGGCGCGAAGTACCGGACGTTGGAAACCGAGATCTACCTGCGCACGGTCGACCTGCTGGACCTCTCGGGCGCGGCGGCGCTGTCGGTCATCCAGTTCGCGGCCGTGGTCGCCGCGCTGGTGCTCGGCGGGCTGGCCCGGCGGCGCAAGGACGGCGCCCGGATCGGCTCCGGCGGGCCGCGGCGGCCGAGAGGCGGCGAATGGTGGGGCGTCGGCGCGGCCGGCGTCGTGCTCGCCCTGCTGCTGACGCCGATCGTCGCGCTGCTCGCCGAGTCCGTGTCCACTGAGGACGGCTGGAGCCTCGCCGGGTACCGGGCACTGACGAGCACCGGCGAGAAGGGCGCGCTGCAGGTGTCCGGTTGGGACGCCGCGGTGAACTCGCTGAAGGTCGCGATCGACGCGACGCTGCTCGCGATGGTCGTCGGCGTGCTCGCGTCCGTGGTGCTGGTGGCGCTGCGGCGGTCGCCGTCGAAACCCGCGCGCGGGCTCGGGGAAACCATGGACGCCGTGCTGATGCTGCCGCTCGGCGTGTCCGCGGTGACCGTCGGCTTCGGCTACCTCGTCACGCTCGACGCGCTGCCCGGCGACCTGCGGACGTCGCCCTACCTCGTCCCGCTGGCCCAGGCACTGGTGATCACGCCGCTGATCGTGCGGATGGTGCTGCCGGTGCTGCGCTCGGTCGACGTCCGGCTGCGGCAGGCCGCGTCGACGCTCGGTGCGAGCCCGCTGCGCGTGTGGCGCGAGATCGACCTGCCGCTGGCGCTGCGCCCGCTGGTCGCCGCCGCCGGGTTCGGCTTCGTCGTGGCGCTCGGCGAGTTCGGCGCGACCAGCTTCCTGGCCCGCCCGACGGCGCCGACGCTGCCGGTGGCGATCGCGTCACTGATGGGACGGCCGGGGGAGCTCAACAACCAGATGGCGTACGCCGCGTGCGCGCTGCTGATGCTCGTGACGGTGCTGGCGGTCGCGCTGATCGACCGGCTCGGACGCGGCCGGGTGGGGGAGTTCTGATGGCGTTGTCGGTGCGGGACCTGACCGTCCACTACGGAACGTTCGCCGCGGTGCGCGACGCCCGCCTGGACATCGCGGACGGCGAAGTGCTGGCCCTGCTCGGCCCGTCGGGGTCGGGGAAGTCGACGCTGCTGCGCGCGATCACGGGGCTCGAGCCGGGCACGCGCGGTTCGGTGAGCTGGGACGGCGAGGACCTCGGCGCGGTGCCGGTGCACAAGCGCGGCTTCGGGCTGGTGTTCCAGGACGGCCAGCTCTTCGGCCACCGCGACGTCGCAGCGAACATCGCGTTCGGCCTGCGCATGCACGGCGTGCCGCGCGCGCAGTGGGCGCCGCGGGTCGCCGAGCTGCTGGCGCTGGTCGGCTTGACCGGCTTCGAAAAGCGGCGCGTCACCGAGCTTTCCGGCGGCCAGGCCCAGCGGGTCGCACTGGCCAGGGCGCTGGCACCGAAGCCGCGGCTGCTGCTGCTCGACGAGCCACTGTCCGGATTGGACGCCGGGTTGCGCGAGCAGCTGGCCATCGAGCTCGCGGAGCTGTTGCGGCGCAGCAAGATCACCGCGTTGCTGGTCACGCACGACCAGGAGGAGGCGTTCACGCTCGCCGACCGGGTGGCGGTGCTCGACGCCGGGGAGGTCCGGCAGGAGGGCGCGGTCCGGCGCGTCTGGCGCAACCCGGCCGACGACGACGTGGCCCGCTTCCTCGGGGTGACGACGTTCGTGGACGGCGTCGTGGCCGGCGGGCACGCGCACACACCCCTCGGTGACGTCGTCCTCCCGGACGTCGCCGACGGCCCGGTGCGGCTGGGCTTGCGGCCGCACGCGCTGCGGGTGGCCGCTTCCGGTACGGCCGGGGAAGTGGTGGAGGCCGTGCACCGGCGGGAGCACGTGCGGCTCGTGGTGCGCTCGAGTGAGTCCACAGTGGACGCGGTCGCGCCGGCGGCTTCGGATCTGCGTGCGGGCGACGCGGTGGCGCTCGAGCTGGACCCGGACGGTGTTGCTGTGGTCGGGTTGTCGTGAGTGTTTAGGGCGGTTAGAACCGCCCTAAACACTCACGAGGAGTCTCAGCCGTCGCGGGTGGAGAGCCTCGCGTAGGCCAGGGAAAGGCCGATGACGATGTAGCACACCGCGCGCAGCGCGCCTTCGCCGAGCATCTGCGTGCCCATCGGGTCCTGCAGCACCTCCGCCGGTGCCATCGACCAGTTCTGTGTCAGCAGGAACGGGTGCAGCCAGTCCAAAGAGGACAGAAACCCGAGGATGGTGAACACGATGTCGGTCGCCAGGACCGACGCCACCACCAGCATCGGGTGCTCGGTCCAGCTGGAGATCGCCAGCGCGACCGCGCCGACCGCCCACAGCTGGAGCACCACCCAGCCCGCCACCAGCAGGATCCGGGCCAGCGCGCCGCCGAGCGACAACGTCGTGCCCGACAACGTGAACAGCGAGTCCGTGCCGTTGATGATCAGCCCGGTCACGACGCCGGTCACGCACATCGCGAGCACCGAGACCACTGACACGGTCGCGACGCCGAACGCCTTGACCGCCAGGAGCCGGCCGCGGCCGACCGGGGCGATCAGCCAGCCGCGCAGCGTTCCGTGCGCCGTCTCGCCGGCGATCGCGTCCGCGCCCGCCATGGCCGAGGCCAGCGGGAGCAGCAGTGCCAGCGACATCACGATCGCCGCGATCGGCAGGACGAACGCGTTGTTGACCGCGGACGCCAGCAGCGCGCCGCCGCCCTCGTCCGGGCCGCCGCCGCTGCCCGGCTGGTCGTCGACCAGGGTCAGGCCGATGCCGATGATCACCGGGATCAGCGCCAGCAGCCCGAGCACGGCCAACGTGCGCGGCCGCCGGAAGATCCAGCGCAGCTCCGCGGCCAGCAGCCGGGGCAGCGGCACCGTGTCGTGGCCCGTGCGGGCCGCCGGTGCGTCGAGTACCGCGGTCATTCCGCCCCCTCCGTCAGCCGGGCGAACAAGTCTTCGAGCCCGGTGCGCGCCCGCGTCGCCTCGTGGACCGCGACCCCCGCGCCCACCAGGACCTGCAGCACCCGCGGTGCTTCCGCCGCCGTGAGGTCGACGCGGACGCCGTCCGGCGTCAGCCGGGCGCCGATCCGGTTCTCCCGCAGCACTTCCACCGCCTGCTCCGCGTCCGGCGTGCGGACCAGCAGGGCCGCGTTCCCGGACTCCAGCAGCTCCGCCAGCTCGCCCTGCGCGACGACGTTCCCGCTCTGCAGCACGGCGACGTGCGTGCAGGTCGCTTCGACCTCGGCCAGCAGGTGCGACGACACCAGCACGGTGACGCCCTCGGCGTGCAGCTCGGCGACGATCCTGCGGATCTCCCTGGTACCAGCAGGGTCGAGGCCGTTGGTCGGCTCGTCGAGCACGACCATCTTGCGCGGCACGAGCAACGCCGAAGCGAGCCCGAGCCGTTGCTTCATGCCGAGCGAGTAACCCTTGTACCGGCGGCGCGCGGCGACCGTCAGCCCGACGCGCTCCAACGCGGAGTCGACGGCGGCGGGGATCCCGGCCGAAGCCAGCCGGGGTTCCGCGGCGGCGAAGCGCAGCAGGTTGTCGCGCCCGGACAGGAACGGGTGGAAGCCCGGCCCCTCGACGAGCGCGCCGACGTCGGGCAGCGCGTGCGCGGCGGCGTCCGGCATCGGGCGGCCGAGCAGCTGGACCTCGCCCTCGGTCGGCCGGACCAGGCCGAGCAGCATCCGGATGGTGGTCGTCTTGCCCGAGCCGTTCGGCCCGAGCATCCCCACGACCGCGCCCTGCGGGATGTCGAGGTCGACGTGGTCGACCGCGACCGTGCTGCCGTACACCTTGCGCAACCCGCGCGTGCGCGCGGCGAGCGGGACCGCCGGGGCGGACGCCTCCGAAGAGACGTCCGCCCCGGACTCCACAGCCGTGCTGGTCACTTCTGACCCAGCGCTTCGTAGAGGACCTGCTCCGGCACCGCACCGGCGGCGAACCGGCCGTCGTCGGTCAGGACCGCGGAGCCCACCTTCGTCGTGACGAGGTAGCCGCTGCCCCAGGTGCCGCTGACCTTCTTGGCGAACCGCTCGAGCAGTGCCTTCGGGTCGGCCGGCGCACCCTTGCGCTCGCCCTGGGCCTTCGGCGCCGCGTTCAGCGCGTCCGCCGGGACCTTGCCGGTCACCACGGTGTCCCAGCCGTCGCCGACGACCTTGACGTCCTGCTTGGCCTGCTCGGCGAGGTCCTTGTGCTGCTGGTCGACCGTCGGCGTCTTCTCCTGCACCTTCGCGCCCTTCGGCGGGGTGAAGGTGAAGAGGTCGGCCGGCTGCTGCGTGAACCGGATCTCGCTGAACGCGACCTCGAGCGCCGGCGTCGACGTGCCGTTGCTCAGCACCGACACCCGCAGCGGCATGCGCGTCTGCGAGTCGACCGCGACGCGGATCTCGCGCAGCAGCGTCCGCTCGGTCGGCTTCGGCGTCAGGACCAGCTCGTACGCGGGGCGGTCGGCGACGGTCGCGGTGCCGTCGACCGACACCGTGCTGCTCTCGCGGACCTTCGCCAGCAGTTCGGTGGACGCCGTGACCGGGTCGGGCGTCTTCTCGCTGCCCGCGCCCTTCTGCTTGGCCACGTCGGCCGGGATGGTCACCTTGGTCGCGGTGTTGGTCTTGGAGCTGTAGTCCCACACGGTCGTGCCGTCGTGGACCACGGTCTCCTGGCTGGCCCCCTGCGTGACGGCGAGGCGGCTCTTGCCGGCGCCGTCGCTGAAGATGTGCGCCGAGTCCATGTTCAGCGCCGACGCGCCCGGCACCGCGTTCCCCACCGCGGGCAGGCCCAGGTCGTTGCTCACCTTCACGGTGCCGTCGAACGCGCCCGGCTTCGCCTTGACCACCGACTGGACCAGGTCCTCGGCGCTCACCTGCGGCAGCGCCGGCTTGTCGTCGGCGCTGGCCGGCATCGCGACGAACGCGAGCCCGCCGGCGCCGAGCGCGGTGCCGACGACCGCGGCGGTGATGCCCTTCGTCTTCGGTTTCATGCGTCTCTCCCTGTGGTGTTCCCGGGCCGAGTGTGCCCGGTTCCCTGGCCACGACGCTTCCCTCTCGAGGCTGAGATACCCCTGAACGTTCTCCCTCCCCGGCTGAGATCGTGCTGAGAGCCGCCGCACGACCTGCGCGAACCGGTCATGATGAACCTCGTGAAACCTCGGGTGCTGGTGGTCGACGACGAACCGGGCGTGCGGAAGGCGCTGCAACGCGGGTTGCGCGCGGAGGACATGGACGTGGTCACCGCCGCGGACGGGCCCACCGGGCTGCAGCTGGCGAGCACGGGCTCCTTCGACGTCATCCTGCTCGACATCATGCTGCCCGGCCTGTCCGGTTACCGCGTGCTGGAGCGGCTGCGCAAGGACGGCGTCACGACGCCGGTGCTGCTGGTCTCGGCCAAGGACGGCGAGATCGACCAGGCCGACGGCCTCGACCTCGGCGCCGACGGCTACCTCGTCAAGCCGTTCTCCTTCGTGGTGCTGGTCGCGCAGGTCCGCGCGACGCTGCGCCGGGCGGGGCCGGACGCGAGCCGCGGCACGCTGCGGCTCGGCGCGCTGGCCGTCGACCGCGGGCTGCGGCAGGTGCGCTGGAACGACGAGGAGGTCGGGCTGAGCCCGCGCGAGTTCGCGCTGCTCGAAGTGCTCGTCGGCCGCGCCGGCACGGTCGTCACGAAGGACGAGCTGCTGCGCGCGGTCTGGGGCGAGGAGCAGGCCGTGACGCGCAACCTCGTCGAGGTCTACGTCGGATACGTACGCCGTAAGTTGGACGCGGTCGGCGCGGGCGCGCTGCTGCGGACCGTGCGCGGGCACGGCTACCTGGCCTCGGACGCGCGGCTCGACGAGGTCATCACCCCGTGACCGGGTGGTGGCGGGGCCGGTCCCTGCAAGTGCGGATCACCCTGCTGGCCGCGACGATCACCCTGGTCTGCCTGCTCGGGCTGGCCGCGCTGGCCGCGTCGAACCTGTCGCCGCTGCTCATCGGCTCGGTCGACCGCGAGCTCTCGAGCGCACTCGGCCCGGCCGGCGCCGAGGTGGGCGCCGGGCGGCCGCTCTCCGGCGCGGCCCCGGTGACACTGCGGGTGCTGGACACCGCGGGCGCGCCGGTGGACGGCGGGACGCCCACCGGCCTTACGGTGTACGACATCTCGACGCTCAAGGCGGGCCAGCCGGTCCAGCGCGACGGCGCGCGGTACCTCGGCGCCGTCGTGAGCGCGCCGGACGGGGCGCAACGGCTGGTCGTGGCCGGTGCGGGCCTGGTCGGGTTCTCGGCCGCGGTGCACTACGGCGGGGTGTGGCTGGTCGTCGTCGCGTCGGTCGGCGCGCTGGTTGCGGGCTTCGCGACGTGGCTGGTGGTGCGCCTGTCGCTGCGGCCGGTCGCGCGCATGCGGGGTTCGGTGCGGGCGCTGCCGCCGGGCGCGCGGCTGGCGCTGCCGGACTCCCACGACGAGCTGCGCGCGCTCGCGGAGGAGTTCAACGCGCTGCTGGAACGGCAGGAGCAGGCCGCCGAGCGGCTCCGGCGGTTCACCGGCGACGCGGCGCACGAGCTGCGCTCGCCGGTCGCGTCGATCCGCGTCCAAGCCGAGGTCGCCGTGACGAACCCGGATCCGGAGCTGTCGCAGGAGACGTTGTCGGACATCCTCACCGAGGCCGAGCGGCTGTCGTCGCTGCTGGACGGGCTGCTGTCGCTGGCGCGGTCGGACGCGGGGGAGGTGCCGCCCGCCGCGCCCGTCGAGCTGGTGAGCGAGGTGCGTTCGGCGGTGGCCCGGCTGACGGCGGAGGCGCCGGAGACGCGGGTGAACACGGCGGTGGCGCAGGCCTGGGCGTCGTCCGCGCACGCCGAGGTGGAGCTGGTGCTGGACAACCTGCTGCGCAACGCCTGCCGCTACGCGCGCGGGGAGATCGTGGTGTCGGTGCTGGCGTCCCGCTCGACGGTCCGGGTGGTCGTCGACGACGACGGCCCGGGCATCGCGCCGGAGCACCGCGAGAAGGTGTTCGACCGGTTCTACCGGATCGCCGACGACCGGGCCCGCTCGTCCGGCGGCACCGGGCTGGGGCTGGCGATGGTGGCGGAGACGGTCCGGCGGCGGGGCGGCCGGGTGCAGGTGGGCGAGTCCCCGGACGGGGGAGCGCGGTTCGTGGTGGTCTGGCGCGCGGCCGTGGGAGAGGCTTCCGGGTAGATTCCGGGGCTGTGAACGGTGTGATCGTGGGTGCCGCCCTCGTGCGTGACGGGAAGCTGCTCGCCCAGCAGCGCGCCTGGCCCGCCGACCACGCGGGACAGTGGGAGCTGCCGGGCGGCCGGGTCGAAGCCGACGAGTCCGACGCCTTCGCGCTCGCCCGGGAGTGCAGCGAGGAGCTCGACGTCGTGATCGAGGTCGGCGCGCGCGTCGGGGACGACGTCCCGCTGCCGGGCGGGAAGGTGCTGCGCATCTACGCCGCTTCGCTCGTTTCGCCCGGTGGGGAGCCGCGGGCCGTCGAGCACCGGGCCGTGCGCTGGCTCGGGCCCGACGACCTCGACGACGTCGACTGGCTGCCCGCCGACCGGATCCTGCTCCCGGAACTGCGCGCGCTGCTCAGTTAGCGCCGATCATCCGCAGCGCCGCGTCGAGCCGGTGGGAGCCGCGCTCCCGAGCCCGTTCCGCACCCGCCTTGCGGACCCGGTCCAGCTCCGCGACGTCGTCGAGCAGCGTTAACGCTCGTTCACGCAGGGGCCGCAGCTCCTCGATCACCGCGTCGGCGACGGCGTCCTTCACCGCGCCATAAGACGTGAACTCCTCGGCCAGGTCCGCCGGCGAGCCGCCCCGGCAGGCGGCCAGGACCTCCAGCAGGTTCGCCATCCCCGGCCGGGTGTCCGGGGCGTGCACCGGCACCGAACCGCCGTCGGTGACCGCCCGGCGGATCTTGCGGCGGACCTGGTCCGGCTCGTCCAGCGCGAACACGACGCCGGCCGCGTCGCGCGTCGACTTCGACATCTTGCGCGTCGGGTCGGTGAGGTCCTTCACCCGCGCGCCCGCCGGCGGGAGGACCGCCTCCGGGATGGTGAAGACCTCGCCGTACGTGCTGTTGAAGCGCTTGGCCAGCGCCCGCGTCAGCTCGACGTGCTGCCGCTGGTCCTCGCCGACCGGGACCTCGTGCGCGCCTTGGAGCAGGATGTCCGCGGCCATCAGCGCCGGGTAGGTCAGCAGCGACAGCCGCACCCCGGCCTGGCCCTTGGACTTCTCCTTGAACTGGATCATCCGCGCGGCCTCGCCGTAGTTGCAGGTGCACTCCAGGACCCACGTCAGCGCCCCCAGCTCGCGGGCCAGGTCGGACTGGACGAACACCCGCTCGGGATCGATGCCGGCGGCGATCAGCACGGCGAGCTGCTCCCTCGCCAGTGACCGGAGTTTCGCCGGGTTGTGCGGGGTCGTCATGCCGTGCAGGTCGGCGACGAAGTACAGGTCGTCCGCGCCGCCCTCACGCGCCCAGCGGCGGACCGCGCCGAGGTAGTTGCCGAGGTGGACGTGACCCGACGGCGTGATCCCGGACAGCTTGCTCATATGTCTTCCCTTCGGGGAGGGACCACCCCGGAGAAGGCACGAAAAAAGGCCGCCCGTCCGGGGCGGCCGCTGGTGATCAGCGCAGGACTAGACGGCCGCCGAGGGCGGCCACCAGCTGGACGTCTGCGCGTGCATGCGGCGATCATAGGCGCGAAGGGGCTTGCGGGTCTACCGTCTAACCATGTATGTCGTCCTGCTGAACTACACGGCCCCGATCGAGCAGATCGACCTCGCGCTCCCGGACCACCAGGAATGGCTGAACAAGCAGTACGAACACGGCCACTTCCTCGCGTCCGGGCGGCGGAACCCGCGCGTCGGCGGTGTGATCATCACGCGTCCGCTGAACCGCGGGAAGCTCGACGCCATCCTGGCGTCCGACCCGTTCTGCGTGCAGCACCTCGCGCAGTACGAGGTCATCGAGTTCTCGCCGACCAAGACCGCTCCGGAGCTGCGCTTGCTCAACGAAGCGGTACCGCACTAGGCGGCCAGGTCCTGCTTCGCCTTCTTCAGAGCCAATACCGGGCACTTCTTGCAGCGCGGCTTCGACCGGCAGCACTTCTTCTTGACCTTGCCGGCCTTCATCAGCTTGCGCACGACCTTCCTGGGGTCGTCCGGCTGCTTCTTGCCCACGCGCACGCACCTTCCGGATCGGCGAGGTCACCGGGTCTCCACGTTAGGTGAGGCTAACCGATCTGGGGGCGTGGGGCTGCTCACAAACGCGTGGAAGGTATCCTTGGTGAGGTCCGCGTGTGACCAGAGCCGGTCACGGGATGCCTGACGGCTTGCGCGGCCACCCACACCTTTGAAGTTCAGGAGTCTTCGCGTGCCCGCAGCCAGCGCTACCGTCGAAACCGGCCGGCCGACCGGTAAGACCCGGCCCGACCTGCGCAACGTCGCGATCGTCGCCCACGTCGACCACGGCAAGACCACGCTCGTGGACGCGATGCTGCGCCAGTCCGGCGCCTTCGCCGAGCGGGCCGAGCTCGTCGACCGCGTGATGGACTCGGGGGAGCTCGAGCGCGAAAAGGGCATCACGATCCTCGCGAAGAACACCTCGATCCACCGCCAGACGCCCGAGGGCTCGGTGACCATCAACGTCATCGACACCCCCGGCCACGCCGACTTCGGCGGCGAGGTCGAGCGCGGCCTGGCCATGGTCGACGGTGTCGTCCTGCTGGTCGACGCCTCCGAGGGCCCGCTGCCGCAGACCCGCTTCGTGCTCCGCAAGACCCTCGAGGCCCGCCTCCCGGTGATCCTGCTGGTCAACAAGACCGACCGGCCGGACGCCCGGATCTCCGAGGTCGTCGAGGAGACCCACGACCTGCTGCTCGAGCTGGCCAGCGACATCGAGGACGCCGACCACGACGCGATCCTCGACCTCCCGGTCGTCTACGCCTCCGCGCGCGCCGGCAAGGCGAGCCTGGAGCAGCCCGCCGACGGCGAGATCCCCGAGAGCGAGAACCTCGACCCGCTGTTCGACACGCTGCTCCGGCACGTGCCGCCGCCCGCCGCCGACCTCGACGCGCCGCTGCAGGCGCTGGTCACCAACCTCGACGCGTCCAACTTCCTCGGCCGCATCGCGCTGATCCGCATCCACGCCGGCAAGCTGCGCAAGGGCCAGACGGTGGCCTGGATGCGCGAAGACGGCAACGTCCAGAACGTCCGGATCTCGGAGCTGCTGGTCACCGAGGCGCTCACCCGCGTCCCGGCGACCGAGGCCAGCGCCGGCGAGCTGGTCGCCATCGCGGGCATCCCGGACATCACCATCGGCGACACCCTCGCCGACTCCGAGAACCCGGTGGCCCTGCCCCGGATCACCGTCGACGAGCCCGCGATCTCGATGACCATCGGCGTCAACACCTCGCCGCTGGCCGGGCGCAACGGCGGCGACAAGGTCACCGCGCGCCTGGTCAAGGCCCGCCTCGACCAGGAGCTGATCGGTAACGTCAGCATCCGCGTGCTGCCGACCGAGCGCCCCGACACCTGGGAGGTCCAGGGCCGTGGCGAGCTGGCGCTGGCCATCCTCGTCGAGCAGATGCGGCGCGAGGGCTTCGAGCTGACCGTCGGCAAGCCGCAGGTGGTCCTGCGCACGATCGACGGCAAGCTGCACGAGCCGTTCGAGCGCCTCTACATCGACTCGCCGGAAGAGCACCTCGGCGCGATCACCCAGCTCCTGGCCGCCCGCAAGGGCCGCATGGAGGACATGAGCGGCAACGGCACCGGCCGGATCAAGCTGGAGTACGTGCTCCCGTCGCGCGGCCTGATCAGCTTCCGCACCGACTTCCTCACCGAGACCCGCGGCACCGGCATCGCGAACCACGTGTTCGAGGGCTACTTCCCGTGGGCGGGCGAGATCCGCACCCGTCACAGCGGCTCCTTGGTCGCCGACCGGACCGGCCCGGTCACCGCGTACGCGATGATCCAGCTGGCCGACCGCGGCACCTTCTTCGTCGAGCCGGGCGCCGAGGTGTACGAGGGCATGGTCGTGGGCGAGAACCCGCGCTTCGAGGACCTCGACATCAACATCACCAAGGAGAAGAAGCTGACCAACATGCGTCAGTCCTCCGCCGACGTGATGGAGACGCTGGCCCGCCCGCGCAAGATGGGCCTGGAAGAGGCGCTGGAGTTCTGCTCCGTCGACGAGTGCGTCGAGGTCGCGCCGGAGGTCGTCCGGGTCCGCAAGGTCACCCTGGACGTCAACACCCGCGCGAAGGAGCGCTCGCGCGCGAAGAGCCGCGACAACGGCTGACCGTTTCGAGAACGCGAAAAGCCTCCCGGTGCGAGCCGCCGGGAGGCTTTTTCGTCCCTGCTCCCGCTACCCCCGGTGCAAAGGCGGCGAACGGGTTGTCACGAAATGCGGTTGCCTTCTCCTTATATCTTTATAGGGCGGTGGGTGGCGTTCGCGCGTGTTCCGCCGTTCCGGAACGGTCCGGGAACCCGGACGGTGGTTCGCGCGTCTTTTCCAGAGCGCCCACCTTGGGGCGGTGAGCCCGGCCGATCCGGGTATGGGAATCTCGGTTCCGGCCGCGAAGGCGGGCGTGGGAGCATGGCTGACCCGATCGGCGGAATCTGGGAGGAACGGGGCGTGCGGGTGAATCGCAAGGCGGTGCCGGTACTGGCACTGGCGGCCGTGCTGCTCACCTCGTGCTCGAACACCCCGCCACCGCCGGTGGTGTCCTCGTCGGTCGCGCCGGTGTCGACCACCGGCAAGACCCCGTCGCAGATCGTCGTCGGCGTCGACGACGTGCTCGGCGGGTACAACCCGCACAACCTCGCGGACTCGTCCCAGGTGACCTCGGCGCTCTCGCAGCTGCTCCTGCCCTCGGTGTTCCGGCAGAAGGACGACGGCAGCAGCCAGCTCGACAAGAACCTCATGAAGTCCGCCCAGGTGGTCTCGCAGCAGCCGTTCGTCGTCGCCTACGAGATCCGGCCGGACGCGTCCTGGTCCGACGGCGCGCCCATCGCCGCCGAGGACTTCGACTACCTGCGCACCCAGATGCGCGACCAGCCCGGCGTGCTCGAACCCGCCGGCTACCGCCAGATCTCCGACCTGCAGTCCCGCGAGGGCGGCAAGCGCGTCGAGGTCACCTTCGCCAAGCCGTACCCCGGCTGGCAGGCGCTGTTCTCCGGCCTGCTGCCCGCCCACCTGCTCAAGGACGCCCCCGACGGCTGGCGCGGGGCCCTCGCGGCGAACTTCCCGGCCGTCGCCGGCCCGTTCTCGATCAAGAGCATCGACACCGCCCGCGGCGAGGTCATCCTCGAGCGCAACGAGCGCTACTGGGAGAAGCCCGCGGCGATCGACCGGATCGTGCTGCGCCGGTCGGACCAGAACACCCTGCTGGCCGCGCTGCAGAGCGGCAACGACCAGTTCGCGCTGGCCAGGACCACCGGCGACGAGCTCAAGCGGCTCGGCGAGCTGGGCTCGGCCGTGCGGCTGCACACGGTCGCCCGGCCGGTGGTGGCCGGCGTGCTGCTGCGCCCGGTCAGCGCCACCCTGCAGGACGCCCAGGTCCGCGCCGGGGTCGCCGCGTTCGTCGACCGGACCAAGCTGATCACCGAAGGCGTGGCCGGCGGCCCGTCGTCGGCGCTGCACGCCGACGCCCAGGTCAAGGCGCCGTCGGAGGCCGGGTACGCGGCGACCATCCCGCCCGGCCCGCCGACCGCCCCCGACGTCGCCAAGGCCGAGGAGTCGCTGAAGGCGGCCGGCTACGCCAAGACCGCGGGCACCTGGCGCAAGAACGGCAAGGCGCTCTCGCTCGTGATCGCCTCGCCGGGCACCCAGGAGCCGTACGCGTCGATCGCCAAGGAGCTCACCGCCCAGCTCGTCGCGCAGGGCATCGAGGTCAACGCGATCACCCCGCAGCCGCGCGACCTGTTCGGCGGCCTGCTCGCGATGCCGGTCGTCGACGGCGTCCAGCAGCCGACCGGCGACTCGGCGGGCAACGTCGGGATCGACATCGCGGTCGTGCCGCAGGCGGTCGGCGGCGACCCGGCCTCGGTGCTCGCCTCGAACTTCGGCTGCCGCCCCGAGCAGACGGTCACCGGAACGGACCCGGCCAAACCCGTCGTTCCGGGCAATTCGGCGGGCTTCTGCGACCCGGCGCTGCAGCCTTCGATCGACGCGGCGCTGTCCGGCTCGACGCCGATCACCGAGGCGCTGACCACCCTTGAGCCTGAACTTTGGCGCCAGAACGTGGTACTTCCGCTGTTCCAATTGGCTGACACCCTGGCGATCGGATCCGGCATCTCGGGCGTCACGCCGGGTCCCCCCATGGTGGGCCCGTTCGGGTCCGCGGTGAACTGGACTCGCGGCCCGAAGTAATCGCTCGACTACGCATTCAGTACTACCGGGTGATCTTTACGGACGCCTTCGAGTGGGTGACTTTGAATCCGTGAGGTAACCGTCGTATTTCTGGATGTCCACTGGAAGTCACCCTTTGGTCACGATCGACCCTGAACTGGTGACTGTCGGTGCTTTTCCTTTCTAGCGTGCACCCGCAGTGCGCCAGTTGAGTGTCGCTTGGCGTGTCGTAGGCTCCGGCCCATCCAAACCGGAGCGGTGTGGGCCCTTGTCCCGATATTCAAGGGCTCAGTGCTAGGAGGGCACACTTCATGAGGAGATCCAAAGCAGTCTCCGCTTTGTCGCTCGTCGCGGGCGCTTCACTGCTGCTGAGCGCCTGCAGCGGTGGTGATTCGGGTTCGGGCAACACCGATCAGAACGGATCGTCGACCGACGTCAAGGCGATGGCTGTCGGCAAGGCCGAGACCGGTGACCTGTTCAAGCTCGCGGACACCCCGGGGTACGACGGCACGGTCACGATCGGTATCGACGACGGGTACTCGGGGTACAACAACCAGACCCCGGACACCAACAGTTCGTACAACAACTACGTCCTGACCGCGGTGCTCTCCGGTACGTTGAGGCTCGACGGCAACAACAAGGTGCTGCTGAACAGCGACGTCTTCGAGTCGTGGGACATCACGACGAAGGACCCGCAGCAGGTCACCTACAAGATCAAGCCGAACGTCAAGTGGTCGGACGGGCAGCCGTACGACTGCAAGGACCTGTACCTGGCGTGGCTGTCGCAGAGCGGCCTGGCGAAGGGCCCGGACGGCAAGAACCCGTTCAACTCGGCCTCGACCACCGGGTACTCGCTGATCAAGACGGCGACGTGCAAGGACAACCTGACCTTCGTCACCGACTACAGCGAGCCCTACCTCGACTACAAGGGCCTCTTCAACGCGCCGGCGATCATGCCCGCGCACATCCTCGAGGCCAAGACCGGCATCGCGGACATCACGAAGCTGGCCCCGACCGGCGACCCGGCGCAGATCAAGGCCGCCGGTGACTTCTGGTCGAACGAGTGGAAGGGCTTCAAGGCGGACATCATGCCGTCGTCGGGCCCGTACAAGATCACCGCGTTCGACGCCAACCAGAAGGCCGTCACCCTCGAGAAGAACCCGACCTGGGTCGGCGGCAAGGGTGGCCCGTCGAAGATCATCGTCAAGGCCATGGAAGACACCAAGGCCATGGCGACCGCGCTGCAGAACGGTGAGATCGACGTCGCGGCGTCGACCCAGCCGGACGCCACCGCGGCCCAGACGATGAAGGGCCTCGCGGCCCAGGGCGTGGTCTACGGTTCGGCCCCGCAGCTGACCTACGAGCACCTCGACCTGAACTTCAAGCGCATGTTCGCCGACAAGGACCTCCGCAAGGCGTTCCTCGAGTCGGTCAACCGCAAGGAGATCACGGACAAGCTGCTCAAGGAGGTCCAGGCGGACGCGGAGCCGCTGAACAGCGTCGTCTTCTTCCAGGGTGAAGAGGGCTACACCGACCTGTACAGCAGCAAGGCGGGCCTGGGTGCCGACGCGGCGGCCAAGACGCTGACCGACGCCGGCTGGGTCAAGGGCGGCGACGGCATCTTCGCCAAGAACGGCGTGCGTGCCTCGTTCAAGATCACGCACAACCAGAACGCCCGCCGCAGCCAGACCGTCGAGATCATCATCTCGCAGGCCAAGGCGGCCGGCATCGAGGTCAAGGACGAGACCGACGCCAACTTCCTCAAGGGTGGCCGCGTCTCGACCGGTGACTACGACGTCGCGCTGTTCGGCTGGTCGGCCCAGCCCTTCAAGGCGGAGTCGAAGTCGATCTACGTCTGCCCGGACAACGGTGGTGAGCAGAACTACCAGTCGCTGTGCGACAAGAAGATCGACGACGCCTACACCGCCGCGGTGAAGGCGACCGACGAGCAGGTCAAGCTGCAGAAGTACCAGGAGGCCGACAAGGCCATCGCGGACGACTACGCGACCCTGCCGCTGTTCCAGACGCCGAGCATGTGGGCGTTCAAGGGCATCGACCGCGTCTACATGCAGTCGTACGACGGTGTGCTGTGGAACGTCGGCGAGTGGGAGCAGAAGAAGTAGGGCTCGTCCCGCCTCTTCTTTCCCCTCGCTCCAGATGACCTGGGGGTATCGGGGTCCGGCCACGAGCCGGGCCCCGGTACCCACCGGAAGTAGCTGTTGACCGTAGGGTTACCGCCACTACGGTAGACAACCGGGTAGCGGTCCAGCGCACTTCTGACGACCAGGCCCGGATGAGGAGCAGTTCGTTGAACCTGGTGATCTACATCTTTCGCCGTCTGGCGATATCGATTCCCGTCCTCCTGGTCGGGACTTTCTTGTGTTTCGTCATGGTCGCCGGCACCGGCGACCCGCTGGGCGAGCTGCGCCAGAACCCGCAGATCAGCAAGGAAGCGCTGGCCGCCACGGCCACCAAGCTCGGTCTCGACCAGGGCATCATCCCCCGCTACTTCTCGTGGCTCGGTGACTTCCTGACCGGCGACTGGGGCATCTCCATCGCCCAGGGCAACGCCCTCGCGCCGGTCGCCCCGAAGGTGATGGCCGCGCTCGGCGTCACCTTCAAGCTGGTCGTCGGCGCCGAGATCCTCGCGCTGATCATCGGCATCATCATCGGCGTGCTCGCCGCGGTGAAGCAGTACTCGATCATCGACTACATCGCGACCACCCTCGCCTTCCTGCTCTTCTCGATGCCGATCTTCTGCGTCGCGATCGTGCTGAAGCGCTACGCGATCGAGATCAACGGCTGGGTGCGCGACCTCGGCCTGTCCGACGTCCTCGGCAACCCGTGGCTGCGCACGACCAGCCCGGAACAGCTGAAAACGGACGGCGTCGGGGACTTCATAACCAGCACGATCGGCGCGTACCTGCTGCCGACGCTGTCGATCATGGCGATCAGCTTCGCCGCGTACAGCCGGTTCCAGCGCGCCTCGATGCTCGAGGTCATGGGCTCGGACTACGTGCGCACCGCGCGTGCCAAGGGCCTCCCCAACGGCCGGGTCATCTTCCGGCATGCGTTCCGCAACGCCCTGATCCCCGTGACGACGCTGTTCTCGGTGAACTTCGGCTCGGTCCTGGCCGGCGCCATCATCACCGAGACGGTCTTCAACTGGCACGGCATGGGCACGTTGCTGGTCGAAGCGGTCACGAAGAACGACACCCAGGTCATGATGGGCTGGCTCGTGGTGATCGCCTCCCTCGTGATCATCGCCAACCTGATCGCCGACCTGATGTACGGCATCCTGGACCCGAGGATTCGCGTTGGCTGACTTGAACTCTCTTCTCGCGACCGAAAAAGCGACCGCCGACGGCACGCTCCCGCCGGACGCGCTCCCGGAACCGCGGAGCCAGGGCAAGCTGGTCCTGCGGAAGTTCCTGCACCACAAGCTGGCGATGGCGTCGACGGCGGTGCTGGTCCTGATCGTGCTGATCAGCGTGATCATGCCGATCTTCTGGAAGCACGGCTACCAGGACAGCTCGTTCCCGTCCTTCGCCAAGCCCAGCGGCGACTTCCCGCTCGGCACGACCCAGGTCGGCAAGGACATGGTGTCGCAGGTGCTGCGCGGGACGCAGTACTCGCTGCTGATCGCGCTCACCGTGTCGATCCTCGCGACCGTGATCGGCGTCGTGTTCGGCGCGGTCGCCGGTTACCTGCGCGGGTTCACCGACTCGGCGATCTCCCGGGTGACGGACCTGTTCCTGATCATCCCGCAGATCGCCGCGGCGGCCATCCTCGCCAAGGTGTTCGGCGGCGGTACGTGGTACATCGTCGCGCTGGTGCTGTCCGCGTTCGCGTGGATGCCGATCGCCCGGATCACCCGGGCCGAAGCGATGTCGCTGTCCCAGCGCGAGTTCGTCGACGCGGCGCGCGCTTCGGGGGCCGGCATTTTCCGGATCATCTTCAAGCACCTGGTGCCGAACATGGTCGGCAGCATCACGGTCAACGCGACCCTCGCGGTCGCGCAGGCCGTGCTGGCGGAAGCCGCGCTGTCGTTCATCGGCCTCGGTGTCCAGCTGCCCGACACTTCGCTGGGCCGCGTCATCCTGGAGAACTACGCCCAGCTGCAGACGCGGCCGGCGCTGTTCTTCGGGCCGTTCATCGTGCTCGTGCTGATTTCACTGACGATCAACTTCATCGGTGACGGTCTTCGCGACGCCTTCGACCCGCGCCAGCGGAGAATGAAGGCCTGAACGCACGACGCGGGGGTGACCGGGGTTCCGGTCACCCCCGCGCTCGTTCTCGCCGCGGGATCGCCGGACCTGGGGGTTTCGGATGAACCTTGTGCTCTACGTGCTCAGACGGCTGGCCATCTCCGTCCCGGTCCTGCTGGTCGGCACGTTCCTCTGCTTCGTCATGGTGGCCAACACCGGCGACCCGCTGGGCGAGCTCCGCAGCAAACCGGGCATCAGCGCGTCGGCGATCGCCGACACCGAGCACAAGCTCGGTCTCGACCAGAGCGTCGTCGCCCGCTACTTCACCTGGCTCGGCCACTTCCTGACCGGCGACTGGGGCATCTCGATCGCCCAGGGCAACGCGTTCACGCCGGTGGCGCCGAAGGTCATGGCGGCGTTCAACGTGACGCTGGAGCTGGTCCTGACGGCGTCCGTGCTGGCGCTCTTCTTCGGCGTGCTGGTCGGCGTCCTGGCCGCGGTCAAGCAGTACTCGATCTGGGACTACGCGGCGACGACGCTGGCGTTCCTGATGTTCTCGATGCCCATCTTCTGCGTGGCGATCGTCCTCAAGGGCTACGCGATCCGCGCCAACATCTGGGTCCGCGACCTCGGCCTCGCCGATGTCCTCGGTGACCCCTGGCTGCGCACGACGAGCCCGGAGAGCCTGTCCGCGACCGGGGTGGGCGACGCGCTCGCGAAGTACGTCGGCGCGTTCCTGCTGCCGACGCTGTCCATCATGGCCATCACGTTCGCCGCGTACAGCCGGTTCCAGCGCGCGTCGATGCTGGAGGTCCTGGGCGCGGACTACGTCCGCACAGCGCGCGCCAAGGGCGTCTCGAACAGCCGCGTGATCTGGCGCCACGCGTTCCGCAACGCCCTGATCCCGGTGATGACGCTGTTCTCGGTCAACTTCGGCGCCACGGTGACGGGCGCGATCATCACCGAGACGGTCTTCAACTGGCACGGCATGGGCACGCTGCTGGTGGAGGCGGTCAACAAGAACGACCCGCAGGTCCTGATGGGCTGGCTGGTGGTGATCGCGGCGAGTGTCATCGTGGCGAACCTGCTGGCGGACCTGCTGTACGGCATCCTGGACCCCCGCATCCGCGTGGGCTGAGCCCGGCTCACCACAGCTCGGCGAGAGCGGCGAGGCGGTTGCGGAAGGTCCGGGCGTCGCCGGCCGGCAGGGCGTGGGCGACGAGGTCCAGGACGTGGCGCACCTCGTCCGGATCGGGGCAGCACCGCAAGACGCCGCACCCGGACTCCGGATCCCACAGCCGGTGGATCGGGTCGCGCACGAACCCTTCCCACGCCCGGAGCGCCTCGGCCGCGGCGCCGGGCCACAGCCGGGTGCGTTCGAGGCGGACGAGGCACGCCAAGCCCCTCGGTGAGAGACCGCCGAGCGTGGGGACGGGCTCGCCGGTGGTGCCGCGGCGAGGGGGGTCCGCGCGGACCCGGGCCGGCGATCTACGCGCCATGGCCCTTTCGCGTGGTCGACATGGACCGATTCTCGCACGCGAGCCCCGCCCACCGCCTCGTAACGCAGTGAAGGCCGCCGCCCAGCCCGGGCGGCGGCCTTCAGTGTGCTCAGAGCGTCAGTCGGCCACGGGAGCCAGCTTGCCGGCCTCCCAGGCCGCGCGGCGCTCGGCCTGCAGGACCGGGTCCGCGACCGGGGCCGCCGACAGCAGGCGCCTCGTGTAGTCCTGCTGCGGCGAGTGGAGCACCTGGTCGCGCGTGCCGACCTCGACCAGCTTGCCGTGCTGCATCACCGCGACGCGGTCGGCCAGGAGGTCGACCACCGCGAGGTCGTGGCTGATGAACAGGCACGCGAACTGCAGCGACTGCTGCAGGTCGAGGAACAGGTCCAGCACGCGGGCCTGCACCGACACGTCCAGCGCCGACGTCGGCTCGTCCGCGATGAGCAGCGCCGGGTCGAGCGACAGCGCGCGGGCGATGGCCACGCGCTGGCGCTGGCCGCCGGAGAGCTCGTGCGGGTAGCGGTTCATGTAGTGCCCGCCCAGCTCGACCTTGTCGAGTAGCGAACGCACCCGTGCCGACAGCTCCTTGCCGGAGAGCACCTTGTGCAGCACCATCGGCTCGGCGATCGACTCGCCGATCGTCATCTTCGGGTCCAGCGTGGACGCCGGGTCCTGGAACACGATCGAGAAGAACCGGCGAAGCGGGCGGATCTCCTTCGCCGACATCGTCGTGATGTCCTTGCCCGCGATCGCGATCGTGCCCTGGGTCGCGCGCAGCAGCCCCACGGCGCAGCGGCCGACGGTCGACTTGCCCGAACCGGACTCGCCCACCAGGCCGACGATCTCGCCCTTGGCGATGGTCAGCGAGACGTCGTCCACCGCGCGGTTCTTGGCCTGGCCGCGGCGGCCCGGGTACTCGAGCACCAGGTTCTTGATCTCGAGGGCCGGCGCGGCCTCCTCGATCACGGCCTCCAGCTCGGCGTCGGCGAGCCGGATCTCCTCGGCGATCTTGGCGGCCTCGGTGCTGTCGGAGGCGATCCCGGTGTCGTCGAGCAGGCGGCGGCCTTCGGGGCGCTGGCCGAGCACCGGCACCGCGGCGAGCAGCCGCCGGGTGTAGTCCTCCTTCGGCGACGCGAACAGCTCGCGCACCGGCGCCTCTTCGACGATCTCGCCCTGGTACATGACGATGACGCGGTCGGCCATGTCGGCGACGACGCCCATGTCGTGGGTGATCAGCACGATCGCGGTGTCGAGCGTGTCGCGCAGCTTGCGCAGCAGGCCGAGGATCTCGGCCTGGACCGTGACGTCGAGCGCCGTGGTCGGCTCGTCGGCGATGATGACCTTCGGGTCGCACGAGATCGCCATGGCGATCACGACGCGCTGGCGCAGGCCGCCCGACAGCTGGTGCGGGTACTGCTTGAACCGCAGCGGCGGGTTCGGGATGCCGACCATCTCGAGCAGCTCGATCGCGCGCTGGTCGGCGGCGGCCTTGGAGATGTCGAGGTGCGAGCGGAGGGACTCACGCAGCTGCCAGCCGACCGTGTAGACCGGGTTCAGCGCGGTCATCGGCTCCTGGAAGATCATCGCGACCTGGTTGCCGCGGATCTTCTGCATGTCCTTCTCTTTGAGGTCCGCCAGGTTGCGCTCGCCGAGGCGCAGCTCGCCGGCGATCCGGCTGGTCTTCGGCAGCAGGCCCAGCACCGACATCGACGTGACGGACTTGCCGGACCCGGACTCCCCGACCACGGCGACGATCTCGCCGGGCTGCACGTCGAACCCGATGCCCTTGACGGCGTCGACGACGCCGTCCTCGGTCTGGAACGACACGCTGAGGTCGGAGATCGACAGAACGGATCCGGACACGCCGGCGACGTCCGCCGAAGTTGCTTCAGTGCTCACCAAGATGCCCTTCGTGGGGGTACAGACGATCGCGACGCGGCGGTCGCGACTCGCGCGAGGATAACCGAGGGTGTCCCCGACGAAGGTCGGAGCACGGGAATTACGCTCAACCCGTGATCTCTCCGGTACCGCGCAGGCTGCTGCTCGTCCACGCCCATCCCGACGACGAGAGCATCACCACCGGCGCCACGATCGCACGATACGCCGCCGAAGGCGCCGAGGTGACCGTGGTGACCTGCACGTTGGGTGAGGAAGGCGAGATCATGCCGGGCCTGGCGGAACTGTCCGGGCTGGGCGCCTGGGCCGCCGACCAGCTGGGCGGCTACCGCGTCAGCGAGCTGACGGCCGCGTGCGCCGCGCTGGGGGTGGCCCGGCACCGTTACCTCGGCGGGATCGGCCGGTGGCGCGATTCGGGCATGGCGGGCACGCCGTCGGCGGCGCACCCGCGCGCGTTCACCGGCGGCAGCGCCGAAGAGCAGGCCGCGCAGCTGGCGGAGATCCTCGACGAGGTGCGGCCCCAGGTCGTCGTCACCTACGACGCCTTCGGCGGCTACGGCCACCCCGACCACATCCGCGCCCACGAGATCACGATGGCGGCGGCGCCGCGGGCGGCGTCGGTGGCGCGCGTGTTCCACACGGTGGCGTCGAGGAACGCGGTGCGCACCGGCTTGAACGCGCTGCGTGCGGGCTCGCCCGAATACGGCGTCCCGGCCGACGAAGAGCTGCCGACGACCCCGGACGAAGAGATCACGACCGTGCTCGACGTCGCCGCGCACGTCCCCGCGAAGGTGGCCGCCCTGCGCGCGCACGCGACGCAGCTGGCGGTCGTCGAGGGGCCCGTTCCGTACTTCGCGCTCACGAACGAAGTCGCCCAGCCGATCGCGTCCGAGGACTACTACGTACTGGCGCACGGTCCCGCCGAGGGTGCGGCGGACGACCTGTTCGGCGGACTGTGACCGTGGAACCGCTGACCTGGCAGCAGCGGCTGCTCCTGCTGGTGCTCGTCTTCGACACGGTGCTGCTGGCGATCGTCG
The DNA here is from genome assembly GCF_023008405.1 of Amycolatopsis sp. FBCC-B4732. NCBI lineage: Bacteria > Bacillati > Actinomycetota > Actinomycetes > Pseudonocardiales > Pseudonocardiaceae > Amycolatopsis > Amycolatopsis sp. FBCC-B4732. The sequence goes on from NZ_CP095376.1 coordinate 9,671,366, forward strand.
AGCTGTTCTTCCTGCCGCTGCGGATCGGGGTCGTGCCGCTGCCGGTGACGGTGCTGGTCGGCGCGGTGACCACGCCGTGGCTGGTGTCGACCACCGCGAAGCTGGTGCGGCCCGCTCTTTCGTGGGTACCCCTCGCCGTGTGGGTGCTCGTCGTGTTCGGGGTCGGCATGCTGGGTCCGGGCGGCGATCTGGTGCTGATCCAGGACTGGCGGGCCCTGCTGTTGCTCGGCGCGAGCGCGCTGCCGGGCGCACTGGTGCTCGGCGGCGGGCTGGGCCGTGCGGTGGGAAGGGGAGCGGGACGTGGCTGAGGCGATTTCCGACGGGCAGGTCGTGGCGGTGCTGCGGCCGTTCGTGCGCGCGTGCGGGCCGATGCTCGACGCGCTGCGCGAGTCCGACCCGTTCGGCCTTCAGGCCCGCGCGGCGGACGACCTGGCCGAGGTCGAGTCCGGCCTGAAGGCGAAGCTGATCCACGGCGTCACGTCGGTGAAGGTCCCCGGCACGGCGGCGTGGGCCCGGATGACGGGCTACGACCGGTCCAGCTGGTGGATGAACCGCGTCGGCCGCTTCACGGCGGTGCTGACGTCGATCCCGGGCCTGGGCGGCGCCCTGGCCGACCGGCTGCCGGTGCAGGACGCGCTGGGCGCGGCGTCGCAGGGGCTGCTGCTGTGCGCGATCGCGGGCGAGTACGGCGTCACGGACGTCGGCACGCGCGTGCGCCTGATCGCGTGGGTGCTCTTCGAGCGGGACATCGACGCCGACCTCGCGGCGGGCAAGCACGCGGAGCACGACGAAGCCGCGGAGGCGGACGAAGCCGCGAGGTTGACCGAAGAACTGACAGCGTCGGAGAAGAAGCACGGCAAGGCGACGGTCAAGGCCGCCGGCCGCACGCTGTGGCGGCTCGGGCGCGGGCTGCTCGGGATCACGGGGGAACTGGAGAAGCGGCCCCGCGGCAACTTCCTGCACCGTGCGATCGGCATGTTGCCGGTCGTCGGCGCGGCGGGGGACTACTTCGGGGAACGGTCGGGCCTGCGGGAAGTCTGGAAGCGGGCGCACGTCTGGCTGACGGAGCACCGCGCCTGACCTTCCCGCGCGGCGCCCCCGCCAAACCTCAGTTCCAGAACTGGAAGACGCTGAACCCGATCTGCGCACCGTCCACATAGCCCCCGAAGGCGCCGAAGATCGAGTACGAGGCGTTCCACAGGAGCGCGTTCGCCGGCTTGATGAACCACAGGATGGCGAACAGGATGATCGGCGCCCACGGGCGGACCTGCGCGCCGATTTCGCGGGCGCGCGGGGGCAGGTACGGCTCGATCGCGCCCCAGCCGTCGAGGCCGGGGATCGGGAGGATGTTGAGGATGAAGGTCACGATCTGCAGCAGCGCCAGGTAGGACATCGCGATCACGAGGCCGCCCGCCATCGGGACCAGCGCGACCACCAGCGCCAGCGCCGCGCCGACCGCGAGGTTGCTCAGCGGACCCGCCAGCGACACCCAGGACGACGTCCCCCGGGAGCGCAGCGCGCCGCGGTTGATCCAGACCGCGCCGCCCGGGAGCGGGATGCCGCCGATGATGAGGAAGATCAACGGCAGGACGATCGACAGGACCGGATCGGTGTACTTCCGCACGTCCAGGGTCAGGTAACCCTTGTGGGCGACGCTGTAGTCGCCGCCGCGGTAGGCGACCATCGCGTGGCCGAACTCGTGCAGCGACAGCGACGCCACCCAGCCGGCGGCGACGAAGATCACGACGCCGGCGATGAGCAGCGGGTCGCGGTCGCGGACGAAAACGGTGTTGATGTCACCGAACGCGGCCATCGCCCCACCGGCGACGGTGAGCGCGAGGATGCCGAGGAAGACCGGGCTGGGGCGCACTGCTGACTTCTGCACGACTCCCAGTCTTCCGTATGCCCGGTGTGAAGTTACCGGCGTGTCCCCTTGCGCGATCGGGCTCCGACGTCCCCCGAACTCGCTACTCCGCTTGACCTGACCGCACTACACGGGTGTAATCACAGTGATGTCATTCGCCGCCAGAGGGGGCGGCGAGTGTCGTTTCACCACCGCCAGCCTGGGGAGTGCTAGGGAGCGAGGAGGCGGACGTGCGGTTGGAAGCCGATGGTAAGGAATGGGGGCACGTCATGAGTTGGGGCGAGATCCCGGAGCAGGCTCTGGGAGATCTCACCGAGCTCATCGATGCCACCGAAGAAGAGCAGGATTGGCAGGAACGCGCCCTGTGCGCGCAGACGGACCCGGAGGCGTTCTTCCCCGAGAAGGGCGGCTCCACCCGCGAAGCCAAGCGGATCTGCCTGGGCTGCGAGGTCAAGGACGAGTGCCTTGAGTACGCGCTGGCCAAGGACGAACGCTTCGGCATCTGGGGTGGTCTGTCCGAGCGGGAGCGCCGGAAGCTGAAGAAACGCGTCGTTTGAGGGGGAGTCACCGGTGATGCGTCGCGTCACCGGTGATTCCACGTGGTGAACGCCCGGCGTGGGTTCACCACCGGGTGACGGGCCGGGGCCGTAGGGTGGCCGCACCGACCCGCCGCCTGATCTGGAGCGTTCGTTGCCCCGCACCGCCGCGCCGCCCGTCCTGCGCACCGCGCCCGTTCTGGCCATTGTGGTCTGTCACAACGGCGAAAACTGGCTGCCGCTGGCGCTTTCTTCGTTGCGCCGCAGCACCGTCCGGCCGCGGCACGTGCTGGCCGTCGACACCGGCTCCACGGACGCGACCGCGCGGCTGCTCGCCGAAGCGGCGGACGACCCCGGCTCGGATTCTTCTCCCGTGCTCTCCGGCGTCATCACACTTTCGAGCGACACCGGCTTCGCGGCCGCGGTCGCCGAGGCCGTCGGGCACGCCACCGAACGCTGGGGCGACCCCGGATCGTGGCTGTGGCTGCTGCACGACGACTGCGCGCCCGAGCCCGACTGCCTCGACGAACTCCTGCGCGTCGCCACGAAAACGCCGTCGGCGACCGTGCTCGGCGCCCTCGGGCTCGACTGGACGGACCCGCGGCTGATCGTCGAAGCCGGCCTGTCCACCGACGCCTCCGGGCACCGCCAGCAGGTCGCCGCGCTCGGCGAGGAGCCGGCCGAGGTGCTCGCCGTGCCCAGCGCGGGCTCGCTCGTGCGCCGCGACGCGTGGGACGACCTCGGCGGCTTCGACCCCGGTTTCCCCTTGCTGCGCGAGGATCTCGACTTCGGCTGGCGCGCCAACGCGGCCGGCGGGATCGTCCTCTCCGTGCCGACCGCGCGGGTCCGGCACGCGCGGGCGGTCACCACCGGCCAGCGCACGGCGGACGCCGTCACCGCGCCGCTGCCCGCCGCGAACCGGGCTCACGGGCTGCGCGTCTTCCTGGTGAACTGCTCGCCCTTTTCCTTCTGGCTGGGGATGATCCGGCTCCCGCTGCTCTCGGTGCTGCGCGCGCTGGCGTTCGTCCTGCTGCGCCGCACCGGCGAAGCGCGGGCCGAGTTCGCCGCGGCCGCGTACCTCCTCAGTGGACGCGGCGGATTGCGCGCCGCCCGGGGCCGCCGGCGGCGGAATCCGCGGCCGGGCACGGTGCGCGGGCTCTTCACCGGGCGCGTCACCCGCCTCCGCAACGCTTTCCGCGCGGGCGTGGTCGGCCTGGTGCGCCGGGGCGTGGAGAGCGACGTCGCGCTCGGCCGGGTCCCCGAGACCGTCGAAACCGAGTCGGCGTGGGTCACACCGGAAGCGCTCGACGCCCGCGAGACCCGTCCCGTCGGCCCGGGCGCGCTGCCCGCGGGCGCGCTGCGCGGGATCGGCTCACGCGGTTCCGGGCTGCGCCGGCCGGGCACGCTCGTCGCCGTCACGCTGCCGGAAACCGCGGCGCCGGAACCGGTCTCCGACGAACCGGCCGAAGAGGCCGAGCCCGAACTCGTCTTCGTCGAGGTCAACCGGCGGCGGGTGCTCGCGGCCACGATCTTCGCGCCGCCGGTCGTGCTGCTCGTCGTGATGACGGCGCTCGGGCTGGTCGTCAACCGCGCCCGGCTCGGCCTCGACCTCTTCGGCGGCAAGCTGCTCCCGGTCGGCGGGCTGGGCGAGCTCTGGTCGTCGTACCTCACGCCGTGGCACGCGATCGCGGGCGGCACCGGCGCCCCCGCGTCGGCGACGCTGCCGGTGCTCGGCACGCTCGGCGCGGTCTTCGCCCCGCTCGGCGGGCCGGCCGCGCTCGTCGCGATCCTGCTCCTCGGCGACATCCCCTTGGCGGCGCTGAGCGCGTACGTGGCGACGCGGCGGCTTCGCGTGCGCCGCTGGGTGCGCGCGGTCGTCGCGGCGACGTACGCGCTCCTGCCCGCGGCGACTGCCGGAGTGGCGCAGGGCCGGCTCGACGTCGTCGTGGTGCACCTCGTGCTGCCGCTGGTGGCCGCCGGCATCGCCGGGCTGCTCGTGCACGCGGACACGCGCTGGCTGCACGTTTCCGCGCTCTCGGCGTTCGGGGTGGCGCTGCTGGGCGCGTTTTCCCCGCTGGCGCACGGGCTCGCGCTCGCCGGGCTGCTGATCGGGTTCGTCGTGCTGCCCGCGCCGACCGGGCTGGCCCGGCGGATCGCGTCGGTCGGCATCGTGGTGCTGCTGCCGCTGGCGCTGCTGCTGCCGTGGCCGACCGTGTTGCTGCGGCACCCGGAACTGCTCGTGCAGGGCCTCGGCGGCGCGGCCGCGGCGGTGTCCGGCACCGACCTGGCCGGCCTCGACCCCGGCGGGCCGGGCGCGTGGCCGATCGGCGTCGCGGTGATCGCCGCGGCGCTCGTGGCGGTGGTCGTCCGCCCGACGAAGCTCGCCGCGGGCGGGATCGCGCTGGCGGTGCTCGGCGCGGGCGGCCTGGTCCTGGTCCGGCTGGTCACGGCGGCGCCGATGCAGGGCGGCACCGCGGCCCACGGCTACGCGGGCGTCCCGCTGCTGATCGTCGGCGCCGGGCTGCTGTGGGTCGTGCTCGGTTCGTGGCAGCGCGGCGGTTCGGCCGGGGTGCCGTCGCCGTGGCTGCCGCAGGTGATGGCGGTGGCCGGGGTGGTGGTGTTCCTGGCACTGGCGGGCGGCGCCGTCGCCGTCGGCGGTCAGGGCCCGCTCCGCGCGGGTCCGCGCCCCGCGCTGGCCCCCGAAGCCGCGGCGGAGATCTCGGCGTCCGGCCGGTCGGTGCTGGACCTGGCGTCCGACGCGACCCGCCAGATCGGCGGCCGCCTGCCCCACTACGGCGACGACGAGCTGGCCCCGCCCCCGGGCACCCCGGCCCGCCTGGCGGCGTGGCGCCGCGACCTCGGCCAAGGCGACGCGGCAGCCGTCCAGCGCACGTTCGCGGCCGCGGCCGCCGCCGGCGTGGAGTACGTGGTGCTGCCGCCGGGAGCGGACCCGCGGGCGTACCCGCCGCTGGCGAAGGACCTGGTCTCGGTGGCCGCCCCGACGTCGGACGGCCGCGGCGTCCTCCGCCTGCTCGCCCCGGCGGGCCAGGTGATCCTCATCTCCCCGGAGCAGGCGAAGGCAGCGGTCACGGGCGGCGGCGCCCCGGGTCTGGCGCCGGGCGTGGCCCCGGTCCAGGCGGGTCTCCCGGACGTGCGCGTGCGGGTCTCGGACGGCCCGACCGGCCGCCTGCTGGTGCTGGCGGCGGAACAGGAAGCGGGCTGGAAGGCCTCGGTGGGCGGCAAGAGCGTCCCGATCGTGCCGGCGTGGGGCCACCAGGTGGCGGTGTCGGTCCCGCCGACGCCGTCGGAGGTGACGGTGGAGTACCCGGGAACGGAACGCAACCTGTTGCTGCTGGCCCAGCTGGCGGCGGTGTTGTTCACCCTGCTGACGGCGGTCCCGGCCCGCCGCCGCCCGTGACGGTCACCGCGCAGTGGGTCCACGTGTCGTGGACGAAGCACTCGCGTGGCGGTCCGGCCGCGGCGGTCCGCAACGCGGTCCCGGCCGGCTTCGCGCTGCCCGCGCTGCCGGGCGGGGTCGCGCACGTGGGGCGGCTGCGCGAGCAGGACGGGTTCGCGCCGGTCGCGTCGTCGGAGAGCCTCCGGGACGTGCCAGTGGACCTGCGGGAGGCCGATGGTCGCCTGAGGGTGCTGCCCCGCGTCGGCGAGCTGTTCGGGATCCCGCCCCGCGAGCGGCGCCCACCGGCGGTGAAGCTCGCGCCGGGCGAGTGGCTGCGCTGGCGGCTCAACTACCGCTTCAGCAGCGCGGCGGGCAGGCAGGATTGGTCGTACTGGCCGGACACGTTCAACATCGGCTACGGCGAGCTGCCCGCCGACGCGTTCCTGGGCGAGCCCACGTACTTCGTCGACGAGCGGGGGCCGGTCCGGTAGGTCACTGGCCTTCGATGAGGTCGGTGGGGGCGTGTCGACCGCGCGAGTGGGCCGTTGGTGCCGCCAAAGGCGTCGCGAGTGGCCCATCGGTGCCGCCGAGTCCGACGCGAGCGGACCGTTCGCGAAGGCCGTCGGAGCGCGCAGGGTCCTTTCGGTCCCGCGGCGGCGTCTCTCGCCTTCGATGAGGTCGGTGGTGGCGTGTCGACCGCGCGAGTGGGCTGTTGGTGCCGCCGTAGGCGTCGCGAGTGGCCCATTGGTGCCGCCGAGTGCGACGCGGGCGGACCGTTCGCAGCGGCCCTCGAAGCGCGCAGGGTCCTTTCGGCCCCGCCGCGGCGTCTCTCGCCTTCGATGAGGTCGGTGGTGGCGGGTCGGCCGCGCGAGTGGCCCATTGGTGCCGCCGAGTGCGACGCGAGCGGACCGTTCGCGACGGCCGTCGAAGCGCGCAGGGTCCTCTCGGTCCCGCGGCGGCGTCTCTCGCCTTCGATGAGGTCGGTGGGGTCGTGTCGACCGCGCGAGTGGGCCGTTGGTGCCGCCAAAGGCGTCGCGAGTGGCCCATCGGTGCCGCCGAGTGCGCCGCGAGTGGACCGTTCGCAGCGGCCCTCGAAGCGCGAAAGGCCCTCTCGACCCCGCCGCGGCGTCACTCGCCTTCGATGACGTCCGGTTCCACGCCCAGGTACCCCGCCACCTGCTCCACCAGCACGTCGTGCACCAGCTCGGCCAGCTCCGAAGGGTCCTTCGCCCGCGCCTCCAGCGGCCGCCGGTACAGCACGATCCGGGCGCGCGTCGGCATCCCCGTGCGGTCGACCCCCGCCGGGACCAGGCGCGACAGCGGGACCGCGCCGTCGTGGAGGACGCCGTCCGCCGGGGAGTGGCCGTTCTCCCGGATCTCCGGGACGTCGTCCACCGCCACGTCGAGCTTCGTCAGCTCGTGGCGCCAGCGGGCCTCGATCGGTTCCAGCGCGTCGAGCACCAGCGCGTCGAACCGCTCCGCGCGGCTCGCGGCGGCGGGCAGGGTCGCCGGGTACAGCGTCCCGCGCAGGCCCCGGCCGTGCCGGTCCCGTCGCAGGCGCCGCCGTTGTCGGTAGTCACGAGCCGTCGCCACCCCGGAAGTCTATGCGGTCGGCACGTCCCAGCGCGTGTCGCTCCTCCTACCTTGCGGCGACGCGCTATCGTTTCGGATCGTGCGGAACGTACGGAAGTGTTCGCGTACCGGCTGTCTAGAGCCGGCTGTGGCCACGCTGACGTATGCCTACAGCGACTCCACCGCCGTCGTCGGCCCACTGGCCACCGCCTCCGAGCCGCACTCCTACGACCTCTGCGAAGCGCACGCGCTGCGGCTGACCGTCCCCAAGGGCTGGGAAGTCGTGCGGCACGAAGGCGCCTTCGCCGCGCCGGACCCGTCGGCCGACGAGCTGACCGCGCTGGCCGAGGCCGTGCGCGAGGCCGGCCGCTCCGACAAACCGGCCCCGGCACCCGAGCCGGAAGGCCCCTCCGGGCGCCGCGGCCACCTGCGTGTCCTCCCCGGTCGCGCCTGAGCGCGTAACCCACCACCACCGCCGGTAGGCTTTCCGCGCGGCGCAGCGGGCGCCAGGACGACTAATCGCGGGGAGACGGCGTGCCAGACCTTTCGGGCATCGTGAAGGCCTACGACATTCGCGGCGTGGTCGGCGAGCAGCTCGACGCGGACCTCGTCCGCGACTTCGGTGCCGCGTTCGCCCTGCTCATCAAGCCCGAAGCACCGTCGGTGGTGATCGGCCACGACATGCGCGACTCCTCGCCGGGCCTCGCGGCCGCCTTCGCCGAGGGCGTCACCTCGCAGGGGCTCGACGTCGTGAGCATCGGGCTGGCCAGCACCGACCAGCTCTACTTCGCCTCGGGTTCGCTGAACCTGCCGGGCGCGATGTTCACCGCGAGCCACAACCCGGCCAAGTACAACGGCATCAAGATGTGCCGCGCCGGCGCGTCCCCGGTCGGGCAGGACACCGGGCTCGCCGAGATCCGCGACACCGTCGAGCAGGGCGTGCCCGAGTTCGAAGGCCAGCGCGGCAGCGTGTCCGAGCGGGACGTGCTCGCCGACTACGCCGCCTACCTGCGCAACCTCGTCGACCTGTCGGCCAACCGGCCGCTGAAGGTCGTCGTCGACGCCGGCAACGGCATGGGCGGGCACACCGTCCCGACCGTCTTCGACGGACTGCCGATCGACGTCGTCCCGATGTACTTCGAGCTCGACGGCACCTTCCCGAACCACGAGGCCAACCCGCTCGACCCGAAGAACATCGTCGACCTGCAGGCGAAGGTGCGCGAGGTCGGCGCGGACGCCGGCGTCGCCTTCGACGGCGACGCGGACCGCTGCTTCATCGTCGACGAGCGCGGCGAGCCGGTTTCGCCGAGCGCGATCACGGCGCTGGTCGCCGTCCGCGAGCTGGCGAAGGACCCGGGCGGCACGATCATCCACAACCTCATCACGTCCAAGGGCGTGCCGGAGATCGTCGCCGAACACGGCGGCAAGCCGGTCCGCACCCGCGTCGGGCACTCGTTCATCAAGGCCGAGATGGCCAAGACCGGCGCCATCTTCGGCGGCGAGCACTCCGCGCACTACTACTTCCGCGACTTCTGGCGCGCCGACACCGGCATGCTGGCGGCGCTGCACGTCCTCGCCGCGCTCGGCGAGCAGAACGGCCCGCTCTCGGAGCTGACCAGCGCGTACTCGCGCTACGCGGCCTCGGGTGAGATCAACTCCACGGTCGACGACCAGGTCGCCAAGATGATGGCCGTCAAGGACGCCTTCGGGGCGCGCTCCGGCGTCGAGATCGACGAGCTGGACGGCCTCACCGTGCAGCTGCCGGGCGGCGCCTGGTTCAACCTGCGCCCGTCGAACACCGAACCGCTGCTCCGCCTGAACGTCGAGGCCGCGAACGCCGAGGCCGTCCAGGGCCTGGTCGACGAAGTGCTCGCGATCATCCGCAACTGACCCACCCCCTAACCAGGGTGCCTAGGGGCCGAACTGTGTCCTGAAGTGCTCTTCACCACAGTGCCCCGCGTGGTATGGAGGAACCATGGCCATCACGCTCGACGCCCAGCTCCTCGAGATCTTGGCGTGCCCGTCGCCGGATCACGCCCCGTTGCGCCCCGGCGCACCGGACGATCCCGAGGCCGACGCGCTGACGTGCACCGAATGCGGCCGGGTGTACCCGGTGCGTGACGGGATCCCGGTGCTGCTCCTCGACGAAGCGACGCAACCGGGCACCACGGGAAGCTCCGATGCCGACAGTGCTTGACGACTCCCTGCTCGACGACCCCGCGCGGTTGGCCGAGGCCGACAGCGCGGGGCTGCTGCGGGCCGCCGCGATGGCCGGCGCCCAGGTGCGGGCGACCGCCGAGCTCGCCGCCGAGCTGGAGCTGGCCGAGCGGCTCGACGTGGGCCGTCCGCGCGCGGTCGTGCTCCTCGACCGGCCGGGCGTGTCCCGCACGCTCACGCGGCTGCTGGCCGCGCTGCTGACGCCGTCGTGCCCGGTCCCGGTGGTCGTGGCCGAGGTCGTGCCGAGCTGGATCGGCGCGCTCGACGTCGTGTTCGCGCACACCGACGACCCCGGCGACCGCGAGCTCGCCGCGTCGCTGGAGCGCGCGGCCCGCTACGGCGCTTCGGTGGTGCTCTCCGCGCCCGCGGAGGGCCCGGTGGCGGCCGCGGTGGCGGGCAAGGGCGTGCTGCTGGCGCCGCGCGTCCCGGTGCCGCCGGAGCTGGCGTTCCCGCGCGGCCTGGCCGCCGGGCTGCTCACGGCGAACGCGCTGGGGCTGCTGATCTCCGACGTCCAGGTGCTGGCCGACCAGCTCGACCTGGAAGCCGAGAAGGACTACCTCGCCCGGGAGTCGTTCGCGAACCCGGCCAAGGCGCTCGCGCTGCGGGTCGCCGACCGGGTGCCGCTGCTGTGGGGACTGGACCCGGTCGCGGTCGCCGTCGGCGAGCACGCGGCGCACGCTTTCGCCGCGCACGCGGCCATGGTCTGCGATGTCGAGGACTATCGTCAGGCCCTGACGCGGCCCGCTTTGCGGCGAGCGGCGCAATCGGGGGGCTCGGAGCGTGACATCTTCGCCGATCCGGACGATTCCTCTGGTGACATCCCCACCCGGGTGCTGCTGCTGTCGGTGCGCACCGGTCCGGCGACGGACGCGGCGCGGTACGAGGCCGAGGACCTGCTCCCGGGTGCGGACGTCATCGCCCCGGCCGAGGAGATCGAGGCCGACGAAATCGTGCGGGCCGCGGTGCTGGCGCTGCGGTTCGAACTGGCGGCGGTCTACCTCGGGCTGGCGGCGGGCAGCATCGGCGGCGCAGGCCGCTACGCGCCCGCGACGGCGTGAGACCCGCCGAGCACCGGCTCCGGCCGGTGCCGAAGGAGTGGAGTTGAGGTGACAGTGGAGCTGCTGCGCAACGCGGTGCGGCCCTACGCCTGGGGATCGCGGACGGCGATCCCCGAGCTGCTGGGCCGTCCGGTCCCCGCGCCGCACCCCGAGGCCGAGCTGTGGATGGGTGCCCACCCGGGCGACCCGTCGCACGTGATCGGCCCGGACGGCACCGAACGGAGCCTGCTGGAGCTGGTGGACGCCGACCCGGTGACGCAGCTCGGCGAGAAGTGCGCGAAGCGGTGGGGCGGGCGGCTCCCGTTCCTGTTGAAGATCCTCGCGGCGGAGGAACCGCTGTCGATGCAGGCGCACCCGTCGGCGGCGCAGGCCGCGGAGGGGCACGCCCGCGAGGAGAAGCTGGGCATCGCTCGCGACGCCGCGAACCGCAACTACCCGGACCCGACGGCGAAGCCGGAGCTGGTCTGCGCGCTGACGGAGTTCCACGCGCTGGCGGGGTTCCGCGCCCCGGACCGCACGGTGAAGCTGCTCAAAGCGATCGAGACGCCGGGGCTGGCGAAGTACACCGGGCTGCTCGAGGCGCAGCCGGACCCGTCCGGCCTGCGGGCGCTGTTCACGACGTGGATCACCTTGCCGCAGCGGACGCTCGACTCGCTGCTGCCGGAGGTGCTGGACGCCTGCGTCCGGCACGTCCAGGAGCACGGCGAGTTCGCGGTCGAGTGCCGGACCATCCTGGAACTCGGCGAGACGCACCCGCGCGACGCCGGCGTGCTGGCGGCGTTGCTGCTCAACCGGCTGACGCTGCGCGCGGGCGAGGCGATCTACCTGCCGGCCGGCAACCTGCACCTGTACCTGCACGGAACGGCCGTGGAAATCCTGGCGAACTCGGACAACATCCTGCGGTGCGGTCTGACGCCGAAGCACGTCGACGTCCCGGAGCTGCTGCGGGTGGTCGACTTCGCGTGCGGCGAGATGCCGGTCCAGTGCGGAGACGGTGGCGGGCGTCTGTCGGTGTACCGCACGGACGCACCCGAGTTCGAGCTGTCGCGGGTGGAGTGGGCCGAGGGCCAGGACGACGAGATTTCGGTGGACAGCGTCGGTCCGCAGATCCTGTTGTGCACGGCCGGTGACCTGCTGGTGACGGCGGACGACGGCGAGAAGGTGGAGCTGCGCCGCGGCCAGTCGGTCTGGCTCCCGGCGGCGGATCCCCCGGTGCGGATCCGCCCGCTGGACGGCACGCGTGCGCAGATGTTCCGGGCTACGGCCGGGACTTGCGAGGACTGACGTTCGGGTGTTTTCGGCGGGGGCCTCTTCGGGGCCTCCGCCGTTTTTGTGTGCGTTCCGTGTGGCGGCGTCGGCCAGTATCTGACTCAACGGGGGGACCCTGGTGCGCTGGCGCGCGCTGCCGGTCCGCTGGGGGTGGCGCCGGTCGGTTCCCGCCCGGCGCCCGTGGGCTGAAGGTGGTGCCGCGAGGGGGCGGCATCACCTGCCCAGGGGTTTCGCGCAGCCGGGCCGGGGAGGACCCGGAGGCGCGATCACAAGGGGCGGGGACCACCGGTGCTGCGGTGCTGCCGGGGGCGAGCACTGGAGGGGCGGGCCGGTCGTGGGGGCGAGCAACGGCGGGCTGGCGCGGTCGGTGGGGGCCCGGTGGAGCGGGGCTGTGCGCTGGTGTGGCTGGGCGGGGGCCCGGTGGAGCGGGGCTGTGCGCTGGTGTGGCTGGGCGGGGGGCCCGGTGGAGCGGGGCTGTGCGCTGGTGTCGCTGGGCGGGGGCCAAGCAGGGCGGGACCCGTGCGCTCGCGATGGGCGAGCAGCGGCTGGTGCCAGCGGGGGCGCGGGGGCGAGCAACGGCGGGCTGGCGCGATCGGTGGGGGCCGTGGGCTGGGCGAGCACTGGCTGGTCGGGGAGCCTGGCCGGCGGCGGTGGGGTGTAGCCGCTGGCTGGCGAGCCGGCTGGGGAGGAGCCGGGCCGCGGTAGGGCAGCTGGCGTGCCGCGGCCGTTGAGGTGGGCGAGCGGCCCCCGGGTGGGGAGCCTGGCGGGCCTGCTGCGGTTCGGGGTCGGCGAAGGAGCCAGCGGCTCGCGCTAGGCCGTCCGGCTCACACCTGGTCGGTCAGGGCCAGCAGTGCTCGCCTCAGTGCTGCCGCGCTGGCGTCGCGGGGGTCGGTGTACTGCGCCACCTCCCCGGCCGCCTCCGCTGCTCCCTCCCTGTCGCCCAGCGCTTCGCACGCCCTCTCCAGCACCAGCCACGTCAGGCCCGTCGCCGATCTTCCGCCCATCTCGCGGAACTCCGTCAGGCACTGCCGCAGCACCGGGATCGCCTGCGCCGCACGGCCTTCGCCGATCCAGCCTGCCGCCAAGGCGCGGGTGCACGACAGCTCGCGGGGGCGCTCGTCCAGTTCCCGGGCCAGCTCGCGAGCCTCCCCGAACGCCGTCATCGCGCGTTCGCGGTCGCCCGTTGCCGCGGAGATCGCGCCCAGGGTGCGCAGCGACTTCGCCAGCTCCGAACGGGCCGGGGTCCGGCGGAGGTGGTCCACCGACTCCGCGATCGCCGTTGTCGCTTGGGGGTCGGCGCCGTTCAGGAGGGAGGACCACGCGAAGCCGTGCAGGGCCATGCCGATCTGGCGGGCGTCGCCCGTTTCGCGTGCTGCCGTCAGGGCGATGTGGTCGACCTCCCGCGCCTCCGCCACCCGGCCGAGGCGCAGCAGGGCCGCCGATTCCGCCGAGCGGACGCGGATCGGCTCCGGGTGACCGTCCACAGTGAACAGTTCGCGGGCCTGGGCCGCCGTCTCCAACGCCTCTTCGGCGTGGCCCAGACCGATCAGGCAGTGCGCCAGGTTCGCCGTCACCCATGCGTGGGTGCGGTGATCGCCGCGCACCTCCAGCTCCTTCGCGCACTGGCGGTACGCGGTCGCGGCCTCCTCGTACTGACCGCGTTCGTGGCGCAGCAGCGCGAGGTTCGCCTCGGCGAGCAGCGTGACCGCCGGGTCGTCCGTCGCCGCCAGGACCGTTTCGTACGCCGCGCGCATCTCCGCGTACTGGCCGTGCAGGTACAAGTACACGCTCAGCTTGTCCAGCAACCGCACCGCATCCGGGGCCGGCAGCCAGCCGATCAGCAGGACGAGGTTCGCGCGCTCGGCGGCGAACCAGTCGTCCGGGCGGGCCAGCAACCGCGCCACCAGCTCGTCGGGCAACGGCTGGGGAAGCGGCGCGGCGGCCGGCGGTGGCATCGGGACCGTGCGCGGCAAGCGGGCCGCCGCCGCGTCGGCCAGTGCGAGCGTTGCCGACAGCACCGTCCGGAGGCCGCCGGTGTCTTCGGCGAGCTCCGCCGCGTACAGCCGGACGAGGTCGTGCATCCGGTAGCGGCCCTCGCCGGCCGGGTCCGCGCCGCGTGCCTCCAGCAGGCTCGCCTCGACGAGCTCTTCGACGGCTTCGTCGGCGTCCGGGGCGCCGACCAAAGTCGTCACGGCCCAGGCCGGGAGGTCGGCGAGGCGGCAGCGGCCGAGCAAGCGGAACGCGCGTTGCGCAGGCGGCCGCAGGCCTTCGTAGCTCAGCGCGATGCTGCTGCGGACGGCCAGATCGCTCACGGTCAGCTCGTCGAGCCTGCGGACCTCGTCTTCGAGGCGCCCGGCCAGCTCGCCGAGCCGCAGGTGCGGGCGGATGGCCAGCCTGCTGCCGGCGATCCGCAGCGCCAGCGGCAGCCGCGCGCACGCCGCGATGATCCGCTCGGCATCCGCCCGTTCGCGGACGACCCTCGCCCCGGCGAGCCGGTTCAGCAGCTCGGCGGCGTCGGCGCCGGACAGCGGGCCGAGCGGCAGCCGGTGCGCCCCGGCGAGCCCGCTCAACCGGCGCCGGCTCGTCACCAGCACCGCGCAGCCCGGCGTCCCCGGCAGCAGCGCGCGGACGTCGCCGGGGTCCGCGGCGTCGTCGAGCACCACCAGCACCCGCCGGTCGGTGAGCCGGCCGCGGAACACCGCCGCGCGCGCCCGGACGTCGTCCGGTACCGCCGGGCCGGGTACGCCGAGCGCGCGCAGGAGATCGGCCAGGACCTCGCCGATGTCGCGGCCGGCGAGCGGGACGTACAGCTGCCCGTCCGGGAAGCGCGCCCGCAGCCTGTGCGCGGCCCGCACGGCCAGGGTGCTCTTGCCCGCGCCCGGCTCGCCGCTGAGCACGGCGACGGGGACGCCGCGGTCGTCGCCCAGCACCCCGGTCAGTTCGGCGAGCTCGGCTTCGCGGCCGGTGAAGTCCCCGATGTCCGGCGGCAGCTGGCACACCGGCCAGACCGGCGGCGGCAACCGCGGCACGGGGTCTTCGCCACGCAGGACGGCCGCGTGCACCCGGCGGGCCTCCGCGCCCGGTTCGACGCCGAGTTCCTCGATCAGGGTGGTCCGCAGCCGCCGGTAGACCTCGAGCGCGTCGCCCTGGCGCCCGGCCCGGTGCAGCGCGATCATCAGCTGCGCGGCGAGCCGTTCGCGCAGCGGGTGTTCGGTGATCATGGCCTGCAGCTCGCCGGTGAGCTCGCCGTGGCGCCCGGCGGTGAGCTCGGCGTCGGCGCAGTCTTCGAAGACGGCGAGCCGCTCGGACTCCAGCCGCGCGACGTCGGCGTCGAGCCGCGGCACGTGCAGCCCGGCCAGCACCGGCCCCCGCCACTGCGCGAGCGCCCGCCGGTAGTGCCCCGCCGCGGTGACGGCGTCGCCTGCCCGCTTCCCTTCCGCGACGGCGGACCGGAAGACGAGCAGGTCGAGCTCCTCCGGCTCGACGCGCAGCCGGTAGCCGAGCGGGCCGTGCTCGATCCGGAGGCCGCCGATCCGCTCGCGCAGCCGGGAGAGGTAGGTGTGCAGGTTCGAGGTGTGCGACTTCGGCGGCCCGCCCGGCCACAGCGCTTCGACCAGCACGTCGACGTGGACGTGCTGGTTGGCGTTGACGAGCAGCACGGCCAGCAGGGTGCGCTGCCGCTCGCCGCGCAGCGCGACCCAGTGCCCGGGCGCCCCTTCGACGGCGAGCGGCCCGAGCACGCCGAAGTGAGCCATGTCCACCCTCCCGGTACCGGAACGGCCACCGTAGCGAAGGGGTCCGACAGAAACGGGCGGCCGCGGGAGGGCGGTGGGTGCGGCCGGGCCGAAGTGCCGAACGACCGCTGGTCGCCACCGTCGCCCGAGCTGAACCCGCGCCCGAAGGCACGGGCGGTGGGGACCCGGCCGGACCGCGCCCATTACGCTCCACCCGGACATTCAGGACCTACCAGGGGAGCGGTCGTGTCAGCTGGAGGCGGAACCAAGGCGATCATCGCGGCCCTCGGGGCGAACGCCGGGATCGCGGTCGCGAAGTTCGCCGGCTTCCTCGTCACCGGGTCGTCGTCGATGCTGGCCGAGTCGGTGCACTCGCTGGCCGACACCACGAACCAGGGGCTGCTGCTGCTCGGGCAGAAGACGTCCAAGCGGGAAGCGGACCAGGAGCACCCGTTCGGCTACGGCCGCGACCGGTACTTCTACTCCTTCATCGTCGCCCTGATGCTCTTCACCCTGGGCTCCGCCTTCGCGATCTACGAGGGTATCCACAAGATCGGTCACCCCGAGCCGCTCGAATCGCCGATCGTCGCGGTGATCATCCTGCTCGTCGCGATCTGCCTCGAGGGCTACAGCTTCCACACCGCCATCGGCGAGTCGAAGAAGATCAAGGGCGACGCGAGCTGGTGGGGCTTCATCCGCCAGGCCAAGGAACCCGAGCTGCCGGTCGTGCTGCTGGAGGACGCCGGTGCGCTGCTCGGTCTCGTCCTCGCGCTGGCCGGCGTCGGACTGTCCGTGGTGACCGGCAACCCCGTCTGGGACGGCGTCGGCACCCTCGGCATCGGCGCGCTGCTCGGGGTCATCGCGATCATCCTGATCATCGAGATGAAGAGCCTGCTCATCGGTGAAGGCGCCACCGCGCCGGTGCTCGCGGTCATCGTCGACGAGCTCGCCGCCGGGAAGGTCGAGCGCGTCATCCACATCCGCACCCAGTACCTGGGGCCGGACGAGCTGCTCGTCGCGGCCAAGCTCGCGATGGTGCCGGGGCTCGACACCGCCGAGCTGGCGATGGCCATCGACGACGCCGAGGCCCGCGTCCGCGCCAAGGTGCCCGTCGCGAAGCTGATCTACCTCGAGCCGGACCTCGACCGCAGCCTGGCGAAGTAGTTCCAAGATCCACTCCCCGGCGCTCGGCGAGCCGTCACGGACGTGACCCGTTAGGGTGACGTACCGCGATACACGCAGTTCAGCCGCAGGAGGTCAACGGTGCCCGGAACGGGATTGTGGCGCACTAAATCGATCGAACAGTCCATTTCGGACACTGACGAGCCGGACACCAAGCTCCGGCGGAACCTCAGTGCCTGGGACCTGACGGTGTTCGGCGTCGCCGTCGTCATCGGCGCCGGCATCTTCACGCTGACCGCGCGCACCGCCGGTGACTACGCCGGCCCGTCGGTCTCACTGGCGTTCGTGTTCGCGGCGATCGCCTGCGCGCTGGCCGCGCTCTGCTACGCGGAATTCGCCTCGACCGTGCCGGTCGCGGGCAGCGCGTACACGTTCTCCTACGCCACCTTCGGCGAGTTCATGGCGTGGATCATCGGCTGGGACCTGATCCTCGAACTCGCCGTCGGCGCCGCCGCGGTCGCCAAGGGCTGGTCGGTCTACCTCGAGACGGTGCTCGGCTACCTCTTCGGCAAGGGCAGCAAGACGACGTTCGACATCGGGAGCGTGACCGTCGACTGGGGCGCGCTGCTCGTCGTCGTGGTCCTGACGACGCTGCTAGCGCTGGGCACGAAGCTGTCTTCGCGGGTGTCGATGGTGATCACCGGCATCAAGGTCGCCGTCGTGCTGTTCGTGATCATCCTCGGCATCTTCTACATCAAGGGTGCCAACTACACGCCCTACATCCCGCCGGGCGAGACCGGCGGGGCCGGCCAGACCGGTGTCGACCAGTCGCTCTTCTCGCTGATCGCGGGCGGCGCGAGCAGCTCGTTCGGCGTCTTCGGCCTGCTCGCCGGCGCCTCGCTGGTGTTCTTCGCGTTCATCGGCTTCGACATCGTCGCGACCACCGCCGAGGAGACCAAGAACCCGCAGAAGGCCGTGCCGCGCGGGATCATGGGCTCGCTGGCCATCGTCACCGTGCTGTACGTGGCCGTGTCGCTGGTGGTCGTCGGCATGACGAACTACAAGAAGCTCGCCACCGACGCCGGCGACGGCAGCCACAAGACGCTCGCCACGGCGTTCTCCGACAACGGCGTCGACTGGGCGGCCAACATCATCTCCTTCGGCGCGCTGGCCGGCCTGACCACCGTCGTCATGGTGCTCATGCTGGGCCAGGTCCGGATCATCTTCGCGATGTCGCGCGACGGCCTGATGCCGCGCCGACTGGCGAAGACCGGCGAGCACGGGACGCCGAAGGGCGCGACGCTGATCGTCGGCGGCCTGGTCGCGCTCGCGGCCGGCTTCTTCCCGGCGGACAAGCTCGAAGAGATGGTCAACGTCGGCACCCTGTTCGCCTTCGTGCTCGTCTCGGCGGGCGTGCTCATCCTGCGCCGGACGCGCCCGGACCTGCCCCGCGCGTTCAAGGTGCCGCTGGTGCCGGTCATCCCGATCCTGGCGATCCTGGCCTGCCTGTGGCTGATGCTGAACCTGACCGTGCTGACCTGGCTGCGGTTCGTCGCCTGGATGGTGCTGGGCGTGGTCATCTACTTCGCCTACAGCCGACGGCATTCGCTGCTCGGCAAGCGGCAGGCCGACGGCGGCACCGGCGACCCCGTCAAGGAACTCGACGCCTGATCCGCACGAGAAGGCCCCGTCGACCGGATTGCCCAGGTCGGCGGGGCTTTCGCGTGCGCAGGGTACGGAACAGCCGGTCACGAACGAGTTAAAAGGATCTTGCTCTGCGCGCCCAAAGGGGGACCCCGCGTAAAGGGTCGAGTGACGTGCGATACCTTTCGTTCCTCCGCGTGCCACTGACGGGTGAATTACAGCAGTGTGGTTACACGCTCAGTGGTGCCGCGACCACAGATTTCGCAAGTGCTGTCCTCCCCGCCGGTACAGGAGTTCCCCTATGCGCAGACGTACCTTCCGCGGCGCCGTTGCGGTCATGGCGCTGACCACCGCTGCCCTCATCGGCACCGCCGGCTCCGCGCTGGCCTGCCACAGCGACGACAACCGCCCGCACCCCACGCCGGGCAAGGCGACCCCGTGCGCCGAGGGCACCGACCTCAGCCAGAGCGACGTCGACTTCAAGATCGTCAAGAACCGCCTCAACATCTCGAAGGTCAACGAGGGTGTGACGGTCAAGCGCATCGTCGTCATCGGTGGCGACGACGGCTTCAACGACTACGCCCCGGGTGCCCGCGGCCTCGACAAGGCCGCGCCGTGGAACGACCTGCGCGCGCCGTTCAGCCGCAACGGCCGTCAGGCCGACATCGAGAAGTGGTACCTGTGCGGCACGAAGACCGAGAAGCCGACTGAGACCACCACGGCGCCGACGCGGCCGACCAAGCCGACCGAGACCACGAAGCCGAGCGCCCCGGCGTCCTCGGAGACGGTCGCGCCGACCAGCACCACCGCTCCGGCCGCCGTCCCGGCGGGCAACGAGTCGGGCACCGGTGGCGGCCTGGCCAACACCGGTTTCGACAACAGCTGGCTGATCTGGATCGCGGCCCTGCTGCTGGTCGCCGGTGGCGGTCTGCTCGCGCTGCTGAAGTTCCGCCGCAAGGCTTCCGAGTAAGCCTCAGCGAAGCGCCGTGAAGGCCGCTTTCGGGAACTACGAGTTCCCGAAAGCGGCCTTCACGGCTTTCCGGGGAAGTCGCCGAAGAGCAGGCCCTGTTCGCCGCCGGAAGGTTTGCCGAGGCCGGCGGCCATCGCCACGGCGTGGTCCCACTCCGCGTCCACCACGTAGTCCTGGTGCCGGAGCACCCCCGGCGCCCAGCGGTGCCGCCCGGTCGGGCCGCGCAGCGGGTCCGGCAGCCAGTGGTCGCCGCCGAGGATGAGGACGCCGTTCTCGTCGGCCTTCGCCTTCAGCGGCCCGGTGCCGCCTTCGGGCTGGTAGCCGACGCCGAAGAGTTGCCGGTCGGAGACCTCGTGCCGCCAGGTCGTCACGCCGCCGCCGAAGATGTCGGTGCCGCGGCAGAGGGCGCGCCAGCGGCCGTCCAGGTCGGCGAACAGCGTCTCGAGCGACTCCTGCGGCAGCAGCGCCGGGAACGCGCGCTGGTAGCCCCACTGCAGCGGGGACCCGGCGGTCAGCACGCCGACGCGTTCGAGGTCCGCCGCCGGCAGCTCGGCCGCGAGCCGGGCGGCCGCCATGACGGTGAGCAGGCTGCCGAGGTTGTAACCGGAGAGGACCACCCGCGTCCCCGGTTCGGCGAGGTGCTCGCGGGCCCGCGCGGCCAGTTCCGGGACGACCTTCAGCGCGTAGCACGGCGGGACCGTCGGGTGCGCCGCCCGCGGCCAGAAGCAGACGAGGTCGGCCAGCGCCCCGAGGTGCCGGCTGCGCTGCGGGGTGCGCGCGGCCGTGTAGACCACGCGCAGCAGGCCCGCGGCCAGGGCGCCGAGCGCGACCACGCCGATCGCGGACAACGGCTTGAACCAGCCGGGGACCAGCCCGAACCCGAAGCGCAGCACCAGCAGCGCCGCGCCGCCCGCGGACATCGCCGACGCCACCGCGAGGGCCAGGTGGTGCAGGTGCCGCCGTTCCCACGCCGAGCGCGCCCACGCCGCCGCGGCCTGGGCTTCCTGGCGCTCGTCGTGCTCCATCAGCTCGACGATCTCCGGGACGCCGCGCCGCAGCCGGCGCAGCGGGACGGCGACCGCGAAGCCCAGCAGGGCGAGCACCGCGGCCAGCGCCAGCCCGGCGCCCCACAGCACCGTGACCAGCAGGTACGTGTCAGGAACCTGCAGCAGTTCCGCGCCGGACAAGCGCCGGAGGGCTTCGGCGAGGCCGGCGCCGAACCCGCCGCCGAGCAACCCGGCCAGCGCGAGCACCGGCGCGGCCGCCCAGCCGCCGAGCCACGGCCGCAGCCGGCGTGGCTTGTGCCGCCAGCTCGGCCGGGCCAGCAGCGCGGCCGGCACCAGGACCAGCGCGAACAGCACCGCGACCGCGACCAGCGCCGCGCCGAGGCCTTCGACGACGCCGTTCGTGCCCGGCAGCGGGCCGGTGCCGGGGCGCAGGCGCACCGCGGCCACGACGACCAGCAGGCTCGCGAAGGCGAGCACGCCGGGCCGGGCGAACCGGCCGGTGTCGACGCCGATCGCGGCCGCGACGACGACCGCGAGCACCACGGCCAGTGTGACGATCCAGACGACCAGGCCGAAGGTGTCGCCCGGCACCCGGAACGGCCCGCCCAGCAGCAGCAACGCGACCGAGGCCAGCGCCGCGACGGTGTGCAGGCAGCGCAGCGCCGGCGTCTCCGGGTCGGCGCGCATCCGCAGCGGGCCGCCGGTGAGGTCACCGTCGGCGTGCACCGCCCACGTCGCCGACGAGATCCGGTGCAGCACGAAGATCACGGCCAGCAGCGGCACGACGCCGAGCGCGATCCGCGCGGGCACCGTGCGGACCACGTCGGGGACCACCGGCAGGCAGCCCGAGCCGGGGGCGAGGCACTGGGTGGCGAACAGGTCGAGCGCGATCGCCGCGAGCTGGCCCATCAGCAGCATGGTCAGCAGCAGGGCGCCGACGCGCAGCAGGCCGCGGCACACGGCGCCGACGACGCGCGAGAACCGGCGGTCCGGCAGCGGCGGCAGCATCCAGAAAGCGACGTTGGCCAGCGAGAACGGGAACAGCAGCGCCCAGGTGGCCTTGGCGGCGCCCCCGGACGTCATGCCGTGCCACAGGTAGCCTTCGAGGGTCCGCGGGATCGTCCGGCCGAGTGCCGGCAGCACGGGCCCGGGCGCGGGCCGCCGCAGCCGGTCGGCCGGGCGGATCACCCGGCCCAGTCCGTCGCCGGCGACGTCGACGGTCGCGACCGCGTCGAGCAGCGTTTCCCCGCTGGTGCCCACGAGGCCGGCGACGCGGATTTCGACGACACGGGTGTCCGGGCCGGGCATCGGCACGGTAAGGGTCTCCTAACCGCTCTAGGGAAGGTCGAGCGGACAACGGTAGTGTTCCGGTGTCATCGAGTCTTGGAGGAATCGCCACTATGCCCCCCGAAAGCGTTGCGAAGCGGCACGAGACCCGCAACGGCATCGAATTCGCCGTCGCCGACCTCGCCGCCGCCGAGTTCGGCCGCAAGGAGATCCGCCTCGCCGAGCACGAGATGCCCGGACTGATGGCGCTGCGCCGCGAATACGCGGAGGTCTACCCGCTGCGCGGGGCGCGCGTGTCGGGCTCGCTGCACATGACCGTGCAGACCGCGGTGCTGATCGAGACGCTGGTGGCGCTGGGCGCGGAGGTGCGCTGGGCCTCCTGCAACATCTTCTCGACGCAGGACCACGCGGCCGCCGCGATCGTCGTCGGCCCGCACGGCACGCCCGAGGAGCCCAAGGGCGTCCCGGTCTTCGCGTGGAAGGGCGAGTCGCTCGAGGAGTACTGGTGGTGCACCGAGCGCATGCTCACCTGGGACGGCGAGGGTCCCAACATGATCCTCGACGACGGCGGTGACGCCACGATGCTCGTCCACAAGGGCACCGAGTTCGAGAAGTCCGGCGTCGTCCCGACCCCGGACGAGAACACCTCGGACGAGTTCCGCGTGTTCCTCGAGCTGCTGCGCGCGTCGGTCGCGGCCGACACGGGCAAGTGGACGAAGATCGGCGAGGGCATCCGCGGCGTCACCGAGGAGACCACCACCGGCGTCCTGCGGCTCTACCAGCTCGCGGCGGCCGGTGAGCTGCTGTTCCCGGCGATCAACGTCAACGACGCCGTGACGAAGTCGAAGTTCGACAACCGCTACGGCATCCGCCACTCGCTGATCGACGGCATCAACCGCGGCACCGACGTCCTGATCGGCGGCAAGGTCGCGGTCGTGTGCGGCTACGGCGACGTCGGCAAGGGCGCGGCGGAGTCCCTCCGCGGCCAGGGCGCCCGCGTGGTCGTCACCGAGATCGACCCGATCTGCGCCCTGCAGGCGGCGATGGACGGCTACCAGGTCCGCACGCTGGAGAACGCGCTGCCCGAGGCCGACATCGTCATCACGACGACCGGCAACAAGGACGTCGTGCTGGTCGAGCACATGGCGAAGATGAAGCACCAGGCGATCCTGGGCAACATCGGCCACTTCGACAACGAGCTCGACATGGCGGGCCTGCAGCGGTACCCGGGCATCCGCCGGATCAACATCAAGCCCCAGGTCGACGAGTGGATCTTCCCGAACGGCAACACGATCATCGTGCTGTCCGAGGGCCGGCTGCTGAACCTGGGCAACGCCACCGGGCACCCGTCGTTCGTGATGTCGAACAGCTTCTCCAACCAGGTGATCGCGCAGATCGAGCTGTTCACCAAGCACGAGGAGTACGACAACGAGGTGTTCCGCCTCCCGAAGAAGCTCGACGAGAAGGTCGCGAAGATCCACCTCGACGCGCTGGGCGGTGAGCTGACGAAGCTCACGAAGGAGCAGGCCGAGTACATCGACGTGGACGTCGAGGGCCCGTTCAAGCCGGAGCACTACCGGTACTGAGGTTTCCGCGTTTTGGCTGGTGAGGGCCGCCCCGAAAGTGTTCGGGGCGGCCCTTTGTCTTGCGTTGTGAACAGTGATAGCTCGAATGGGCGACGCGCTATCATGGTGAGGTGAAGCAGTTGATCACGAGGATCGACGACGAGCTGCACACCCGGTTGAAGGCGAAAGCCGAAGCTGAGGGGCGCAGCATGAACGAACTGGTCACCGAGCTGCTGCGAGGTGCGGTCGCCAAGACCGAGACGCGCGCCGAATGGAAGCAGCGCCTGGTTGCCGAAGGCAAGCTGATCACCTTCGAACCCGAAGGTGAGCCGCCGGGCCACGACGAACTGGAGGAACTCTCGCGCGGCTGGGGTACTGCCGTCAGCGAAGCGCTCGACTGGACCAGGGGTGAACAGTGACCGTGTTCTACGCCGACACGAGCGCCGTGGTCGGGGCCTATCTCACCGACGAGCCCGATCATGCCGAGCTGCGGAAACTGCTGATCGACGGTGACCACCGCGTGCTGACCAGCGAGCTGACCCGGCTGGAGTTCGCCAGCGCGATCACCGCGGCCAAGCGGACCGGGCGAATCCCGGACGCCCGTCGCTTCCTCGACCAGTTCGACGAGGACGCCCGGACTGTGTTGGGGATCATCCCGTTGGAGCCTCCGCGCATCTTCGCCGCGGCGCGGCGACTGGTCACCGAGAACTACCCGGTGCGCACGCTCGACGCGATCCACATCGCGGTCGCGATGCACGACACCGCCGAGCTCACCGGCGGCGAGCCGGTCACCTTCGTCACCCGGGCCGAGCGTCAAGCCGACGCCGCGAAGGCCAACGGATTCGAGGTGCTGTGAGCGTCGAACTCTTCGCCGGGATCGCCGTCCGCGACTACCCCGCCGCGCTCGCCTGGTACGAGCGCCTCTTCGGCTCCCCGCCGACGTTCGTCGTGCACGAGACCGAGGCACTCTGGCAGGTCACGGACCACGGCTCGGTCTACGTCGTGCTCCGGCCCGAGCGCGCCGGTCTCGCCATGCACACCCTCTTCGTCGAGGACCTGGACGAGCGCGTCGCCGGGATTTCCGCGCGGGGCATCGAGCCCGCGGACCGCGAGACCTACGACAACGGTGTGCGCAAGATCATCTACCGCGACCCGGAGGGAAACGAGCTCGGCATCGGCGGCGGACCCGCGTAGTCCGGGCGACGCAACGGGGCTGGTGCCCGGCAAGGGAAACCGGTGGCGCCAGGCTGAGGGTGTTCACGCTGTCCCACGACGGCCCCTTCCGGGTCGGCGTCTACGAAATCCACGAAGACGGCCTGGTTCCCCTGGCGCGGCGTCCGAAGCGGACCAACGACGATGAGGGCATCGGCACCGCCGCCCAGCGGGCGCTCCAGCACGCGGTTACCGAGCGGGCGACCGAAATCGAAGCAGCCCGCAAACGCCGTGCCGCCGCCGAAGGCGCTCGCCGTCGTGTGCTCGCCAAAGCGAAGTCGCGCGCCAGGCACCGCGGCCGCTGGCGTCGCTTTCACGTGAAAGCGACGCTCAGTTCCACTCCACCGCGACGCCGGCCAGCCCCGGGCCCGCGTCGTTGAAGAACGCGCTGCTCACCCCGCCCATGTCGCACGCCAGTTCCTCCGCCACCACCGGCAGGGCGTCGTCGCGCGCCCGCACCTGGCGCGTGCACCGCGCCGGCAGCGCGTTGCGGTCGAAGCGCAGCTGCACCAGGTAACTCGCGCACCGGTCCCGCAGCATCCGGTAGTACCCCGGCGACGCCGAACCGGAATCGTCGCGGACCTCGAAGCAGAACACGTGAATGTCGCCCTCGGCGAGCTTGCGGTCGAACAGCAACTCGGTCGCCATCGTGTCCGCGTCCGGGTTGCGGCGCATGCGGCCCACCCGGCAGCCCTCGTCGGTGATCAGCTCGACGTCGTCGATGCGGCAGCCCGGGTCGCCGTTGTACACCGTCAGGTAGCGGTCCGGGCCGTGGCGGCGGGCGCGGGTCACCAGCCGCGTGCGCAGGCTTACCTGGCGGTGTTCCGCGTCGAACGTGATCGTGTCGTGGACCGACAGCAGTTCGAGGTCGGCGTTGTAGTGGTTCGACGACGGGTACGCGCCCAGCTCGGCGAGCAGGTCCTCCACGATCGAGCCCATGTCGCCGGACCGCAGGTCGTGGAACGACGCCGCCGGTTGGTGGCCGCGGCGGACCAGGCGCGGCCCGATCAGCACCACCAAGGCGTCCGCGGGCAGCTGCAGGACCGATTCGAGGGCCCGGACCGCCGGCAGCGCCTTCGGCACCTCGGGCTGGCGGAGCCCGCGTTGCCAGTAGCTCAACGTGGACTGTCCGATTTGGACCCCGCGCAGCGCGAGGTGCGCGCGCAGCCGCGCGAGCGAGAGGCCGCGGTAAGCGATCGCCAGTCTCAAGGCGTGGTGGAACTCGCCCGTGCGGAGCGCTTCGGTCAGCTCTTTGGGCAGCTCGGCTACCGATGCCCGGGTCGTGCGGGCGCCATCGATGATCAGTGGGAGGTTCCCGTCTTGTGCCACCGCTCGTCCCTTCACCCGACCAGTGTGTGCGCTGGGCGTGAACACCGCGGAACGTTCACGTTAGCAGCGTAGAGTGCCCCGGCCGACCCCCGTTCAGGGTGGTTGGCCACGTAATGGTGACTGTTCCGCGTTCCGGCTGTCCCCCGGAACGGTCCGTTCCTCCGGATGGCGTTCTTGCTCCGGGTGACCACGTTGTTCACCGTTGTGACCACCGCTGGTTCGCCCACGTTCGAGCAGGAGGCCGTCCGTGCTGGTGAAGTCGAGGCAGGTGCAAGCCGCACTGGCTCTGAGCCTGATGATGTGCCTGGTCGCCCCGGTCACCGCCGGAGCCGCGCCAGGAGTGCCTTCGACCTACCGCAACCAGATCGTGATGCAGGTGCAGCAGAAGAGCCAGTGGTGCTGGGCCGGCGCGGGCAGCACCATCGCCGCCTTCCACGGTGCCGCCGTCGGGCAGCCGGAGTTCTGCCGGCTCGCGCACGGCGAGACCGGCCGAAACTGCGCCAACCTCCCCGGCACGCTCGCCGACCCGCAGCGCGCCTTCGCCCGGCTCGGGTTCACCTCCCCGGGCCGCTACCTCGACCGGCCCATCACCTACGCGGCGATCCGGGCGCAGACCGCGGCCGACCGGCCGGTGGAGACCAGGGTCGGCTTCCGCTCGGGCGGCGGGCACTCGCACGTCGTCTACGGCTACGACACCCGCGGCGACTGGGTGTTCTGGGGCGATCCGGGCCCCGCCAAGCGCTACAACTGGTCGACCTACGGGTTCTACCGGCACAATCCGTCGTTCTCCTGGACGCACACGCTCACCGGGATCGCCCGATGAGCAGGCGAGTGGTGGTCCTCGCCGTGCTGACCGGCGCGGCGCTGCTGATGACGGCACCGGTGTCAGGCGCGGCCCAGGCCGCCGGCATCAGCAGCGCCGACGCCGTGGCCGCGCAGTCCGCGGCCGCGAACCTCCAGGACACGCTGGTCCGGTTCTTCGCACAGGCCCCGGACGCGCGGGGGCCGGTCACGGTGAAGATCGCGCCGGACGCCTACCCCGTCTACGAGCTGTCGCCGGGCTTCGTCGCGGGCGAGCCGGGCGCGGCGCCCGGTGACTTCGCCTACTTCGCCGTTCCCGCCCAGGCGTCGGACGGCCGGACCGCGACGCTCTGGTCGGTGCGCGGCGACGACGGCGCCTGGCAGGTGGGCAACATCGCTTCGGGCGACGTCGAAGGCGCGTACGCCCGGCAGTTGCCCGCGGGAGCCCAGCTCCTGCACGAGCCCCAGGTCGACGCCTGGTACGCGGTGCGGGACGGCCGCCTCACGCCCCTCGCGGGCGGGACCGCGGTCACCGTCGCCGACTACCAGCGGACCGTCGGCGCGCGCTACGCCGACAAGCTGCCCGGCTCGGCCTACGCCCGCGACGGCGAGGCCGGCGGCTACGACGCCACGTCCCAGGTGATGCCCCGCGGCGACGGCGGCCCGGCGGCGCCGAGCCACGACACCGGCTGGGTACCGCTGCTGATCCTCGTCGGCGTGCTCGCGGTGAGCGGCGCCGGTTACGTGTTCCACCTGCGGCGGCACACCGCATAGACGAACCGGCGGGCTCGGCGTCGATCCCCTTCCACCGAGCCCGCCGGTCCACCAACGCTACTGTTGCGGCCGTGGGTCGATTGGTGGTCATCGAAGGGCTCGACGGCGCGGGCAAGCGCACGTTGACCGACGGGCTGACGGCGGCGCTGGGCGCCCAGGGTGCGAGCGTCGCGTCGCTGGCGTTCCCGCGCTACGGCAAGAGCGTGCACGCCGACCTCGTCAAGGAGGCGCTGCACCGCGGGCACGGCGACCTCGCCGACTCGGTGTACGGCATGGCCGTGCTCTACGCGCTGGACCGCAGCGGCGCCGCGGACGACATCCGCGCGCTGCGGGACACCCACGACGTCGTCCTGCTCGACCGGTACGTCGCTTCGAACGCCGCGTACGCGGCCGCGCGGCTGCGCCAGGACGCGACCGGCGACGTCGTGCGGTGGGTGTGGGAGCTGGAAGTCGACCGCTTCGGCTTGCCCCGCCCGGACGCGCACCTGCTGCTGCGGGTCGCGCCCGCGGTGGCGGCCGAGCGCGCCGAACGCCGCGCCGCGGCGGAGACCGACCGCGAGCGCGACGCCTTCGAAACCGACGACGGCCTGCAGCAGCGCTGCGCCGCCGTGTACGACGAGCTGGCCGCGTCGGGCTGGCTCGCGCCTTGGCACGTCCTGGACGGCGTCGCGGGTGTCGACCACGAAACGCTCGCGACGACGGTGCTAGGTCAGTAGCCGCGCCGGGTCGAACCGCTCGATCGGGTACGGGGTGGTGCCGTCGACGACCAGGTCCGCGAGGACCTCGCCGACCACCGGCGCGAACTTGAAGCCGTGGCCGGAAAAGCCGCAGGCGAGCACGACCCGTTCCTCGGAAGGGTGCGGTGCCAGCACGAAGCTTTCGTCGGCGGTGTCGGTGTACATGCACGTCGCCGCGCGGAGGAACGCGCCGGGCAGCGTCGGCAGGTGCCGCTTCACCGCCGTCGCGATCCGGTGGACCTCGTCGCCGGTCACCGCGCGCTCGATGCCCTCCGGCGTGCACACGCTGCCCCCGCTGTGGAACGCGACCTTGACGCCGTCCGCGGGCGCGTTGTGCGCCGGGAAACCGTAGAACGTGTAGTCCTCGCCTTCCCAGATGTACACCGGGTGCCGCTGGAACGGCTCGACCCCGCCCGAAGGCGCGAACCAGTACTGCACCTGCCGCCGGACCGTGAATTCGACGCCGAAGTCACGCAGCAGTTCGCCGGCCCACGCGCCGGGGCACAGCACCAGCCGGCCCGCCGTGTAGTAGTTGTGCGACGTCCCGACGCGCACCCCGCCGGCCGGCGTGCTCCAGGTGAAGACCTTCTCCTCGTGGTGCAGTTCGGCACCGCTGCGCGCGGCGAGCTGAAGGTGCGCCGCGACGCTGCCCTCAGGCGACACGAGCCCGGCGCCCGGCTCGTACAACGCGACTTCGTCCGGCGACGGCGCCATGGTCGGGAACCGCTGCCGGACTTCTCGCGCGTCCAGGAGTTCGTGCGGGATACCGAAGGCCGCCGCCGAGGCCAGGCTGCCGGTGATCGTCCGCGAGGCCGCCGTGCCGACCATGACGCCGCCGCAGCGGGTGAACAGCCGCCGTCCGCTGTCGCGTTCGAGGCCGTCCCACAGTTCGTGCGCGCGCAGCAGAAGCGGTACGTACTCCGGCCCCTCGAGGTACGCCTGGCGCGTGATGCGCGAACCGCCGTGACTCGACCCGCGGTTGTGCACCGGCGCGAACTGGTCGATGCCGAGCACCCGCTGCCCGCGTTGCGCCAGCCGGTACGCGGCCGCGCTGCCCATGCCGCCGAGCCCGACGACGATGACGTCGTAGTGCGTCATGGCACCCTCCGAAGTTGCGCCCTCGGCAACAACGTGCGTGGTGCGCGACGCGCTTGTCAAGCGCGGGCGAACTCCATGACCCAGTTGGACTCCCAGGTCCGGCCGCCGTCGGTGGAGAACGCCTGCTCCCACCGCGGCGAGCCCGTCGTCGTGCCCGTCCACGCGTAGTGCACCTTGATCGGCGTCCCCTCGTAGGTGTCGTCGCCGTAGAAGTCGCCGCGGCCGTCCTTGAACGCGCCGGTGACCGGCGGCTGCAGCAAGCCGTCGCGGCTGCTGGCCCAGTACAGCGACCACTCTTCGCGCTCGACGTCGAAGAGCCGGAGGGTGCAGCCGTGGGAACCGAGGGTGGGGAAGGTGATCTCGTCCACGTTGCCGCGGCCTTCGAAGAGGGACCAGCAAGTCGACGTGCCGGGGAACTCGGTCCAGTCGTCGCTGCCGGCGAGGAGCGTCCCGAGCCGTCGGTTCGTGACGGTCCAGGAGCCGATGAAGAAGTCGAAGTCGTTCATGAGGACGAGCTTGGGGCCGCACCACTGACACCTTTTGTCAGTGGTCGCCGGCAAACTCCGGCGGGTGCGCGCGAGCCGGCTGGTGTCCCTGGTGTTGCTGCTGCAGAACCGCGGGCGGCTGAGCGCCGCGCGGCTGGCGGCGGAGCTCGGCGTGACCGCGCGGACGGTGTACCGCGACGTCGAAGCGCTCGCCGCCGCGGGCGTCCCGATCTACGCCGAAGGCGGTCCGAACGGCGGCTACCAGCTGGTGGACGGCTACCGGACGCGGCTGACCGGGCTGACCGAAGGGGAAGCGGGTTCGCTGTTCCTCACCGGCTTGCCGCAGCCGGCCGCCGAACTGGGCCTGGGCGCGCAGGTGGCAGCCGCCGAGCTGAAGCTGATGGCGGCGCTGCCGACGCCGTACCGGGACGCGTCGCTGCGCATCCGGGAACGCTTCCACCTCGACGCGCCGGGCTGGTACCGCGAAGCCGACCCGGTGCCGCGGCTGCTCGCCGCGGCGGAAGCGCTGTGGCAGGACCGGGTCGTCGAGGTCCGGTACCGCCGTTGGTCGCCGTCGCCCGGCGTCGTGACGCGGCGGCTGCACCCGCTCGGCCTCGTCCTGAAGGCCGGCGTCTGGTACCTCGTCGCCGGGCCGGAGCCGCGGACCTACCGCGTCTCGAACGTCGAAGACCTGCGGCCGCTCGACGAACACTTCGTGCGGCCGGCTGGTTTCGGGCTCGCGAACTTCTGGCGCGCGCACGTGGAGCGGTACGAGGAAAGCGAAATCGACGAGACCGCCGTCGTCCGGCTCACGCCGGCCGGGATCGCGGCCCTGCCGGACGTCCTCGGCCCGAAGGCCGCCCGGCTCGTCTCGCGCACGCTCGAACCCGAGGACGCCGAAGGCTGGCGCCGCGCCCGCGTACCACTGGAAAGCGTCGCGCACGCGGCCACCGGGCTGCTGCGGCTCGGCGCGGACGCGCAGGTGCTCGCGCCGCCGGAACTGGTGGCGCACATGGGAAAGACCGTCGCGGCGTTGGCCCGGCTGTACGCCTAGTCCCGGAAGTACCCGAGCTGCGCGGAAAGTTCGTCCGCCGCCTCGGTCATCGGGCGCACGACCTGCTTCACCCGCTGCTTCGAAAGCCGGTACGCCGGACCGGAAGCGCTCATCGCGGCGACGACGTCACCGCCGGGGCCGTGGATCGGCACGGCGACCGCGTGCATGCCGAGTTCCAGCTCCTCGTAGCAAGCCGCGTAGCCGTCTTCGATCACCCGCTCCAGTTCGGACAGCAGCTCGTCCGGCTCGACCGTCGTGCGCGGCGTGTACTGCTCCAGCTTCCGCTTGAGCACCCGCTTGCGCTCGGCTTCGCCCATGTACGCCAGCAGGATCTTGCCGCTGGACGTCGCGTGCAGCGGCGTGCGCTGGCCGGTCCAGTTCTGCGTGGTGATCGCGGCCGCGCCGCGGGCCTGGCTGATGTTGATGGCGACGCCGTCGTCGGCGATCGCGATGTTCACCGTCTCGCCCAGCTCCTCGGCGAGGGTCAGGCAGCTCGCGCGGCCGAGCTTCGCCAGGTCCATCCGCCCGGTCGCGGCGCCGGCCAGCCGGACGATCCCGAACCCGATCGCGTACTTCCCGCGTTCCCCGAGCTGTTCGACGAGCCCTCTGGACTCCAGGACGCTGAGCAGCCGCGACGCCGTCGACTTGTGGACGCCCAGCTCGCCCGCGATCTCGGTGATGCCGGTTTCGCCGTGGCGGGCGAGCAGCTCCAGCACGCTGATCGCACGGTCGACCGACTGCACCTGGCTCTGAGTTGCGTTGCCCGAGTCCTGGTTCCGCATAGCGCAACACTATCCGTTTCGTGCGTTTCCTATCGGCTGAGTGGGCGAATCGCTTGACGGGCCGGGAGGGGAGGCCCGATTGTTGCGCACGGGGCACGGAGTAGCGCACTGCGCAACTTTCACGCACTGCCGCAACATCCGGCCAGCCGTTTCCCAGAACTCGCCTCGCAGGTCCGCGGAGGCCGCGCCGAACACCCGCGCGGCCTCCGCGGACCGTCCAAAGCCGCCGGTACCGGCACCCGGATGGAGCAGAGGCCGGTGGCGATCTTGATCTTTCTGGTGGTCAAACACGCGGGTCGCGCGTCCGGCCGCCGGAACTAGTGCGAACATGTGGACATGAAGGCACGTGTTCTCGTGGTCGACGACGACCCCGCCCTCGCGGAGATGCTCACCATCGTGCTCCGTGGGGAGGGGTTCGACACGGCGGTGGTCGCCGACGGCTCACGCGCGCTTCCCGCGCTGCGCGAGCTGAAGCCCGACCTCGTCCTGCTCGACCTGATGCTGCCCGGCATGAACGGGATCGACGTCTGCAAGGCGATCCGCGCCGAGTCCGGCGTGCCGATCGTCATGCTCACCGCCAAGAGCGACACCGTGGACATCGTCCTCGGCCTGGAGTCCGGCGCGGACGACTACGTCGTCAAGCCGTTCAAGCCGAAGGAGCTGGTCGCGCGGGTCCGGGCGCGGATGCGCCGCACGGAGGCCGAACCCGCGGAGTCGCTGACCATCGGCGACCTGGCGATCGACGTGCCGGGGCACGAGGTCACCCGCGAGGGCAAGGCCATCCCGCTGACCCCGCTCGAGTTCGACCTGCTGGTCGCGCTGGCCCGCAAGCCGCGCCAGGTGTTCACCCGCGAGGTGCTGCTCGAACAGGTCTGGGGCTACCGGCACGCGGCCGACACCCGGCTGGTGAACGTGCACGTCCAGCGGCTGCGTTCGAAGGTGGAAAAGGACCCGGAACACCCCGAGGTGGTGTTGACCGTTCGTGGTGTCGGGTACAAGGCAGGCCCGCCGTGATGAGTCGATGACCAGGGAGACCGGCAGACGGCTCCCCGCGTTCGCGCGTTCGACGGCACGCCTGGTGCGGCGTGTCGTCGTTTTCGCGCGCCGGCGCGCGGTCGCGTTCAACGAGCTGTGGAAGCACTCGCTCCAGTTCCGCGTCACCGTGTCGACGCTCGCGCTGTCCTCCGCCGTGGTCTTCGTGCTGGGCATGGTCCTGCAGAACCAGATCACCGAGCGGCTGCTGGACACCAAGCGCGACGCGGCGATCGCGCAGACCCGTGCCGCGGCGGAGACGGCGGCCGGCGAGCTGGTCGGCCTCGGCGGCGAGGCGCGCGACGCGACGACCAACCGGCTCGAGAACGCGCTGAAGAAGATCGCGATCACGCCGACCAGCCAGGACGCGGCCGGGTCGGCGGCGGGCACGTTCGTCCCGGTGCTCGCCAGCGGCGGCCACGACCAGTCCGGCGACGAGCCGGCGTCCGCGGGCCCGTTCGAGAACGTGCCGCCGCGGCTGCGCCAGTTCGTCGAGGCCGACCAGATGAGCTGGCTCGAGCACACGGTCCCGGACACGATGGGCGGGCGCACGACGTACCTGATCGTCGGCATCCCGCTGAACACCGTCGCGAGCCCGCTGCAGCTGTACTTGCTCTTCCCGCTGACGACCGAGCAGAACACCGTCGCGACCGTGCAGAACACACTGCTGGTCGGCGGGCTCGTGCTGCTGCTCCTGCTGGCGGGCATCACGAACCTGGTGACCCGGCAGGTGGTCCGGCCGGTCCGCTCGGCCGCCGCGGCGGCCGAGCAGTTCGCGGGCGGTGACCTCGACCAGCGCCTCGCCGTGCTCGGCGAGGACGACCTCGCGAAGCTCGCCGTGTCCTACAACGGGATGGCCGCCAGCATCCAGCGCCAGATCCGCCAGCTCGAGGAGTTCGGCGGGCTGCAGCGCCGGTTCACCTCCGACGTCTCGCACGAGCTGCGCACGCCGCTGACCACCGTCCGGATGGCCGCGGACGTGCTGCACGCGTCGCGCGAGCAGTTCCCGGCCGGGCTGGCCCGGTCGACCGAGCTGCTGGTCGACGAGCTCGACCGGTTCGAAGCGCTGCTCGGCGACCTGCTGGAGATCAGCAGGCTCGACGCCGGCGTCGAGGAGCTGGCCGCGGAGTTCATCGACGTCCGTCCGATCGCGACCCGCGCGGTCGAGCAGGTGCGGGTCATCGCCGGCAACGCGGGCAGCTCGGTCGAACTGGTGCTGCCCGACGACGAGGTGATCGCCGAGGTCGACGCGCGGCGCGTCGAGCGGATCCTGCGCAACCTGCTCGCCAACGCGGTCGACCACAGCGAAGGCCGCCCGGTGGTGCTGCGCGTCGGGGCGAACGAGAACGCCGTCGCCATCACGGTCCGGGACCACGGCGTCGGCCTGCGGCCCGGCGAAGCGGACCTGGTGTTCAACCGGTTCTGGCGCGCCGACCCCTCGCGCAACCGGCGCACCGGCGGCACCGGGCTCGGCCTGGCGATCAGCCAGGAGGACGCGCGCCTGCACGGCGGCGAGCTCGACGCGTGGGGCGAACCCGGCTACGGCGCCTGTTTCCGGCTGCTGCTGCCGCGCCGCCAGGACGTGCCCGCCGGCGATTCGCCGTTGACCCTGCCGCCGCCGGACCACGTCGCGGCCGAGGTGCCACTGGGGATCATCGAAGTCACGCCGGCACCCGAAGCGATCTTCGCCGAACGTGAGGAAATCGGTCAGTGAAACGGCTTCTGGTGTCTCTGCTGTGCTTCGCGCTGGTCGCCGGGTGCGCCAACGTCCCGCTCGAATCGCAGCCCGTCGTCGTCCCCGGGCAAGGTCAGGGCCAAGGCTCGGGTGACGTCGTCGCCGAACCGCGGCCGGACCTCGACCCGCTGACGCTGGTCCGGGAGTTCGTCCGCGCGACGCTCAAACCGGGGCAGAACAACGCCGCCGCCCGCGCGTACCTCGACGACGCCGGCCGCGCGAGCTGGCGGCCGAGCCGCAGCCTGACGATCATCCAGAACACCTTCGGCACGGTCTACGACACGAACCCGCAGCCCGACCCGAACACCCAGGTCGTCAACGTGCGCGGGAGCGACATCGGCACGCTGGACCAGAACAACGCGTTCGTGCCGGACTTCAGCCCGGCGCTGCTGCAGGTCAAGGTGCGCAAGCAGGCGAACGGCCAGTGGCGGATCGTCGACCCGCCCGCCGACCTCTACGCGACCGAGTCCGACTTCAGCGAGAACTACACGCCGGTCCCGGTGAGCTTCTACTCGGAGTCGTCGAACACGTTCGTCCCCGACCGCCGCTACGTCGTCGCGAAACCGCAGTCCGGGCTGCCGGGCCGGGTGATGGACCTGCTGGTCAGCGGGCCGTCGACGAGCCTGGCCGGCGCGGTGAAGAACTTCCTCGGCGAGCCGGTCGAGATCGACACGAACGTCAAGAGCCTCGACGACGGCACGCTGGTGGTGCCGCTGACCGGGCTGGCGGGAGTGTCCGACGACACCCGGAACCTGATCGCGGCGCAGATCGTTCTTTCGCTCCAGTACGTCACTTCGGCGCGGATCCGGATCCTCGCCGACGGCGCCCCGCTGGTGCCGAACCACCCGGACTGGCGCCTGAACGACCTGCCGGCGTACGGCGCGACGCTCTCGCCCAACCTGGAGCTCTCGGGCCTGATGACGGTCGGCGGCCGCGTCCGTTCCCTCGGCGACGGCGCCCCGGTCCCCGGCCCGGCCGGCAACGGCGGCTACGACGTGGTGAGCGCGGCCCAGTCCCTCGACGGCAAGCGCCTGGCGGTGGTGGAGCGCGACGGCGGCGGGGTCCGCCTGCGGATCGGCGACATGGGCCGCGACCTGTCCCAGGTGGCCCTCGGCGGCTCCACCCTGAGCCGCCCGACGTGGCGCCCCGGCACCGGTGAGGTGTGGACGGTGGTCGACCGCCTGTCGGTGGGCCGGATGGTGGTCAACCAGAACGGCGTCTGGACGGCGCTGGGCGTCAACGCGACGGACCTGAACCAGCAGGGCGAGATCTCGGAGCTCAGGTTCTCCCGCGACGGCGCCCGCGTGGCCGCGGTGATCAAGGGCGAGCTGTGGGTGGCCTCGGTGGTCGGCGTCGGCGACTCGGTCTCGTTGCGCGAGCCCCGCCACCTCCAGCCCCACGACCTCGAAGACGTGGTCGACGTCGACTGGGTCGCCCAGGACAACCTGGTGGCGGTGACGAAGTCCTCGTCCCAGCCGGTGGTCCGCGTGACGGTGGACGGGCAGCGCATGGACGCGTTCAACAGCTCCAACCTGACGCCCCCGGTCCACGGCGTGACGGCGGCCCCGGGCCGCCAGATCGTGGTGGCCGACTTGAGTGGCTTGTGGACGGCCTCGGTGCTGGGCGAGGTGTGGCGGCCGCAGGCGCACACGATGAAGGACGCGGATCCGTTCTACCCGGGGTGATTTCACTCGTGTGGGTGGCGGTCGGACGTTCGAAACTGTCGGTGGTGGCCGCGAGACTGTCCGTGTGCTGGAGAAGCTGCTCGACCTGGTGATCCCGAGCCGGTGCGCCGCGTGCGGGGCGCGCGGCGAGCCTTGTTGCGCCCGCTGCCGGGTGGTGTGGGGCGCGGTGCGTGAGGTCACGCGGGTGCCGACGACCGGGGTGGTGCGGGTGTTTTCCCTGGCCCGCTACTGCGGCGTGGGCCGGCGGTTGCTGCTCGCGTATAAGGAGCGGGGGCGGCGTGATCTGGCGCCCCCGCTGGGTCTTGCGCTGGCGGAGGCGGTGGTGGAGCTGCCGCTGGGGGAGGCTGTGGGGGCATCCGTGTCGCGGGCGTGGGGGGAGGCTGCGGCACTACCGCGGGCGTTGGCCGTGGTTGCCGGCCCATCCGCTTCCGTGTCGCGGGCGTGGGGGGAGGCTGCGGCACCACCGCGGGCGTTGGCCGTGGTTGCCGGCCCATCCGCTTCCGCGCCGGCCCGCGTGGCCCTGGTCCCGGCACCGAGCCGTCCCTCGGCATCGCGAGTCCGAGGCGGCCCGCACATCGAGCGCCTCGCGAACGCCGCCGCCGAAGCCCTGGCCGCCCGGGGCGTCGAAGTCGCCGTCGCCCCGGCACTCGAACTGGCCGGCGGCGCCCGCGACGCAGTGGGCCTCGGCCGCGCGGAACGGGTCGCCAACCTGGCCGGCCGCCTGCGCTTCCGCGAGGCCGGCCGCCCACCGCCGGGCTACCCGGTCGTGGTGCTGGACGACGTGGTCACGACCGGCGCCACCGCGGCCGCCTGCGCGAGGGCGCTGGCCGCGGCCGGGGTCACGGTCTCCGCCGTCCTGACCCTGCTCTCGGCCGGGTGAATCCCCGGCCGGGCAGCACCCGGCGCGCGGGTGTCGAAGCCTCGGCGTCCAGCGGGTCCATGCCCCCACCATGGCACCGCGGCCGCGGAAACGCACACCCGAAGTCCCGCAACGGACCTGGGCACCCGCGCCACCGCGAAAAACCGGTACCGGTTCCACGCGGAACGCCCCGCACCCGGGTGAACCCACCCATCACCTACACGAGTGACACCGGCCGGGAACGCGAGCGCCCCGGCGGCCGTTGTCCGGGCATGAGGGTGTCGATCACGACCACTCGGCTGCCACACCACTCCACCGGGGTGGCGGCTGTGCTTGACGAGGCCGTCACCCTCGGCGTCGACCTGCAGACAGTGGTGCGCCGTCCGTGTGAACGGACGATCAAGGCACCGCGTCCGACCAGCGGGTGTTTTCTGGTGTTCATCCCGCGATCACTGCGCGGGGTGACGGAGTCTCATTCCTCGACATCCCCCGGCTCGGGGGCTGTTGCAACGGGCGTGAGGAAGCTAACGTGCTCCGCTATCAGCAATCCCCGCAGGCAGGGAGGTGACGAGCCCATGTCCCTGGCGCCGGAGGTGCGCTGAGTCCGCGCTCGGGCTTTCGGCACGAGACGTCGTGAACCGTTCCCGAGTTCCTTCTCGGCCCGCGATCCGGGCTTCCGTCCCCGCAATACCGGCGCCGTGTGAAAACACAACAGCTCGCAGTCATCGAAGCGAGGGAGGTCGTGTATGGACATCGTCGTTAAGGGCCGCAACGTGGAGGTGCCCGACCACTATCGGGCGCTTGTCAGTGAAAAGCTGGCCCGGCTCGAGCGCTACGACAGGAAAGTCATCCGGTACGACGTGGAACTGTTCCACGAACCCAACCGACGCCAGGCCAAGAGCTGCCAGCGCGTCGAAATCACCGGAAAGGGGCGGGGCCCGGCCGTACGCGCTGAAGCGTGTGCCGCCGACTTCTACGCAGCGCTTGATTCCGCAGTCACTAAGCTGGAAAACCGGCTGCGGAGGACACACGACCGGAGGCGTGTGCACTACGGGCGCAGCCGCCCGGAATCGGTCGCCGAAGCGACCTCGATGCTGCCCGGTGGTGGATCCCCGGCCGCAGCCAGTCCCGCCGCGAGTACCGCGGTGTTGGAAGCACCCGAAGCCCTGCCGCAGACGAACGGCTTCGCGAGTGCCGACGAGGTACACCTGCCCCAGCAGCAGAGCTGGGCCGACGACGACCTCGGTCACCAGCCCGGTCGCGTCGTTCGCGAGAAGCAGCACACCGCGGAGCCCATGACGGTGGACCAGGCTCTCTACGAGATGGAACTGGTCGGCCACGACTTCTACCTCTTCAACGACTCCGAAGCGGGCCGGCCCAGCGTGGTCTACCGGCGGAAAGGCTTCGACTACGGCGTGATCCGGCTCGGCTGAGCCGGCTCTAAGGAGGCCTCTGCGGACGGCCCGCACGCGCTCGCGTGCGGGCCCTCCGCATGTCAGGACGTACGGCGTGTGCACACGACGGCCACCGTTCCCTACGATGGGGGTGGGAAGGTGGTGCCGAACACGGCGGCCACCGCGGGAGAACCTGCCCGGGACCGGCCTGGGCGTGCTCATATTCAGCTAGTGAGGTCGACCGGATGGTGCTGAACCGCCTGCTCCGCGCGGGTGAGGGCAAGATGGTGAAGCGGCTGCGCAACATCGCCGATCACATCAACACCCTCGAAGACGACGTCAAGGACCTGACCGACGCCGAGCTGCGGGCCAAGACCGAGGAGTTCCGCAAGCGGAACAGCGACGGCGAGTCCCTCGACGACCTGTTGCCGGAGGCCTTTGCGGTCGTCCGGGAGGCCGCCAAGCGGGTGCTCGGCCAGCGGCACTTCGACGTCCAGCTGATGGGCGGCGCGGCCCTGCACCTCGGTCAGGTCGCCGAGATGAAGACCGGTGAAGGCAAGACGCTCACCTGCGTCCTCCCCGCCTACCTCAACGCGATCCCCGGCAAGGGCGTCCACGTCGTCACGACGAACGACTACCTCGCCAAACGCGACTCGGAGTGGATGGGCCGCATCCACCGCTTCCTCGGCCTCGAGGTCGGCGTCATCCTCTCGGAGCAGCAGCCGGACGTGCGGCGCTCCCAGTACAACGCCGACATCACCTACGGCACGAACAACGAGTTCGGCTTCGACTACCTGCGCGACAACATGGCGTGGAGCCTCGACGACTGCGTGCAGCGCGGGCACAACTTCGCCGTGGTCGACGAGGTGGACTCGATCCTCATCGACGAGGCCCGGACGCCGCTGATCATCTCGGGCCCGGCGGACCAGTCGTCGCGCTGGTACGTCGAGTTCGCCCGGCTGGCGCCGCTGATGCAGGGCATCGACACCACCACGATGGGCTCGCGCGAGCGCGTCGAGAAGACGAACCTGATCAACTCGAAGTACCACTACGAGGTCGACCAGCGGAAGCGCACCGTCGCCGTCACGGAGAAGGGCGTCCGCTTCGTCGAGGACCAGCTCGGCATCGAGAACCTGTACGAGGCCGCGAACACGCCGCTGGTCGGGTACCTGAACAACGCGCTGAAGGTCCAGGAGCTCTTCCACAAGGACAAGGACTACATCGTCCGCAACGGCGAAGTCATGATCGTCGACGAGTTCACCGGGCGCATCCTGGCCGGCCGCCGCTACAACGAGGGCATGCACCAGGCGATCGAGGCCAAGGAAAAGGTCGAGATCAAGGCCGAGAACCAGACCCTCGCGACGATCACGCTGCAGAACTACTTCCGCCTCTACAAGAAGCTGGCCGGCATGACCGGTACGGCCGAGACCGAGGCCGCCGAGTTCCACCAGACCTACAAGCTGGGTGTGGTGCCGATCCCGACGAACCGGCCGATGGTCCGCGCCGACCAGCCCGACCTGATCTACAAGACCGAAGACGCGAAGTACGAGGCGGTCGCCGAGGACATCGCCGAGCGGCACGAGAAGGGCCAGCCGGTCCTGGTCGGCACGACGAGCGTCGAGAAGTCCGAGCGGCTGTCGAAGCTGCTGGTGAAGCTGAGCGTGCCGCACGAGGTGCTGAACGCGAAGCACCACGACCGGGAGGCGCTGATCGTCGCCCGCGCCGGCCAGAAGGGCGCCGTCACGGTCGCCACGAACATGGCGGGCCGCGGTACCGACATCGTGCTCGGCGGCAACCCCGACCTCATCGCCGACCACGTGCTGCGCGAGCGGGGCCTGGACCCCGTCGAGCACTCCGAGGAGTACGAGGCCGCGTGGCCCGAGGTCCTGGAGCAGGTCAAGGCGGAGTCGAAGGCCGAGGCCGAAGAGGTCCGCGAGGCCGGCGGCCTGTACGTGCTGGGCACCGAGCGGCACGAGTCGCGCCGCATCGACAACCAGCTCCGCGGCCGGTCCGGCCGCCAGGGCGACCCGGGCGAGTCCCGCTTCTACCTCTCGCTCGGTGACGAGCTCATGCGCCGCTTCAACGCGACCATGGTCGAGCGCGTCATGACGACCATGCGGCTGCCCGACGACGTGCCGATCGAGCACAAGATGGTCTCCAAGGCCATCAAGAGCGCGCAGACCCAGGTCGAGCAGATCAACATGGAGCAGCGCAAGGACGTCCTCAAGTACGACGAGGTCATGAACGAGCAGCGCAAGGTGATCTACGCCGAGCGCCACCGCGTACTCGCCGGCGAGAACATGCGCGAGCAGATCGAGGGCATGCTCGTCGACGTCGTCAACGCCTATGTGGACGGTGCGACGGCCAACGGCTACGCCGAGGACTGGGACCACGAGAAGCTGTGGACGGCGTTGAAGACGCTGTACCCGGTGAGCATCGACTGGGACGACCTCATGGAGGACGGCGACCTCGACGAGGCCACCCTGCGCGAGGCACTGGTCCAGGACGCCCGCAACGCCTACGACAAGCGCGAAGCGGAGATCAACGCGCTCGTCGGGCCGGACGGCATGCGGACCCTGGAGCACCAGGTGATGCTGACGGTCCTCGACCGCAAGTGGCGCGAGCACCTGTACGAGATGGACTACCTCAAGCAGGGCATCGGCATGCGGGCGCTCGCGCAGCGCGACCCGCTGATCGAGTACCAGCGCGAGGGCTTCGACATGTTCCGCGCGATGCTCGACTCGCTGAAGGAGGAGGCCGTCGGCTTCCTGTTCAACCTGCAGGTCGAGCGGGCCGAGGCGCCGCCGGCGGAGGAAGCCGCGGCGCTGCCGACGGGCGTCGCCGCCGGCAACGGCCAGGCGGCCGAAGGCCGGCACGCGCGGCCGGCGCCGCCGCAGCCGCCGACGACCGACACCGAGTCCGTCCCGGCCGCCCTGCGCGGCAAGGGCCTCGGTGGCGGTGGCCAGCAGCCGGGGGTGACGCTGTCCGGTCCGGGTGAGGACGGCGAGGTCGAGTCCCACGCCGAAGGCGGCGCGCAGGCCGCGGGCGGTGGCGGCGGGGGCACCCGCCGGGATCGCCGCGCCGCGCAGCGCGACGCGCAGAAGAAGGGCAAGAAGGGCCCGCGTCGCTGACGTCGGGTGTGCACACCGGGGCGCGTGGCCGAGCCACGCGCCCCGGTGTCGTGAACGGGGGTTGTCATGACGCAGGTCGCGGCGGAGCCGCAGGAGTTCTTCGCGCCGTTCGGCGCCGATCACCGGCCGGACCCGTACCCGGGCTACGGGCGGTGGCGCTCGCGGTGGCCGGTCGCGGCGCTGGCGCCGCAGATGTTCGCGGTCAGCGGCATCGCGGAAGCCACGCAGGTGCTGCGCGACCCGGCGTTCGGTCACCCGGAACCCGAGTACCTGGACCCGGCGGACCGCCTCCCGGACCAGCCGGTCGACGAGTCAGGACGCGTGGTCCGGGCGTTTCTTTCGTTGAACCCGCCCGACCACACACGGCTGCGGCGCCTGGTGGCGAAGGCGTTCACGCCGCGGATGGTGGAGCAGCTCGCGCCGCGGATCGAGGCGCTCACAGCGTCGCTCCTCGACGGCGTCGGCAGCTCGTTCGACCTGATGACGTCGCTCGCGAAGCCGTTGCCGGTGGAGGTGATCGCGGAGCTGCTGGGCGTCCCGCTGGACGACCGCGAGCAGTTCGCGGCGTGGTCGCACGCGATGGCCAGGGCCCTGGACCCGCCGTTCCTGCAACACCCGGACACGATCGAGCCGGCGGTCAAGGCGCGGCAGTCGTTCGTCGGCTACTTCCGCGAGCTGGCGGCCCGGCGCCGGAGCGAGCCGGGGGAGGACCTGCTGTCGGCACTGGTGGCGGTTTCCGACGCGGGTGACGTCCTCACCGAGGGCGAGTTGCTGGTGACGCTCACGCTGCTGCTGATCGCGGGCCACGAGACGACGACGAACCTCATCGGCAACGGCGTCCTGGCGCTCCTGAACCACCAGGACGGTGTGCGAGCCGCGGCGGCCGCGCCGGACCGGGTGGTGGAGGAGGTGCTGCGCTACGACTCACCGGTCCAGCTGACGGCCCGCACGGCCCTGCGCGACACGACACTCGGCGACGTGCCGATCCCGGCGGCCAGCCAGGTGATCATCGTGCTGGGCGCGGCCAACCGCGACCCGGCGGCGAGTCCCGATCCGGACGACTTCGACCCAGCCCGGCCGACGGCCCGTCACTTGGCGTTCGGCCAGGGAATCCACTTCTGCTTGGGCGCCCCGCTGGCGAGGCTGGAGGGCCGCATCGTGTTCCGCGAGTTGGCCCGGCGGTTCCCGGACTTGAGGCCGGCGGGCACGCCCGAGTGGAACCCGACGACGACCCTGCGCGGCTTGGCGACGCTGCCGGTCGCGCTCTGAAGGCCACCGCGCGGTTCCACCCGCAGGGCGAGTTCGCCGGGCCTCGCTTGTCCCGCAGGCCCG
This sequence comes from Amycolatopsis sp. FBCC-B4732, assembly GCF_023008405.1. NCBI lineage: Bacteria > Bacillati > Actinomycetota > Actinomycetes > Pseudonocardiales > Pseudonocardiaceae > Amycolatopsis > Amycolatopsis sp. FBCC-B4732. Next base: position 9,714,048 of record NZ_CP095376.1, read on the forward strand.
GCTCGTGAGTGGTGGGCCGGTCCGAACCGGCTCACCACCCACGCCCGCCCACCCCGCCGCACTCATCGCCCCGGTGGTGACCGTGCCGCACCCACCTCGCTCACGCCGCCCGGCGAAGCGGCCTGCGCCGCGGCCGATTTGGCCGGCGCCTGCTCGACCCGCCGGTCCGGCAGACGGCTCGTGGGTGGTGAGCCGAGTCCGAACCCGACCCGCCACCCAGCCCCGCCGCACCCATCACCTCGGCGGTGACTGTGCCGCGCTCACGGCGCCCGGCGAAGCGGCCTGCGCCGCGGCCGAGCGGCCGTCCGCGGGGCGAGTTGGCCGGGCCTGCTTGTCCCGCCGGTCCGGCAGACGGCTCGTGAGTGGTGAGCCGAGTCCGAACCCGACCCACCACCCAGCCCCGCCGCACCCATCACCCCGGCGGTGACCGTGGCGCGCTCACCTCGCTCACGCCGCCCGGCGAAGCGGCGTGCCCGGGTGCTGCGGCTTCAGCAACGCGAAGCGCACGCACCGCCACCCCGTCGGTGTCCGCGTGAACCGGGCCGCCAGAGCGAACGACCGGCCGTCCGCCTCGACCCGGGCGCACGCCTCGATCACGTCCGGGGCCGGGGTGCACGTGTGGATCGTCTGCGTCCGGTGGCGCGGCCGTGTCCTACTGGGACCGCTGAACCCCGCGTACACCTCCGGCGCCACCAGCGCGCGCACCTGCGTCGCCGGGCGGCGGCCGTCGTAGGCCTCCAGCAGCATGGTCAGCACGCGGCCCACCTCGCTCGCTTCGAGCTGCCGGGGCGCCGGGCACCGGGTGCCGCCGCGGCGGTGTTCCAGTGGTGTCACCGACGGCGGCGGGTCCGCCCTCCTGGCCGCTTCGCAGTGGATGAGCGTTCGCAGGCGGTGTTCCTCGATCATTTCGTCCCCTCCTGGACTCGGCATTTCCCCACCTCCGCCGCTTAGAGGCGGGAACGGGCCGGAAAGGCGACGGGAATCGCACAATCCGGGCGAGATCCGCCGAAGCGGAGGAATCCTCGGCAGTGTTGCGCTATGCGAGACAGCGGGTTGCCGCCCGGCTATGGTGTGCCGGGTGCTGAAAGGGCTATTGGTCGATTTCGCCGGAGTTCTCACCGACCCCGATGCCGGCCGGTTCTACGACTACCTGGCGGCCGCGCGCGAGCGAGGCGTCCGCACCGCGCTCCTGTCGAACGCCCCCGGGGCGTCGGCCGAGGTCAAGAACACGATGTTCGACTACTTCGACGCCCTGGTGTTTTCCGGCGAGGTCGGGGTGGCCAAGCCGGACCCGGCGGTCTACCTGATCGCGGCGGACCGCCTCGGCCTGTCCGCCGTGCGCTGCGCGTTCGTCGACGACTCCGCGACGAACATCCGCGGCGCCGTGCAGGCGGGCATGGTCGGCGTGCACCACCGGTCGGTCGAAGAGACGCTCTCCGAACTGAACGTGTTGTTCCCGGACGGCTGAGTAGTCAGCGGGTGCGGCGCACCAATTCGAATGACAAGACCGCCGCGGCGGCCGAGACGTTCAGCGACTCGACGTCACCGGGCATGGGAATCGACACCCATTCCGTGACGAGCTCGCCGACTTCTCCGCCGACACCGGCCGTCTCGCCGCCGAGGACGAACGCCGCGCGCTGCGGCAGGTCGACGTCGAACACCGTGGTGCGCGCCGAAGCGCCGAGTGCGTAGAGCGCGTAGCCGGCTTCGGTGAGCAGCTCGGCCGCTTCGCGCGCGGAGCCGCAGCGCAGCACCGGGGCGCGGAACGCGACCCCGGCCGAAGCCTTGACCACCAGCGGGTCCAGCGCGGCGACGCCGCGGCGCGGCACGATCACGCCCTCGAGCCCGGCGGCGGTCGCCGTCCGCAGGATCATGCCGACGTTCGCCGGGGTGGTGATGCCGTCCAGCAGCAGCACCCGCGACGGCGGCCGCCGGTCGGCCAGCGCCGCGGAAAGCGCACGCATCCGCGGCGCGACGACGTCGGCGAGCACGCCCTGGTCCTGCTTGCCGTTGCCGGCGAGCACCTTGACCCGGTGCGCGCTGGCGCGCTGCACCGGCACGCCGGCGTCCTTCGCGGCGCGCTGGATCTCGGCCGCGCCCGGACCGCGGGCGGTGTCGGCGAGGATCACCTTGTCCACCCGCAGGCCGTCGTCCGCCAGCGCTTCGAGCACCGGCTTGCGGCCGTACACGGTCAGGAAGCGGTCCTTCGGCGAGATCGTCGACTCATCACCCACACCCGGCAGTCTCGCATTGTGTAAGGATCGGCCCATGCCCGACCGCCTTTCCGCGCTGGACGCCTCGTTCCTCTACGTCGAGGACCACGCGACGCCGATGCACGTCGGCGGGGTGGCGATCTTCGAGCGGCCCCGGTCCGGGTTCGGCTACGCGCAGCTGCTCGACCTCATCGGCGCGCGGCTGGCGTACCTGCCGCGCTACCGGCAGCGCGTGGCCGAGGTGCCGGGCCACCTCGCGCGGCCGGTGTGGGTGGACGACGTCGACTTCGACCTCAACTACCACGTCCGGCGCTCGGCGCTCCCGCAGCCGGGCAGCGACGAGCAGCTGTTCGACCTGGTCGCGCGGCTGATGTCGCGGCGGCTGGCGCCGGAGCGGCCGCTCTGGGAGGCGTACTTCATCGAGGGGCTGGCCGGCGACCGCGTCGCGCTGGTGACGAAGACCCACCAGTCCGTTGTGGACGGTGTCGGCACGATCGAGCTCGGCCAGCTCATCCTCGACCCGACGCCGGCCGAGCCGGAGCCGTTCGAGGACATCTGGACGCCGCGGCGCGAGCCGAGCCGCACGCAGCTGGTGCTGGACGCGGTCAGCGAGGGCGTCCAGCGGCCGGGCGAGGTCGTCGAGAACGTCCGCTCGGCGGCGAACGACGCGTTCGCGGCGGCGGGCAAGTTCGCCGAGACGGTCGGCGGCGTGGCGTCGACGCTGCGCACGCTGGTGCGGCCGGCGCCGACCGGCCCGCTGAACGTCCGGGTGTCCGGCGGCCGCGTGTTCTCCGTGGTCCGGACGCGGCTGGAGGACTACCGCAAGATCCGCGCGGCGCACGGCGGCACGGTCAACGACGTCGTTCTCGCGGCGATCACGGGCGCGCTGCGCGAATGGCTGCTTTCGCGCGAGGAGCCGCTGACCCCGCACACGACGATCCGCGCGCTGGTGCCGCTGGCGGTCCGCGACGCGGAGACGGCCGAGTTCTCGACGCCGGCGCTGATCGGCAACCAGGTGGCCGCGTACCTGGTCGACCTGCCGGTCGGCGAGCCGAACCCGGTGCTGCGCCTGCAGCACATCGGCCACGCGATGGCCGAGCACCTGGACTCGGGCCGTTCGGTGGCGGCGCGCGGCCTGCTCAAGGTCGGCGGCTTCGCCCCGGCTACGCTCCATTCGCTCGGCGCGCGAGCGGCGGGGTCGCTGTCGGGGCGCATCTTCAACGTCATGGTGACCAATTCGCCGGGCCCGCAGGTGCCGATGTACGCGGGAGAGGCCAGACTGGTCGAGATGTTCCCGGTGATGCCGCTGATGCGCACCCAGGCGCTGGCGATCGGGGTGACGTCCTACCACGGCGGCGTCTACTTCGGACTGAACGGCGACCGCAAGGCCGCCTTCGACGTCGACCTGCTGGCCGGGATGATCGAAGAATCCTTGGAAGAGCTGAAGGGTGCGCACTGGTGAGGGTCTATCTGCCTGCGACGATCGCGATGCTCCGCGACCTCGAGTCGTCGGGCGAGTTCCGCGCCCGCAGCGGAACGGCGTTCGCGCTGACGCCGGCGTTGCGCGAGGCGTACGTGAGCGGGTCCGACGAGGAGCTGGAGTACGCGGCCCTGCTGGACGCGGCCCGCGCCTCCCTGCGCCTGATCGCGGCGGAGGAGAAGGGCGAACCCCGCCGGGTGGTGATTTCGGCGGACGTCGAGGGGCTGACGCTGCGTCCGGACCTGGACGCCCCGGTGGTCCGCATCGGCGGCCCGATCCCGCTGTCGGCGGTGGCGGCGATCCACGTGGACGCCCCGGAGGCCGCCGAAGCGGTATCGGCGGCGGCCGCGGTGATCGACGCGGCGGACCTGGGGGACCCGGACGCGGAGTTCACCTTGGGCGATGCCGAGGATCACGAGCTGGCTTGGTACGCGCCGCAGGAACTGCCGTTCTTGCTGGAGCTGCTCTGAGTTGTCCACAGGTGGGTTCACCTGTGGACAACTCGGGGATCAGTCCTCCGTGAACCAGTCCGGGCCCGGCACCGGCCGTTCGCACTTCCAGCCGGTCGCGTCCACCAGCTTCGTGGAATCCACCCGCTGCGAGCGCCCCATCGGCTCGGCCAGCGGGATCCGCGACACCAGCCACTTCGGCAACGCCCGCGCCCGGCGTACCCCGGCCGCCGCGGCCATCGCCGCGCCCAGATCGGCCTTCAGCAACGGTGGCGCGCCCACGTTGTAAACCCCCGATGGTGCCTCCAACGCCGCCACCGCGGCCGCGGCCGCGTCCGATGGGTGGATCGCCGTCGTCCAGTCCGTGCGTGCGCCCATGATCAGTGGCCCACCTCGGCGGGCGGCCGCGAGCAGGGCGGACGTCATCGGGTCCGGGCCCAGCAGCGTGCCGATCCGCAGCCGCACCACCGTGCGGTCCGTCAACGCCGCCACGTTCGAGTGCGCCTCCACCGATGACGCCGTAACCAGGCCCGGACGCAGCGGAGCCTCCTCCGTCAGCAGCGCCGAACCCCCGTCGGCGTACACGAACGAGATCCCCTCCTGGACCAGGATCCGCACCTCTTCGACCTGCCGGACCGCCGCCGCCAGAGCCGCGCTCCCCGCACGGCGGACCTGGTCGTTCAGCGCCCACGCCGCCTTGCTCGTCACCTTCGCCGGAATCCGCGTCGCCAGGTTCACGACCGCGTCGTGGCCGCGCAACGCCGCGACCAGCGAATCGGCCGAGAACAAGTCGCCTTCCACCGGCCGGGCACCCGTCGCCGACACCGCCGGCACGCGCGAAGCCGCGCTGGCCAGACCGCTCACCTCATGGCCGCCGGCCAGCAGCCGCGTCACCGCCGGCCTGCCCAGCACGCCCGTCGCCCCGATCACCAGCACCCGCATGTCCTTCTCCCTTCGTCGGAGAACGGACGAGGCAGCGAGCCGAAACGTGACTACCCCACTTCGCCCGGGGGCGGCGGCTGGATGTCGACAGGCGTGCCCCAGTCCGAATAACGCGTGGTGATGCGGGCATCGGAGCCCGGCAGGATCGGGGTCAGGTCCAGCACGATCCGGAGCGGCCGGTGGGTGTCGTCGAGCCACAGCTCCACCGGGAACTTGCCGAGCCGGCCCGCCGACTCCGGGGGCAGGCCCGCGGGCAGGTCGGTGCCCAGGCGGGCCAGGTCCAGGTCGACGCGGTAGTGCTCCGCCGCCACGCCGTCGAGCTGCGTGCGTTCCGACGAGACGATCGTGCCCGCCGTCCGGATCTCGCCCAGGGTGTGCGCCGGGTCGTTCTGCGCCGCCAGCTGCGTCAGGCTGCCGCCGAGCACCTGGGAGAACGGGTCGCTGCCGTCCGCCGCGACCAGCACCCACGGCTTGTCCGCGCCGACCTCGTCGCGCGAACCCTCCGGCACCTTCGCGTACAGCTTGCCGGCCACCAGGCGCAGCTCCAGCGGCTCGCCGAGGAAGTCGGTCGTCATCACCTGGGACATCCCGCCGGCACCGAAGCGCGCCTGGCCCTGGCCCTTCGACCGGACCGAGCCGACGGCGACGTCCGCGGCGAACTTCGCCGAGCCGCCGCTCGTGGTGGCCGCCGTCGCGGCGTCGGCCAGTGCCCGCGCGTCGGTGAACGCGGCCGGGGGTGGCGAACCGGAGCAGCCGGCGAGCAGGACGACCAGCAGCACCACGGCGGCTTTGCGCATGGCGCCAACAAAAACACAGCGGCTCCCCCGAACTCGTTCGGGGGAGCCGCTGCTACTCAGAGTTTCCGGTCAGCGACCGGCCTTCTTCATCAGCTCGCCGAGGTCGACGACCTGCTCGGCCGGCGGGGCCGTCACGTCGACCTGGGTGCCCCAGTCGCTGTACTTCATCGTGAACTTCGCGTCGCCGGCCGGCGCGCCCAGCGCCTGCATCATCGCGCCCTGGTCCATGGTGACCTGCACCGGCAGGTTGTCCTTGTTCAGCCACAGCTCGGCCGGGATCTTGAGGTCCTTGCCCTTGAGCTTCTCGTTGATCTGGTCGCGCGCGGCGGCCGGGACCTGGCCGGTGAACTGGTCGATGGCCTTGGCCACGTCGAGCTCGACCTTGTAGTGGTTGACCTGCTCGCCGTTCAGCTCGGTCTGGTCGGACGAGATGATCCGGCCCGCCTTGGAGACCTGCTCCAGGATCTTGCTCGGGTCGCTCTGCTCCGCCGACTGCGAGAGCGCGCTCCCCATCGCCTGCGAGATCGGGTCGGTGCCGTCGGCCGAGATCTTGGCCCACGCCTTGTCGGTGCCCATCTGCTTCTGCTGGTCGGCGGGCAGCTTGAGGTACATGACCTTGTCGACCATGCGCATCTCGGTGGTCTGGCCGGCCGCGGTGCTCGTCATCGAGAACTTCGTGTTCGCGCCGTCGAAGGCCATCGCGCCGGTGGCGCTCATGGCCTGGCCGGCGGCGGAGCCCTCCATGGTGAACTTCGCCGACTTGGACTTCTCGGTGCCCTGCTTCGACGCCGACGCCAGCTGGAACGCGTCGGTGAACGGCGAAGCGAGACCGCTGCTGCTGCCACCGGACTGCGACTGCTCGCCGGCCGGGGCGGCGGTGCCCGTGGTGGAGTTGCCGCTGCACGCCGTCAGCGTCAGAACCAGCGCGGCACCGGCCGCGACCAGGGTGGTCTTGCGCATGTACATCCCCTCAGGATTGGATCTTCCGCTGGGCATATCGCCCGAACGGGCGAATCATTACCTCTGTGACGGTGACGATCCGCGTTCGGTTCCCGGTTGCCTCAGGACTCCGTGGGCCGGGTCACGTCGTGGCCGCCCCGCGAGGCCAGCAGGCGCCGCAGCGACGCGAGCCGCTCGGCGCTCGCCGTGCCGTCGGTGACGACGTCGTCGAGCGCGCAGCCGGGGTCCTCGGGCGGGCCGAGGTGCCCGCAGCCCGACGGGCACTCCTCGGCGGCCGCGGCGAACTCCTCGAAGGCGTCGACGATGTCGTCCGCGGTGACGTGGGCCAGCCCGAACGAGCGCACGCCGGGCGTGTCGATCACCCAGCCGCCGTTCTGGAGCGGCAGCGCCACCGCCGCCACGGACGTGTGCCGCCCCTTGCCGACCGAGCTGACCACGCCGACGGCCAGCCCGGCGGCGGGTACCAGCCGGTTGACCAATGTCGACTTGCCGACCCCGGAGTGGCCGACGAGCGCCGTCACGCGGTCTTTCAGCAGCTCGTCGAGGCCCTCGGGCTGCTCGTCGAAGCGGCTGACGATCACCGGGACGTCGAGGCCCGCGTACCCGGCCAGCAGCTCGTCCGGGCTGGCCAGGTCGGCCTTGGTCAGGCACAGCACCGGCTCGACGCCGCCGGCGTAGCAGGCGACCAGGCAGCGGTCGATGAAGCCGGTGCGCGGCGGCGGGTCGGCCAGCGCGGTGACGATCAGCAGGCGTTCGGCGTTGGCGACGACCAGCCGCTCGTACGGGTCGGTGTCGTCGGCCGTGCGCAGCAGCGAGCTCGTGCGTTCGTCGACCCGGACGATCCGCGCGAGGGTGTCGGGCTTGCCGGAGACGTCCCCGACCACGGCGACGAGGTCGCCGACGACCACCGGCGTCCGGCCCATCTCGCGGGCCCGCATCGCGGTGATCACCCGTTCGGGGTCGGCGTCGATCGCGCAGGTCCAGCGCCCGCGGTCCTTGCCGATGACCATCGCGGAGACGGCGTCGGCGTGCTCGGGACGGCGCTTGCTGCGGGGGCGGGTGCCCTTGCTCGGACGCACGCGGACGTCGGACTCGTCCAGCTTGCTCCAGTCGTTGCGCGCCAAACCTTCGTCCTCTCGTGCACCGGTGCCCACCCGAATGATCCCACGCCGCTCGCCACGGCCCTGGCCTGCGTGTAACGATGGCGTCCCGGATGCAGCCGGCACGAGGAGGTAGGCGCATGTGCGGCCGCTACGCCGCCACGAAGGACCCGGCGAAGCTGATCGAGGAGTTCGAGGCGATCGACCTCACCGAAGGCCACGCGCGCGCGGACCACAACGTCGCGCCGACGAAGAACGTCGTCACGGTGGTGCAGCGGCACCCGCGTGACGAAGACGGCCAGGTCCTCGAGGACGAGCCCGCCGAGCGCTCGCTGCGGATCATGAAGTGGGGCCTGGTGCCCTTCTGGGCGAAGGACCCGTCGGTCGGCTCGCGGATGATCAACACGCGCGCCGAGACCGCCGCCGAGAAGCCCGCCTTCCGCCGCGCGCTGGTGTCCCGCCGCTGCCTGGTGCCCGCCGACGGCTGGTTCGAGTGGCGCCGCACGGGCAAGGAGAAGGAGCCGTTCTACATGACGGCCCCGGACGACTCGTCGATCGCGTTCGGCGGGATCTGGGAGAGCTGGCACCCGAAGGACGACAAGGACGCGGCACCGCTGATCACGTTCTCGATCATCACGACCGACGCGGCCGGGCAGCTCACCGACGTCCACCACCGGATGCCGCTGATCGTGCCGAAGTCGCACTGGGACGGCTGGCTCGACCCCGACCGCGAGGACGTCAAGGACCTGCTGGTGCCGACGCCGGACGACATCGTCGCGTCGCTGGAGCTGCGGCCGATCTCGACCAAGGTCAACAACGTCCGCAACAACGGGCCCGAGCTGCTGGAGCGCGTCGACCCGGCGCACGAGGGCACCCTCTTCTCATGACGGCCCTCGAGATCGGCACCGCCTACGGCCCGGCGCGGGCGTACCTGCACTGCGCCGAGGAGGGCGAGGCGGTGCTGATGCTCGGCCACGGCGCGGGCGGCGGCCTCGGCGCGAAGGACCTGGTGGCGGTGACGCGCGCGGCCCAGGCGGCCGGCGTCCACGTGGCGCTGGTCGAGCAGCCGTACCGGGTGGCGGGCCGCCGCGCCCCGGCCCCGGCGAACCAGCTGGACACGGCGTGGCTGACGATCGCGGACGACCTCTCGGAGCGCTTCGACGCCCTCCCGTTCGTGTTCGGCGGACGGTCGTCGGGCGCGCGGGTCGCCTGCCGGACGGCCGCGCAGGGCCAGGCGGTGGCGGTGCTGTGCCTGGCGTTCCCGGAGCACCCACCGGGCAAGCCGGAGAAGACGCGCCAGCCGGAACTGGACGCGGTCGAGGTCCCGGTGCTGGTGGTGCAGGGGGAGAACGACCCGTTCGGGCGCCCCTCGGCGGGGCCGCACCACGAGATCGTGGTGGTGGAGGGCGACCACAGCCTGTCGAAGGACCTGGAGGGCGTCTCGCGGGCGGCGACGGAGTGGCTGTCGCGGGTGCTGCGCCCGCTGGCCTGAACCCGCAGGTCCGGTCCGTCAGCTCCCCGCGTGGGACGGTCCCCGGGGCACTCTCCGTCGTCACCTTGTCCCTGGCCGTCGCGCTGGGTTCGGTCAGCGTTCTCCTGGCCATCTGGACGGTGGTTCCACGGGCGAAGTGGCTGAAAACCCGTTCCGTCGCCCACTACGGGACCATCGCCGCCTTCACGTCGGCCGGGGACTGCCGGACGGCCGCGCAGGCGATCCTCGGTGACCCCGATCGCCTGGCCGAGAACCTCGCCCAGCACATCTGGGCCCTTTCGAAGGCGGCCCAGCGCAAATACCGCTTCGTGACCTGGGCGATCTGGCCGGCGCGGTGGGCTTGATCCTGGCCTGAACCCGCTGGTCAGGCCGCGATCGGCGCCACCACCGCACCCGTCAGCCGGATCAGTTCCGACGGCGCCAGCTCCACCTCGAGTCCCCGCCGCCCCGCCGAACAGAACACCGTCTCGAACGTCGGTGCCGAAGCGTCGATCACCACCGGGAGCCGGCTCCGGTGGCCCAGCGGCGAGATCCCGCCCAGCACGTACCCGGTCGCCCGCTGGGCCGCCGCCGGGTCGGCCATCTTCGCCTTCTTGCCGCCCGACGCCGCCGCCAGCGCCTTCAAGTCGAGCTGGCCCGTGACCGGGACCACGCCGACCACCAACCGGCCGTCGACCTCGGCGACCAGGGTCTTGAACACCCTCGCCCGGTCCAGGCCGAGGGCCTCCACCGCCTCCAGGCCGTACGACTCCGCGCGCGGGTCGTGGTCGTACGCGTGCAGCGTGTGCGCCACCTTCTGCTTGCCCAACAACGCCGTCGCCGGGGTGCCCTTGCCAGCCATGGGCCGGAAGTCTAGGGAATGCCCGCCCGCCCCGGACGGTTGTACGGGACGTGACACCAACGCTCGCCACCACACGCTCTCGCAGCCGTCGTCGTCCCCAGGCACCGGCGAACCGCGGCGTGCCCGGTCCCCGCGTAAACTCGGGTCTGCCGTATGCGCGCACGCGCATCGACGCCGAGCGGGAAGGGAACGGTTTGCCGAGCACGCAGAACTCAGCGCCGGAGGAAGCGACCGAGGCCGAGCGCGCCGAGCGCTTCGAACGGGACGCCATGCCGCTGCTCGACCAGCTGTACTCGGCCGCGATGCGGATGACCCGCAACCCCGCTGACGCCGAGGACCTGGTCCAGGAGACCTACCTGAAGGCGTACGCCGCCTTCGCGTCCTTCAAGGCCGGCACGAACCTCAAGGCCTGGATGTACCGCATCCTGACCAACACCTACATCAACGGCTACCGGAAGCGGCAGCGGCAGCCGGTGCAGCAGCCCACCGAGGAGATCACCGACTGGCAGATCGCCAAGGCGGAGAGCCACACCTCCAGCGGGCTGCGGTCGGCCGAGGTCGAGGCGATGGACAACCTCCCCGACACCGACGTCAAGGCCGCGCTGCAGAAGCTGCCCGAGGAGTTCCGGCTGGCCGTCTACCTGGCCGACGTCGAGGGCTTCGCGTACAAGGAGATCGCCGAGATCATGGACACCCCCATCGGCACCGTGATGTCCCGCCTCCACCGCGGCCGCGCCCAGCTGCGCGACCTGCTCGCCGACGTCGCGCGGGAACGCGGTTTCATCCGGGGTGCCAAGGAAGAGGTGGCCGGGCGATGAACGACATGTGCGAGGGCGCGTCCGACAAGGTCCGCTGCGAAGAAGCGCTCGCCGACATCTACCTGCTGCTCGACCGCGAGTGCAGTGCCGAGCGGGACGCCGCGTTGCGCGCCCACATCGAGGACTGCCCGCCGTGCCTCGAGGAGTACGGCATCGACGAGCACATCAAGCAGCTGCTGGCCCGCAAGTGCGGTGGTGACCACGCACCCGCTGACCTGAAGACCAGGCTGCGCGCGTCGATCCGCCAGACCGTCGCCTCCCGCGGCGGTGTGACGGTGGAACGCACCGAGATCACCGTCGAGCAGCGCTCCGAGTAGCGCCCGAGCACGACAAAGGCCCCCGCACTTCGGTGTGGGGGCCTTTTGCGTGCCGACGCCGGGTTCAGGAGTTGGGCTTACCGCCGTGGTTCGCGCTGTTCTTCTTCCGGCTGCGACGCTTGCGGGCGCGCTTCGACATGTTCACTCCTCGTCGTCAAAGCTGGTCAACCTCTCAAGTGTGTCATGACGTCCCGTTCTGGTTGGATGGGGTGGTCGGGCGAGCACGAGGAGGGGTGGCGATGGCCGAGATCCGCGCGGAGATGGTCGGCACCGTGCTCGAGGTCGTCGCGGCGCCCGGCACCGCGCTGAACGCCGGTGACACCGTCCTGATCCTGGAGTCGATGAAGATGGAGCTGCCCGCCGTGAGCGAAATGGCCGGCACGCTGACCAGCCTCGTCGTCGCCAAGGGTGACCGGGTCCAGCAGGGCGACGTCCTCGGGACGGTCGAGTAACCGTGTCGACGCTCGCCGAACTGCTCGCCGACAACACCGGCCTCCCCGGGGCGGCGGCGGACCACCTCCAGACCGTCGTCGCCGAGTGGCAGCTGCTGGCCGACCTGTCCTTCGCGGACTTCCTGCTCTGGGTCCCGGTGACCGAGGAGCTGCAGCCGGACGGCGGCGACTTCGTCTGCGTCGCGCACGCGCGGCCGACGACGGCGCCCACCGCGCACCCCGAGGACGTCGTCGGCACCCGGTTCACGGTGGAGGAGCACCCGCAGCTGGCCAAGGCCATGCGCGAGGTGCGGATCTGCCGCGAAGAGGACCCGCACTGGTACCGCGACCTGCCGATGCGCCGCGAGGCCATCCCGGTGCGCTTCCACGACGAGGTCGTCGCCGTGATGAGCCGCGAGACCAACCTGGCCGCCCCGCGCGTGCCTTCGCCGCTGGAAATCGCGTACCTGGGCAGCGCCGGCGACCTGTGCCAGATGATCGTCGACGGCACGTTCCCGCCGAACGGCACGAACGCGACCGACACGCACACCTCGCCCCGGGTCGGGGACGGGCTGATCCGGCTCGACTCGAGCGGCACGGTCGTCTTCGCCAGCCCGAACGGCCTGTCCGCCTACCACCGGATGGGGCACGAATCCGACCTGGTCGGCACCCGGCTGGCGCCGCTGACGCGCTCGCTGATCCGCGACCCGTTCGACGCGACCGAGGTCTCGCACCGGATCATCGAAGCGCTCGACGGGAAGCCGTCGAGCCGCACGGAGGCCGATTCCCGGCGCGGCGCCGTGGTGCTGTTCCGCGCGCTGCCGCTGCGCCCGGCCGGGCAGGCGGCGGGCGCGCTGGTGCTGGTCCGCGACGTCACCGAGGTGAAGCGGCGCGACCGTGCGCTGCTGTCGAAGGACGCGACGATCCGCGAGATCCACCACCGGGTGAAGAACAACCTGCAGACGGTGGCCGCGCTGCTGCGCCTGCAGTCCCGCCGGACGTCGTCGGAGGAGGCGCGGCTCGCGCTGGCCGAGTCGGTGCGCCGGGTGACGTCGATCGCGCTGGTGCACGAGGCGCTGTCGATCTCGGTGGACGAACGCGTCGACCTCGACCAGCTGCTCGACAACGTGCTGCCGATGGTCGGCGAGGTCGCCACGGCGGAGTCGCAGGTCGGGCTGAAGCGCACGGGCTCGTTCGGGGTGGTCGTCGCGGAGATCGCGACGCCGCTCGTGATGGTGCTCGCCGAGCTGGTCCAGAACGCCATCGAGCACGCGTTCCCGGCCGGCCGCTCGGGCAAGGTCGAGCTGATCGTGGAGCGGTCGGCCCGCTGGCTGGACGTCGTGATCCGCGACAACGGCCGCGGCTTGCCGGCGGGATTCTCGCTGGAGCGCTCGGACGGCCTGGGGCTGCAGATCGTGCGGACGCTCGTGGAGTCCGAGCTGCGCGGCTCGCTTTCGCTGCGGAAGGTGCGCGTGGAGGAGTCGTCGACCCGGGTGACGGGAACCGAAGCGGCGCTGCGCATCCCACTTTCGCGTCGGTTGTAGACAGTCGCGTTTGGACTCGATCGGCGCCGGGCATTCCCGCGGCAGCGACGTGATCGGGTGCGGATCGCGGGAGGGAAACACGCTGAAGGCCCGGCACCTGGTTCAGCTCGGTGCCGGGCCGTTCAACGTTTCGCGGGAGGACTTGAAGTCCCGGTGAGGTTTCAGCACACCCGTCTCCGGGTGGTTTCGCCTCGGTTGTTAAGCTTGAGCTGAGTAGGTATCACCCCAGACGGCGTGGGCACGGAAAAGGCCCGCCGGGTGAAATTCCTACCTGGCTCGGGTGGTTCGGTGGATCTATGGGAATGTCAGGCGTTGGTACGCGTGCCGATGTGCGTACGGCGGCGCTTGAGCGCGCGTCGCTCGTCCTCGCTCATGCCGCCCCACACGCCGGCGTCCTGGCCGCTGGCCAAAGCCCAGGCCAAGCAGTCGGAAGCGGAGGGGCAGCGGTGGCACACGGCCTTCGCCTGAGCTACCTGCGACAGAGCCGGACCGCTGGTTCCCACCGGGAAGAACAGCTCGGGGTCCTCGTCTCGGCAGGCCGCGTCGTGGCGCCAGTCCATGTTCGTGAGCTCCTTACACATGGCGCGGGAGGGCCGCGCCACAGTCGTCAATGGCGGTCGTGTTCTTGGGTGCTTGTGAATGCTTTCACGAAGCACCGCTTTCGACAAGGGTTTCCGGAAGATCGGTGAGTCAGCTCACCCGGCCGAGCGACGCTTCTGACCTGCGGTTTCTCTCCGAAACAGCCCGCCCGGGGGAAGGCTGATGCGCTGAGTGGAGCTTCTGCGTCGACGAACGGCAGATTGCACTTTGCCGCAGGCGATCAGCTGTCCCGTCGTTACACGATTACGGTGAGTGCATCCGGCACGCTGAAGAACTCCACTCGGGTCCGCTGGCCGACGAGGTCGCCGTCCACCTGGAAGTTTACCGGTTCAGCTGCGTCGATGCGGATCATCGGCAGGTCATCGTGACGCACGAGACGCCGGCCTTTTTGGTTGCTCTTCGTAGCCAAAGCACGGCGTACATGCTTGAACACCGTGGGCAACCCCAGACCGTTCAACGCGAACAGGCCCAATCCCGTCTCGAACGAGCAACCCGGGTTGAGGTGAATCGGCCGCTCGCCCAGGTAGCTCCACGGATCGGTGTTGGACACGAAAGCGGTCAGCGCTTCGGTGGGTTCCTCACCCGGGACACGGATGGTGAGCGCCGGACGGCCCAGCGGCGGCCGGAAGTAGGAGCGGACGGCGGCCCGCAGGTAGAGGCCCGCCGTCGTCTGCTTGCCGCGGCGCTTCGCCACGCGGCCGACGACGTCGGCGTCCCAGCCGAGGCCGGCGTTGAAGGTGAACCAGTGCCCGTCGGCCAGGCCGAGGCCCACCCGGCGCGAGCGGTCGTTCTCCAGCGCGTGCAGCAGCTGGTGGGTGGCTTCGACCGGGTCCGAGGAGATGCCGAGGGCGCGCGCGAACACGTTGGCCGAGCCGCCGGGCACGACGCCCAGGGCGGGGATGCGGCCTATTCGGGTCGGGTCGCCCCACCCTCTTGCGGAGGTCCCGGTGGCGGCGCCCCCGGCCTGGGGCGGAGCTCCGGATGTGGCCGCGTCGGCCAGCAGGCCGTTGACGACCTCGTTGACCGTGCCGTCGCCACCGTGCGCCACGACCAGGTCGATGCCGTCCCGCGCGGCCGAGCGGGCGACGGCCATCGCGTGGCCGCGGTAGTCCGTCTCGACCACGTCGAGCTTGACCTGGCTGGCGAGCGCGTGCGCCAGCACGTCCCGGCCACCTGCGGTGGTCGAGGTGGCCTGCGGGTTCACGACGAGGATTGCGCGCACCACCGCAGGGTAGGTGACTTCCGGCGGCCCGAGAACCTTCCGGACCCGCATGGTGACCGGCGCAACCCCGGCGAACAGCACCTTCGCGACCCTGTGGCGGGCGGCCCTCCTTCACGTGCGGGTGTCCGCGCGTCGTGACAAGTGCACCCGGGCCGACCGCCCGCTCATCGACGACTCTTGAATTCTCAGCGCCCGGGCGGTCCCGGGAAAACGGCCGACCGGGTGGCATACGATCGAATCAGCTCACGCACGGTGACCCGCCCTGGTCGAGTCCACTGTGCTCCCCGCGAAAAGACCTTCCGGAAGGCCCCCAGTGAAGCTCTCGCCCGCTCCCCGTGAGGTCCGGCTGGCCGGCTTGGTCACCGCGGTGCCGTCGCTCGCGCTGCTGGTGTTCGGGGTGATCGTGCTGGTGAACGGCCTCGGGTCGCCGGCCCAGCCGGGGAACAACGTCTTCGTCGAGTCGGGCACGTTCATCGTGGTCGCGCTGGCGTTCCTGGCCGCGTCGGCCGGCCTGGTCCTCGGCCAGACGTGGGCGCGCTCGCCCGGCGTGGTGATCGCGCTGATCGTGATCGGGCTCGGCTGGTACCTGCTCGGCCCGTCCGGCGAGCCGGCCTGGGGCGTACCGGTGGCGCTGTTCGGCATCGCCGCGCTGGCGCTGCTGTTCCGCCGCCCGGCCCGCGCGTGGGCGCTGGGCCTGCGCGAGGGCGAGACGGAGACGGAAGCCGCCGAACGCGGCGGGATGGCGGGCCGCCGTGCCGAGCGCGAAGGCCGCGAAGAGGACTGAGCCCCGGCACCGGGTCAGGCTTGGGCGGCGAGGGAACGCAGGGGTGCGTCGGTGAGGCGGTTGACCGTCCACTCGTCCATCGGGACCGCGCCGAGGGCCTTGTAGAACTCCGTCGCCGGGTTCCAGTCCAGGACCGACCACTCGAGCCGCGCGTAGCCGTTCGCGACGCACTCGGCCGCCAGCGCCGCCAGCAGGGCCTTGCCGAGGCCGGAGCCGCGGTGCGCGGGCAGCACGAACAGGTCTTCCAGGTAGATCCCGTGCACCCCGCGCCAGGTGGAGAAGTTGAGGAACCACACCGCGAAGCCGACGATCTCGCCGTCCACCTCGGCCACGTGCCCGAACAGCTTCGGCGCTTCGCCGAACAACGCGGAACGCAGCTGCTCGGCCGTCAGGTGGCACTCGTCGGGCGCGCGCTCGTAGTCCGCCAGTGCGTAAGCCAGAGCGACGGCGGCCTCGACGTCGTCGGGTCCGATCCGGCGGATGCGGTCGTCGGGCACGTCAGTCCTCCAGGGCGGGCAGCAGGTTGAGGTGTTCGATCTGCGGCTCGCCGCGCTCGTCGCCGAGCACCGCGATGCCGGCCGCGTCGAGTCCGAAGTGGACGCCGGCGGTCGCGGGCATGGCGAGCCAGCGGGCCACCAGCACGCGGCTGAAGTGCCCGTGCCCGACCAGGATCACGTCGCCCGATTCGCTCGCGCGGCGGGCGCGCGTCAGGACGCGGTCCGCACGCGCGGAGACGTCGTCCGCGCTTTCGCCGCCGGGGCTCGGGTGGGTCCAGACCGTCCAGCCCGGCACCGTCTCGCGGATCTTCGGCGTGGTGATGCCCTCGTAGTCGCCGTAGTCCCACTCGGCCAGGTCTTCGGTGACTTCGTCGACGCGCAGCCCGGCCAGCGCGGCGGTCCGCAGCGCGCGGGCGCGCGGGCTGGACAACACCAGTGACGGCCCGCCGACCAGGCTGCGGAGCGTGCCACCCGCCGCGAGCGCTTGGCCCTCGCCCGCCGGTGTCAGCGGGATGTCCGTGCGGCCGGTGTGCCGCCCGTTCAGCGACCATTCGGTCTGCCCGTGCCGGAGGAGGAAGAGACGGTTCGCCACGCGGCCGAACATACCCGGCCGTTTGCGCGCGAGCAGGTCGTCTGCTTTGCTACTGAGCAGTAGCTTAGCCCGAGGAGAACCCCATGTCCGAGACGCCGACGTTCGCGCTGTGGCACAAGCTGGCCGCGAAGCCGGGCGGGAAACAGCTGTTCAGCGCCGCGATGTGCCTACGGGTGCCGTACTTCCGCACGGTGCTGCCCTCGGTGCGCGAACTGCGGCCCGGTCACTGCGAGGTCAGCGCGCCGAAGTGGTGGGGTGTTTACAACCACATCCGCACGTTCCACGCCATCGCCGCCTGCAACCTCGCCGAGATCGCGATGGGGATGCTCGCCGAGGCGACGGTGCCCACGACCCACCGCTGGCTGCCGAAGGGCATGAACGTCCAGTACGTCGCCAAGGCGGAAACCGGCCTGCGCGCGGTCGCGTCGCTGCCCGAGCTGCCGGAGTTCGGCGACGAGGGCTTCGAGCTGGGTGTCCCGGTGACCATTTCGGACTCCGACGGCAAGCCGGTGGTCACCGGGACGATCACCATCTGGGTGACGCCGAAGAAGCGTTAGAGCGGCTTGTACTGGACGTAGGACGCCTGCTGGAACGCGTTCTCGCCGGACGGCGACGGCAGGCCCAGCCGCCGGTCGACGAGCTTGCCGAGGGGGCCGCAGCCCTGCGTCGCGGGGAGGGCCAGGTCCGCGTCGATGACGCCGGAGAACGCCGTCCGCGGGTTCTCCGAGATGATCCGCGGGGGCACCGAGGGATCGTCGTGGACGACCGTGTGCAACGGCGCCGAAGCCGTGCCGATGCTGCAGTCCTTGTGCAGCAACGGGTGCCGCACCACGGCGTAGACGTCGAGCTCGCCGCGGCGCACGTCGTCGCTGTGGAAGTCGGAGTAGCCGCCGTAGCGCAGCTGGATCGTGGCGCCGGCCAGGCCCGGGATGGGCGCGGGAGCGTGCCGCAGCGCGCCGAACACCTGCGCGTACTCGCCGTTCACGCGGCCTTCGCTGAACGTCAGCCGCACTTCCCCGAGCGGGATCTCGGTGCGGTCGATCGTCAGTTTTCCCTGGGAGACAAAGGCTTCGCAGCGCCACGTGCCCGGGTCGGCGTTCGCGGGCGGTGCCGGGCAGTCCGTGAGGTCGAACGTCGGCAGCTCGTCGGCGGACGCCGCCGGCGGCACGACCCCCAGTGCGGCGACGGCGGCCGCGGCCGCCCCCAGTGCGAGAAGTTTCATGCCGGTGAGCCTGCTCGCACCGTGCGGCCGCGACATCCGGGATCGCCCCCAGGGGAGACCCGAGGATTTCCCTCGACCGGGTGAAACCTGTTCCAATAGTTAACACCGTTCACTGAACTGGGTCATGATCGGGTGCATGTCTGCCTTCTCCCGCCGCCGCTTCCTCGGCCTCGCCGCGCTGAACTCCGCCGCCGCACTCGGGCTGACCACGGTGTCGACGCGGCCCGCGGACGCCGCGACGCTGCCCGGGCACGTCCCGGCGGTGGTGATCGGCACCGGCTACGGTGCCGCCGTGACGGCGTTGCGGCTCGGCGAAGCCGGGATCCCGACGCTGATGCTCGAGATGGGCCGGCTGTGGAGCACGCCGGGCGCCGACGGCAAGGTCTTCTGCCCGATGCTCACCCCGGACGAGCGGTCGATGTGGTTCAAGGACCGCACCGAAGCGCCGCTCGCGTCCTTCCTCTGGCTCGACCTCGCCAACCGCGACATCGGGCGCTACGCGGGCGTGCTGGACCGGGTGAACTTCGGCGACATGGCGGTGTACCTCGGCCGCGGCGTCGGCGGCGGTTCGCTGGTCAACGGCGCGATGGCGGTGACGCCGAAGCGCTCCTACTTCGAGGAGATCCTCCCCGGCGTCGACGCCGACGAGATGTACGGCAAGTACTTCCCGCGGGCCCGCGCCCAGCTGGGCGTCAACGTCGTCGACCCGGCGTGGTTCGAGACCTGCCGCTCCTACAAGTACGCCCGCGTCTCGCGGAAGGCCGCCCGCAAGGCCGGCTTCGACACGGTGTTCGTGCCCAGCGTGTACGACATGGACTACCTGCGGCGCGAGGAGGCGGGCACGGTCCCGCGCTCGGCCGACGCGTCCGAAGTCATCTACGGCAACAACCACGGGAAGCGCTCGCTCGACAAGTCCTACCTCGCCGCCGCGCTCGGCACCGGCAACGTGACGATCCAGGCGCTGCACGAGGTCCGCGAGGTCAGCCACCGGCCCGACGGGACGTACGCGCTGGTCGTGCGCGAGATCGACGAGCACGGGACGGTGCTCGGCACCCGGCACGTCACCACGAAGCACCTGTTCCTCGGCGCGGGCAGCCTCGGCTCGACCGAGCTGCTGGTCCGCGCCCGCGAGACCGGCCGGCTGCCGGAGCTGAACGACGCCGTCGGGCTCGGCTGGGGCACCAACGGCAACGTCATGCTCGGGCGCGCCAACCACGTCTGGGACACCACCGGCAGCCTGCAGTCCGGCATGCCCGCGCTCGGCATCGACAACTGGGCCGACCCGGTGCACCCGGCCTTCGCCGAGATCGCGCCGGTGCCCGCCGGGCTCGAGACGTGGGTCAGCCTGTACCTGGCCATCACCAAGAACCCCGAACGCGGCCACTTCACCTACGACGCGGCGAGCGACTCGGCGAAGCTGCGCTGGTCGGCGTCGCAGGGGCAGCCGTCGATCGACGCCGCGAAGGCGCTGTTCGACAAGGTCAACCGGGCGAACAAGACGATCTACCGCTACGACCTGTTCGGCGACACGCGCACGTTCGAGAACCGCTTCACCTACCACCCGCTGGGTGGGCTGGTGCTCGGTGAGGCGACCGACGGGTACGGCCGGGTGAAGGGCTACCGGAACCTGTACGTCACGGACGGCTCGCTGATCCCCGGCAGCACCGGCGTCAACCCGTTCGTGACGATCACGGCGCTGGCCGAGCGCAACATCGAGCGCGTCCTCGCCGAAGACGTCAAGGGCTGAGCCGGGCCAGCGACTCGGTGAAGCCGTCGCCGACGCCCTCGAAGAAGGTCGCGTCGGCGGCCTCGACGTCCTTCAGCGCCTTCGCGACCAGCTCCAGGCCGGCCGGGGTGACTTCCAGCCGCTTCGCGCGGGCGTCGGCCGGGTCGTCGGCGCGGGCCAGCAGGCCGCGCTCGGCGAGCTTGCGGACGACCTGGCTGGTCATCATCGTGTCGGTGCCCGCCTGCTCGGCGAGCTGCCGCTGCGACGGTGGCTCGCCCGAGCGGGTGAGCCACCACGTGGTCGTCAGCAGCACGAACTGGACGTGCGTGAGCTCGTGCGGGGCCAGCGCGGCCCGCATCGCCCGCTGCCAGGCCAGTGTCACGCGCCACAGCAGGAAGCCGGGGCTGCGCTCGGGGCCGGGCAGGCGGGACTCGGGCGTGGTCATACGCGTGAGCTTGCCTCAGCCAGCCGGGCCAGCGCGCGCATGGCGTCCGGGGTGTCCTCCGTGACCTGGGGGCCGAAGCCCTCGGGGCCGTCGATCGTGACGCGGTAGGTGATCCGCGTGCCGCCCTCGACGTCGGTCAAGACGTGCTCGAACCGCAGGAACGCGTCGGGGAGGCGGGTCTCGTCGGTGAAGCTCCGGCCTTCGGTGACCTCGGTGAGGGTGAACGGGATCGGCGGCATCCCGTCCATCGTCATCGTGCCGCCGGTCCCGACGGCGAAGGGGCCGTCGACGACCACTGACCGGACCCCGGCGTCCCACTCCGGCCAGCGGGTGGTGTCGGCCCAGAGCGGCCAGATCGCGGCGGCGGGTGCGGTGGACGTCTCGCTGTGCTCGTACTCGTAAAGTGCCATGCAGGCAGACTATATGCGCACTTACTAAATTGGCAAGCGGCTTCGCGGCGGAAGCGGGGGACGGCTCAGTTCGTCGAGCGCAGCTTGTCGTAGTAGGCGACGCAGTCCTCGTACACCGGCAGCAGGCCGCTTTCGCGAGCCTCGGCCAGGGTGGGCGCGGCGAGGTCCTTGGGGGAGAGGACCGGCTCGAGCCCGGCCGGCCACGGCAGGTCCAGCGCCGGGTCGAGCGGGCTGATGCCGTGCTCACCCGTGGGCATGTACGGCTCGGAGCAGAGGTAGGCCATCACCGTGTCGTCCTCGAGCGCGATGAAGCCGTGGCCGAGGCCCTCGGCGACGTACACGGCGCGGTACTCGCTCGAGTCGAGGCGGACCGCGTCCCACTCGCCGAAGGTCGGCGAACCGACCCGGAGGTCGACGACGACGTCGAGCAGCGCCCCGCGCGGGCAGTAGATGTACTTGCCCTGGCCGGGCGGGGTGTCGGCGAAGTGGATGCCACGGATGGTGCCGCGCCGGGACACGCTGTGGTTGGACTGGCCGAGCCGCATCGGGTGGCCCACGGCGGCGCGGAAGGCCTCCTCCTGGAACGGGGCCACGAACACGCCTCGATCGTCGGGGAACGCCCGGGGGAAGAACTCGAAGGCGTCCGGGACGCTCAACCGGCGGAATTGCATGGCTTCATCATATCGGGTGCCAAGAAAACCGGACAGACGTCTTGGGAATTGCCGGAATGGGGCTTCGGTGTGACATCAACCGCACCGAGGGGTCCATGCCGCGACCGGACCTGTCACACTGACTGGACCGCCGCGTCCGCGGCCATCGCCAGACCCACGGCACCGATGGCCGACGTGACGCCTCGCCGACAGGCCGGCGCTACCGCGCTGGGCTGCCGTGCCGGGAATCACCACGGTGTCCCCTGTAGCCGTGGCCCCCCGCTCGCAGGCCCAGGAGAAATTCCAGTGACACACGTTCGATCCGCGAGTTCCGTCATTCCCACTGGACGAATGACGGAAACGACGACAGGAAACCCCATGAGCGACCCCACCGGCGCCGTCGCGCCGGTCACCGACGAAGAGATCTTCACCGGGCACGAGGGCGGCAAGCTCTCGGTGGCGGCCACGCGCCCCATCTCCAGCCCGCGTGACCTTTCGATCGCGTACACCCCGGGTGTGGCGAAGGTGAGCCGCGCGATCGCCGAGGACGCGGCCAAGGCCAAGCGGTACACGTGGGCGGACCGGCTGGTCGTCGTGGTCAGCGACGGGACGGCGGTGCTCGGCCTCGGCGACATCGGCGCGAGCGCGTCGCTGCCGGTCATGGAGGGCAAGTCGGTCCTGTTCAAGACGTTCGGCGGGCTCGACTCGATCCCGCTGGTGCTGGACACCACCGACGTCGACGAGATCGTCGAGACGCTGGTGCGGCTGCGGCCGTCCTACGGGGCCGTCAACCTGGAGGACGTTTCCGCGCCGCGCTGCTTCGAGCTGGAGGACAAGCTCAAGGAAGCGCTGGACTGCCCGGTCATGCACGACGACCAGCACGGCACGGCCATCGTCACACTGGCCGCGCTGCGCGGCGCCAACCTGGTGCTCGACCGCGCGATCGCCGACCAGCGCGTCGTCGTCTCCGGAGCCGGCGCGGCGGGGGTCGCCTGCGCCAAGATCCTGCGGGAAGCCGGCATCGGCGACGTCACCGTCCTCGACTCGCGCGGCATCATCCACGACGGCCGCGACGGCCTGAACCCGGTCAAGCAGCGCCTCGCGCAGACGACGAACAAGGCGGGCCTGCGCGGCGGGCTCGCCGAGGCGCTCGAAGGCGCGGACGTGTTCCTCGGCCTGTCCGGCGCGACGATCGACGAGTCGCTGCTCGGCCGCATGGCGGGCGGCGGCATCGTGTTCGCGCTGTCGAACCCGGACCCGGAGGTACACCCGGAGGTCGCGGCGCGCTACGCGTCGATCGTGGCCACCGGCCGCAGCGACTTCCCGAACCAGATCAACAACGTGCTGGCCTTCCCGGGCGTCTTCCGCGGCGCGCTGGACTCCGGCGCGCGGGCGATCACGGAAAACATGAAGCTGGCGGCCGCCGAGGCGATCGTCTCGGTCGCGACCGACGACCTGGGCCCGGACCGCATCGTCCCGAGCCCGCTCGACCCGCGGGTGGCCCCGGAGGTCGCGGCGGCGGTGGCGAAGGCCGCGGAAGCCGACGGCGTCACAGCCTGACCCTCCTCGCTCCCGACGGCGGCACTTTCATAGGGAAAGCTGCGCTTTGAACCGCAAAGCCGCACTTTCCCTATGAAAGTGCCGCTTTGCGTCGCAAACCCGCACTTTCACGTGAAAGTGCGGGTCTCAACCCAAGAGCTGGGCGAGGCGGTGCCGGGGGACGTCGACCAGGCGCAGGTCGACCAGGTCCTCGGGGACGTCGAGGGAGACGTTCGCCAGCCGGGCGTGCGCGCGGGTCAGCACCTCGTCCTGGTGCTCGACGGCGTCCGCGACGACCACCGCGTGCCGGTTGTCCGGGGTGCTGCGCAGGTACCGCAGCGCGTACTTCCCCCGGACGAGTGAAGCGAGCGCCTCCTGCGACGCCTGGTCCGCGAGGTCCGGGTGCGCGTTCGGGACCAGCAGCGCCAGGCGGCGGGCGTTCGTGCCCAGCAGCGTGCGCAGCAGCCACGGGCCCGGGTCGCCGGTGAGGTCCATCGCGATCGCGTCGCCCTCGGGGCCGGAGCCCGACCAGTCCACCGGCCGCGACTCCAGCGCGAGCCCGCCGGCGGCCGCGATCTCCTTCAGCTTCTCCACCAGCGCCGGCTTCGTGCCCGCCGCCTCGACCGACTGCGGGCCGTGCGTGTAGATCGCCTTGGCGCCGCGCACCTTCTTGGCCTTCGCCGTCGGCTGGCAGACGTACAGGTCGGCCGCGCTGCCGATCGCCTGCGCGCCGAAGTAGCGGTTGAAGCCGGGCAGGATCGCCTGGTACGTCAGCCCGAGCGTGGCCAGCGACCGCTGCACCTGCGCGCCCAGCGCCGGGTGGCGCGGGCTGTAGCCGTAGGCCAGCAGCAGCCGTCCCTCGCTCGGCTCCCGCAGCGCCTGCACCCCGCGCGTGGCGAACAGGCCCATGCCTTCGGGCGTGTACGGCGGATCGCTGAACACCAGGTCGAACCGGCCGGTGAAGGCCGGGGGCAGGCCGACGCGCAGGTCCGTGTGCGCGGTCGCGATGCCGCGCTCACCGCGGTCGTCCAGGTAGGCGAGCACGCGCTCGTCGAGGTCGACGACCGTGAGCGACGCCGACGGGCAGACCGCCCGCACCGCCAGCGACGTCAGGTCGTGGTCGCCGAGGAAGAGCACATGCGCCGAGGCGAGGTCGTAGTGCGCGTCGAGCCACAGTGCCCGGCGCAGCACGGTTTCCGGCGTGGCCTGCACGTGGTCGAGCGCGGCCAGCGGCGCGGGCACCTCGGCCACCCACCCGGCGATCTTCGGCAGCAGTTCGTGCCCCGCGACGGCCTCGTCGAGCGGGTCGCCGTAGCGGGGGACGCTGTACCGCAGGTACGACGCGGCGACGCCGGGGGCGATCCGCAGCCGGTCGCCGCTGCGGTCGAGGTCGTCGCCGAGCGCGGTCAGGACGTCCTCCACGCTGCGCCGCGGCGCCGTGGACAGCCGCACCAGCTCACCGAGGTCGTGGTCGCCGGTGCGCAGGAGGTCGATGACGCGGTACAGCGGGCGGACGCCGACGCCGTGCGCGGCGAGGACGTCGTCTAGTGCGCTCACGGGCTCTGAGCGTAGTCACCACCCTGCGGAACAGCGTGCCAACCACCGCCGACTCGGCTACGGTCGGAACCGACCGGGACATGGGGAGTGGCAGTGACCATCGAATTCCGCGACGTGACCAAGCAGTATCCGGATGGGACGGTCGCCGTCGACAAGCTGAACCTGACGGTCGAGGACGGCACGATCACCGTGTTCGTCGGCCCGTCCGGCTGTGGCAAGACGACGTCGCTGCGGATGATCAACCGGATGGTCGAGCCGACCGGCGGGCAGGTGCTGCTCGACGGCAAGGACGTCGCCGAGGGCGACCCGGCGCTGCTGCGCCGCGGCATCGGCTACGTCATCCAGCACGCCGGGCTCTTTCCCCATCGGACGGTGCTGGACAACATCGCCACCGTGCCGCTGCTTTCGGGCTGGGACAAGGCGAAGGCGCGCCAGCGGGCCGCCGAGCTGCTCGAGATCATCGGGCTGCCGGCCGAGCTCGGCAAGCGGTACCCGGCGCAGCTTTCGGGCGGCCAGCAGCAGCGCGTCGGCGTCGCCCGCGCGCTCGCCGCGGACTCGCCGGTGCTGCTGATGGACGAGCCGTTCTCCGCCGTCGACCCGATCGTGCGCGAAGACCTGCAGAACGAGCTGCTGCGGCTGCAGTCGCAGCTGGGCAAGACGATCGTGTTCGTCACGCACGACATCGACGAGGCCGTCCGGCTCGGCGACAAGGTCGCGGTGATGCGCGTCGGCGGCAAGCTCGCCCAGTACGGCACGCCCGCCGACGTGCTGCGGCACCCGGTGGACGACTTCGTGGCGTCCTTCGTCGGCCGCGACCGCGGCTACCGCGGCCTGTCCTTCCTCTCCGCCGAAGGCGTCGAGGTCAAGGAGATCGAGCTCGTCGAGATCGGTTCGCCGGTGCCCGCGAGCGACGGCTGGCGGCTCGGCGTCAACACCGACAAGCAACCCCGCGGCTGGCTGGCGCCGAACTCCACAGTGGACGGCTCACTGTCCGAAGAGGACCTCATGGCCGGCGGCTCGCTGTGGATCCACGGCACCCCGATCCGCGGCGCGCTCGACGCGGCCCTGTCGTCCCCGGCCAGCCTCGGCGTGGTCGTCGACGAAGACCACCGCGTGCTCGGCGGCGTCGTCGCCCGGCAGGTCCTGGACGTGATCGAGGCCACGCCGCAGGCGTCATGAGCTTTTTCGACGAGCTCGGGCGGTACCTGAGCAGTGCGAACAACCGCGTCCAGGTCCTCGGCGACCTGGGTGACCACGTGTACCTGGCGCTGCTCCCGCTGGTGCTCGGCATCGTGCTGGCGATCGCGGCGGGCTGGGTCGGCCACCGCTGGCAGCCCGTGCGCCAGGTCCTCATGGTGCTGGCGAACCTGCTCTACACGATCCCGTCGCTCGCGCTGTTCGTCGTGATCCCCGGCCTGATCGGGTCGAAGATCCTCGACAGCGTCAACGTCGTCGTCGCGCTGACGATCTACACCACGGCGCTGCTGGTCCGCCCGGTGCTCGACGCGCTGGACGCGGTGCCGCCGTCGGTGATCGCCGCGGCCACCGCGGTGGGCTACAAGCCGCTGCGCAAGTTCTTCGCCGTCGAGCTGCCGCTGTCGGTGCCGGTGCTCGCGGCCGGCGTGCGGGTGGCGTCGGTGAGCAACATCAGCCTGGTCAGCGTCGGCGCGCTGATCGGCACCGGCGGCCTCGGCGTGCTGTTCACCGACGGCTTCCAGCGCGAGTACTTCTCGCCGATCGTCGTCGGCATCGTGCTGACGCTGCTGCTCGCGCTCGTCGTCGACCTGGTCCTCGTGGGGATCCGGAACCTGCTGACACCGTGGGAACGGGTGACTGCCGCATGATCACCGACCTCTTCCACTGGTTCGGCGACCCGGCGCACTGGTCCGGGCCGGACGGCATCCCGCAGCGGTTGCTGGAGCACTTGGGCTACGTCGCGCTGTCGTTGGTGATCGCGCTGGTCATCGCTGTCCCGTTGGGACTGTTCGTCGGCCACACCGGACGCGGCGGCGTCGCTTTGGTGAGCGCGGGCAACGCGATCCGCGCGCTGCCGACGCTGGGGCTCGTCACGTTCCTGTTCCTGCTGTTCACCGAAAGCGTCACCTCGACGATCATCGGGCTCGTCGTGCTGGCCGTGCCGCCGATCCTGGCCGGGACGTACGCCGGGCTGCAGGCGACCGACCACGGCGTGGTCGACGCGGCCGAGGGCGTCGGGATGACCGGCTGGCAGCGGCTCTGGAAGGTCGAGGTGCCGATCTCGCTGCCACTCGTGCTGGGCGGCATCCGCAACGCCGTGCTGCAGCTCGTGGCGACGGCCGCGGTGGCCGCGTACGTCGGACTCGGTGGCCTGGGCCGGTTCCTGCTCGACGGACTGGCCATTTTGGACTATTCCGAGGTGATCGCGGGCGCGCTGCTGACGACGTTGCTCGCCATCGTCCTGGACGTGCTCTTCGCGTTGCTGAACCGGGCGTTGGTGCCCCGGGGCGTCCGGCTCGCGGCGGCGGTGAAGAAGGTGACGGCGTGAAGCGTTTTCTGGCGGCCGCTGTCCTGCTCTTGGCCGCGGGTTGCGGCAATCCCCTGGCGGGCGGCGGCGAGGGCGGGGCGACCGGCGACATCATCATCGGCGCGTCCGACGTCGGGGAAAGCCTGCTGCTGGCCCAGATCTACGCCGGCGCGCTGAAGAACGCGGGCGCCACGAACGTGACCGTGCGGCCGCCGGTCGGCAGCCGCGAGGTCGTCGTCAAGGCGCTGCAGGACAAATCGCTGTCGGTCGTCCCGGACTACAGCGGGAACCTGTTGCGGTACTTCGACAAGGACACCCAGGCGACGACGTCGCAGGACGTCTACGCGCAGCTCCGCCAGAAGGTCCCGCCGGGGTTCGAGGTGCTGGCCCAGGCACCGGCCGAGGACAAGGACCTGCTCGTCGTCGGCCCGCAGCTGGCGGCGAGCGGCGTGAAGACGTTCTCGGACCTGGGAAAGCGCTGCGGCGAGCTGGTGTTCGGCGGTCCGGGCCAGTGGAGCAGCCGCTGGAAGGACAAGATCAAGTCGTTGTACGGCTGTGAGTTCAAGGAGATCCGCACGACCGACACCGGTGGCCCGGTGACGGTGGCGGCCCTGAAGTCGGGTGACGTCCAGGTGGCGGATCTCTTCAGCACGTCGTCGACGATCGCCGCGAACGGCTTCGTGCCGTTGGTCGACGACAAGAACATGTTCCCGGCCCAGAACATCGTCCCGCTGGTGGCGCGCGGGACGTTGTCCCCGGGCGAGGTCTCGGCGCTGAACCGCGTGTCGGCGGCGCTGACCACCGAACAGCTCACGCGGCTCAACGTCGAGTTCACCGAGGAGAAGCGCAACCCGCTGGACATCGCGGAAGACTTCCTGGCGCGCAACAACCTGCGGTCTTAGCTCGCTTTCGCCGCGCGCACCTCGTGCAGGTGCACGACGACGTCGAACGACCGCGCGAGCGCGATCCCTTCCGGTTCGGAGGGGAACTGCGTGCCGATGTTCCACGTCGGCCGGGCGACCCCGAGCCAGGCGCGGGCGGTGGCCGGTGCGGTGCGGGCGTCGAAGTAGTAGTCGCGGTAGGGCACCCGGTCAAGGGTGTGCTCGTTCGAGCCGGGTGCGGCCGGGGGCACGGTGAACCGCTTCCAGTCACCGCCGATCGCGGTGTCCTTCGACAGGAAGGCGCCGCGGTCGAACGTCATCGCGATGGCGACGTAGTCCTTCCCGAGCCGGTCGCGCAGGAACGACCCCTGGGTCTTCGGGTAGAGCGCCGGGTTGCCCGCGGCGTAGCCGGTGTGGTCGTTGTGCGCCGACACCAGCACCTTCTGGCCGGTGTGCTGCCGCCACCAGAGGACGTTGCGGGCCATCTCCTCGTCGCGGAAGCGCTCCATCGCGGCGAGGCCGGCCGGGTCGGTCAGGTCGACGGTCAGGAACTCCGTCGTCTTGGCGATCGACCGGGCGTTCTGCTCGGCCCATTCGGCGTTCTTCCCGTTGACGCCGTCGACGAGGTCGAACGCCTGGCGCGCGCGGTCGGCGAGGCGCTTGCGTTCGGCGATGGGCTTGCCGAGGTAGGCCACGATGTCGTCGAGCGGGCGCAGGCCGGTGTAGAGCTCGTCGAGCCGAGCGGCTTTCGCGGGCGCGTTTTCCCGCACGTACGCGGTCACCTTGCCGAAGAAGGCGTCGCTCAACGTCGGGGCGCCGAGGTCGTCGCCGAGGAAGTGGACGGTCCGGCCGGGGTGCCGCCGGTTGTAGTCGCGCATCCACTCGACGAGGTGGACGAACTCCTCGCGGTCCCACGGGGAACCGGCCAGTTCCTGCTTGAGGATCGTGCGCGCGTCCCCGGCGCCGGTCTGCAGGTACTCGTCGATCCGGAGCCCGGCGGACCAGCTCAGTTCGAGCGCGAACGTGGTGAACCCGCGCTCTTCGACGAGGTGGCGGAAGACCCGCTCCTTCATGGCGAAGAACTCGTGCGAGCCGTGGGTGGCTTCGCCGAGCCCGGCCACCGGGGCGTCGCCGACCATGGCGCCGAGCGCCCGGAGATCGGCGGTGCTCCCGCCGGGTTCGGTGGTGCGGAGGGGGTGGGCCACCTGGGTCAGCGCGCGGACCGGGTCCCGCGGTGCCGCTTCCGCCGTCGCGGGTACTGCCGTCAGCGTGATCACCGCGGCGGCGAGCAGTGCCGTGCTTTTTCTTTTCATGGCGGGAAGTCTGGCCGGAACTCCGGGTTCGCGGCATGGGGTGCGCCGCCGGGTTCGGGGTGGTGCAGGCGCTACCTGTCGACGGCCGGCGCCGACGATGGCGAACCGCAGCAACGCCGAGGTGGATGAGGTAGGCCGCCCCGGCGATCCGGACGACGGTGAAGGCCACGGGCACGGGGGCGAAGAGCGCGGCCGGCCCGGCCGCGGCGACGGTGACGTGAATGGCCTCACTGGTGGCGACCCCGGCGGTGGCGAGCAGCCCGGCTTTGGGCCCGCCCGGACAACGGCTCAGCCGCGCACGGCCGCCGCTACCCGGGCGGCGTCCTCAATGGCCTGCTCCGGTGGCTCCTCCGGCAGCGGCAGCAGCACCACCGACCCGCTCCCCGCTTCGTGAAGCGCCCGCACCGAAGCCACGCACTCCTCCAGCGAACCGCAGATCGCCAGCTTGCTCAGCCACTCCGGGCGCAGGCCCGCGGCCAGCTCGTCCACTGTGGACGCCGAATCGAGCAGCTCCAGCAGCTCCGCCGCGAACGGCAACCCCTCCACCTGGACCCGCGAACCCGGCGTCAACGACTCCGCCACCGTCCGGCGGGCCCGCTCGGCATCGCCCAGCGCCAGCCAGTTGTACGTCACCACCGCGTGCGGGCCCGGCGCCGCGATGTCGGACAGCGCCGTTCGGACGAACTCCGGTGGGGACGGCTCCGCCAGGATCGTGCCGTCCGCCGTCGCGCCCGCGATCGCCAGGGACTTCGGGCGGCGGACGCCCGCCAGCAGCGGGGGTGCTGACGACGGTGGGAACACCAGCTCGACCTCGTCCAGCGACACGTGCCGCCCGGTCATCGAGACCCGCTCGCCCGCGAGCAGCCGGCGGACCGCCACCAGGGTTTCCTCCAGCGCCGCCAGCTGCGACGCCGGGTAAGCGCCGATCTGGCGCATCCACGACGCGACGCCGTGGCCGAAGCCGCCGATCAGGCGGCCCGGGTGGAGCTCGGCCAGCGCTGCCAGCTCCATCGCCGCGATCGCCGGGTTGCGGGCCACCGCCGGGAGGACGCCGATGCCGACCTTGATCGTCGACGTCACCGCCAGCGCGGTCGCGACCGTTGCGATGCCGGCCGCCCAGAAGCAGTCCTCGACCAGCCAGACTTCGTCCAGGCAGGCGGCTTCCGCCTGGCGGGCCAGCTCGACCAGCTTGGCCGGCGGCTGCTCACGGTTGATCCGGACTCCCACGGACGTGGTCGGTGCGTACATCGGCGACTCCTGTTCAGATCCGCGAAAAAGCCGGCGCGTACTCGAACGCGCCGGCCTGGGTGGACTTGTACCCCGTCAGCGTCCGGGCCTGGAAGTTCTTGCTCCAGGCCGGATCCGGCGGGGTGATCGAGAGCGTCGACGCCGTCACGAAGCCGAAGCGCGTGTAGTAGGCCGGGTTGCCGAGCAGGACGACCAGGCCGTGGCCGAGCGCGTCCGCCGCGCCGAGGACCGCGTGCATCAGGGCCGAACCGACGCCACGAGCCTGGTGCGCGGGCAGCACGCCGAGCGGGCCGAGGCCGACCGCGGCCGCCGGGTCGTCGGCGACGCGGGCGCGGCTGCAGCACACGTGCCCGACGACCTCGCCGTCGTGGAGCGCCACCAGGGACAACGCGTCGATCAGGTCGCCGTCGGCGCGCAACTCGTCCACGAGCGGCGCCTCGCCCGGTGTCACGTCGGCCTCGCGCCGGAACGCTTCGCTGTGGACGCGGTGGATCGCGGCCTGGTCGGCGGGGGTCTCGCGGCGGATCAGCATGGCCGTCACCTTGCCGCGAACCGGCGCCGAGCGGAAATCGTTTTCGCGGGCAGACTTTGGTAGGGGACCGTTCGAGTGGTCTTGAACTGCGCAAACCGGACGATCTACCGATCTGGGCAGGGTGCGACCTAAAGTTCCGTCCACGTTCCACGTGAACGCGCTTCACGTCTCACCCCTGGCGACCCGGCGGCCGTGCACCGCCCGGTCGACCCTGCCCAGAAAGGGACGAACCATGCGTCTGCTGACCAGAATCGGGGCTATCGCCGCCGTTTCGGCGTTGACCGCCTTGAGCGGCAACGCCGTCGCGACGGCGAGCGAAGGAACGATCGTCGGGGCCGGCGGCGCCGACGCCGTCAAGGACAGCTACATCGTCGTCTTCAAGGACGGCACGGCCGCGGAGAGCAAGGCGAAGGAAGTCACGAGCCGCCACGGCGGCACGGTCGCCAGGACGTTCTCCGCGGCCCTGCGCGGCTTCACCGGCACGATGTCCGAGACGCAGGCGAAGCGCATCGCGGCCGACCCCGCGGTGTCCACTGTGGAGCAGAACAAGGTCGTGCGGGCGAGCGCCGACCAGCTGAACCCGCCGTCCTGGGGGCTGGACCGGGTCGACCAGCGGAACCTGCCGCTCGACCAGAAGTACAGCTACAGCACGACGGCGCCGAACGTGCACGCGTACGTGATCGACACCGGCATCAACCTCACGCACAGCACCTTCGGCGGGCGGGCGACCTCGGGGTACGACTTCGTCGACAACGACAGCAACGCGACCGACTGCCAGGGCCACGGCACGCACGTCGCCGGCACCATCGGCGGCTCGCAGTACGGCCTGGCCAAGGAGGTCAAGCTGGTCGCCGTGCGCGTGCTCAA
Organism: Amycolatopsis sp. FBCC-B4732; assembly: GCF_023008405.1. Taxonomy (NCBI): domain Bacteria; kingdom Bacillati; phylum Actinomycetota; class Actinomycetes; order Pseudonocardiales; family Pseudonocardiaceae; genus Amycolatopsis; species Amycolatopsis sp. FBCC-B4732. The sequence goes on from NZ_CP095376.1 coordinate 9,746,020, forward strand.
CTGCAGCGGCTCCGGCACGACGGCCGGCGTCATCTCCGGCGTCGACTGGGTGACGGCGAACGCGGTCAAGCCGGCCGTCGCGAACATGAGCCTCGGCGGCGGCGCATCCAGCACGCTCGACGCCGCGGTGCAGCGCTCGATCTCCGCGGGCATCACCTACGGCCTCGCGGCGGGCAACGACAACGGCGCCAACGCGTGCAACGGCTCCCCGGGCCGCGTCGCGGCGGGCATCACCGTCGGCGCGACGACGTCCACCGACGCCCGCGCGAGCTACTCCAACATCGGCACCTGCCTCGACATCTTCGCGCCGGGCAGCAGCATCACGTCGTCGTGGATCGGCAGCACCACCGCCACCAACACGATCAGCGGCACGTCGATGGCGACCCCGCACGTCGTCGGCGCGGCGGCGCTGTACCTGGCCGCCAACCCGGGCGCGACGCCGCAGCAGGTCCGCGATGCCCTCGTCGCGAACGGCACCACCGGCAAGGTGACGAACCCGGGCTCGGGCTCGCCGAACGTCCTGCTCTACACCGGTACCGGCACGACCCCGCCGCCGCCGGCCTGCGGCACCGTCACCAACGGCACCGACGTCGCCATCCCCGACCGCGGCGCCGCGGTGACCAGCTCGGTCAGCGTCGCGGGCTGTAGTCGCAACGCGTCCGCGACGACGGCCGTGGAGGTCCACATCGTCCACACCTACGTCGGCGACCTGGTGATCGACCTGGTCGCACCGGACGGGTCGGCGTACCGGCTGAAGAACTCCGGCAGCGACTCCTCGGACAACATCGACACGACCTACAGCGCGAACGTCTCGGGTGAAGCCGCGAACGGCACCTGGACGCTGCGGGTCCAGGACGTCGCCGCGGCCGACACCGGGCGCATCGACACCTGGTCGCTGACCGTCTGAGTGGTGCACCGCTGTGCGGTTTGCCCTGCTGTGTGATTTGCCTGAAACGCCCGCCCCGGTCGCACGAATGGCCTAGTGTCCGGTTCGTGCAGCAAGGACCCCAGTACCCGTACCCCCAGCAGCCCCACCCCCAGCAGCAGTACCCCGGCTACCCGCCGCCGAAGTCCGGCGGGAAGACGGCGCTGGTGGTCGTGCTGGTGGTGGTCGGCGTGCTCGTCCTGGCCGGGGCGGGCGTCGGCGCGTTCTTCCTCCTCACGGCGGACGACAAGGGGTCCACCGCCGCGCCGCCCACGACGTCCGCGAGCGGCGAGCCGGACAAGTACACGTCGCTGCCGCTCTGCAGCGAGGTCGGCAGCCGGATGAACAACCTGCCGCCCCTGTCGAGCGACGCCCCCGCCGAGCCGGCGACCACCTCGGACGACAAGATCCAGCTTTCGCAGCTGAGCTGCTCGTGGACGAAGTCGGGCTCGTCGTCCGGCACGCTGTCGATGATGCTGGCGAAGTCGAACGAGCCGGGCTCGGGGAACGGTCCCGGGTACGCGAAGGCCGGCTACGACATCGAGGTGGAACGCGGCGCGAAGCCGATCAGCGAGAAGATCGGGAAGGCGACGAAGGCGGCGGACATCGACTACGGCTCCAGCGGCACCCTGCAGTGCGGGGTGCGGTTCTACCAAGGCAACGTCGACGCGACCGTGATCGTCACCGCGGCCGACCCGGCGGACCGGAACGTCGAACGCTGCCGCCGCAACGCCCACAGCCTGGCCAAGGCCGCTTCCGAATCGCTCAGCTGAACGACGAAGGCCCCCGCACCGGAAAATGCGGGGGCCTTCGCCGTGGCTCAAGCGATCAGTCGAACGCCTTCGAGATCAGCGCCTTCTGCTCGACCTCGTGCACCTTCGACGAACCCGCCGACGGGGCCGCCATCGGGCGGCGCGACACGACCTGCAGGCCCGAGAGCAGCTCCGGGAACTTCCGGGGCAGGTTCAGGCCGAAGAACGGCCACGCGCCCTGGTTTTCCGGCTCCTCCTGGACCCACGCGACCTGCTGCGCGTTCGAGTACCGCTCCAGCGCCGCGACCAGCTTCTTCTTCGGCAGCGGGTAGTACTGCTCGATCCGCACGATCGCGACGTCGTGCGCCTCGCGCTTCGTCCGCTCCGCGACCAGCTCCCAGTACAGCTTCCCGGAGGTCAGCAGCACCTTCCGGATCTTCGCCGGGTCCGGCGTGACGTCGTCGATGACCGACATGAACCGGCTCTCACCGGTGAAGTCCTCGGTCGGCGACGTGGCGGCCTTGTTGCGCAGCATCGACTTCGGCGTGAAGACCACCAGCGGGCGCTGGATGCCGTCGAGGGCGTGCCGCCGCAGCAGGTGGAAGTAGTTCGCCGGGGTGGACGGGACCGCCACCGTCATCGAGCCCTCCGCACACAGCGAGAGGAAGCGCTCGATGCGGCCGGACGTGTGGTCCGGGCCCTGGCCCTCGTGGCCGTGCGGCAGCAGCAGCACGACATCGGAGCGCTGGCCCCACTTGGCCTCGCCGGAGGAGATGTACTCGTCGATGACGGTCTGCGCGCCGTTGACGAAGTCACCGAACTGCGCTTCCCACATGACCAGCGACTCGGGGTTGGCGACCGAGTAGCCGTACTCGAAGCCGACGGCCGCGTACTCCGACAGCGCCGAGTCGTAGATCATCACGCGGCCCTGGCCCTCGGCCAGGTTCTGCAGCGGCGAGTACTCCTGGCCGGTCTTGCGGTCGATGAACACCGAGTGCCGCTGGGTGAACGTGCCGCGGCGGGAGTCCTGGCCGGACAGCCGGACGAGCCGGCTCTCCATCGCCAGCGACCCGAACGCGAGCAGCTCGCCGAACGCCCAGTCGATGTCGCCCTCGCGGGACATCTTGTGGCGCCGCTCCATGACCGGCTTGACGCGCGGGTGCGGGGTGAAGCCCTCGGGCACGTTCACGAAGGCGTCGCCGATGTGCTCCAGCGTCTCCTTGGTGATCGCGGTCGCGACCTTGGCCGGGACCTGCTGCTCCTCCTCGACCGAGGGGCTCGCCTTCGCCGGGTGCTTCTCCAGCTCCCGGACCTCGTTGAAGACGTGCTCCAGCTGGCTCGAGAAGTCGCGCAGCGCGGCTTCGGCCTCCTCGACGGAGATGTCACCGCGGCCGATCAGCGACTCGGTGTAGGTCTTCCGGACCGAGCGCTTGGTGTCGATGATGTCGTACATCGCCGGCTGCGTCATCGAGGGGTCGTCGCCCTCGTTGTGGCCGCGGCGGCGGTAGCAGATCAGGTCGATGACGACGTCCTTGTGGAACGCCTGCCGGTACTCGACGGCCAGCTTGGCCACCCAGTGCGCGGCTTCGGGGTCGTCGCCGTTTACGTGGAAGATCGGCGAGCCGATCATCTTCGCGACATCGGTCGCGTACTGCGACGAGCGCGAGTGCTCCGGCGCGGTCGTGAAGCCGACCTGGTTGTTGACGATGACGTGCACGGTGCCGCCGGTGCGGTACCCGCGCAGCAGCGACAGGTTCAGCGTCTCGGCGACGACGCCCTGGCCCGCGAAGGCCGCGTCGCCGTGCATCAGGACCGGCAGCACGGTGTAGCCCTCGCCGCCCTTGTCCAGGAGGTCCTGCTTCGCGCGGACGATGCCCTCGAGAACCGGGTCGACGGTCTCGAGGTGCGACGGGTTCGCGGTCAGGGAGACCTTCGTCTCGCCGTCGCCGAACATGCGGAAGTACTTGCCCTCGGCACCGAGGTGGTACTTCACGTCACCGGAACCGTGCGCCTGGCCCGGGTCGAGGTTGCCCTCGAACTCCTGGAAGATCTGGCTGATCGGCTTGCCGACGATGTTGGCCAGCACGTTCAGGCGGCCGCGGTGCGGCATGCCGATGACGACCTCGTCGAGCTCGTGCTCGGCGGCCTTGTCAAGCAGCGTGTCGAGCAGCGGGATCGCCGTCTCGCCGCCCTCGAGCGAGAAGCGCTTCTGGCCGACGTACTTGGTCTGCAGGAACGTCTCGAACGCCTCGGCGGCGTTCAGCTTCGAGAGCACGTACTTCTGGACCGCGGGGTCCGGCTTCTCGTGCGGGATCTCGACGCGCTCCTGGATCCAGCGGCGCTCCTCGGGGTCGAGGATGTGCGTGTACTCGATGCCGACCGTGCGGCAGTACGAGTTGCGCAGCACGCCCAGGATGTCGCGCAGCTTCATCCGCTCCTGGCCGGCGAAGCCGCCGACCGGGAACTCGCGGTCGAGGTCCCAGAGCGTCAGGCCGTGGGACAGGACGTCGAGGTCGGCGTGGCTGCGCTGGCGGTAGTTCAGCGGGTCGGTGTCGGCCATCAGGTGGCCGCGCATCCGGAACGCGTCGATGAGCTCGATCACGCGGGCGGTCTTGTCGACCGGGCCCTCGGGGATGTCGGCGACCCAGCGGATCGGCTCGTACGGCAGGCGCAGGCTGGTGAAGACGTCGTCGTAGAAGCCGTCTTCGCCGAGCAGCAGCTGGTGGATGCGCTTGAGGAACTCGCCGGACTCCGCACCCTGGATGATGCGGTGGTCGTAGGTCGAGGTCAGCGTCATGATCTTGCTGATGCCGAGGTCGACCAGCGTCTTCTCGCTGGTGCCCTCGAACGCCGCCGGGTACTGCATGGCGCCGACGCCGATGATGGCGCCCTGGCCGGCCTGCAGACGCGGCACCGAGTGGTTGGTGCCGATGCCGCCGGGGTTGGTCAGCGAGATCGTGGTGCCCGCGAAGTCGTCCGCGGTGAGCTTGTTGTTGCGGGCCTTCTTGACGATGTCCTCGTACGCCTGCCAGAACTGCAGGAACGACATGTCCTCGACGCCCTTGACCGAGGCCACGACGAGGTTGCGGGACCCGTCCTTGCCCTTCATGTCGATGGCGAGCCCGAAGTTGACGTGCTCCGGCGTGATCGCGAACGGCTTGCCGTCGATCTGCTGGTAGTGCCGGTTCAGGTTCGGGAAGTCCTTCAGCGCCCGCACCATGGCGTAGCCGATGAGGTGCGTGAAGGAGATCTTGCCGCCACGCGTGCGCTTGAGGTGGTTGTTGATGACGATGCGGTTGTCCGCCATCAGCTTGGCCGGGACCGCGCGCACGCTGGTCGCGGTGGGGACGCTCAGCGAGGCGTCCATGTTCTTGGCGATGGCCGCCGCGGCGCCTCGAAGCTGCTTCGACTCCGGCTCATCCTTCTTCGCGTCGGCCTTCGGCTCGGCCTTCGCGGCGGCGGGCTTGGGAGCCGCCTTCGGCGCCGGCTTCGCGGGGGCCGGCGTCTTCGTCGGGGCCGCCTGCTTGGCCGCCGACTCCGCGTTCTGCACGGCCTTGGCCGAAGGCTGCGCCGCGGCCTGGCCGTTGGTGGCCGGCTTGGCTTCGGCCTGCTGCCGGGCGTTGTCCGCCTTGGCCTGCGCGTTCTGCGTCGGCTTGAAGTCCGCGAAGAAGTCGTGCCATGCGGCATCGACTGAAGAAGGGTCGGCGAGGAACTGGTCGTACATCTCCTCGACCAGCCACTCGTTGGGGCCGAATTGTGACGCAGGGCTGCTGCTGGACACGGCTGGGGCTCGCCTCTATCCGTCTCGATCTCGATCTTGAATCCGCTGATGCGCCTACCAGGCTAACCCCCTCGGTGACCGCGATGTGATGGAACCGGCCTGTGTGAGGCGTGGCGCACTAGGGGATCGGTCACTGACTCGATCAAGATGTGCTAAGGGAACCTTAAGCGCTGGACCCGGTACAGGGTTTCGCGGTGTCTTTTTTCCCGGTTCGCCCGGCTGCCGCCGAGCGTTCACCGCGGCGGGTTCCCATGGCGGGATGTGGCTGGTCGAATGTCCGTCGTTCTGGGACCAGGGCCTGGTGAGGCCGCTGGTCACCGAGTCCGGCACGGTCGTGCTCCGGTGCGATTCGTGCCACGCGGTCTGGCCCACGCTGGCCGACTTCGAGGAGATGGAGTGGGTCGAGCCCGACGAGCCGGACTGGCTGGTCGGGGCGGGAGTCCACGTGCGGCCGGGGACGGTCCGGTGGGCGTCGCGGCCGGATGTGGAGGCGGCGGGGCTGGGTTCGCTGAAGTGGCGGGCGCTGCCTTAGCCGGTGGCGTCGACGGCGGCGGCCAGCTCGGATGACAGCTCGTACGGCGGCTCGTGGGGGACGAGCTTCACCGCTTTGTGCAGCTGGTCGGTGGCCAGCAGGCCGGAGATGTCGCGCATCACCGGGGTGACGTCGGTGATGGTGGTGATCCACTCGTCGAGGTAGTGGTCGACCGCTTCGCCGCTCAAGCCGATCTGGATGGCCCGGAAGTTCTGCGCGTTGTGGTGGAGGTCTCGCTCCGGGTCCCACTGGATGCGCACCGGGCTCGTCTTGAGCTCCCGCTGCCAGGCGTCCTTGGCCTGATCACGGCGTGGGTGGCTCAGCGCGGCGTGCGCGAGGGCCCACTCGAAGCCTTCGCGGGTGATGTCGATCGCCAAGATGCGCTCCTGCCCCGGCTTCTTGCCGTAGCCGCAGCGGTAGGCCATCCACCGGAACGAGGGTTTGATCCACGTCATCCGGTCGCGCTTGAACGGTTCGACGAACGTCTGCTTCTCGAGCGCGGCTTCGGCGATCGACGGTGAGTACGCCTGGTAGACCCGGAGCGTGGTCTCGGTCTGGGCCGCTCGGATCTGCCGGTCGGGCACCCGCTGCTCTTCGAACATGTCCGCCATGCTCCCAGCGCCCCGGCCACCTGGCCACGGACTTTCGGTGTTCAGCCCAGGGCCCACAGCCTTGCGTAGTGCCCCTTCGCCGCCAGGAGCTCTTCGTGCGTTCCCGTCTCGGCGATGCGGCCGTGGTCCAGGACCACGATGCGGTCCGCGCGGGCCGCCGTTGCCAGGCGGTGGGCCACCACGAACGTCGTGCGGCGGCGGGCCACCGTCTCCGTTGCGCGCAGGACCGCCGCTTCCGTCGACGGGTCCAGGGCTGCCGTTGCCTCGTCCAGCAGCAGGACGTCCGGGTCCACCAGCTCCGCTCGGGCCAGTGCCACCAGCTGGCGCTGGCCCGCCGACAGCGAGCGGCCGCGTTCGCCCACCGGTTGCAGGAAGCCCGCCGGCAGCGCCGCGACGCCGTCGAACGCGCCCACCGCGCGGACCGCCGCCTCCACCTCCGCGTCGGAGGCGGACGGGCGGCCGTAGCGGACGTTGTCGGCCACCGTGCCCGAGAACAGGTGCGCCTCCTGCGGCACCACGCCCATCCGGCCCCGCAGGCCGGCCAGCTCGTACTCGCGGACGTCCGTGCCGTCGATCCGGACCTCGCCGCCGGTGACGTCGTAGTAGCGCGCGACCAGCTTGACGACCGTCGACTTCCCGGCGCCGGTCGCGCCGACCAGCGCGATCGTCTCGCCGGCGCTGACGTCCAGCGAGAACTGCTCCAGCGCCTTCGCCTCGACACCGGTGTAGGAGAAGTCGACGTCCTTGAACGCCACCTCGCCGCGCAGCCGCTCCGGTGCCGCGACCGAGTGCTCGGCCGCCGGGACCGACGTCGGCGTGCGCAGCAGGTCGCCGATCCGGGAGAGGCCGACGCGGGCCTGCTGGTAGCCGTCGAACACCGACGACAGCTGCTGGATCGGCGAGAAGAACTGCTGCAGGTACAGCAGGAACGCGAGCAGCACGCCGGCCGACAGCGTGCCCGCCGCGACGCGGCTCGCCCCCACCACCAGCACCGTCGTGGTCGCCAGGTCGGACAGCAGCGCCACCAGCGGGAAGTACGTGGCGACGTACTGCTGGGCGCGCAACCGCGAGCGCCGGTACGAGTCGCTCAGCGAAGCGAACGCCTCCGCGGACCGGTCTTCGCGCGAGTACGCCTGCGTGACGCGCAGCCCGCTGACGTTCTCCTGCATGTCCGCGTTGACGACGCTGACCCGCTCGCGGGCCTCGTTGTACGCCTTCGACGCCGCCCGCCGGAAGATCACCGTGGCCACCGCCAGCACCGGCACCATCGCCAGCGCGAACAACGCCAGCCCGGCGTCGGTGACCAGCAGCGCCGCCGCGATCCCGGCCAGCGTCAGCGCGCTGACCACCGCCGTGGCGAGCCCGGTCTGCAGGAACGTCGAGAGCGCGTCGACGTCCGTCGTCATCCGGGTCATGATCTTCCCGGACAGTTCCCGCTCGTAGTAGTCGAGCCCGAGCCGTTGCAGGTGCGCGTAACTGCGGACGCGCAGCGAGTACAGCACCGTCTCGCCGACCCGCGACGTCAGCCGGGTCTGCGCGAACACCACCAGCCAGTCGGCCGCGATCACCAGGGCGCCGATGCCGGCCGCCAGCCAGACCACGTACTCGACGCCCGTGCGGACACCGTGGTCGACGCCGAACTGGTACAGCGCCGGCAGCGCGATCGACGCCAGCGCGTCCGCCGCCACCAGGCCGACGACCACCGCCAGCGGCCAGCGGACCGGCCGCAGCAGCCGGGCCAGCCGGAAGCCGGGGTCGGGTGCCGTGACGTCCACATCGGACAGCCGCGGCTCGTCGACGGCCGGCGGGAGCTGCCGCACGCCCTCGATCAGCTCCGGGGTCGGCGGCATGTCGAGGCCGGCGCCGCCGCGGCCGACGAACCCGCTGCTGTTCGGGTCGCCGCTGCGCAGGCGCGCCGCGTCGGCCAGCTCGTCGACCTCGTCACGTTCTTCGTGCGGCCACAGCGACGGCGTGACCCCGGCCGGGCCGAGGTCCAGGCCCTCGCACCGGTGCTTCTCCTCGACGCCGTCTCCCGGGCCCGCGATCAGCTCGCGGAACAGCGGGCAGCGCGCCATCAGCTCGGCTTCGGTGCCGACGTCGACCACGTGACCGTTGTCCAGCACCGCGATCCGGTCGGCCAGCGCCAGGGTCGAGCGCCGGTGCGCGATCAGCAGCGTCGTCCGGCTCGCCGTGACCGAACGCAGGGTGTCGTAGATCGCGGCTTCGGTGACGGTGTCGATGGCCGAGGTCGCGTCGTCGAGGATGAGGACGCGCGGGTCGGTGATCAGCGCCCTGGCCAGCCCGAGCCGCTGCCGCTGCCCGCCCGAGAGCGTCAGCCCGCGCTCGCCGACCAGCGTCTCGTAGCCCTCCGGCAGCGCGCGGATGAACTCGTCCGCTTCTGCGGCGCGCGCGGCCGCGAAGACCTCTTCGTCGCTCGCGTCCGGCCTGCCGTACGCGATGTTGTCCCGGATCGTGGTGGAGAACAGGAACGCCTCTTCGAACACCACGCCGATCGCCTGGCGCAGCTGCCGCAGCGGCACGTCCCGGACGTCGAGGCCGCCGACCCGGACCGCGCCCGCGTGCACGTCGTAGAACCGCGGCAGCAGCAGCGAGATCGTCGACTTCCCGGAGCCCGCGGTGCCGACCAGCGCGAGGGTCTCGCCCGGGTGCGCGGTGACCGAAAGCCCGTTCAGCACCGGATCGCTGCGGGTGTAACCGAAGCGGACGGCGTCGAGCTCCACGCCCAGCGGCCCCTCCGGCATCGATTGCGCGTCGGGCGCGTCGACGACGTCCGGCTGCGCGTCGATCAGCTCGTACACGCGCTCGGCGCCCGCGCGGGTCAGCTGGGCCTGCACGACCAGGCTGGACAGCATCCGCGCCGGCCCGACCAGCGTCGCGAGGTAGGTCGCGAAGGCGAGGAACGTGCCGAGCGTGATGGCGCCGTTCATGGCGAGGACGCCCCCGATGCCGAGCACGGCGACCTGGCCGGCGGCGGGCAGGGAAGCGGTCGTCGCCGTCGGTACCGCGGACAGCTTCGCCGCGCGAAGCCGCTCCGCGAACAACTTGCGCGCGGTCCCCTCCAGCCGCCCGACTTCCCGCTTCTCCTGGCCGAAACCCTTGACCACGCGGACACCGGTGACGGTCTCTTCGACCTGCTGCGCGACATCGCCCGCGCGCTGCTGCGCCGACCACGTCGCCGGGAAGAGCCGCTTGCGCCCGCGCGCCACGATGATGCCGACCGCGGGCGTGACGACCAGCGCGATCAGCGTCAGCACCGGGGACAGCCAAAGCATCGCCGCGAACGAAAGCAGCGCGAAGAGCACCGAACCGAAGGACACCGGGATCTGCATCAGGATCCCGGTGACCAGCTGCAGGTCGGAGATCGCGCGCGAGACGATCTGGCCGGTGCGCATCGCGTCCTGCTTGCCGCCGTCCAGCCGCGAAACCGCGTTGAAGACCCGCTGCCGCAGATCGTGCTGGACGCCGAGGGCGAGCTTCCCGCCGACGTACCGGCGCACGAACGCCGTGCCGAAAGCCACCACTTGCAGCGAGATCAGGAAGACGGCCACCCCGGGCAGCCCGCCGGTCTGCCCCGCCACGGCGTCGTCGACCGCCGTGCGCACCAGCAGCGGGCTCACGGCCTGCACGCCGACGCTGAAGACGGCGGCGGTCAGCGAAAGCACGACGAGGGCGCGGTGCTCCCAGGCCGCGGCGGACAGCCGGCGGACCCAGCCGACGGTCTCGGCTGGTGGGAGCTCTTGACGGGAGCGGGGCGGAGCGGTGGTCACGTCATGACAGTAAGCGCGGCCACCGACAATTTATTTCCGCGAACGCCGTGAAGGCCACCCCGGCGACGACGGGGTGGCCTTCACGGACGGGTGAAACCTAGGTGATGTCGCGCTTCTGGTTGCCCAGCCAGCCGAGGCCGAAGAAGAGCATGGTCCAGGCGAAGAAGATCAGCGCCGACGCCCACCACGAGATCACGCCCGGCGCGCCCGCCGCGAGCTGCAGGCCCAGCTGCGACCAGTGGTCGACGCCGCCCGGCAGGTTCAGCGTGTTGATCCCGAAGGCGTCCGCCGCGATCCCGCCCACGATCCCGTTCGCGGTGCCGTTCGGCAGGATCCCGCCCAGGATGTCGACCGGGCCCCAGAGCGCGATGACCAGCACGTTCTCCACGATCAGGAACCACACCAGGAACAGCACCACGGCCAGCGGCACGCTGCGCAGCACCGCGCCGAACCCGATGCCGAACAGCGTCACCAGCACCGAGGCCAGGATCGTCCCGCCGAGCGCGGCCAGCCACTGACCCGCGCTGGGCCACCGGCCGGAGTCGACCGACGCCATCACCGCGACCGCCGAGACGCCGAAGCTCACCAGGCCGTAGATCGCGCCCCACGCCACGTAGGTGAGCATCTTCGCGGTCAGCGCCGTGATCCGGTTCGGCGCGGTCAGGAACGTCGTCGTGATCGTCTTGCTGCGGTACTCGCCCGCCAGCGCGAAGACGCCGAACAGGCCGGGGATGAGCTGCGCGATGTTCACGCCGTGCGCGAACGCCAGCAGCCCGACCGGCAGCTTGCTCGCGTCCAGGCCGACCGCGCCCGCGACCTCGCGCGCGTCGCTCGAGCCGATGAAGTCCGCGAAGTCGTTGGTGATCTTGCCCCAGACGAAGGTCAGCCAGAACGCCACCAGCGCCAGCGGGATCAGCAGCACCCACCACGTGTTCAGCGACAGCGTCTTGCGGAACTCCGCTTTGATCAGGTTGCCCATCACTGCTGCGGTCCTCCCCAGTGCTGCTGCTGTTGCTGCTGCGGGCCCGAAGGCGGGTACTGCTGCGGCGGGTACCCGGGCGGCGGGCCCTGGTACTGCGGCTGTGGCGGGTAACCCGGCGCGCCGGCGTACTGGCCCTGGGTCAGCTGGAAGAACATCCGCTCCAGGTCGGCGTGGTCCTCCTGCATCCCGTAGACCGCGATGCCGGCCTTCGCCGCGATGTCACCGATCTGCTGGACGCTCGACCCGGCGACCGCGACCCGGCCGTCCGGCGTCGGCGAAACGCCGGTGATGCCGTTCTCCTGCAACGCCTTCACGAGCGCCGACGGGTCCGCCGGCTGCACCAGCACCCGCGACTGCTGGCTCTTGCGCAGCTGCTCCAGCGGGCCGAAGTAGCGCGTGACGCCCTGGCTGATGATCACGACCTGGTCGATCAGCTGCTCGACCTCGTTGAGCAGGTGGCTCGACACCAGCACGGTCCGCCGCTGCTCACGCGCGTACGAACGGAGGAAGTTCCGCAGCCACAGGATGCCTTCGGGGTCGAGGCCGTTCGTCGGCTCGTCCAGCACCAGCACCTGCGGGTCGCCGAGCAGCGCGGTGGCCAGCGCCAGCCGCTGCCGCATGCCGAGCGAGAACCCGCCCGCCTTCCGGTCCGCGGCGCTGCCCAGGCCCACCAGGCCGAGCACCTCGTCCGCGCGCTGGTCCGGCACGCCGATCGCCGCCGCGTACACCCGAAGGTGGTTCCGGGCCGTGCGGCCCGGGTGGAAACCTTCGTTTTCCAAAACCGAGCCGACCACCCGCGCCGGATTCCCCAGCTGCGAGTGCGGGCGGCCGTTGATCGTCGCCGTCCCCGACGTGGGCGTCACCAACCCGAGCAGCATGCGCAACGTCGTCGTCTTGCCGGCGCCGTTCGGGCCGAGGAAGCCTGTCACCGACCCCGGTTCGACCGTGAAGCTGAGGTTCTGCACCGCGTTCACCGCGCCGAACTGCTTGCTCAGGTTCTGCACCACAATCCGGCCACTGCCGTCGTGCATACCGTCCCCTAACGTTCCCCGCTGATGCGGCGTCATCCTGCCCTACCGCCGCCGCTCGCGCGCACGGAACTGCCGAACCGGCCGGGAGCGACCTTCGTCACGTTCCGCTACCGTCGATGTGCGTGACCTGAGGGTTTGCCGAGCGGCACAGATCAAGTTGGTAAACATTTCGTTCGACTTGGCGACCCGGTGCAGCGAAGTCGTGCAAAGACCTCTAAGCTGGGTATCGGCGGCCCGCTCCCAGTGACCCCCAGGCTGGTTGAGCGGGTCGCCCCTTCGTCTCTGCTCCGGGCTTCGCTCCGTCGCGCGACTTCGTCGTATTACCCGGGGGCCGAGCCCCCGGACCCCCACGGTGCGGTGCGCGCGGCGTCGGCCCTCTTCGCCGTGGCGCCGTGGCTTCCCTGTGGCATCGTGGCGCGATGCGGATCTTGCTCGTCGAGGATGAGCGGCGGCTCGCCGAGGCGCTGCGGGCCGGGCTGAGCGCCGAGGGGTACGCCGTCGATGTCGCGCACAACGGGCGGGACGCGCTCTGGCTCGCCGGGGAACACCCTTACTCCGCCATCGTCCTGGACATCATGCTGCCGGGGCTGAACGGCTACCGCGTCTGCCGGCGGCTGCGGGAACAGGGGAACAGCACGCCGATCCTCATGCTCACCGCCAAGGACGGGGAGGACGACGAGATCGAGGCGCTCGACACCGGCGCCGACGACTTCCTGCCCAAGCCCTTTTCCTACGGCGTCCTGCTCTCGCGGCTGCGCGCGCTCATCCGGCGGGGCGGCGCCACCCGGCCGGGGGTCCTCAGGCTGGGGGACCTCGAGCTCGACCAGGCCGCCCGGACCTGCCGGAGCGGCGGAGCCGACATCGCGCTCACCACCAAGGAGTTCGCCCTGCTCGCCTACCTGGTGCAGCGGCCGGGACAGGTGGTCACCAAAGCCGAACTGCTCGACAACCTCTGGGACTTCGCCGCGGCCGCGACCGCCAACCTCGTCGAGGTGCACGTCAGCGCGCTGCGGCGCAAGCTCGGCGCCGAAACCATCCGCACCGTCCGCGGCGCCGGCTACCTCGTGGTGACCGCGGGTGCCTAGGTTCCTCCGCTCGACCCGCTTCCGCGTCGCGCTCACGGCGTTCGCCGCGTCGGTCGTGGCGCTCGGGGCGGTTTCCGTGTGGTTCGTGCTCCAGGCGGAGAGCCGGCTCCGGAACGCCGCCGCGCAGCTCGCCGACGCCCACGCCGACGCGATCGTCCAGCTGCTGAACACCGGTGCCAGGCCGGCCGACCTGACACTGCTCGTGCGAGATTCGATCTACGAGGTCACCGATCGCGCCGGTAAGCGGCTCGTCTCCTGCCCCGTCCTGGACGGGGCCACGCTCGCCGCGTTCGACACCGATGTCACGCTCCAGCCGTACGAGATCGTCCGGAGCGACCAGGCCTCCGTCGGGTGCGCGCCCGAACTGCGCGACCTCGACGAAACCCTGACCGTGCACGTCGTCCACGACGTCAGCGGGGACAGCGAGTACGACGTCTTCGCCGGCGTGGAGATCGACGCCGAGGGCCAGGCGGCCGTCGACTCCGTCCGGACCGTGCTCACCGCCGGCGTTCCCGCGGTCGCGCTGCTCATCGGCGTCATCGCGTGGCTCGCCGTCCGCCGGTCGCTGCGGCCGGTCGAGGCCATCCGCGGCGAGGTCGCCGAGATCGGTGCGCACGACCTGGGCCGCCGGGTGCCGGAACCGGGCACCGGCGACGAGATCGCACGTCTCGCCGGGACCATGAACACCATGCTCGCGCGGCTCGACGAGGCCGTCACCCGGCAGAGCCGGTTCACCGCCGACGCGTCGCACGAACTGCGCACCCCGCTCGCTTCGCTGCGGACCCAGCTCGAGGTCCTCCTCGCGCACCCGGACCGGCTCGACTGGCGGGACACCTGCGAGAACGCGCTGCTCGACATCACCCGGCTGCAGGATCTCGTCGCCGACCTCGTGCTGCTGGGCAAGCTCGACCACGCCGGCCCGGCCCGCCTCGAACCGGTGGCACTGTCCGAAGTGGTCGAAGCCGTCGCGGCCGGGCGCGCCGACGTCGAAGTCAGCGGGACGCCGATGGTGCGCGGGCACCGGTCGCGGCTGGAACGGCTCGTCCGCAACCTCGTCGACAACGCCGAGCGGCACGCGGTGTCCCGGGTCGCCGTCGCGGTGTCCGCTGTGGACGGACAGGTCGTGCTGACGGTCACCGACGACGGGCCCGGCATCCCGGAAGCGGACCGCGAGCGCGTTTTCGACCGCTTCGTCCGCCTCGACGACGCCCGTGCCCGCGACGACGGCGGGTCCGGGCTGGGCCTGGCCATCGTGGCCGACATCGCCCGCGCGCACGGTGGCACGGCCGTGGCCGAAGCGGGCAGCCGGTTCGTCGTCACGCTCCCGGAGCTGAAGACGTCTTAAGCTCGCTTCAGGTCCCGTTCAGCGTCCGCGGCCGACGCTGCGCGCATGATCATCTCTTGGCGGCCCCTCGACCACGCCGAATACCGATCGTCGTCGTGGTTCCCCGGCCTGACCGGCGTGCGCGCGCTCGCCGCGCTGGCCGTCGTGTTCTTCCACTACGGCGGCCCGGCGCTCGACCGGCTGCAGGGCTGGATCGCCGTCCAGCTGTTCTTCGTGCTGTCCGGGTTCCTGATCACGACGCTGGCGCTGCGCGAAGAGGACCGCACGGGCCGGATCTCGGTGCGCGACTTCTACCTCCGCCGCGTCTTCCGGATCATGCCGGTGTACTTCCTGCTGCTCGGCCTGACGGCGCTGGCGGTGACGCTCGCCGGGACGTACGGGAGCAGCCGGCTCGCCGACGCGATGCCGTACTACCTGACGTTCCTCAACGAAGTCGTCGACTTCAACACGCCGTACCCGACGTCGTGGTCTCTGGGCGTCGAGGAGAAGTTCTACCTCGTCTGGCCCGCGCTGCTCGTGCTG
This sequence comes from Amycolatopsis sp. FBCC-B4732, assembly GCF_023008405.1. Taxonomy (NCBI): domain Bacteria; kingdom Bacillati; phylum Actinomycetota; class Actinomycetes; order Pseudonocardiales; family Pseudonocardiaceae; genus Amycolatopsis; species Amycolatopsis sp. FBCC-B4732. Next base: position 9,761,374 of record NZ_CP095376.1, read on the forward strand.
ACGTCGTTCGCGAAGACCGGCAAGACCGCGCAGCGCCTGCTGATCGGCGCGGGCGCGCTGGGGTTCGTGCTCGGCGTCCTGCCGCTGGCTCCCGCGCACCAGTGGGCGAGCCTGTCCGTGCACTACGGCTCGCTGATCGTCGGCTGCCTGCTCGCGCTGGCGCTGCACCACCCGCGCGGGTTCGCCGTGCTGCGGCCGCTGACCAGCCCGGCCGCGGCGACGCTGGTGGCGCTCGGGTTCGGCGTGCTCCAGCTGTCGGTCGAGCCGCTGGGGCGGGCGCTCGGCGGGAACTGGCAGTTCGTCGTCCCGGTCTACGCGGTGGGCGCGGCGCTGCTGCTGGTCGCGGTGGTCTCGGCGGGGCCGGTGCGGAGGGTGCTCTCGAGCCGCGTGCTGACGTTCATCGGCGACCGCTCCTACGCGCTCTACCTGGCCCAGACGGGCGCGGCGGGCGTGACCGGCCTGCTGTTCCCGACCGGGCTGGGGAAGGCGGTCGCCACCTCCGCCGTGGCGCTGCTCTTCGCGTGCGGTCTCCGGAAGTGGGTCGAGCAGCCGGCCATCGCGTACGGGCGACGGCTGGTGGCAAAAGGGGAGCGGGCCCCTGCCGCGGAACGACAGGGACCCGCTCGGGTGAGGTAGGTCAGGCGAGGACGGTGTCCAGCGGCGTGTGCACCAGGTCGTGCGCCACCGCGACCGGGCCGTTGGTCAGGGCGCCGTCGTGGGTGTTGAGGCCCTTCGCGAGCGCGGCGTCGGCCTGCAGCGCGGCCTTCCAGCCGTGCTCGGCCAGCTGGACCGCGTAGGGCAGCGTGACGTTGGTGAGCCCGTAGGTCGACGTCCGGGGCACCGCGCCCGGCATGTTCGCGACGCAGTAGAAGACCGACTCGTGCACGGTGTAGGTCGGCTCGTCGTGGGTGGTCGGGCGCGAGTCGGCGAAGCAGCCGCCCTGGTCGATCGCGATGTCGACGAGCACGCTGCCGGCCTTCATGCGCGATACGAGCTCGTTCGAGACGAGCTTCGGCGCCTTCGCGCCCGGCACCAGCACCGCGCCGATGACCATGTCGGCCTGCAGCACGGACTCCTCGACCGACAGGCGGGTCGACGTCACCGTGCGGATGCGGCCGCCGAAGTCGTTGTCGATCTGGCGGAGGCGGTCGACGTTGGTGTCGAGGATCTCGACGTCCGAGCCGAGGCCCAGCGCGACGCGGGCGGCGTTGAGGCCGGCCACGCCGCCGCCGATGACGACGACGCGCGCCGGGTGCACGCCGGGGATGCCGCCGGGCAGGACACCGCGCCCGCCGCTCGGCTTCATCAGCGAGAACGCGCCGACCTGCGGGGCCAGCCGGCCCGCGACCTCGGACATCGGGGCGAGCAGCGGGAGCGCGCCGGTGGCGGTCTGCACCGTCTCGTAGGCGATCGCGGTGGTGCCGGCGGCCAGCAGCGCGTCGGTCAGCGGGCGGTCGGCGGCGATGTGCAGGTAGGTGAACAGGACCTGGTCGCGCCGGAGCCGGCCGTACTCCTCGGCGATGGGCTCCTTGACCTTGAGGACGAGCTCGCCCTCGGCCCAGGTCTCGTCGGCGGTGGCGAGGATCTTCGCGCCGGCGGCGACGTACTCCTCGTCGGAGATGGACGACCCGGTGCCGGCACCGGTCTCGACGAAGACGTCGTGCCCGCGCCCGACCAGCTCGTGCACGCCGGCCGGGGTCAGCGCGACCCGGTACTCGTGCCTCTTGATCTCACGGGGAACGGCGATACGCACGGTCGGCCTCCTGGGTCGGTCTGCGTCGAAAATCGGTGCGGTGGTGCCACTCACGGTGAGCCACCCGGACGGCGGTGTCATCGTGCTGCACGGACATTTTTTCGCCGGGTTCGTGGTGCTCGGCGGACAACACCATTGACTTCGACTTCACTTGAAGTTGCAGCGTGGGCGCATGAGAGCTGTGTGGTTGCGTGAGTTCGGCGGCCCGGAGGTGCTGGTCCCCGGGGACGCTCCGGATCCCGTCGCCGGGCCCGGTCAGGTGCTGGTCGAAGTGGCCTTCGTGAACACGACGTTCGTCGAGACGCAGCTGCGGGCGGGCGCGCCCGGGCCGTTCCGGGTGACGCCGCCGGTGATCCCGGGCAACGGCGTCGGCGGGGTGATCAGCGCGGTCGGCGAAGGCGTCGACCCGGGACTGGCCGGGCAGCGGGTGGTGACGTCGACCGGCGGTTCCGGTGGCTACGCCCAGCGCGTCGCGGTGGCCGCGACGGCGGTGTTCCAGGTGCCGTCTTCCCTGGAACTCGACGCGGCGGTGGCGGTGCTCGCGGACGGCCGCACCGCGACCGGCTTGGTGCATGCGGCCAGCGTGCGCCCCGGCGATCGAGTCCTGGTCGAGGCCGCGGCGGGCGGTGTCGGCGGCCTGCTGGTCCAGCTGGCGAAGGCGGCGGGCGCGGTCGTGATCGGCGCAGCGGGCGGTCCGGCGAAGGTGGCCCGGGTGCTCGGGGCGGACGCCGTGGTCGACTACCTGGCCCCGGATTGGGTGTCCGAGGTGGGGCCGGTCGACGTCGTCTTCGACGGCGTGGGCGGCCCGATCGGCGCGGCCGCTTTCGGTGCGCTGCGGCGAGGCGGGCGGATGGCGGTCTACGGGCTGGCGAGCGGTTCGTGGGCGGAAGTGTCCGAAGAGGACGCTGCCGCGCGCGGGGTTTCCCTGGTGCGCTCGATCGGGAGCCCGGCGGAGCTGCGGGCGTTCACGGAGTCGGCACTGGCGGAAGCGGCGGCGGGCCGGCTGGTGCCGGTGATCGGCCAGCGCTTCCCGCTGGAGAAGGCGGCGGACGCCCACGCGGCGATGGAATCCCGGGCCACGGTGGGGAAGACGCTGCTGGTCGCATGAGCACGTTCGACGTGGACGAGTTCCTCGCCCGGTCGCTCACCGCCCGGGTGGCCACGGACGGCCCGACGGTCCGGCCCACTCGGTACCTCTGGGAGGGCGGCGCGTTCTGGATCCTCAGCGGCGAGTGGTCGCGCCTGCCGGCGCGGATCGCGAGCGGCCGCGGATCGCGCTCACGGTGGACGTCTGCGAGCTGGACACCGGGCTGGTCCGGCAGGTGGTGGCGAGCGGTGCCGCGGAGTTGCGCCCGTTCGACGTCCCGCGCGGGCGCCGGAAGCTGGTGCGATACCTCGGTGCGGACGAGGAGCGGTGGGATCCACGGTTCCGGGCGTACCTGCACGAGAACCAGGACACCCTCTGGGTGCACCTGCGGCCTTCGCGGCTGATTGCGACCGACCTCAGCTACGAGGTTGTGAGAGCGTCCTTCGCGGCAAAACAGTGCTCCTGATCCGTGGTGCCGTGCAGGGCACCTCATGGACTTGAAAGCCATGAGGTGCCCTTCACGGAAACCGTTCAGGCGCGGTAAGCGGACCAGGAGCTGTTCATCCGCGTGCCCTGGCCCGCGGTGAACTCGTACATGCAGTTGTCGTAGCTGTAGTCCATGAAGTTGTGCACCGGGTCCTTGCCCGACGCCGTGCAGGTGTCCTTGGTCGTCGGGCAGCCCGACGTCGCCGTCGCTTCGGCCGGGGTGTCGGACACGTAGTCGCCCGAACCGGAGCAGCCGCCCTGGAACGTGTGGTAGAGCCCCATCCAGTGGCCGACCTCGTGCGTGGCCGTGTCGCCCTCGTTGTAGTTCGTCGCCGAGCGGCCCGGGAGGGACTCGTCGAGGATGACGACGCCGTCCAGCTTCGGCTGCGAGTTGTAGTTCCACGGGAACGTCGCCCAGCCGAGCAGGTCGTCGCCGAGGTTGGCGGTGTAGATGTTCAGCGCGTTCTTGCCGCCCTTGCGCAGCGCGTTCTTCATGTTGCGCTCGGCCGAGGTGCCGTCGGTGATGCCGTTGTACCAGGTCGAGTTGTTCGTGTAGTCGGTGCTCACCAGCGAGAAGCTGAAGCCCTTGGAGCCGTACGCGCTGTTCAGCACCGAAATCTGCTTGGTGATCGTGGCCGCCGGCAGGTTGCCGGTCGAGCCGCTCGTGATCACGTGGAAGTACACCGGGATCGAGACCGCCGCCGCGGCCTTGAACGCCGTCCGCTTGCCGGCGAGCTTGCTCTGCATGTCCGCTTCGACGCGGGCCGCCTCGGCGGGCGACAGGCTGTCGGCGTGGCCGTCCTTGCTCCGGTCCGCCGGCTGGGTGGGGGTGAAGCAGTCGCCGGACGGTGCCGCGACGGCGCTCCCGGCGGTGGCGCCCGGGACGACCAGGGCGACGAGGGACAGCGCGGACACCGCGCCCAGCTTGAGAGCCCTGCTGACCGAACTGCTCATGGACAACTCCTCGTGCGATGACCCGGCCGCGCCGGGTGGTGCAGAGAAAATGCGTCAGGCGATCACCGGAATCCACCACCTTTCGGCTGGAAAACACAATCCGGACGATCGGCGCGATCCATGCGGAGCAGCGCATGCGTCGCGTACTGGGCCGAACGGCGCAATCAGCTCCAGTGCAGCGCCACGAGCTGCGTGATCAGCGCCAGCCGGACGTCGGGGTCGTCGAGGTCCAGCGGGACCAGTTCCAGGAGCTTCCGCATCCGGTACCGCAGGGTGTTCGGGTGGATGCGCAGCTCCCGCGCCGCCGCGCGCGGGTCGCCGGGGTGGCGCAGCCACTCGTAGAGCGTCTCGACGTAGCCGGCCTTGCCCGTCTCGTCGTGCGCGCGCAGCGCGCCCAGCGGGCCGAGCTCGGCGACCTTCGCGCCGGCCGCCGCGGTCGCGCCGCGGTGCAGGGTCAGCGCCGTCCAGGCTTCGTCGAAGGTGATCACGCGCGCTTCGAGCAGCTCCGCGCGCAGCAGTCCGAGGGCTTCGTCGGCCTGCAGACGCGACGCCGAGAGGTCGCCGATCTCGCCGGGCGCACCCGCCGCGGCGCGCGGAGCACCGACGCGACGGGACGGTCCCGTCGCGACGAGAGCCTCGCGCAGTTCCGCCCACCCGCCGGGGCCCGGCCGGTCCGGGACCACGGCGTAGAGCAGCCCGCCCAGCTCGGTCGCCACCGGGCGGCTGCCGATGCCCTGGGAGATGCGTTCGAGCAGCGCGAGGCGCAGGCCCTCGGCGTCGCGCCCGTCGCCGCCGGTGACCTCGATGACGACCACGCGGTGCGGCTCGTCGGACAGGTCGAGCTCGGCCATCGCCTTGCGCGGGTTCGCGCGGCCTTCGAGCACTCCGCGCAGCAGTTCGGCCGACGCGCGGCGCTGCGCGTCGGTGTGCGCGCGGCGCCGCAGCAGGTGCAGCGCGACGACCGGGGCGGCGTCGGCGAACGCGGCCGCGCGCTCGTCGGACACCGGCCCGGCGACCACCGCCCACATCGAGCCGAGCAGCTCGCCGCCCATCCGGATCGGCACGATCAGCCGCGGCAGCGTGCCGTCGCGCTGGGCGGGGACGAAGATCGTCTGCCGGCCGCGCGACAGCTCGCGGAACACCCCGCGCGACCGGAACCGCGCGAGGACGTCGTCGGGGATGCGGCGGCCCATGATCGTGGCGACGCGCGCGGGGTCGGTGAGGTCCTGGCGCGCGGAGTAGGCGAGCACGCGCGAGTTGGTGTCCTCGATGGTCACCGGGGCGTCCACGACGGACGCGACGGCGTCGGCGAGCCGGAAGAGGTCGCCGGAGCCGGGGTCGAGGTCTTCGGACTCGTCGGCGAGGGCGTCGAGGACAGTCCGCAGCAGCCACACGAGCTGCGCCCACGACGTCGCCGCGTGCACCTGCACCAGCGCGATCCCGCTCGCCTTCGCGGCCCGCTTCACCGACGGCTTCCCGGCGACCGGCGGCTTGAGCAGCACGGCGGCGGCGCCCTGCCCGGCGCTCTGGCGCACGAGCTCGGCAGCGTCTTCGGGACCGGTCGTGGCGACGCCGAGCACGAGGTCGCCTGCCGACAGGGTGACGGCGCCGCCGGGTTCGGCGATGACGACGTCGGCGACCGCGGGGGAGTCCTCGGGCACCTGGAGCGCGTGGAGCAGCGTCGGCCCCACCCGGTCGACCACGCTGCGCACCGACACCACGGGATCATTCTGGCCGAGAAACCGGTGGACGGCTCGGTAGGGTCGAAGGGGTGAGCGAGCCCCGTCGGATCGTCGAATCCGGCTACGACAGCTCGGCGGAGCGCTACCTCGAGTGGAGTGCCCGGATCGAGGACGAGCCGCGGATGCGTTTGCTGGCGCAGCTGAACGACCGGCTCCCCGACGGCGCCCGCGTCCTCGACCTCGGGTGCGGGGCGGGCGTGCCGTGCACCGCGGTGCTGGCCGAGCGCCACGACGTCCTCGGTGTCGACCTTTCCGCGGCCCAGCTCGAGCTGGCCCGCCGGAACGTCCCCGGCGCGCGGTTCGAGCGGGGCGACATGACCCGGCTGTCCTTTCCGGACGGCAGCTTCGACGCCGTCACGGCGTTCTACTCGGTCCTGCACGTGCCCCGGGAAGAACACGGCGCGCTCTTCGCGCGGATCGCCGGCTGGCTGCGGCCCGGCGGCCGGTTCCTCGCCGCGCTCGGCCGCGGCGAAGCGAACGGAGTCGAGGCCGAATGGCTGGGGACCCCGATGTTCTTCAGCAGCAACGGGTCCGCCGAGAACCGGCGGCTGCTCGAAGCGGCCGGGTTCACGCTCGAAGTGGACGAACCGGCGACGCTCGAGGAGCCGGAGGGCCCGGCGACCTTCCACTGGGTGCTCGGCCGCCGCTGAAAGGGGGCCTACCGGGGCGGCGGCGGGCGGACGCGTCGCCCCGGTAGGCGTTCAGGGGTCAGAGCTCCACGCTCTTGACCACGCGGCGCGCGACGGCGAGGACGCGGCGTTCCTTGAAGATGTCTCCGATCATCACGACTGTGCGGCCCTGGAACAGGCCGAGGGACGCCCTGGCCAGCAGGTCCAGCACCTCCGGCGGGTGCGCGTCGGTGGTCTCGACCGACAGCAGCATGCCGGTGGCCAGGTCGACCACGCCGGAAGCCAGGCAGTCGGGCACAGGCGGTGAGGATCGAGCCGATGCGCTCGATCGAGAAGCTCGCGCTGATGGTCGTGCTCGGCGACGACGGAGTGACGGTCAGGTAGCCGCCGCTGCTGCGGACGACGGCCTGGCGGAACACGCCACCCGGACGGCCCGCGAGGTAGAGCGAGCCGGTGCTCCCCTGGGCCCGGCAGGCGCGCAGCGCCCACGCTAGGAAGTCGAACGAAGGCCGGTCCCGCGTTTCGCTCACCGCACTCCTGGCTGTTTCCGGAAATGGCGGCCCGAAAGATCTTCTCCGGGTCGAGGACTGGCCGACTCTATGGCACTCGTGCTCGCGTTCCCAGCGGGTTCCCCCGATTTTCGCAATAGCCGAAAATTCCTGTCGTCGCCGCCGGGAGACCGAAAAGAACTGTCCACTCGGTAGTGAATCTCCCTGCGGGGCAAGGGCATACCCCGGTGGGAGCGCCGGTCGATGTTGTGGCATTCTCTCGCGCTTGTTCGCGGTGACCGGTTTCGAAAGCGCGAGGTGATCGGGTTGTACGGACGTGACGTGGCGGAATGGAAAAAGATGATCGCGGCGGGCCGGACGATCCTGATCGCCAGGGCGGTGGCGGACCGGACCACCTCGTACGGCGAATTCGCCGCCGCGCTCGTGCGCGCCACCGGCGTCGCCGGGTTCGACTTCACGACCGGGGCCGGCCGCGCGAGCATGGCCTACCTGCTCGACCGGATTTCCGAGGCGGCGTACGCGGAGTCGGGCGAGCGGCTGCTCGGCGCGCTCGTCCGCAACCTCGGCGCCGACGACGCCGGACCGGGCTTCTTCCGGCTCGCGAGCCGGAAGGGCCTGGCCGTCCCGCGCACCCGTGGCGGCCGCCAGCTGTTCTGGGCCCAGCACGTGCGGGAACTGCACGAGCACTTCGTCGGCGTCGCCCACCGCCCGGCGGCGGGGTGAGCGACGTCAGACGTCGTGCGGCTCACCGGCTTCCCCTCGGCCCAGCGGTCTCGCGTCCGCAGGGTCAGCGGGTTGCCGTGCCGACGGACGCGTTCAGCGTGACCGACGCGAAAGCACCGCGTCGAGCACGCGCCGCAGTTCGGCCTCCGGGTCGTCGACGGGCGCCGGTGCGCGCCACGCCACGATGCCGTCCGGACGCACGAGCGAAGCGCCGCCCTCCGAAAGGCCGTACCGCGAAGCGAACAATTCGCCGTCGATGGCGTGGCAGCCGATGCCGGCCGAAGCGGCGGCCGGGGTCCACGCCGAGCCGTCGCCCGCGCAGAGCAGCACCCACGACCGGCCCAGCAGGTCCACGGTGGACTCCAGGCCGGGCGCGCGGAACCCGGGCCGCCCGGTCGGCGCGTGCACGTCCTCGACGCGCGCGCCGTCGTCGGGCTCCTCGGACAGCACGGCCGTCGAGCGGTAGCGGAAGCCGAGCAGGATGCCCAGCGGGTCCTCCGCCGGCGTGATCCCGGAGACGTCGAGGCCCGGGTGCATGCGCTGCTTCATGTTGTGCAGGGACGTGTCGACGACCATCCGCGCGATCGGACGGCGTTCGGCTTCGTAGGTGTCGAGCAGTCCCGGCCCCGCTTCGCCGCGCAGCACCGCGGCGAGCTTCCACGCGATGTCCGCGGCGTCGCCCACCGCTGTGTTGCCGCCCATCCCGCCGGTCGGCGGGGTCACCTTCGCCGCGTCGCCGATCAGGAAGACCCGCCCGTCCCGGAAGCGGTCGGCCAGCCGCGCGGCGATCTCCCAGGACCCCGTCCAGACGATCTTCGGGTCCAGGTCCGGCAGGTCGGTGGCGCTGCGGATCATCGCGACCAGCCGGTCGGGGGTGAAGTCCGCCGGGCTTTCGCCCTTCTCCGGGAAGTAGTCCGGCGCGAAGACGTACCGGTCCGGCACGTCGGTGTTGACCAGCCCGGCCGTGAACTCGGGGTGCTGCAGGTAGAACAGGTCGGTCACGCCGGCCTGGACGCGGTCGCCGAGGTCGGCGTCGAACACCACGCCGAGGCAGTGGCTCAGCGCGTCCATCCCGGTGGTCCCGATGCCGAGCCGGGCCCGGATGCCGCTGCGGCCGCCGTCGGCCGCGACGACGTAGTCCGCGCGCACCACCGTCTCTTCACCCGAATCGCGGTGCCGCAGCGTCGCGGTGACGCCGTCGGCGTCCGGCGTCAGCTCGACGAGTCCGGTGCGGAAGCGGATCCGCGCGCCCGCCTGCTCCGCGTGCGCCAGCAAGATCGGCTCGACGACGTCCTGCCCGGCCATGCCGGCGGGCAGCGTGGTCGAGGCCGAGACGTCGAACTCGCTGCCGTCCTCGGCGAGCCGGTGCAGCACGCGCCCGGCCAGGCTGGTCGCGACGGTGATCCGCAGCCCCTGTGACGCACGGGGGCTCACCGCCAGCACCTCGCGGTCGATGCCCGCCCAGTGGAACAGCTCCATCGTGCGCCAGTTCTGCCCGGCGGCGCGCGAGTGGACCGACGTTCCGGCGTGCCGTTCGACGGTCAGCACGTCCACTCCGGCCTGCGCGAGGAACAACGACGCCGACAGCCCGCCCAGTCCGGCCCCCACGACCAGCACTTGTACCCGTTCCATCCCGATTACCTCCATGTCCGTGAATCTCCCTGTAAAAGTATCTTAGTCACAGAGAGATTAGTTTGCCAAGTGCGTGGTACTCCCAGGGGGTGGGAACGGTTGGGTGCTCCGTTCAGCCCAAGTAGCTTCGTCCCGGCAGCCCCATGAAGCCCTTGAGCCGCAAGGAGAACCGATGAGCGCGGACGACACCTCGGCCTGGTCCTTCGAGACCAAGCAGATCCACGCGGGCGCCGCGCCGGACCCGGCGACCGGCGCGCGGGCGACCCCCATCTACCAGACGACGTCGTACGTCTTCCGCGACAGCCAGCACGGCGCCGACCTGTTCAGCCTCGCCGAGCCCGGCAACATCTACACGCGGATCATGAACCCGACCCAGGACGTCCTGGAGCAGCGGCTCGCCGCGCTCGAAGGCGGCGTCGCGGCGCTGGCGTTCGCGTCCGGCTCGGCCGCGACCACGGCGGCGATCCTCAACCTCGCGAGCGCGGGCGACCACTTCGTCTCGAGCCCGTCGCTCTACGGCGGTACCTACAACCTCTTCCACTACACGCTGCCGAAGCTCGGCATCGAGGTCACCTTCATCGACGACCAGGACGACCTGGAGCAGTGGCGCGCCGCCGTCCGGCCGAACACGAAGCTGTTCTTCGCCGAGACGCTGGCCAACCCGGGTAGCAACGTCCTCGACATCCGGGGCGTCGCCGACGTCGCGCACGAGGCCGGCGTCCCGCTCGTCGTCGACAACACGGTGCCGACGCCGTACCTGGTGCGCCCGATCGAGCACGGCGCCGACGTCGTCGTGCACTCCGCGACGAAGTACCTCGGCGGCCACGGCACCACGGTGGCCGGCGTGCTCGTCGACGGCGGCACGTTCGACTTCGGCAAGGACCCGGCGAAGTTCCCGGGCTTCAACGAGCCGGACCCGAGCTACCACGGCCTCAAGTACTGGGAGGCGCTCGGCCCGGGTGCGTACGCGGCCAAGGCGCGCGTCCAGATCCTGCGCGACACCGGCGCGGCGATCGCGCCGCTGAACAGCTTCCTGATCCTGCAGGGCATCGAGACGCTGTCGCTGCGCCTCGAGCGGCACGTCTCGAACGCGCAGGCGCTGGCCGAGTGGCTGGAGCAGCGCGACGAGGTCGAGAAGGTGTACTACGCCGGCCTGCCGTCGAGCCCCTTCTACTCCGCGGCGCAGAAGTACCTGCCGCGCGGCGCGGGCGCGGTCCTGTCGTTCGACCTGCGTGGCGGCGTCGACGCGGGCCGCAAGTTCGTCGACGGCACCGAGCTGCACAGCCAGCTGGTGAACATCGGCGATGTCCGCAGCCTGATCGTGCACCCGGCGTCGACCACGCACAGCCAGCTCAACCCGGAGGAGCAGCTCTCGAGCGGCGTCACGCCGGGCCTGGTCCGGCTCGCCGTCGGCCTGGAGGGGATCGAGGACCTCAAGGCCGACCTGGAGGCCGGATTCCGGGCGGCCAAGGCGGAACTGTGACGGGTGGCCCCGTCACCGGGGCCTGGCGGATCGGTGATCCGCCAGGCCGCCGGAAGTTCGTCACCGGCCCCGGCGCGCTCGCGCTGGAGGCCGGTGGCGTGCTGCCGTCCTTCACGCTCGCGTACGAAACGTGGGGGACGCTGAACTCCGACGCGTCCAACGCGATCCTCGTCGAGCACGCGCTGACCGGCGACAGCCACGCGGCCGGTCCCCTCGTGCCCGGGCACCCGAACGCGGGCTGGTGGGACGCGCTGATCGGGCCGGGGAAGGCCGTGGACACCGACGAGTACTTCGTCGTGGTCCCGAACGTGCTGGGCGGCTGCCAGGGCTCGACCGGGCCCTCGTCGGACTTCGACGGCCGGCCGTGGGGCAGCCGGTTCCCGGTCGTGACGGTGCGGGACCAGGTCGCTTCGGAGGCGGTGCTGGCCGACCACCTGGGCATCGACCGCTGGGCGGCCGTCGTCGGCGGCTCCATGGGCGGGATGCGCGCGCTGGAGTGGGCGGTTTCGCTGCCCGGCCGGGTGGCTTCGGTGCTGGTGCTGGCGTCCACCGCGCGGGCGTCGGCCGAGCAGATCTCCTGGGCGGCCCCGCAGCTGCACGCGATCCGCAGCGACCCGTTCTTCCACGGCGGCGACTACTACTCGCAGTCCGCGGGACCCGCGGCCGGCCTCGGCATCGCCCGCCGGATCGCGCACGTCACCTACCGCAGTGAGCCGGAACTGGCCCAGCGGTTCGGCCGGACCTACCAGGGCGGCGAAGACCCGTTGCGCGGCGGGCGGTTCGCCGTCGAGTCCTATTTGGACCACCACGCCGACAAGCTGGTCCGCCGCTTCGACGCGAACAGCTACCTGGTGCTGACGGAGTCGATGAACGCCCACGACGTGGGCCGCGACCGCGGCGGCGTGGCGGCGGCGCTGGGCCGGATCACGGCCCGCGCGGTGATCGGCGGCGTCGACAGCGACCGGCTCTACCCGCTGTACCAGTCGGAAGAGCTGGCGGCGGGCATCCCGGGGACGCCGGAGGCGTCAGTGGTGACTTCGCCGTACGGCCACGACTCGTTCCTCATCGAGTCCGGCCAGATCGCGGGCCTGGTGAAGGTGCTGCTGGGCTAGCGGCCGCCGACGCGTTCTCCCAGGCGCACCAAGCGGTTCGCGACCCGCCGCGACGTCTCGGCCGCGTAGTCGCCGAGCCGTTCCGCGGCGCGGTCGGACAGCTTCGCCACCCGCCAGGCGACGTCGTCCGCGCGGTCGCCCGCTTCGTCACCCGCGGTGGCGATGCGATCGGCGAGCCGGCCGGTGCCGGCGGCGAGCAGGTCCTTGAGCGCCATGGCTTCCCCTTCGTCTAGAGCATTCCGGCGCGGCGCCACAGCACCGCGCTCGGGCCGCCGATCAGGTCGTTCTCGCGCAGGAACCGGACGAGCTTGCGGGCCCCGAAGGCCAGCGTCTCGCGCCGGTGCGGGCTCGTCCGCGCGGCGGCCACCGCGACGCCGGGGTCGATCCCCGCGCGCAGGTACTGCCGCGGGCGCGACAGCAGCCGGGACATCAGCAGCGCGCCCACCGCGACCACGACCCTGGCGAACTCCTTGCGCCACCAAGGAGCTTCGGCCAGCGAGCGGACCAGGTCGTCCCGCGCGTACCGGACGTGCCGGGCCTCCTCCGTCACGTGGATCCGCATCACCGCGCGCACCACCGGCTGCACCGTCTCGTCGTCGAGGTGCTCGCGCTGCAGCGCGTCGAAGATCTCTTCGCCGATCAGCGTCGCCACCCACATCGCCGGCCCGTGCAGGATCGACGGGAGCGCCTGCGCGGACAGCTGCAGCCAGCGGTTGTTGCGGTACGGCCGCCCGTCGACGTGCTCGATCAGCCGGGCGAACATCGTGGAGTGCCGGCATTCGTCGGCGACCTCGGTCAGCGCGTAGTGCACGTGCCGGGTCGTCGGGTCCTGGTGGTAGGACGCGCGCAGCAGCATCTGCATGAGGATCAGCTCGAACCAGATCCCGACGCTGACGGTGTTCACCAGCTCCTGGCGCGACAGCTCGATCCGCTGCTCGCGGCTCAGCGCGTCCCACACCGGCGTGCCGTAGAGGGAGACGAGCTTTTCGGGGATGAAGAACTGGTCTTCGTTCAGCGGCGCGGCCCAGTGGACGTCGACGTCCGGGTCGTAGGAAAGCCGGGCGCTCGAGCGGAGCAGCCGTTCGGCGGTGGCTTCGCGATCTCCCATGCCGGCCTCCCTGTGTCTTGTTACACTAGAACGCATGAAACAATCTCCGTCAAGATGTAAAGTCAGGGCATGCGCGACCTCCTGAAGCACGCGCTCGAAGCCGAACTGCCCGGCGACGAGACCGCGGAACGGATCATGGGCGCGGCGCTCACCCAGGCCGAGGACTTCGGGCTGCGGCGGTTCACCGTCGACGACGTCGCGCGCCGCGTCGGGCTCTCGCGGGTGACGATCTACCGGTACTTCCCGAAGAAGGACCAGCTGCTCAACGCGCTGATCCTGCGGGAGATGAAGCGGTTCTTGACGAAGGTCGACGCCGTCGTCGAGGCGCAGGGCACCCCGGAGGAGAAGCTCATCGAGGGGTTGAGCTTCTCCCTCGGGTACCTGCGCGGGCACCGGCTGCTCAACCGCCTGCTGCGCACCGAGCCGGAGCTGATCCTGCCGCACCTGACCGTCCAGGCCGGCGGCCTGTTCGCGGCCGCGCGCGCCCGGATCGCGGCGCACTTCCACGCGGAGATCGCCGCCGGGCGGCTCAGCCTGCCCGCCGAGGACGTCGACGGGATGGCCGAGCTGCTGATCCGCATCGTCGTGTCGCTGGTGCTGACGCCGGACACGGTCCTGCCGGTCGACGACGACGTCCAGCGCCGCCGGCTGGCGGAGCTGTACCTGGCGCCGATCGTCCGCTCGCTGCGTCCTTGACTCAGCCCTGCCGCGTGGGCCGGATGGTGAGGTCGCCGATCTCGACGTCGTCGGGCTGCTCGATGGCGAACGCGATCGCCCGCGCGACGGCGTCGGGGCTGATGCCGAGCGCCGCCATCGCCTGCTGGGCCTGCTCGCGCTGCGCGGGATCCTCGACGTGGTCGACCAGTTCGGTGCGCACGAACCCCGGCGAGATGGACGTCGTGCGCAGGACGCCGTCGGTCGACTCCTGCCGCAGTGCCTCCAGCAGCGTCCGCACGGCGTTCTTGGTGCCCGCGTAGACGGCTTGGGCCGGGACGATCTTCAGTCCCGACGTCGAGACGGTCGTGACGAAGTGGCCGCGGCCCTGCGCGCGGAACACCGGGAGTGCGGCGGCGATGCCGTGCAGGACACCGCGGAGGTTGACGTCGATCATCGCGTCCCAGGCGTCGACGTCGAGGTCGGCCACCGGCGCGATCCGGGCGACACCGGCGTTGGCGACCAGGACGTCGAGGCGTCCGAAGCGGTCGACGGCTCGCGTGACGAGCCGCTCGAGATCGGCGCGCCGCGTCACGTCGACGTCCAGCACCTCCGCGCGGCCGCCGTCGTCGCGGATCTTTCGCGCGAGCGCCTCCAGCCGGTCGGTGCGCCGGGCGCCGAGCACCACCGCCGCCCCGCGGCCGGCGAGTTCCCGCGCGGTCGCTTCGCCGATCCCGCTGCTCGCGCCGGTGATCGCGACGACCTTGTCCAGTCCGTTCGTCATGGGGTCCTCCGTTAAACTGACAACTGTCCGGTTAACCCTACCGGACAGTTGTCCACTTATGCGAGGAGAGTGCCGTGGCCGGTCGTGAGCGCCGTTCGGACGCCGTCGCCAACCGCGACCGGATCGTCGAGGCCGCGCGGGCGGAACTGAGCGAGTCCAACGGCGCGGTCGACGACCTGAAGCTGCACCGGGTCGCCAAGGCCGCGGGCGTCGGGCAGGGCACGCTCTACCGGCACTTCCCGACGCGCGAGCACCTGCTGGCGGAGGTCTACCGGGCCGAGCTGACCCAGCTCGTCGACACGGTGGCGCCGTTGCTGGCGGAGCATTCCCCGCTCGGCGCGCTGTCCCGCTGGCTGGAGCGGCTGGTCGAGTACGCGCGCGTCAAACGCGGCGTGATGGCGGCGATCGAGGTGCCGGCGTGGCAGGACCTCTACTCCGGCCAGCACCACCGGCTCGACGAAGCGCTCGAAACGCTGCTGGACCGGGGAAAGGCCGCCGGGGAGATCCGCGCCGGGGTCGACGCCGCCGACGTCATCCTGCTCCTCGGAGCTTTGTCACGGATCCCGGAAGCCGAGTGGGACGAGCGGGCACCCCGGATCGTGGCGGTGATCGTCGACGGTCTCCGCGCCTAGTCCGAGACCGCTTCCGAGATCCAGGGAGCCACCGGCAGGTCGCGGTCCAGGCACTCGACCGACAGCCGGATCGTCCAGCGCAGCGCCTGCAGCACCAGGCTGTCGACCTCGTCCGGGGCCGCGTTGGCCAGTGCGATCTCCACCTGTTCCTGCGCCGCTTCCGTGTTGCCGTGCACCTCCGCGAGCAGCGTCCGCACCGCGGTCCGCACCGGCGGGTCGGCCTGGTCGATCGAGACCTCTTCACCGTCCTCGTCGAAGACCTGGACCTTGACCGGCGCGCTGCCGCCGTCGCCCAGGGTGGCGACCATCGCGCTGCACTCGCCGAACAGCAGCAGCATCAACGCCTTGGTCTCGTCCGCGCGGGCCTGCGGTTCGACGGCCGTCGGCGCGACCTCGACGAGGGCTTCGGCGTCGTCTCCGAGGCTCAACGCCGTCAGCGCGCGCTGAGCCTTCTCGACGAGCTCCTGCTCGTTCCAGTCCGCTTCCACGTGCCCCATCAAACACCAGCCGCGCCCCTTGTGGGGATACCTTGATCCGGGACGGTCATCCCACCGCGCGAAGGGCACCCAGCGCGAGCCGGGAGAGCAGCTCGGCGAGCTCGCCGTCACCGAGATGGCGGTTGTACGGGGTCGAGTTGATCAACCCGAACACGGCGTGTGCCGCCGACCGCGCCTGTCGTTCTCCCAGATCCGGCATCGCTTCGCGGATCGCGCCGACCCACACCTCGACGTACTGGCGCTGCAGCGCGCGCACCTGCTTGCGGTCGGCGTCGGTGAGGTTCGCGAGGTTGCGCTCCTGGACGGTGATCAACGCCGGGTGGTTGAGCGCGAAGCCGACGTGGAACGCCACGAGGCCGGCCAGCGTGTCGTCCGGCGTGCCCGGCCGGGCGGCCCACTTCGTGCCGCCGTCGAGCAGGTAGCGGCTGATCGAGTTCAGCATCTCGCCGAGGATCGCGTCCTTGCTGCGGAAGTGCCGGTAGAGCGCCGGGCCGGAGATGCCGACCGCGGCCCCGATGTCGTCGATGCCGACGCCGTGGAAGCCGTGGTGGGCGAACAGCTCGGCGGCCGCGGACATGATCTGTTCGCGTCTGTTCGCCTTCTCGCCGTTCACGAGCGGAGTGGGGTTCGCCGGCATCCGGCCATATTAAGGCCCCAAGTTAGCGACCGCTAACACCCGTTCCCTCCTTCCGGCGTGAGCCGAGTGGGTTACCTACGGGTAACTAGGGGTTCCTTGTGGGGCTTCCACCTGCTGTCCTATTCGGGCTGGCTCTGTCACAAAGGAGTGACCCCATGGCTGTTCCCGCCCGCAAGTCACGTCGATTCTTCCTACGGTTGAGCACGGCCCTGGGGGCCGTCGTCCTCGCTTCTCTCGGTGTGACGGGCCTCGCCCAGGCCGCCGGGACCGTTTACGCCGCGGTCGGCGACTCCTACTCCTCGGGGGTCGGAGCCGGCAGCTACGGCAGTTCCGGGAGCTGCTACCGCAGCTCGAAGGCGTACCCGCAGCTGTGGGCCAACGCCCACAGTGGCACCTCGTTCACCTTCCTGGCCTGCTCCGGCGCCCGCACGGGTGACGTGATCAACCAGGCGAACTCCATCCCGTCCAACGCGACCCTGGTCACCGTCACCGTGGGCGGCAACGACGCCGGCTTCAGCGACGTGATCCAGACCTGCACCCTCGGCAGCGACTCGGACTGCACCAACCGGGTCAACACGGCGAAGACCTACGTCAACAACACGCTGCCGCCGCTGCTGACGAACACCTACAACGCGATCAAGGCCAAGGCGCCGGGCGCCAAGCTCGTCGTCCTGTCCTACCCGCGCTTCTACACCGTGCCCGGCTCCTGCTGGGTGGGGCTGAGCGACACCAAGCGCTCGGCGATCAACTCCGGCGCCGACACGCTGGCGTCGGTGATCCAGTCGCGCGCGGCTTCGGCGGGCGCGACCTTCGTCGACGTCCGCTCGTCGTTCGTCGGGCACAACATCTGCTCGTCGGCCGACGACTACCTGCACAGCCTGACCTGGCCGGTGATCGAGTCGTACCACCCGACCGTGGCCGGGCAGTCCGGCGGCTACTACACGCCGCTGCGCGCCGCGATCGGCTGATCTTTCCCGCGAGTTCGTGAAGGCCACCTCGAGGAAGCCCCACTTCCTCGAGGTGGCCTTCACGGCATTCCGGCGACTGGACAACCCACGTTAGCGGTCGCTAACATCGGAGCGGAGGTTAACGACCGCTAACTTCGAGGGAGCCCATGGACACGCCGGCACTGGGGACGTCTGCAGCCCCGGACAGCGAGGCCTACGCCCGCAACGCGACGTCGCACGCGGAGCTGGTCGAGGACCTCCGCAAACGTTTGGGGAGCGCCCGGCTGGGCGGGCCCGAGAAGGCGCGCACCCGGCACGTCGAGCGCGGCAAGCTGCTCCCGCGCGACCGCGTCGACACGCTGCTGGACCCGGGTTCGCCGTTCCTGGAACTGTCGCCGCTGGCCGCGAACGGACTGTACGACGACGAAGCGCCGTCCGCCGGGATCATCACCGGGGTCGGGCGCGTCTCGGGGCGCGAGTGCGTGGTCGTCGCGAACGACGCCACCGTCAAGGGTGGCACGTACTACCCGATGACGGTGAAGAAGCACCTGCGCGCGCAGGAGGTCGCCCTCCACAACAACCTGCCGTGCGTCTACCTGGTGGACTCCGGCGGCGCGTTCCTGCCCCGGCAGGACGAGGTCTTCCCGGATCGTGAACACTTCGGGCGCATCTTCTACAACCAGGCGACGATGTCCGCGCGCGGCATCCCGCAGATCGCCGCGGTGCTCGGCTCGTGCACGGCGGGCGGCGCGTACGTCCCGGCGATGAGCGACGAGGCCGTGATCGTCCGGAACCAGGGCACGATCTTCCTCGGCGGCCCGCCGCTGGTGAAGGCCGCGACCGGCGAGGTCGTCACGGCCGAGGAGCTCGGCGGCGGCGACGTCCACTCGCGCCAGTCCGGCGTCACCGACCACCTGGCCGACGACGACGCGCACGCGCTGCGGATCGTCCGGTCCATCGTGTCCACGCTCGGGCCGCGCGCGCCGCGCCCGTGGGACGTGCTGCCGACCGAAGCGCCTGCCGTCGACCCCGCGGAGCTGTACGGCGTCGTCCCGACCGACCCGCGCACACCTTACGACGTAAGGGAGGTGATCGCGCGGATCGTCGACGGCAGCCGGTTCGGTGAGTTCAAGAAGGAGTACGGCGCCACGCTGGTCACCGGCTTCGCCCGGATCCACGGCCACCCGGTGGGCATCATCGCGAACAACGGCGTGCTGTTCGCCGAGTCCGCGATGAAGGGCGCGCACTTCATCGAGCTGTGCGACAAGCGCTCGATCCCGCTGCTGTTCCTGCAGAACATCACCGGGTTCATGGTCGGGCGCGCGTACGAAGCCGGCGGCATCGCGAAGCACGGCGCGAAGATGGTCACCGCGGTGGCCTGCGCGCGCGTGCCGAAGTTAACGGTCGTTATCGGCGGCTCGTTCGGTGCCGGCAACTACTCGATGTGCGGCCGGGCGTACTCGCCGCGCTTCCTGTGGATGTGGCCGAACGCGCGGATCTCGGTGATGGGCGGCGAGCAGGCGGCGTCGGTGCTCTCGACGGTCCGCCGCGACTCGATCGAAGCCCGCGGCGGCGAGTGGTCCACCGAGGACGAAGAAGCGTTCAAGGACCCGATCCGCGAGCAGTACGAAGCCCAGGGCAGCCCGTACTACTCCACCGCGCGGCTGTGGGACGACGGCGTGATCGACCCGGCGGACACCCGCACGGTGCTCGGCCTCGCCCTCTCGACCGCGGCGAACGCGCCCCTGTCCGATGTCAACTACGGCGTCTTCCGGATGTGATCATGTTCGACTCAGTACTGGTCGCGAACCGCGGCGAGATCGCCGTCCGGGTCATCCGCACGCTGCGGGCGCTCGGTATCCGCGCGGTCGCGGTGTACAGCGACGCCGATGCCGAGGCCCGGCACGTCCGCGAGGCCCACACCGCCGTCCGCATCGGGCCGGCGGAAGCCGCGAAGAGCTATCTGTCCATCCCGGCCATCGTCGACGCCGCGGTGTCCTCGGGCGCGCAAGCCGTGCACCCCGGGTACGGCTTCCTCGCGGAGAACGCCGAGTTCGCGCGGGCCTGCGAGGCGGCCGGTCTCGTGTTCATCGGCCCGCCGGTCGCGGCGATCGACGCGATGGGCGACAAGATCCGCGCGAAGGCGACCGTGTCGAAGGCCGGCGTGCCGGTCGTGCCCGGCGCGTCCGACGTCGACATCCCGCCCGGCGGCTTCGCGGAAGCCGCGGCGGAGGTGGGCTACCCGCTGCTGCTCAAGCCGTCCGCGGGCGGTGGCGGCAAGGGCATGCGGCTGGTGCACGCCGCCGACGAGCTGGACGCGGCGATCGAGTCCGCGCGGCGCGAGGCCAAGGGTTCGTTCGGCGACGACACGCTGCTGATGGAGCGGTTCGTCACGACGCCGCGGCACATCGAGATCCAGGTGCTGGCCGACGAGCACGGCCACGTCATCCACCTCGGCGAGCGTGAGTGCAGCCTGCAGCGGCGGCACCAGAAGATCATCGAGGAAGCGCCCTCGGTGCTGCTGGATCCCGCGACCCGCGAAAAGATGGGCTCGGCGGCGGCCGAAGCCGCGCGCTCGGTCGGGTACGTCGGGGCCGGCACGGTCGAGTTCATCATGTCGGCGCACAACCCCGACGAGTTCTTCTTCATGGAGATGAACACCCGGCTGCAGGTGGAGCACCCGGTCACCGAGCTGGTCACCGGCCTCGACCTGGTCGAGTGGCAGGTCCGGGTCGCGGCCGGGGAACACCTGACCGTGAAGCAGGAAGACGTCGTCCTCACCGGACACGCCGTCGAAGCGCGCGTGTACGCCGAAGACCCGGCACGCGGGTTCATCCCGACCGGCGGCACGGTGCTGGCGGTGCACGAGCCGGCCGGCGACGGCGTCCGCGTCGACTCGTGGATGACGTGCGGCGCGGTGATCGGCTCGAACTACGACCCGATGCTGGCCAAGGTCATCGCGTGGGGCCCGGACCGCGCGGCGGCGCTGCACCGGCTCGACCTGGCGCTGGCGGACACGGCGCTGCTGGGCGTCGGCACGAACACGGCGTTCCTGCGCGGGCTGCTGGCCGACGCCGACGTCCGCGCGGGCAAGCTCGACACCGAGCTGGTCGACCGGCGGCTGTCCACTTTGGTCTCTTCCGACGTGCCGGCCGAGTTCTTCGTCGCGGCGGCGCTCGACCGGTTCCTGGAGCTGCAGCCGTCCGGATCCGTGGTGGACCCGTGGGACGTGCCGGACGGCTGGCGGATGGGCGGCTCCGGCGGGGTGACGTTCCGGCTGAAGTCCGGCGCCGCCCGCGCGGTGGTCCGGGTGCAGGGGACGCCGTCCGACGCGACCGTCGTCGTGGACGACACCGACCCGGTGCGAGTCTCGGCCCGGCGCGACGGCGATGTCCTGGAGATCCGGCACGCCGGCGGGTTCCACCGCTACCGCCACGCCTGCGGCCCGGACCGGACGGTCTGGCTGGCCCGGGACGGCAGGAGTTTCCCCTTCGGGGAGCAGGAGTTCGTGCTGTCGTCGCGCGGCGAGGCCGCCGGGGCCGGGCCGGTCACCAGCCCGATGCCGGGCACCGTGCTCGTCGTGAAGGTGGCGGCGGGCGACGTCGTCAAGGCCGGGACGCCGTTGCTGGTGGTCGAGGCCATGAAGATGGAGCACACGGTCACCGCGCCGGTCGACGGCGTGGTCAGCGAACTCCCCGTCCGGGTGGGCCAACAGGTCGCGCTGGACGAAACCCTTGCCGTAGTCACGCCCCAAGAGGAGCAGCAGTGATCGACTTCCGCCTGGACGAGGAGTACGAGGCCCTCCGCAAGACCGTCGAGGACTTCGCGCACGCCGAGGTCGCGCCGGTCATCGGCGAGCTGTACGAGAAGGAAGAGTTCCCGTACGCGATCGTCGCGAAGATGGCCGAGATGGGCCTGTTCGGCCTGCCGTTCCCCGAGGAGTTCGGCGGGATGGGCGGCGACTACTTCGCGCTCTGCCTGGCTTTGGAGGAACTGGCCAGGGTCGATTCGTCGGTCGCGATCACGCTGGAGGCCGGGGTTTCCCTCGGCGCGATGCCGATCTTCCGGTTCGGGACGCAGGGGCAGAAGGAGAAGTGGCTCCCTTCGCTCTGTGAGGGCACCGCCCTGGGCGGCTTCGGCCTGACCGAGCCGGGCGGCGGTTCGGACGCGGGCGCCACCCGCACCCGCGCCACCATGGACGGCGACGAGTGGGTCATCAACGGCAGCAAGGCGTTCATCACGAACTCGGGCACGGACATCACGCGCCTGGTCACCGTCACCGCGGTGACGGACGTGATGGAGAACGGCCGCAAGGAGATCTCGGCGATCATCGTCCCGTCGGGTACACCGGGCTTCGAGGTCGCGCCGAAGTACTCGAAGGTCGGCTGGAACTGCTCGGACACGCACGAGCTGTCCTTTTCGGACGTCCGCGTCCCGGTCGAGAACCTGGTCGGCACGCGGGGTCGCGGGTACGCGCAGTTCCTGTCCATTTTGGACGAGGGCCGGGTCGCGATCGCCGCGCTGTCGGTGGGTCTGGCGCAGGGTTGCGTGGACGAGAGCCTGAAGTACGTCAAGGACCGCGTGGCGTTCGGCCGGCGGATCGGGGAGTACCAGGCGATCCAGTTCAAGATCGCGGACATGGAGGTCCGCACGCACACGGCCCGGCTGGCGTACTACCAGGCGGCGTCGAAGATGCTGCGCGGCGAGCCGTTCAAGAAGGAAGCCTCGATCGCGAAGCTGGTGGCGTCGAACGCGGCGATGGACAACGCCCGCGACGCGACGCAGATCTTCGGCGGCTACGGCTTCATGAACGAGTTCCCGGTCAGCCGCTTCTACCGCGACGCGAAGATCCTGGAGATCGGCGAGGGCACGAGCGAGGTCCAGAAGATGCTGATCTCGCGCCACCTCGGCGTCGCCTGACGTAACGCGCGAGCCGCCACCGGCGAAAGTCCCCGGGAACGAGGGGGGCTCGATGAAGCGGATCGCGGTCGTCGCGGCGGGGTTGTTCCTGGTGACGGCGTGCACGCCCGCGGCGCCGGTCGACGACGGCTCGGAGTTCGACGAGCCCTCGCCACCGGCCACGACGGTCACCTTGCCGACACCGAGCCCGACGCCGACGGCGTTCCCGGACGGCTTCCCGAAGGTCGTGCCCGTGCGGTCGCTCCCGGCTCGCTTGCGCGACCAGTACCGCGCCGGCGGCGCGACCGAAGCTCTCCAGGTCGCCCCCGGCGTCTGGTCACCGGTGCAGGGCGCAGCAGTCATCGTGAACCCTCGAGTTCTCGACGGCTACTGCGCCTCGGTCGAAGCGTTCGAGCGGCAGTACCGGGCGGGGGCGAAGTACCCCGGCACTTGCTGGTGAAGCCCGGCGCTACTTCGGCTGTTGCTGCTGTTCCTTCTTGTCTTCCTCGGCCCAGGCGGCTTCCGCCTGCATCTGGATGTCGGTGAGGCCGCGGTCGACCTGCACGATGTCCTTGCCTGCCCAGCCCACGAAGTTCTTCGAGCTCTTCGCGTCGGAGAGGGCTTTCAGCATCGGGTAGTAGTCCGGTGCCTTGGCCTTGAGCCAGTCGTCGACGAACTTCATCTTCTTGTAGCTGTCGCCGAACTTGGTCTTGAGCCAGTCCTCGTGCTTCTTGATGGTCGAGATGTCGTGGTCGCTCAGGTGCGACTTCGGCGGCGGCGGCTTCGGCGCGGGAGCCGGCTCCGGCGGCTTCGGCAGCGGCCGCGAGAAGTTCGGCGTGGTGCCGTCGCCCGGGGGCCGCGTGCTCGGCGTCGCGCCGCCTCCGGGCGGGCCGTCGTGCGTGACCGCGGTGCCCGGCGGGGGCAGCGGCCGCGAGAAGTTCGGGGTCGTGCCGTCGCCCGGCGGCCGGGTGGTGGGCGCGGCGCCGCCACCAGGGCGGTCGTGGGTGATCGCGGTGCCCGGCGGCGGCATCGGCGTCATCTCGTGGCCCGCGCTCGACGACGAGCCCGGCTTCCCCTTGACCAGCTTCGACAGCCCGGTGAGCCGCGCTAGCGTGCGGCCGGCGTAGGCGACGACCTTGGCGAGCTTCGCCATCATCGCCGCGACCTGCACCGAGACCGTCGCGACGCACTTGGTCACCCCGACGGCGATCGACGCGCCGAACGTCGGGATGGCGAGCGCGAGGGCGATCAGCATCGTGGAGATGATGTCGCCGAGGATCGTCGTGATGATGTCGCGCAGCAGCGAGCGGACCGCGCCGATCAGCGCCCCGGTGGTCTCGACCATGTAGCCGGCGACGTCGGCCGCCTTGGCGTTGGCGTCGATCCAGCCCTTCCGGTCGTTGATCGACTTGAGGAAGCTGTCGTAGCCCTTGCCCTGCCACTGGGTGATCGTCGACTTGAGGGTCTCGTCCAGCTCGGTGCCGGTGTTGCGCAGCGACTCGCCGATCTTGTGCAGCTCGTTGGCGACCTTCGTGACCTCCGAAGGGTTGCCCGCGACCTGATCGAGCGGCCACTTCAGGAACGAGACGTGCTCGATCAGCCAGCCGAGCCCCGCCGCGATCAGCTTCGCCAGCGGGTCCATCGCGAACGCGACGGTGTCGAGCACGGCGCTGATGACGTTGATGCCCAGCTCCACGCTGACGGCCGCGAGGTCGCCGCCGTGCTCGGTCTGGACCTTGCCGATCGAGTCGCCGACCTGCTTCCAGCTGTCGAAGACGCCGGCGCCCGTGGTGGAGTTCGCGGACGTGATGGGGACGGTCACTTGCCCAGCTCCGTTTCGAAGGTGCTCAAACCCTGCGCCGTGTTCGAGTCGTGGGTCGCGTAGGTCTCGCCGGCCTTCTTCACGTCCTCGGCGGACTTGCCGATGTCGCCCACCAGTTTGGTGATCTCACCCGTGATCACGGCCATCGTGACCCGCGACGGCGCGGCGAGCACCTGCGCGAGCAGGATGCCGAACGCGGTGTTGTCGAAGCCGTTGGCGGCCTGCATCCGGTTCGCGGCGTCCTGCACCGCCGGCTGCGTGGTGCCCGACAGGAACTGGCTGAACTTCTGCAGCTCGGCCGGGTCGACCGAGAAACCTTCTCCGGAAACCACCGGTTCTCCTCCGTACTACCAGGGGTTGCTTTCGCCGTCGTCCTCGTCCGGCGCGGGCCGCGGGCGACGGCGCGGCGGAGCTTGCGGCGGGGGCGGCGGCGTGCGGTGCGGCGGGGCGGGTGGGCGCGGCGTGCGGTCCTCCGCCTCCTGCTCCGGCATGAACACGTCGCTCTTGTCCGGCGGCGGCGTGCTCTCGTCCGGGTCGGGCGGGGGCAGGAACTCGTCGAGCAGTTCGCGGGCGGCCGAGCTCTCGCCGACCATGCCGCTGAACGCTTCGGCGACTTCCGCCGAGACCTTCTGCTGCGCCTTGCCGACCAGCTGCAGCACCAGACCGGCCAGCGCCTGCGGCGGACGCTCGTACGCACGCGGGCCGAACCGGAGGTCCTGCAGGACCCCGCTCGGGCCGAGCGTCACCGACACCGAGCCGTCCGGCGACTGCACGCTGGCGGTGGCGGACCGCAGCTTTTCCTGCGCCGCCGCGGCTTTTGCCTGGATTTCCTCGAGTTCGACCGTGAACGCGGCCAGCGGATCGCCGCCGCCGGGCACTGACTGTGTCAATTTGTCCTCGTCGCGAGAGAGGTCGTGAACGGAGGAAGTCAATCAGCGCTCGTTGAAGCTCGGATGACACGAAGCGAACCGCCGGTTGAACGCGGTGTGGATCGCCGAAGTCGGCCCGCGCGTACGCCCGGTGCGGTAAACAAGGGCATGGACAACACCGTCATCCGATCGGGCGATTCCGGGGACGTCGACACCCTGCTGGGTTTCTTCGACGAAGCCGTCGAATGGCTGGTCGCGCGGGGCAGCTCGAAGCAGTGGGGGACCGAGCCGTGGAGCCGGGTCCCGAAGCGCGTCGAACGCGTCAAGGGGATGGCCGCGGACCCGGGCCTGCGCGTCGCGGTGGTCGACGGCGAGCCCGCGGGCGCGCTGATCGTGTCGGAGGAGCACGACCCGCACGTGCCGGCGGTAGACGAGCGTGAACTTTACGTCCGCCTGCTGATCACGTCCCGGCGCTTCACCGGCCGGGGCGTCGGCGCGAGGCTGATCGAGTACGCGCTCGACGAGGCGCGGCGGCGCCGGATCGACCTCGTGCGCGTCGACTGCTGGGCCGGTGGCGACGGTGAGCTGCAGCGCTACTACGAGAGCCGGGGCTTCGTGCCCACCGTGCAGTTCCACGTCGAGGAGTGGGTCGGGCAGGTCCTCGAGCAGCGCGTGGGGTAGCGCGATCGCGGGTCAGGGGTGACACTGTTGACGCAGTGCCAACAGACGAAGGAGTCGCCATGGCCGAGGAGCTCGCGGGCAAGGTCGTCGTCATCACCGGCGGCGGGCAGGGGATCGGCGCGGCGACCGCGTCGGCGCTGTCCCGGCTGGGCGCGAAGGTGGTGATCGGCGACCTCGACCAGGTCCGGGCCAAGGACACAGTCGCCAATCTGGACGCCGAGGCGCTCCCGCTGGACGTCACCGACATCGCCGGGTTCACCGAGTTCCTCGACGAGGTCGAACGCCGCCACGGCCGCATCGACGTGCTGATCAACAACGCCGGGATCATGCCGCTGGCGCTCCTCGAGGAGGAGAGCGACGCGACGACCCGGCGTCAGCTGGAGATCAACCTGCACGCCGTCATCCACGGCACCCGCGAAGCGGTGAAGCGGATGCGGCCGCGGCGGTCCGGGCACATCGTCAACGTCGCTTCGTTCGCGGGCAAAGCGGGTTTTCCGGGCGCCGCGACGTACTGCGCGACCAAGCACGCCGTCGTCGGGTTGTCCGAAGCGGTGCACCTGGAGCTGCACGGGTCCGGCGTGCGCATCTCGTGCGTGATGCCCGCGATCGTCCGGACCGAGCTCGCGAGCGGGCTCGGCGAGGCGAAGCTGTTCAAGTCCTCGCGCCCGGAAGACGTGGCCGGCGCCATCGTGGCCACGCTGCGCAAGCCGCGGTTCGAGGTGTTCGTGCCCCGATCCGTGGGAACTATGGGCAAGCTCACCCGGCTGCTCCCGCGGCGGGCGGGCGAAGCGCTGGCCCGTGCGTTGAAAGCCGACCAGCTTTTGGCTTCAGCGGCCCATTCCCCGGCTCGCGCGGAGTACGAGGCGCGCGCCGCCGAGAGCGCGCCCGGGGCGGGCACGGAGTAACTCGGACGGCCTAGCGACTGTCCGATTTGGACGTGGGCGGTGTTGAGTCCACCAGCCTGACCGGGCAAGATTGACCGGAAGTGCCCGGGGACGTCGCAGGAGGCTCGAGAAAATGGTTTCACCGCCCGCACGACTGGCCGCCGCGGCGTCGAACGTGGTCGGCAAGGTGCTGCACGGCGGGGTCGCCGACCTGCGCCCGATGCCGCGGGTGCTGATCGACCAGGGTCCCAACCGCTCGCTGTACCGGATGACGCACAGCAGCCGCCCGGTGTCCGGGCCGCCGGTCCTGCTGGTGCCGCCGCTGGCCGCGCCGGCCATCTGCTTCGACCTGCGCCGCGGCTGCAGCCTCATCGAGCACCTGGTCGAGGGCGGCCGCAACGCCTACCTCGTCGACTACGGCGTGGTCGCGTTTTCGGACCGGCGCCTGGGCATCGAGCACTGGACCGACGAGGTCCTGCCGCGCGCGATCCGCAAGGTGAGCGCGGACGCGGGCGGCCAGGACGTGCACCTGGTGTCGTGGTCGCTCGGCGGCATCTTCTCGCTGCTGGTGAACGCGGACCAGCCGGACCTCCCGATCGCGTCGATCACCGCGATCGGTTCGCCGGTCGACTTCACGGCGATCCCGATCGTGGCCCCGTTCCGCCCGCTGGTCGACCTGACGAACGGCCACCTGCTGACCCCGATCTACCGCGCGTTCGGCGGCGCACCGTCCTATTTGGTCAGCCGCGTGTTCCGCGCGACGGGCATCAGCAAGGAGATCACGAAGCCGATCGCGATCTTGAAGAACCTGGACGACCGCGACTACCTCGCCCAGATCGAGGCGGTCGACCACTTCATGAGCAACATGTACGCCTACCCCGGGCGGACGTTCGGCCAGCTGTACCACCGCCTGTTCCGCACGAACGACCTGGCCGAGGGCAAGGTCGACCTGAACGGGCGGATCATCTCGCTGTCGTCGGTGCGGGTCCCGACGCTGGTGGTGGCGGGCGAGAACGACACGATCGCCCCGCGGCCGTCGGTCGAGCGGGTGGTGGAACTGCTGGACAAGGCCCCGGAGGTCCGCTTCAAGACCGCACCGGGCGGCCACCTCGGCGTCCTGACCGGCCGCAAGGCCCGCGGCACGACGTGGCGCTACCTGGACGAGTTCCTCGACGACCAGGCCGCGGCTTCAGCCGACTAGGTCGATCTCGAACGGCTCCGCCGCGCTGTAGCGCACGTCCGCCCACACCGCGCCCGGCACGCCGTAACGCCGGTGCGAAGTCAGCTTCGCGTCGTACCCCGGCACCTCCCCGGGGTTGTGCCCGACCCCCGCGCGATCCGACCCCCACGCGAAGATGGCCGGTACCCACAAGGGTTTCGCGGAACCGTCACCGCTCAACCGAGGACGCACGACGATCGCCGCGCCCTCGCTGCCGGACAGGAAGACGCGGACCGTGTGCTCGCCGTCGTCGGGCGGGGTGACGGTGATGCGTTCCAGGAGCTCGACCGCCACCCCCAGCGGCCCGGCGCCGGCCGGGTTGGCGGCTCGCTCGCGCAGCCACCCGGAGTCGATGCCCACGGGATCGATCTTGCGGCCGGCCGGCAGGCAGACGTCCTTGTGCCCGGCGTACCGCTCGATCCCGCGCGACATGTACCGCAGCAGCGCGGCGACGAGCTTCGGGTAGGCGTCCCGCTGCGCGTCCGTCCAGCTCCCGGCGCCCGCGGACTCCGCTTCGATGCCGAGGAATTCGTCGTTGACGTCGAGGAACCCGAGCCACCGCGATGCGCCGGCGTGGTAAGCGCAGCCGGCGGCGACGACGAAGATGGTCCCGCTGCGCCCGAGCCCGAGGTTGCACAGCGGCCCGGCGAGGTCAGCGCGCCCGTTGGTGACGATGTCGAGCGAGGGGTAGTCGCCGGGCGCGGAATCGGCGGTGGCGGTGTGGTGCCCCACGACGCCTTCGACGACGCGCATGCCGCCGTGCCCGCGGGTCTGCCACCCGGGCACCTCGACCACGGGGTACCCGGTGCTGCGAGCGGCGTCGACGAGCCAGGGAACGTAAACGGCTCAGCCCTCCGGCTCGTCGTACGCGCCGGCTTCGGCTTCGGTGTCGGGCGCGTGGGGATCGGCGATCCGTTCGGCGAGCGCGGTCCGGGCTTCGTCGAGGTCCTTCGGACCCTGCCGATCGGCGTCCCAGCCCTCGGCATCCCATTCCTGCGGCGACTTGATGGGGGTGTCATCCCCGGGCCGGTGCACGACGGCAGCGGCGAGGAGCGTGGTCTCGATGTGTTCGGTCACGATCGGCCTCCGGCACCCGAGGGTACCGGAGGCCGGCCGCGGACGACCTACTTCAGCTCGGCGCTCGACTTGCCGAGGACGCGGCGAGCCACGATCAACTGCTGAATCTGCTGCGTCCCCTCGAAGATGTCGAGGATTTTGGCGTCCCGGGCCCACTTTTCGAGCAAAGACTCTTCGCTGTAGGCCCCGGTCAGCTCGACGCACTTCAGCGCGATCTCCACCACCGAACGCCCGGCCTTCGCCTTGGCCATCGACGCCTGCAGCGAGTTCGGCTTCCGGTTGTCCGCCATCCACGCGGATTCCAGCGTCAGCAGGTACGCCGACTCGTAATCCGCTTCCAAGCGGAGGAATTCGGCCGCCGCCGCGTGCTGGGTGTTCGCCGGGCGGTCGTAGTCGATGGTGACGCCCGCGGCCGTCAGGATCTCGCGGGTCTCCTCCAGCGCGGCCCGCGCGACGCCGATCGCCATGGCCGCCACCAGGGGGCGCGTGTTGTCGAACGTCTGCATGACGCCCGCGAAACCCTTGGCCGTGTCGATTTCCGGCGTGCCCAGCAGGTTTTCCGCCGGGACGCGGCAGTTTTCGAAGCGCAGCACCGCCGTGTCGGAAGCGCGGATGCCGAGCTTGTGCTCGACGCGCACCACCTCGAAGCCCGGCGTGCCCTTCTCCACCACGAACGACTTGATCGCCGCGCGGCCCTTGGACTTGTCCAGCGTCGCCCACACGACCACCGCGTCCGCGCGCTCGCCCGACGTCACGAAGATCTTCTCGCCGTTGAGGACGTAGTGGTCGCCGTCGAGGCGGGCCGTCGTGCTGACCGCTGCCGAGTCCGAACCGAAGGCGGGCTCGGTGATCGCCATCGCCGCCCACATGCCGGAGAAGCGCTCCAGCTGTTCGTCGGTCGCGACCGAGCCGATCGCCGCGTTGCCGAGGCCCTGGCGGGGCATCGACAGCAGCAGGCCGACGTCGCCCCAGCACATCTCGATCGTGCCGAGGACCACGTTCAGGTTGGCGCCGTTGCGGTTGCCCTTTTCCTTCTCGGGACCGGAGCGCCGGACGCCCGCCGCGCCCGCGCCGCCCTCGCCGGACGAGTTCAGCCCGTCCAGCAGCGCCGCGAACATGTCCAGCTCGGCCGGGTACGTGTGTTCCGCGCGGTCGTACTTGCGCGAGATCGGCCGGAACACCTCGGCCGCGGCCTGGTACGCCTGGTTGATCAGCGCGCCGGCCTTCTTGGGAGCTTCCAGGTTGATCATCGTTAACGCCTTTCGCGAAAGCCTAGAGAAGGACGGCGCCTTCCATGACGCCGATGGCACGCAGGTCCCGGTACCAGCGCTCGACCGGGTGCTCCTTGACGAAGCCGTGCCCGCCGAGCAGCTGCACGCCCGCGTTGCCGATCTGCATGCCCTTGTCGACGGCGAGCTTCCGCGCCAGCGCGACCTCGCGGGCGTAGGACTTGCCCTGCTCGGCCCGCGCGGCGGCGCGCAGCGTCACCAGGCGCAGGCCCTCCAGCTCGATCGCGATGTCGGCGACCGAGAACGCGACGGCCTGCCGGTGGCTGATCGGCTCGCCGAACGCCACCCGCTCGTTGACGTACGGGACGACGTAGTCGAGGACGGCCTTCGCGGTCCCGGCGGCCAGCGCCGCCCAGCCCAGCCGCGAAAGCCGGACGAGGTCGGTGAAGACGTCGAGCTTGCCGCCGCCGAGCAGCGCGCCCGCGGGCAGCGCCACCTTCTCCAGGTGCAGCTTGCCGGTCGCGGCGCCGCGCAGGCCCATCGCCGGCTCGGCCTCGATGGTGACCCCGGCGGTCGACGACTCGACCAGGAACAGCGCCGGGCCGCGGCCTTCGAGGTCGGCCGACACGATGAACAGCTCCGCCTGCGCCGCGCGCGGGACCAGTGTCTTCACGCCGTCGAGCTGGTAACCCTTGGGCGTGCGACGCGCCTTCGTCGCGGGCTTGAAGGGGTCGTACAGCGCCTTCTGCTCCTGCAGCGCCAGCGCCGCGGCGGGGACGTTCTCGCCGACGAACGCGGGCAGGTAGTCGGCCTGCTGCTGCTCGTCACCCCAGCTGACCAGCGCGGTGCTGACCGCGGACGGCGCGAGCACGGCCACGGCCAGGCCGAGGTCGCCGTGCGCGAGCGCTTCCGCGACGAGCGCGTTGGTCACCACCGAGCGCTCGGTGCCGACGCCGCCGAGCTCCTCGGGGATGCCGACCAGGCTGATGCCCAGCTCGGCGGCCCGGCTCAGGAGTCCCTCGGGTGCCTCGAGCTTCGCGTCGGCGTCCGCGGCGGCCGGCCGCAGCTGCTCGGCGGCGAACTCCGTCACCGTCTCGACGATGAGCTGCTGGTCCTCGCTCGGCGTGAGGTCGAACAGCCCCGTGCCGGCGGACGGCGCGAGCCGGGCGGGCTTGCCCAGCTTCTGCACCGACTTGAACGACCGGGTCGCCGCGCCGGCGACGCGGAAGCCGTTGCGGGTCCCCGCGGTGACCAGGTCCTCGAGGGGCTTGCGCAGCCCCGCGCGGTCGACGACCTTGCTCCCGGCCAGCCGGGTCAGCGCGGACAGGCCCCAGCCCATCGCGTCCCGTTTCCTTGGCGCAGCCATGTGGCCCTCCATCCGTTACCTACTCGCGAGTAGGTTAACGCGGGAGCCACTCCGGCGCCAGTGCGGGGGTTACCTTACGTCGTAAGGCGAGCTGAAATCTCCCACAGCTCCCGCGCGCCGGCGTGGTCCGTGCGCCGTTCGAGCCGGGGCCGCTCGCCGTTCCGGCCGCCTGGGCCGACGTAGGCATTTCCCGGGACGTCCTCGGTCGCGGCGAACAGGATCGGCAGCGCGCCGTACTCGGCCTTCTTCTGCGCGATCACCGGGTAGAGCGCCTTAAGCAGTAAGGCGAGGGGGCGGCCGAAGTGCCGGTCGATCCCGGTGCGCGCGACGCCGGGGTGTGCGGCGACGGCCCGGACCGCGCTCCCGGACGCCGTCAGCCGCCGCTGCAGCTCCTGCGTGAACAGCAGGTTCGCCAGTTTCGACTGGCTGTAGGCGCCCAGCGCGGAGTAGCGGCGTCGCTCCCAGTTCAGGTCGTCGAGACGGAGCCGTCCCGTCCGCGCCAGCCCGGACGAGACGGTGACGACCCGGCCGGTGACGTGCGGCAGGAGCAGGTCCGTCAGCAGGAACGGGCCGAAGTGGTTGACGGCCATGTGCGTCTCGAAACCGTCCGCGGTCTTCGCGTACGGCACCGCCATCACGCCCGCGTTGTTGATCAGGACGTCGAGGCCGCCGGACCAGCCGGCGGCGAACTCCCGCACCGAGGTCAGGTCGGCGAGGTCGAGGCGCCGGACTTCGGTGTCACCCGGCGGCGGCGTGACGCGGGCGGGGTCGCGCACGGCCAGTACGACGCGGTGACCCCGGGCGGCGAGTTCGCGGGCGGTGGCGGCGCCGAGGCCGCCGTTGGCACCGGTGATCAGGTAAGTGGTCATGGGCTCGAGCGTCGCGGCGCGCGCGGACGTGCGGCAGAGCGCGCCGATCGGGGGACCGGCGATCCCTGGGTACGCGGGACCCGAGCGTCGATAATCGGGACCGTGAACCGCGCCGACCTCGCCGACTTCCTGCGCCGCCGCCGGGAGGCCCTGCGCCCGGACGACGTCGGCCTGCCGCCCGGGCAGCGCCGCCGCACCAGCGGGCTGCGCCGCGAGGAGGTCGCGGCGCTCACGGGGATGTCCACCGACTACTACACGCGGCTGGAGCAGCAGCGCGGGCCGCGGCCGTCGGAGCAGATGCTCGCCGCGATCGCCCGCGGCCTGCGCCTGACCCTCGACGAGCGCGACCACCTGTTCCGGCTGGCCGGGCACACCGCGCCGAGCCGCGTGGCGCGCACCGACCACGTCAGCCCGGCGCTGATGCGCGTGCTGGACCGGCTGCACGACACGCCCGCGCAGGTGATGTCGAACCTCGGCGAAACGCTCGTGCAGAACCCGCCCGCCCGGGCGCTGCTCGGTGACGAGACCGGCCACACCGGGCCCGCGCGCAGCGCGAGTTATCGATGGTTCACCGACCCGGCGGAGCAGCTGCTCTACCCGCCGGCGGACCGCACGCGCCACGGCCGGTTCCTGGTCGCGAGCCTGCGGGCGGCCAGCGCGACCGACCCGCGCGCGGCCGGCCTCGCGCGGCTGCTCGCGGCGAAGAGCGCGGACTTCGCGACGCTCTGGGAAGCGCACGAAGTCGCGGTGCCGTTCGAGCACCGCAAGACGCTCGTGCACCCGGGCCTCGGCGAGATCGCGCTCGACTGCCAGCTGCTCTTCACCGACGACCTCGCGCAGCTGCTGTTGGTCTTCACGGCCACGCCCGGCACCGAGGACGCGGAGAAGCTGCGGCTGCTGTCCGTCGTCGGCCCGGAGCTACTGTGAATGCTCGGCGTGCACCTGCTTGCGCCACTCCGCGAACCGCAGGCGCTCGAACCCGATGAGCCCGAGCACGACCGCGGCGACGACCAGCAGCAGCACCGCGGCCGGGACGTGCTCCAGCAGCGGCGTCGCCGCGACCAGCAGCACCCCCAAGACCAGCCGCTGGAGGTTCCAGCTGCCCAGGTTGCGCTTGCGCAGCGCGCTCAGCGCGATCAGGTAGAGCCCGAGCCCGCCGGTCAGCGTCCAGATCGGCACCCCGTGCAGCGCCTCGCCCGGCGAGTGGTGCTCGGTGTCGGCGATGTACAGGAACGCCTTCTTCAGCCCGAGGGCAACGAGCACGATCCCGGCGATCAGCGGCAGGTGCAGGAACGTGTAGGAGTCGGTGGCGAGCTTCGTGCGCTCGGTGCCCTCGGCCTGGCTGAGCCGGTGCTCGGACACGCGCGCGACGACGTCGAAGTACGTCCACCACATCCCGGCGGCGAGCGCCAGCCCGCACACCGCGCCGCCGGTGACCAGCCACGACATCGGCAGCGACCCGATCCCGATGCCGATCGCGACGATCGACTCCCCGAGCGCGATGATCACGATCAGCCCGAACCGTTCGGCGAAGTGCGCGGGCGCGTTCAGCCGCCACCCTTCGGGCCCGGCGAGGTAGACGTTGAGGTAGTCGGCCAGCAGCGCGGCGACCCACAGCCCCAGCTGCCACGGCCCGCTCAGGAAGGCGGCGACGCCGAGCAGCCCGACGGAGGGCAGCAGGCCGACGAACATCTTGAGCAGGACCTTCCGCAACCCGGGGTCGTGCTTCGCGGCGCCGAGGTAGGCGACGAGGTGCAGCAGCCGCACGAGCGCGTAGCAGGCGACGAACAGCACGGGCGCGTACAACCCGCCGGGGAAGTCGACAAACGCTTCGGGGATGGTCAGGGAAACGAGGAACATCACGGCCATCGCCCCGAACATCGCGAGCCGCGCGATGCCGTGGTCGACGTGGATGGTGTTCCCGAGCCAGGCGTAGCTGCACCAGCACCACCACAGGACGGCGAGCATGGCCAGCCCCTGCCCGACGCCCACCGGGCTCAGGTGGTCGGCCATCAGCTGGGTGGTCTGGGTGATGGCGTAGACGAAGACCAGGTCGAAGAAGAGCTCGATGGTGGAGACGCGGTGGTCCTCGTCCGCGCTCACCAGGTGCAGGCGTGTCGTTGGCACGCCGAATTATGGACGGCCGGGCCCCGCGAGCGGCGCGTTTCGGGGTAACGCCCTGCGCGAACATGGCCGAGTGTGCATACGTCTGGGACACTGGGTGCGGGACGTGGGGAGGTGGGTCGTGCATTCCTATGCGGCCGCGCTGCACCGGACGATCATGGCCGTGGACGTCGCCGGGTACAACAACCCGAGCCGCACCCTGGCCCACCTGCGAGAAGTCCACGAGGGCCTCTGGCGGGTCCTGCGCACGACGTTCGCCGAAACGGGCATCCCCTGGGACTCCTGCTACGTGGAGAACACGGGCGACGGCGCGATGATCCTGCTGCCCCCGGACATCGCCAAGGCGGACCTCGTGGCCCAGTTCCCGGCCCGGATGCGCGACGAACTGCGCCGCTACAACCACGTGCACGCAGAGGAGGCCCAGGTCCAGTTGCGCCTGGCCCTGCACGCGGGCGAAGTGGCGGAGGGCAGCCACGGCCGCGTCAGCAAGGCGGCGAGCTTCACGTTCCGCATCCTCGAAGCTCCGGAAGCGAAGGCGGCGCAGAAGGAGTCGAAGGCTGACCTGGTGCTGATCACTTCGGACCTGCTGTACGAGGAGGTCGTCGCCCAGGACGCGGCCGCCGACCCGGGAGCGTTCCGCCGCATCCCGGTGCAGGTGAAGTCCGGCGAACGGCCCGCGTGGGCGTGGCTGCGCGTGTTCGGCCGCGTGAACGGCGTGGTGGTGACCGCGCCGAAGGTGGCCGGCCGGGGTACCTTCCCGGCGTTGATCGACGCGCTGCTCGCCGTGCCCTGCGTGCGCAAACCGGAAAGCCGGCGGCTGCTGCTGGAACTGTTCCCCCGCCGGGAGATCGCCGACGTCGTGCCGTACCACGCCGAGGACCGCCTGCACGTCATCGCGCTGGCGCGCACGTGCCAGCGTTTCGACGGCGGCCTGGGGGAACTGCTCGACGCGGTCCGGACCATCGAGCCGGAATCCCCTCAGGTCACCGCGCTGGCCGCGATCATCGGCGATTGGCCGGAACACCGGCCGCGCTGACGCTTGTCCAGCTTTTGCCCCTTTTTCCCCGGGTTCCGGTCGGTAAACTCACGGTCCCGAGCGCACGCCGGGGGAGGTGGTTCGTCACGTGTCGGCCGGTGAACGGGTTTACGGGCCCGGACGCGAATTCCGCTACCGGCCGGGCACCACGGTCTCGGTCCGGGAAGCGATCGTCAACGTCCTCGCCGGAGCGGGTTTGGCCGTCGATCCCGCCGGCCGCGCGTTGCTGCTGCACCTGATCCACGACAACCTCGGTTCGCCGTTGGTGGTCCCGGATCAGGTGACCGGACGCGATCACCTGATCGAAGTCGTCAACGCCTGCGCGAAAGCGGATGGCGGAATGGTCGCGCTCGCCGACGCCGTCCGGATGATGCGGCCGGAATCGCGCGAATCGGATCAGGTGCGGCGGCTGGTGGACCAGCCGCGCATGCACGACTTGCTGCCGGAACCGGAACTGTGGTGGCTCCGCGCCCGATTGCTCGGTGTCGTCCCGCCCCGGCTGAGCGCGCTGCTCCGGCGAGCGGCCGGACCGGCGGATCCCCCGGCCGACGTCCGCGACGCCTGGGACGCTTTCTGCGCCCTTTCCGACTTCAACACCCCGCCGGACGGGTTGCCGCCCGCGCTCGCGTTCGTCGAATTCGTGGCCGGGAAAAGCCCGCCCGTGCTCGCCGGTGAACTGCGGCACTGGAATGCGGTGCAGGCACGGCGGTTGCAGGCCGAAGCGGGATTGGCCGCGTTGCGCGCGGAACGGGAGCCGGATTCGCCCGCCGACTCGCGGCTGCACCTGATGATCGTCGTCCAGCCCGACGGCATCGACCCGGGACGGCACCTGGTTTCCTACTGGCGCCAGGACGATCCGGAAGAATGGCCGCCCGCCCGCGGTGGTCTCGACACGGTGACCGGGGACCAGCTCGAGCGCCACGTCGACACGCTCGTCGTCGAAGCGGAAAACGCGTGGGCGGAGTACCGCGGCGAAGTCCGCCTGGAGTTCGTCCTGCCGAGGTCGTTGCTGAACCTGCCGGTGCACCTCTGGTGCAAAGAACACGAAACCGGCGATCCGCGGCCGTTGTTCCTCGATTACCCGATTGTCGTGCGGTCGCTGGAGCGGATGCGTTCACGGCATTGGCACCGGGCCTGGCGGCTGCGGTGGGAAGCGATGATGACCGATCCTTCGGCTGAACGGGTGTATTTCTGCACTTCCGAAGACACCGGTGAGCGGCACCGGCTCGACGCGATACTCAGTGAGGATCAATGGGTGGTCATGGTTCTCGCGGCCGCGCCGGCATCGCGGCCGAGACCGGGGGAAGACGAACTCGCGGCGGGATTGCGGTCCGGGCTTCCCGCACTACTATGGCATCCCGAGGCGTCGCTGGATCTCTTGCGAGAGGTGGTCACGTGGCTGGTCGAAGGCGGTGCTCTCGGCGACCTTCCCGCTCGCGTGCAGAAATCGCGGTGCGCCGCTTTTCGGAAAACGACCATTCCGCCGGACCTGAGCGTCGTCCGGAATCTGGTCGTCCTCTGGGACGATCCGGCGCGCGTGGTTTTCCTCGACAGCCCGCCGTTCCGGCCGGGCTCGCCACCCGGGAGCGCCGATGAACGAGGACGAGCATCCTGAACGGCCGCCGGGCTGGTGGGTCTACCGCGGCACCGGGATCCCCGCGCCCGAGCGGGCGGACCTGCTCCCGCCCCCGCCGCCGTGGCGCGAGTTCGACGGCGGGCCGTTGCTCGACGACGTGCCGGCGCCACCCGGCGACCGGGAAACGAAACGGCGGCTCGGCGGCGCCAGCACCGAATCGGTGCCGCGGGCCGACATCCACGAAGTCGACATGGTCAACGCGGCGCTCTACCTGCGCCGGCCCCTCCTCGTCACCGGCCGGCCGGGCAGCGGGAAGTCCAGCCTCGCCTTCCGGATCGCCCGTGAACTCGGGCTGGGCCGGGTCCTGCAGTGGCCGATCACTTCGCACACCACGCTGAAGACGGGGACGTACAGCTACGACGCCATCGGTCGCGCGCACGCCGCCGGCTCGCGGTCGGCGGCGGCCGGCAGCGGGGCAGGAGAAGTGGCGGAGCCGCCGATCGGCGACTTCGTGCGGCTCGGTGCGCTGGGCACCGCGTTCCTGCCCCGACGGCGGCCGCGGGTGCTGCTCATCGACGAACTGGACAAGTCCGAAGAAGAATTGCCCAACGACCTGCTCAGCCTGTTCGAGGACGGCGAGTTCGAAATCCCCGAGCTGGTCCGGATGGCGCGGCGCACACCGGTGGTCGAGGTCTTCACGGCCGATCCCGATTCGACGGCGGAGATCATCGGCGGGCAGGTGCGGTGTCACGCGTTCCCCATCGTCGTGATCACCAGCAACGGCGAACGGGACTTCCCGCCCGCGTTCCTGCGGCGCTGCCTGCGCTACGAGACCAAGGACCCGGACGTCGACCAGCTGGCCGCGATGGTCGCCGCGCACATGCTCGACCCGGCGGACGCCCACCGGTCGCGGATCATCGAAGAGTTCGTCAGGCGGAGCGAAGCGTTCGGCGGGCTGCCGGTCGACAAGCTGCTCGAAGCCGTCTACCTCGCCACTTCCGGGGCCTACCGCGAAAACGGTGCCTCCTGGGAGCAGCTGATGGACGCGCTGTGGCGGCAGTTGAACTCCTTGGTTTCCTGACGTGGCACCGGAGCCACCCGACGTCCCCACCGTCGCCGAGCTGAGCTGGAGCGAGGTGGGCGACGCCGTGTGGCTCGCGATGGCGATCGGGGACTCGGCACCGCGCGCCCACCCGGAGTTCGAGTCGCCGGAGCCCGCGGTCGAAGAAGACGAACGAGCGCACGGTTTCCCGGAGCCGCCGGAAGAACCGGCCGGACCGGTGACCCCGCCGCTCGGCCGCCCTCCCGACCGGATCGTCACCGCTTTGGCGAAGAGCACGGAAATCCTGGGGGCGTCCGGCGCAGCGGTGTCCGGCCCGGTCGGGTTCCTGCCGGAGGCCGCCGCGATCATCCGCGCGCTCCGCCCGCTCAAGCGGACCCGCCCTTCGCGCCACGAAGAAGACGTCGTCCTGGACGAAGAGCTGACCGCGGAAGACGCGGTGCAGGACGACCTCTGGCTCCCGCGCACGAAGCCGGCCATGGTCCGCGGGCTGGACCTGACCGTCGTCGTCGACTCGAGTCCGTCGATGGCGCTGTGGCAGCCGACCGTGACCGCGTTCCTGACACTGCTCCGGCAGCTCGGCGCGTTCCGCTCGATCCAGGTGCGCCTGCTCGAAACCGGCAAGCGCGCGGACGACGGGGTGCCCGGCCCGGTGCTGCGGGGCGGCACTCCCGGCGCGCCCGAACGGCAGCCCGCCGAGTTGCTCGACCCGTCGGGCCGCCGCCTCCTGGTCGTGCTGACGGACGGGATGGGCGAGTCCTGGCACCAGGATTCGGTCGCTCCGCTGCTGGCCCAGTGGGGACGGACCATGCCGGTCGCGGTCGTCCAGGTGCTTCCGCAGCGGCTGTGGGGCCGGGCCGGGCCGCAGCTGCACCAGGCCAGGCTGACGACACCGGGCCCGTTCCGGCCGAACCGGCGTTACGGCCTCGAACTCCCGGACGCC
Organism: Amycolatopsis sp. FBCC-B4732; assembly: GCF_023008405.1. Lineage (NCBI taxonomy): Bacteria > Bacillati > Actinomycetota > Actinomycetes > Pseudonocardiales > Pseudonocardiaceae > Amycolatopsis > Amycolatopsis sp. FBCC-B4732. The sequence continues at coordinate 9,800,397 of NZ_CP095376.1, forward strand.
TGGCTGACCGGCGAAGACCCGGAGACGGCGGGCGCCGGCGCGGTGCCGATTCCGGTCGTCGAACTGGATCCGCGCTGGCTCGGCTGGTGGGCGCGGACGATCAGCCGCGCGCAGCCGGACCCGGTGCAGGCGGTCGTGCTGCTGGCCCGGGCCCAGCCGCAGCCGGCCGAGGCGTGGGACGGGCCGGTGCTGTCGGCGCAGGACCAGGTGAAGCACTTCCACGGCGTCGCTTCGCCACCCGCGTTCCGGCTGGCGACGCTGCTGGCCGCGGTCCCGGTCAGCCTGCCGATCGCCCGGTTCGTCCAGGCCGAAATGGTCCCCGACGCGGACACGGCCGACCTCGCTGAGGTGCTGGGCAGCGGCCTCCTCGACGTCCCGGCGACGCTCGAAGCGGGCCAGGGCTGGGACGAGCTCGTCTACGAATTCCCGCTCGCGGTCCGGGAAGCCCTGCTCGCCGCCGGCCGCCGATCCGACACGGTCCAGGTCGTCCGCGCCACCGGCGGCCGCTTCGGCGACCGGCACCCGGTCCTGCTCCGGGTCGCCGCGGCGCTGGAGGACCCCGAACACGCGCCACTGCCGGAAGCCGACACCGACCTGGCCGCCGGCGTCGCACTCGAACGCGCGGTGATGCGGGCCCTGTCCGGCCCGTACGCCGGCCGCGCGGATCGCTTGCGGCACTGGGAATCCGAGCTGGGCGCGCAGGTGCCGGGCGAAGTACCGGACCCCGGATCGACGACCGAGAACCTGGTCGCCGACGTCCACGAAGAAGCGGCGGACTCCCGCCAGCGAGTCCGCCAGCTGACCACGGACGCCCCGGCGGTCTGGGGCGCGGTACCGGCCCGCAACCCGGACTTCACCGGCCGCCAACGGCTTTTGGCCGCCTTGGCGGCCGACCTCCACCACAGCGGCCGCGCGGTCCTCCACGGCATGGGCGGGCTCGGCAAGAGCCAGATAGCGACGGAGTACGTCTACCGCAACCTCGACCGCTACGACCTGGTGTGGTGGGTGAGTGCCGCACAGGAGACGCGGATCCGTGCGTCGCTGACGGAATTGGCGCGGCAGCTCGAATTGCCCGGTGCCGCCGAGGCGGTGACCGCGGTGCCGGATGTCCTCGATGCCTTGCACCAGGGCAAGCCTTACCGCCGGTGGCTGCTCGTGTTCGATGCGGCCGACGATCCCGAGATCGTGCTCCCGTTCCTCCCGGCGGAGGGACCAGGCGAGATCTTGGTGACGACCAGGCACCTGGCGTGGCCCGAAACCTTTCCCCCGCGAATCGAGGTGGAGCCGTTCACCAGGGCGGAAAGCGTGGAACTGCTCTGCCTGCACGACCGGCAGCTCGATGCGGAGCGGGCCGATCGGCTGGCCGGGCGCCTGGCCGACCTGCCGCTCGCGCTCGCTCAAGCAGCGGCGCTGCGGGTGGAAATCGAAATGCCGGTGGACGAGTACCTGCGCCGGTTCGAGGAGAAGACCTCGGAAATCCGCGAGACATCGACACCGACCGAGTACGAGGTGCACGTCGCCGCCGCCTGGAACGTGTCGTTCGACGAGCTCGGTACCCGCAACCCAGCCGCGCACCAGTTGCTGCAGGTCTGCGCCTTCTTCGCCCCTGAACCGATCTCTCGCAGCTTCTTCACCGGAGTCCGGCGGTTGTCGATAGCCCCGGAGCTCGACACGGCGATGCGCGATCCCAGCCGGCTCGACCAGGCTCTGCGCGACATCCACCGGTGGGGATTGGCGAAGGTGGACCACCGTTCGGACACGCTTCTGCTGCACTGGCTGGTTCAGCTGGTGCTGCGCAACCGGATGAGCGACGAGCACCACCACACCATCCGCCACGGTGCTCACCTGCTGCTCGCGAACCGCGACCCGGGTGATCCTGCCGCGCCTCACCTCTGGCCTCAGTACCACATGGTGCTGCCCCACATCTACGCCGCCGAACTGATCGACTGCGACGACGACGAGGTACGCGTCCTCGTGCTCAACTTGGTCAAGTTCTTGTACTTCTGGGGTGACCACACGGGTGCGACGGTGCTCGCCGGACGGGTGGTCGAGGCGTGGACGGACCGGTTCGGCGAAGCGGACCCGTTGACGCTGGAGGCGTCGGAACGGCTCGGCTTCTTCCTTTGGTCGCTGGGGCGCTACGAGGAAGCGGAAGTGATCAACAACCGGACTCTCCTCCTCTACCAGCAGCGAGAGGCCACTGGGCAGCGATCGAAGAAGACCCTGAACGCCCAGGTGGCCGTGGCCGCGGTGCTGAAGGCGCGTGGCGACTTCGCCGGTGCGCGCAAGCTCAACCTGGCGACTTACCACGAAGCTGCCGCCGTCTTGGGCGCCGACGAACCCACGACCCTGACCGCCGCACACGACCTGGTCGTTTCCCTGCTCCTGACCGGTGAGTACGGCGAGGCCAGACGAATCGGCGAAGACACCCGTGCGCGGTGCGCGGAGGTCCTGGGGCCGGACAACGCCGCCACCATCAGCACCCTGAACATCTTGGTGATCTGCAGGCGGGAAATCGGCGACTACTCCTGGGCCAGGATCGAGCAGCAGAAGATCGTCGAGCGGGTCCGCCGTCTGGTCCGTGACGAAAACGCCGGCGTGGTCCGGCGGGAGTACCACCTCGCCGTGGCGCTGCGGAAGGACGGTCAGCACGAGGCGGCGCTGGCATTGTCGCGAAGTACCCTGGAGCGCTTCAAATCCCGCTATGGCCTCGGCAACCCGAACACCCTGCCGTGCGTGCTCGCGCATTCGATCGATCTCCGTTGCGTCGGGGAGCTCGACGCGGCGAGAACTCTCGGACAGCAGGCGGTCGACCTCTACCGGGTGAGTCTCGGTCGCCGGCATCCCCACACGCTCGTGGCGGAAGTCGACCTCGGCGTGACACTTCGCCTGTTGGGCGCCCCGATGGCGGCACGGGACGGAGACGACCACGCGCACTACGACCTGCAAAGGATTCTCGGGGCCGATCATCCGCACACGATCGCCGCGGCCATCGAACTCGCGAACGACCGGGCAGCCGTCGGCGATCGGCGGTGGTCCGCCAAGCAGCTGCTGGACACCGACAAAGAAAACCTCGCGCGGGCTCGCCGGACGCTGGGCGAAGACCACCCGGTCACCCTGGCTGCCCAGCTCAACCGGGCGCTCGACCTGCACGCGGCCGGACGGAGCCGCGACGCAGCGCCTCAGCACCAAGACGTCGTGGCCCGCTACCGCCGGGTGCTCCGCGCCGACCACCCGATGACCGTGTCCGCCGAACGAGGGGTCCGAGCCGTCTGCGACATCGATCCGACGCCGCTTTGACCGATCACCAGGCGGCGGAGAGCCAGCGTGCGACGTCTTCGGTAGCGGGCTCCGGCGCCGATCGCCCGCGGATCCCGCGGAGGACAGCGCGTACCACTTCTGGCCGTTCGAGGAGGACGGCCGCGGCAGCCTCGTCGCCGGTGACGCGCAAAGCGAGGCCGAGGCCGATCAACGCGGTCGGCTCGTCCGGATCGCTTCGCAGTTCGGTTCGATATGCCTCGACCGAGTCCTCACCGCGGCCGTCCACCAGCGCGAAATCCGCTTCCGTGGCGCCCGGTACTTCCCGCCAGACGGCCTGGGCGCGGCGCGCGCCGTCGTCACCGAGGCGGACTCGGAGCAGATCGGCACGTGCGTTGGCCCAGTCGCCGTCGGCCTCCGTCGTCAACGTCGTACCCACGTCCTCGATCGCGGGACCGGGTTCCCCGCGCAGCCAGCCACCGACGATCAGCTCGATCGCCTCCGGCGCCGGCCGTAGGTGGCGGAGCCGCCAGCCGGCGTGGTGGTCGGCTGCGATCAGGTCGGACCAGTGCTCGGCGATCGCGAGGATCTCGTCGTGCCGCCAAGCTTCCGCGCGCTCGGCGACGTGCGCGAGAAATCGTCTTCCCGGCTCGGTCAGCGCCTCGTCGGCGTGGACCGTTTCGAGGGTCCGGACGACCTGGTACCGCCAGTGGGCGTATTCGAACGCCGCCAGTACGTCGTCCGGCTGCTCGGCGCCCAGCGCGCGGTAGAACTCCGCGACCGCGAAAAAGGCGTAGATACCGTGCACGACTCCGCCGAGCGGCCGTGGGTCGTCCCGCCACGGGGCGTAGAGCCGCTCCGTCCGATCGTCGTTGTGCAGCCGCACGACCTGCAGCAAGCCGCCGAGCCGGATGTGCTGGAACTCGTGCACCAGCGCCGCGGCCAGGGTGACCGGGTCCTCGGGACGGGAGATGAGTGCGCTGCCGAACGCCTCGCCGCTCGACGCGCTCGGCAGCCGGAACGGGAACGGCGGTCTGGGCACGATCGTGTCGAGGCCGGCGGGCAAGGCGTCGGCGAACCCCGGGAGAAGCCGGTCGATCAGTTCCCAGGCCTCGCCGAGCAGAGCGCGCCAGGTCGCGAGATCCTCGGGCCTCAGCCGGTCGGGTGCCATCGGACCGAAAAGCCCACGATAGGGGTCGACGTCGTCGAGCCGGACCGAGAACCGCCGTCGTCCGGTGCCCAGCTCCGCGGTGCGGATTCCCTGCCAGCCGGGCGCGTCGGCGGCCGGGTCGGCCGGGAGGACGACGACCCGGTCGCCGGTCCTGATTTCGATCCGGCCACCCGAGGAATGCAGCTCCGCGGTCTCGCACTCGGGAGCATCGCCCAGTTGGACGAGGCCGAGCGTGGGCAGGGTGACGTCTCCGCGCCACACCGGCACGCTCGTGCGGAAGTTGCCGACCCGGGCTCGTACCGCGGCGGCCGCGGCAAGGCTGTAGATGTGTCCGATGTGGACCCACAGGGGACGGGGGTCGGTGGTCAGCTGCCGGAGCAGGCGCGTCGTGTGACCCGCCCAGCTGCCGGTGTAGGGGTGGGTGAGCACCTCGTCGAGGGCGGCCGGGTCGGTCTCCTGAGCGAGGACGAGGAGATCCCAAGCGCGTTCCGGGGAGGGCAGCGGACCACTGAGGGACGGAGCCGCCGCCACCTTGTCGATGATGTCCCGCAGGAGGAGGAGCCGACGGCTGCGGTCCGCGGTGCGCAGCCGCCGAACCAGGTCCGGACCGCCTTCGGAACGTGCCAGAAGGTCGAACTCCGCCCAGGTGAAAGTGTGCATGGCGGATTCGGGAGAGGTGTTGCGTGAGGGGAGCACGGTCAGTCCTTCGAGAAGCGGCTTTAGTCGACCCGTTTCGCTTGACTACCGCTCGCCGTCACGGGAATGTACGCGGCTCGTTCGGCTGCGTGACGGACGGACTTGTGCAGCGCAGCGGAGTCGAGATCCCGCAGCTGGGAGAGCGGAACCGCGCTGAGGTCCAGGAGTTCGGACTCGATCTCCGGTCGTTTCTTGCCGCCCGGCGATCGCATCGCGATTTCCCCTCTCTCGAGAACCCGCTTGGAGGCGCGCGAACGCTAGCACACGCCCCCGCTCACCCCTTCGGTGTGGGCTGCCCCCGCAGCTTACGCCGGATGGTGCAAAGAATCCGCCGTTTCGACGGGCCGGTTCGCGGTGTGGGACGGCCGGGGGAACGGCCGGACAACCGGGCGCCTCGAGGCTGGTTCCCCCGGCTGAGTGGCCGATTCGTCACTCTCCTGTAGCTCGGGCACGCCTGTGTCATGTTTTTGCCCTTTTACGGTTACGCCGAACAGGTAAACTCACGATCTTCGGTGCGCTTCTCGGGGGTGGGAGGTGGTGCGGCAGGTGGCGGCGAGGCAGGGGCAGCCCGGCCCGGGTATCGCGGTCCGCCGGGCAGTGGTGGACGTGCTGGTGGTCGCAGGCTTCGCCGACGACAAATCCATCCGCACCCTGATGGTGGGCGAACTGCGCGAAGCGCTCGACCACCCGTTCACCTTTTCGGACCAGCTGACCGGCCGTGACCAGCTGATCGAAATCGTCTCCGCGTGCTGCCGCCTGCGCGAGGGGCTCACCGTGCTCGCGGGCGTGATCGAGTTCCTCCGCCCCGGCAGCAAGGAATGCGCCGAGGTCCGCGCCCTGGTTTCTTCGGTCAGGATGCACGAGGTCGTGCCGGAAGCCGAACAGGAGAAACTGCGGGAACGGCTGGCGGGTTTCGCGCCGCCGGGACTCGGGACGGCTGTCCGCCGCGCCGCTCGTTACATCTCTCCGCCGCCGCGCTACGAAGACGCGTCGGCGGCCTTCTCCGGTCTTGCCGACTTCAACGCGGGTCCCGGGGAATTGCCGCCGCTGTTGATGTTCGTCGAACTGATCGCGGACGAGTGCGAACCCGCCCTCGCCGCGGAACTGCGCGCGTGGTCCGACGGGCAGGTCCGGCGGCTCCGGCTCCGGGACGCGCTGGACCAGCTGCGCGCGGAACTGACGGTGCCCCGGCCGGCATCGGGCCGGCTCTACCTCGTCGTGGTCGTGCGCCCGGATCCGATCGAAGACGACCTGTACGAGCTGTCCTCGTGGCGGCAAGAAGATCCGGCGGACTGGCCGCCCGCCTGCGGCGAGACGGTGCGGGTCCGCGAGAGCCAGCTGGAGCGGCACGTCGACGTGCTGGTGGCCGAGGCCGAAGAGGCCTGGTCCGAGGTGGTGGCCGACGTGGTGGTCGAATTCGTCCTGCCGCGTGCCTTGTTGAACCTGCCGGTGCACGCGTGGGCCACGGAGCGCGCTTCCGGTTCACCCAAACCGTTGTACCTCAGTTACCCGACCGTGGTGCGTTCGCTGGAACGGATGAGCTCGCCGCGCTGGCACCGCGTGTGGCGGCAGCGTTGGGAGTCCTGGACTCGTGATCCTTCGTTCGAACGGGTGTATTTCTGCAGCGCCGATGACAGTCCCGATCGACTCCGGCTGGAGGCTGTTTTGAGCAATCGGCAATGGGCGATGGCGGTGCTCACCGAATCGCCGCCGGTCAGGGCGACATCGGGCGGGGACGAGCTTTTGCCGGCGTTGCGAGCGGGGGTCCCGGTCATCGTCTGGCACCCGTCGGCCTCTTCGGAAGTCGTTCGCGAAGTGGTAGCCTGGCTAGCCGAAAGCCGTGGCGGATTGGGGGATTTGCCCGCGCTGGCGAGGGAGTCTCGACTGGAAGCTCTTCGGAATCCGCCGTCCCCGGGCGATGGTGGTGTACTCACGGACCTGGTGGTGCTATGGGACGACCCGAATCGGTTGCTTCCCCTCGGCGAAACCGGGATCATCGGGCACCTCGAAGGAGGTGCCGATTCGCGTGACCGAGCTTCCTGACACCCGGATCGGTGCGTCACAGCATCCGGACAGTCCGCCCGATTGGTGGATTTACCGTGGTACCGGCCGTCCGTTGCACGACATCAGGCTGGCCGACCGGCTGCCGGCCCCACCGCCGTGGCGGACTTTCCGGGGAGCCGCGCTTCCCGAGCGTGACGTCTTCCCGCCCGACGACGGGGAAATCGAGCGCAAGCTGGGCACGGAGCTCAGCTACTCCGCGCGGACCGTCGACGAGCACGAAGTCGAGATGGTCAACGCGGCGCTGTACCTCCGCCGTCCGTTGCTGGTCACCGGCCGGCCGGGGAGCGGCAAGTCGAGCCTGGCCTACCGGATTTCCCGGGAACTGGGACTCGGCCGGGTGCTCCGCTGGCCGATCACTTCGCAGACCACGCTCAAGTCCGGCCTCTACGACTACGACGCGATCGGCCGGGTCCAGGCCGCGGCCGCGTGGAAGGAACTCGCCGCTTCCGGCGCGGGAACCCCGGGGGAGGTCCCGATCGGCGAGTTCGTCCGGCTGGGTGAGCTGGGCACGGCGTTCCTCCCGCGCAGGCTGCCGCGGGTGCTCCTGATCGACGAGCTGGACAAGTCCGAATCGGATCTGCCGCACGACCTCCTCGGGTTGTTCGAAGACGGCGAATTCGCGGTCCCCGAGCTGGCCCGGGACGCCCGGCGCTCGGTGCGGGCCGAGGTGTTCACGGCGGATCCGGGGTACAAAGCCGAAATCGAGCACGGCCGGGTCCGGTGCGCGGCGTTCCCCGTCGTCGTCATCACCAGCAACGGTGAACGGGAATTCCCACCCGCTTTCCTGCGCCGGTGCCTGCGGCTGGAAACCCGGGAGCCGGACGCCGACCAGCTCGCGGCGATGGTCGCCGCGCACGCCATCGACCCGGACGGCCACCGGGCCGCGCTGATCGAAGACTTCGTCACCCGCAGCGCGACGGTGGGCGGCCTGCCGGCCGACAAACTGCTCGACGCGATCTTCCTGGCGACCTCCGGCGCCTACCGGCCCGAGACCGACGCTTGGCCTCGCCTGGTCGATTCGCTGTGGCGCCAGCTCAACCCGCAGGGGCCGTGAGATGCCGGACCCCACCGCGGGCGAGCCCGACCTGACGTGGACCGAACTCGGCGACGGCCTGTGGCTCATGGCGGCGATCAACGGGACCGCGATGCCGGCCCCCGGACCGGCGGAGCGCCCCGCGCGACCGGCCGCACCGCCGCCGGACCCGGTCGAAACCCGGCGGGAAGGCCCCGAACCGGCGGCACGGGACAGCGACGAACCCGAACTCGTGCCGGCCGCCGGCGGAGGTGGTCCGGCCCCCGGCCCACCGGCGGACGACCGGGAATGGCTCACCGAGCAGGCCGCCGGAAACGGCGGTCTGCTCGCACGCGAGCCCGGCGCCGGGCGGGCGGACGTGGAACTCGCCGAAGTGGCGACCGCGCCGGTCCTGCCCGGGGCGGCCCAGCTCGTCCGCGCGTTGCGGCCCTTCAAGCGGAAAGTCGCGTCCAAGAGCGACGCCGACGTCGAACTCGACGAAGAACGCACCGCGGAGGAAGCGGCGCAGAGCGAGATGTGGCTGCCGATCACCCGCCGCCGCCGAGACCGCTGGCTCGACCTCACGCTCGTGATCGATTCGACGCCGTCGATGGCGCTCTGGACCCCCACCGTGAACGCGTTCGTCCGCTTGGTGGAACGCGTCGGCGCCTTCCGGTCCGTCCGGGTCAGGCTGCTCGAGACGGGCAAGACCGGGCCCGCGGAAGGCGGCGCGGTCGTCGGCCCCACCTTGCGCGGCGGGACGGCCGACGCCCCGGCGAGGGGGCCGGGGGAACTGATCGGCTCGGCGGGCCGGAGCTTGCTGCTGCTGGTCACCGACGGCGTCAGCGACGCGTGGCACCGGGACCTGGTCTCCCCGATGCTGGCCCGCTGGGGGCGGGCGATGCCGGTCGCGATCGTGCACCTGCTGCCCCACCGGCTCTGGTCGCGCGGCGGGATGGGCGTCCGCCAGACGGTGCTCACCTCACCGGGCCCCCTGCGCCCCAACGGGACTTACGAAGTACGTTCAGCCGACGCGCTGCTGGACCCGGAGGAAGCCGAGGAGCTCACGGCCGGCGCGGTGGCGGTGCCGGTACTGGAGCTGCAGGACCGGTGGATCGGCTGGTGGGCGTCGCTGGTGACGGGAGTGGGCGGCGTGGCGCGGAAAGCCGCGGTCGTGCTCGCCCACGACGAGCCGCGCCCGGTCGATGCCGAGGCCGGGGAGCGGGTGGAGCGGTCCGCACGGGAAAAGGTGCAGCACTTCCACAGCTCCGCGTCGCCACCGGCGTTCCGGCTGGCCACGCTGCTCGCGGCGGTACCCGTGGACGTCGGCGTCGCCCGGACGCTGCAGGCCGAGCTCGTCCCGGGTTCCGGCCCGGACCACCTCGCGGAGGTCTTCACCAGCGGCCTGCTCGAGCGAGCCAGCGACGGAACACCGTGGGACCGCTCGCAATGGGAATTCACCGGCCACGTGCGCCAGCTGCTCTTGCGCGGCGCCCGGCGTTCGGACACGGCGCACGCGGTGATCAGCGCTTCCCGCCGCTACGGCGACCGGATGCCGGTGCTGGTGCGGCTCCAGGCCGCACTGGCGGCCCCGGACGCCACCCCGGACCCCGTTCTCCCGGCGGCGACGCCCGCGGAGATAGCACTGGAACGTGACCTCATGCGTGCGTTGTCCGGCCCGTATTTGTCCCGGGCGGATCGGTTGGAGAGTAGAATCGCGGGCATTGGTCAGCTCGGCGATCGAACCACTAACATCCCGGCGGTGAGTGACACGATGTCGCAGGAACTCAAGCCGATGGGTTCCGCGAGTGAACCTGAATCCGTTGTCCGCCCCGATGCCGGGACCGCGGACATATCCCCGTCGCCCAGCGAGACGCCGCCGGCTCTGCGCACGAAGGTCGTCCGCGAAGTTGCCGACATGACCAGTCGAAGCGTACGCCGATCTGGTGATGAAGCACCACCCGTTTGGGGTGTTGTCCCACCGAAAAACCCCAATTTCACCGGGAGACGCGAACTACTCGATCAATTGGGCGAGCGGCTGGGTGCGGGCACCACCGCTGTCCTGCCTGCGGCGTTGCACGGAATGGGCGGTATTGGCAAGACGCAGATGGCGGTGGAATATATCTACCGGCACCTGCAAGACTACGACATCGTCTGGTGGATCCAAGCCACCCAGCCCACGCAGATCCGCAAGTCGCTCACCGAATTGGCCCAGCACCTGCGGCTGCCGGGCGCCGACGAAGCCATCACCGCGGTCCCGGCGGTCCGCGAGGCACTACGACTGGGCCGCCCTTATCGTCGTTGGCTGCTGGTCTTCGACTCCGCCGAAGACCCGGACATGGTCCGGCCGTTCTTCCCGGTCGACGGGCCGGGTCAGATCCTGGTCACTTCGCGCAACCCCAGCTGGGCAGGCATCGCGCGGCCGCTGGAGGTCGCCGTTTTCCAGCGGGACGAAAGCAAGAACCTGCTCAGCCTCCGCCGCTCCGCACTCGCGGACGAAGACTCCGACCTGATCGCGGAGAAGCTCGGAGACCTGCCGCTCGCCGTCGAGCAGGCGGCCGCGTGGCTCGCCGAGACCGGCATGCCGGCTGAGGAGTACTTGCGGCTGTTCGACGAGAAGGTCACCGAAATCCTCGACACCTCCGCCCCGAGCGACTACGAGGTGTCTGTCGCCGCCGCGTGGAACGTGTCCTTCGACGAGCTGAGCTCCCGCAGTCCGGCTGCTCACCAGTTGCTGCAAGTCTGTGCCTTCTTCGCGCCAGAGCCGATTTCCCGGAGTTTGTTCACCGGCGTCCGCGGGATCTCCGTCGCGCCCGAACTCGACTCGGCCCTGAAGGACCCGATGCGGCTCGGCCGTGCGATCCGAGACGTCAATCGCTACGGCCTGGCGAAGATCGACCACCGGAGCGACACCCTCCTCCTGCATAGGTTGGTCCAGCTCGTACTGCGCAACCGGATGGGTGAACAAGACCGCATGGAATTGCGCCACGGCGCGCACCTCCTGTTGGCGAACCTCGACCCGAACGACCCGGGATCACCGCAGACGTGGCCGCGGTACCAGGAGATCCTGCCGCACATCTACGACACCGAATTGACCCAATGCACCGATCCTTGGGTTCGGCAGCTCGTCATCAACCTTTTCAAGTTTCTCTACCACTGGGGTGACCACCAAGGCGCGCTCGCGCTCGCGGAGCGGGCGGTCAAGGCGTGGGCGACAGATCGCGAGGAGCGGCTCGCCCGAGGCGAGGAACCTGTTGAAGACCCGCCTTTGCTGGAGCTTGCCGCATCCGAGCGGCTGGCTTTCTTCTATTGGGTTGTCGGGCGCTACGACGAAGCTGAAACGGTCGCGAAAGAGACGCGGCGTCGCTACATCGAGGCAGTCGGTCCGGAGAGTGAAGAAACGCTCGCAGCGCAACTCACGTATGCGCTGATTTTGAAGGCGCGCGGCGATTTTACGGAAGCGCGGAACCGCAACAGGGAAATGTACGAGCAAGCCAAAGTCCTGTTCGGCGACGACGACCCGACTACCTTGTTGTCCGCACACGAGCTCGTTGTTGCCCTTCTGCTGACCGGCGAGTACGAAGAAGCACGCGCACTCGCTGGGGAAACGTACAGCCGCCGATCCGAAGTCTTCGGCTTCGACAACGTCCAGACGATTAACACGCAGGTGCTCCACGTCCTGGCGAACCGAGAAATCGGGAATTATCCCTGGGCGCGCATCGAAATGCAGCACATCGCGGAACGCGCCGAACAGCTATACGGCGCCGACAGCGTCGGCACGCTTCGGCGTCGCTACTTCGAGTCGGTGGCTTGCCGCAAGGACGGCGACCACGTCGCGGCATTTGAGATTTCGAGTGATGCGCTGAAGAAGATCCGCGGTCGCTACGGCGACAGCCACCCGAACGCGATGGCCTGTGCGCTCGGGCATTCCATCGATCTCCGGCACGCGCGGAGGTTTGCCGACGCCCGCAAGCTCGGCGAAGAAGTTTACGACCTCTATCGCGAGAACCTCGGGGAAGGACACCCGCACACCCTGTCGGCCCGGCTCGACCTCGGGGTGACCCTTCGGCTTAGTGGTGATCCGGCCAGCGCCCGGGTCGTCAACGAGAAGGCGCTGGCCGGAATGCGGGAAGCCCTGGGCGAGGATCACCCGCACACGATCGTCTGCGGGATCGACCTGGCGAGCGACCTCTTCGCACTGGATCGGGTCACCGAAGCGGCGGCTATGGACTCCGACCTGCTGGACCGTGCCCGCCGCGTACTGGGTGAAGATCACCCGACCACGTTGGCCGTGCAGCTCAACCGTTCGCTGGACCTGCGAGCCCTGGGCGAGGCGACCGAGGCGGACGCGCTCTACGAGGACGCGCTTACGCGGTATCGCTTGGTGCTCGGCGAAAACCACCCGGGTACCGAGTCTGCGTTGCGAGGCATCCGCGCGGACTGCGACATCGACCCGATGCCGATGTAGCTGCGCGTCGAGCCGGCCGGGGGCGAACGATCTTCGCCGCCCGGCCGAGCATCGCGTTCGAACGGCACGTTTCCGCTCCGTAGTCCGGTGTCAGTTCAACCGGACAAGTCGATCACGCCTGCTGATCGTCAATTCTTTTGTGAGAGCTGGATTCTCATCCGGTTGATTCCGTGTGCGACTCGCCACAGACAGAAATCCTACGCTCACGAGCCCGTCGAATTGGAGACCGACGCGGAAAGGGGCGCCACCTGGTGCAACAGGTGACGCCCCGGCACGACGACCCCGACGCCTCACAACGACAGGAGTACAGCCGCAATGCCCAAGACTATCGGCGATGAAGGCCGCAGCCCAGATCGACCGTCTGATCACACCGTTTGGTGGGCCATCGTCGAGGTCCTGACCAGCGCAAAGCTGTACCGACGCCTGGTCAAGTTGCTCTGCCTCGTAGGCGTGGTGATCATCGTGCTGGCGGCCTTGGCGGCGATCACGTTCTCGATGGCCGGCACGGACGCTACGACCGTCTTCCAAGAGTTCGCGGCGCTCGTTCCCAGCTTCCGGCTCAAAGCTCACTAGCCGAGCTGCCTATTCGTCAGCCAGCGAGGAGGCACCCGAGCACTGAACCGACGGACGCCGGTCAATGCGTGAACCGCCCCAGCCAGCCGGCGATCGCCTCCACTGAAGGTGACCCTCCAGGGCCGCCACGCAAAGCTCGGTGCACCGCCCGGACCAGTTCCGGGCGGTGCAGCAGCGCGCGGGACGTCGGCCCGGTGCTGCGCGCCGCGAGGGCCAGTCCCAAGCCGGCCAAGGCCGCCGGGTCGTCCGGGGCCGCCGCGAGCAGTTTCCGATAGCCCGCGGCGGCTTCTTCCGGCCGTCCGGCCACGAAGTGCAGGTCCGCTTCCGTCGCGCCCGGGACCGCGGACCCCTGCGCGGCGAATCGCGCGGAGCCGTCCGGGCCGAGGCGGAGCCGGATCAGGTCCGTGCGGGCGTCCTGCCAGTCGCCGTCCGGGACCGGGGTCGGGACTCGTGGCTCGGGCAGCGTCGCAGTGGCGGACCGCGGCCGCGCGAGTCCGGCTCGCCAGGTCGCCGCCAGCTCCGCCACCACGCCCGGGTCGGGGCGGAGGTGCCTGATCCGCCAGGCCGCGTAGTGGTCTTCGGCGGCGAACCGCGCCCGGGCACGAGGGCCCGCGGCGACCGGCTCGTCCTGCCACGGGTCGACTTCGGCGGTGACACCCGCCAGGAACCGGCGGCCGGCCGTGGTGAGACTCTCGTCGGCGCGCACCACGTCGAGCGTGCGCCGGACTTGCTCGCGCCGCAACGCGAATTCGAAAGCGGCGAGTTCGTGGTCCGGCTCGGCCGCGGCGAGTGCGCGCCAGAACAGCGCCACGCCGAAGAAAGCGTAGATCCCGTGCAGCACGCCACCGATCGGGCGCGGGTCGGCGCGCCACGGTGCGTAGAGCCGCTCCCTTGGGTCGTCGACGCTGAGCCGGACGAGGTGGAGCAAGCCGCCCAGCCGGATGTGGTGGAACTCGTGCACCAGTGCGGCCGCCAGCGTCGCGGGATCTTCGCCGTACGCGACGATCGCGCTGCCGAACGCTTCTCCGGTGGACGCGCTGGGCAGCCGGAACGGGACGGTGGGCTCGGGCACGATCGAGTCCAGCCCGACGCGCAGGGTGTCCGCGACGGCGGGCAGGTGCTCGGCGAGCAGCGACCAGGCGCCGTCGAGCACGGTCCGCCACGATTCGACTTCGACCGGGCTCAGCCGGTCCGGTGGGATCGGCTCGTACAGCCCGCGATAGGGATCCAGGTCGTCGAGCCGGACTTCGAGCCGTCGCTCACCGGACCAGCACACGGTCTTCCGGATCCCGGACCACCCCGGCGCGTCGGCGGACGGGTGCGCCGGCAGGCGGACCACCGAGTGGCGGTTCCGGATTTCCACCCCGTCGCCGCCGCCCCGGACCGTGGCGACGGAAAACGGCGCGTCGGTGCGCAGCTGGGCCGAACCGAGCGTCGGCAGCGCGGCTTTCCCGTGCCAGACCGGGATTTCCGTTGCGAACGGGATCCCGGCGCGGATGGCGGCCGCGGCGGCCAGGCAGTGCACGTGCCCGACGTGCACCCAGAACGGGCAAACACCAGTGACGTCCTGCCGGTACAGCCGGGTCGTGTAGCCGGCCCACGTTCCGGTGTACGGGTGGGCGAGGATCGTCTCGAGCGCTTGGGGCGCCGCGTGTTCGACGCGAGCCAGCAGTTCCCACGCCGTTTCCGGAGACGGGAGCGGGTGGTACAGGTCTTCGGATTTCGTGACCACTTCGACCAGATTGCGCAGCAGCAGGAGCCGCCGGCTTCGTTCGGCCGCCCGCAGTTTGCGCAGTGGCCCGGAACCGCCTTCGCCGCGGGCGATCGCGTCGAAGTCCGACCAGAGCAGCTGGTGGCGGTTCAGTTCCGCGGCGGGATCGTCGGTTTGCTGGGAAATCATGGTCAGTCGACCCGCTTGGCCTCGCTCCCGCTGGCGGTCACTTGCACGTGCGAGGCCCGTTCCACCGCATGCCGCAACGACTTGCGCAGCTCGCCGCCCTCCAGGGTGCGGAGTCTGGTGAGGGAGACGCCGCCGAGGTCGAGGAGCTCGGATTCGATTCCGTCTTCTGCGCCGGAACGAGCTGCTTGCATCGCGCTTTTCCCCTTCCGCAGGGAGAGCGGACCCCGTCGGCCCGATTTCATTGTCCCGCATTCCGGGCCGTTTCGACAGGGACGGACGCCGTGCGCCGATCAGGCTACGTCGAGCACCGTGTGCAGGAGGGTCGTCAGCTCCGCCGCGAAGTGGGGGCGGGCCGCCACGCGACGGGTGCGCGCGAGGTCGTTTGCGATGGTCAGCGCCGCGTGGACGGTGATTTTCGCTTCCCTCGGCGGCAAGGACGGGCGGATCGCGGAAAGCAGCGTGACCCACTGCGCGACGTAATCGCGTTGCACGCGCAGCAGATCCGCTTTGTCGCGGTCGGGCATCGTGACGCGGTCCGCCGAGAACGACACCAGCAGTTCCGGCGTGTGCAGAATCGTGTGCACGTACGACTCCGCCAAGCGGCGCAGGGCCGAGCGCTCGTCCGGCGCCTGGAGCGCGCGCTCGGCCGCCAGCGCCAGCCGGTCCGCCGCGCGGTGGCCGATCGCCACCATCAGCGCGGCCTTGCTCGGGAAGTGGCGGTAGACGCTCGGGCCCGCGATGCCCGCCGCCGCGCCGATGTCCTCCATGCTCACGTCGTGGAAGCCGCGCTGGGCGAACAGCGCCGTCGCTTCCGCGAGGACCTGCTCGCGGCGTGACGGCGTACCGAGCCCGCTCACCGGTGAAGACGGCGGTGCGGACGGCGTCGGGAGTGTGGCGTTCAGCACACCGAGAGCCAGCTCGACCAGCAGCGCGGCGAACCGCCGGCGCGCCACCGACGTGTGGTGCGCCGACACGCTGCCGAACACCGACAGCGCCGCCCAGCACAGCAGCTCCGCGTCTTCGCCGGACAGATCCGGTCGCTGGGCGAGCAGCGCTTTCGACCACGCCGACAGCGCCACCGCCGAGCGGCGGCCGATCTCCCGCTGGTCCTCCTTGGGCAGGTGGCGGCCTTCCCAGCGCCACAACGCCGCGATCTCCCGGCGCTCGACGGCCTGCGTCGCGAGCAGGCGGAGCAGGGATTCCAGCTGGTCGGCGGGCGGTACGGAGTCCGAGAGCGCTTCCGCTGTCGCCGCCTCCATGTCCTCGAAGCCGCTGAGGACGACGTACGCGAGGATCGCCTGCTTGTCCGCGAAGTGGCGGTACAGCGCCGGCCCGGTGACGCCCGCCGCGTCCGCGATGTCCTTGATGCCGACCCCGGGGAAGCCGCGCGCGCGGAACAGCTCCGCCGCCACCGCGGCCAGCTGGGCCTTGCGATCGCGGGGACGCGTGGAGCGCTCGACGTCGGTCATGGTGAGTGAACGATAGCGGCTAACGGCACACCCGCAACCCATTGACACCATGGGGTTGTCCGGCGATATGTTAATGGCCATTAGCACTACTGGCCGGTATCATCGGCCACGGTACGAAGACGTCCCACCCGCTCGCGAGGAGTTGTTCTGTGAGTAGCGAGGCCTACATCTACGAGGCGATCCGCACGCCTCGCGGCAAGAACAAGGGCGGTGCCCTGCACGGCACCAAGCCGGTCGACCTGGTGGTCGGCCTGATCGAAGAGCTCAAGGTCCGCCACCCGAACCTCGACCCCGCGGTGATCGACGACGTCGTACTCGGCGTGGTCTCCCCGGTCGGCGAGCAGGGCGCGGTCATCGCGCGGACCGCCGCGCTGAACGCCGGCCTGCCCGAGACCGTCGCCGGCGTGCAGCTCAACCGCTTCTGCGCCTCCGGCCTGGAGGCCACCAACACCGCCGCGCAGAAGGTCCGTTCCGGCTGGGACAACCTGATCATCGCCGGCGGCGTCGAGTCGATGTCGCGCGTGCCGATGGGCTCCGACGGCGGCGCGCTGTTCATGGACCCGGCCACCGCGTACGACAACTACATCGTCCCGCAGGGTACCGGCGCCGACCTCATCGCGACCATCGAAGGCTTCTCGCGCGAGGACGTCGACGCGTGGGCCGTCCGCTCGCAGGAGCGCGCCGAGGCGGCCTGGTCCGGCGGCTACTTCGCCAAGTCCGTCGTCCCGGTCAAGGACATCAACGGCGTCACGGTCCTCGACCACGACGAGCACCGCCGTCCGGGCTCGACCGTCGAGGGCCTCGGCAAGCTCAAGCCGGCCTTCTCGATGATCGGTGAAATGGGCGGCTTCGACGCCGTCGCGCTGCAGAAGTACCACTCGGTCGAGCGCATCAACCACGTCCACACCGGCGGCAACTCCTCCGGCATCGTCGACGGCGCCGCGCTGGTGCTCGTGGGCTCCGAACAGATCGGCAAGACCTTCGGGCTGACGCCGCGCGCCCGCATCGTGGCGACCGCGTCGATCGGCTCCGAGCCGACGATCATGCTCACCGGCCCCACGCCGGCCACCGAAAAGGTGCTGAAGACCGCGGGCCTCAAGCCCGAGGACATCGACCTGTGGGAGCTCAACGAGGCGTTCGCGTCCGTCGTGCTCAAGTGGATCAAGGACCTGCACCTCGACGAGGACAAGGTCAACGTCAACGGTGGCGCGATCGCCATGGGTCACCCGCTCGGCGCCACCGGCGCGATGCTGGTCGGCACCGTGGTCGACGAGCTCGAACGCCGCCAGGCGCGCCGCGCGCTGGTGACCCTGTGCATCGGCGGCGGCATGGGCGTCGCGACCATCATCGAGCGGGTGTGAGGACCACAATGGCCGAGAGCAAGACCATCCGCTGGGAGCAGGACTCCGACGGCATCGTCACCCTGACCCTGGACGACCCGAACCAGTCGGCGAACACGATGAACGCCGACTTCCGCGAGTCGCTGGGTGTCACGGTCGACCGCCTCGAGGCGGAGAAGGACACCATCACCGGTGTTGTCATCACGTCCGCGAAGAAGACCTTCTTCGCCGGCGGCGACCTGAACGACCTCATCCAGGCGAAGCCCGAGAACGCGGTCGAGCTGACCGAGGGCAGCGGCGCGATGAAGGGCCAGATGCGCCGCATCGAGCAGCTCGGCAAGCCGGTCGTCGCGGCGATCAACGGCGCCGCGCTCGGCGGTGGCCTGGAGATCGCGCTGGCGACGCACCACCGCATCGCCGCCGACGTCAAGGGCAGCCAGATCGGCCTGCCCGAGGTGACGCTGGGCCTGCTGCCCGGTGGCGGCGGTGTCGTGCGCACCGTCCGGTTGCTCGGCATCCAGAGCGCGCTGCTGAACGTCCTGCTGCAGGGTCAGCGCCACCGCCCGGCCAAGGCGCTCGAGCTCGGCCTGGTGCACGAGCTCGTCGGCACGGTCGAGGAGCTCGTCCCCGCCGCGAAGGCGTGGATCAAGGCGAACCCCGAAGGCGGCGTCCAGCCGTGGGACGTCAAGGGTTACAAGATCCCGGGCGGCACGCCGTCCAACCCGAGCTTCGCGGCCAACCTCCCGGCGTTCCCGGCGAACCTGCGCAAGCAGATCAAGGGCGCGAACATGCCGGCGCCGCGGGCGATCCTGGCCGCCGCGATCGAGGGCGCGCAGGTCGACTTCGACACCGCGATCACCATCGAGACGCGCTACTTCATCCACCTCGCGACCGGCCAGGTCTCGAAGAACATGACGAAGGCGTTCTTCTTCGACCTGCAGACCATCAACTCGGGTGGTTCGCGCCCGGACGGTTTCGAGAAGTACACGGCCAAGAAGGTCGGTGTCCTCGGCGCCGGGATGATGGGCGCGGCGATCGCGTACGTGTCGGCGAAGGCCGGCATCGACGTCGTCCTCAAGGACGTCTCGCTCGAGGCGGCCGAGAAGGGCAAGGGTTACGCGGCCAAGATCGAGCAGAAGGCCCTCTCGCGCGGCAAGACCACGCAGGAGAAGTCGGACGCGCTGCTGGCGAAGATCAAGCCGACCGCCGACCCGGCCGACTTCGCGGGCGTCGACTTCGTCATCGAGGCCGTCTTCGAGAGCGTCGAGCTGAAGCACAAGGTGTTCGGCGAGATCGAGAGCGTCGTCAACGCCGACGCGGTGCTGGGCTCCAACACCTCGACGCTGCCGATCACCACCCTCGCCGAGGGCGTGCAGCGCACCGAGGACTTCATCGGGATCCACTTCTTCTCGCCGGTGGACAAGATGCCGCTGGTCGAGATCATCTGCGGCGAGAAGACGTCCCCGGCGACGCTGGCGAAGGTCTTCGACTACACGCTGCAGATCAAGAAGACCCCGATCGTCGTCAACGACAGCCGCGGTTTCTTCACCTCGCGCGTGATCGGCACGTTCATCAACGAGGCCGTCGCCGCGCTGGGCGAGGGCGTCGAGCCGGCGTCGATCGAGCAGGCGGGTTCGCAGGCCGGCTACCCGGCGCCGCCGCTGCAGCTGATGGACGAGCTGACGCTGACCCTGCCGCGCAAGATCCGCAAGGAGACCCGCGAGGCGATCGAGGCCGCGGGCGGCACGTGGAAGGCACACGCGTCGGAAGGTGTCATCGACCGGATGGTCGAGGAGTTCGACCGCAAGGGCCGCTCGACCGGCGCGGGCTTCTACGAGTACGGGGAAGACGGCAAGCGGACCGGGCTGTGGCCGGGGCTGCGCGACGCGTTCAAGTCCGGCTCGGCGGAGGTGCCGTTCGAGGACCTCAAGGAGCGCATGCTCTTCGCCGAGGCCCTCGAGACGGTGAAGTGCTTCGACGAAGGCGTGCTGACGTCGGTGGCGGACGCCAACATCGGCTCGATCTTCGGCATCGGCTTCCCGGCGTGGACGGGCGGTGTCATCCAGTACATCAACCAGTACGAGGGTGGCCTGCAGGGCTTCGTCGACCGGTCGCGCGAGCTCGCGGCCCGGTACGGCGACCACTTCGAGCCGCCGGCTTCGCTCGTGGAGAAGGCCGCCAAGGGCGAGATCTACGAATAGCCGATGGTCTGTGAAGGCCTCCTCGCCGGCACTTCGCCGGTGAGGAGGCCTTCACGGCGTTTCGGCCCGGAAGCTGCGCCCGAGCTCCGGGCCCGTGCACGGTCGGGACCTGCGCTTCGGCGATGTAAAAGTCCGCGGAGATGTCCGATTGCACGGCCGCGGCGGGCGCACCAGTCGCGACGGCTGCGGCGTCAGTTCCGCGGCTTCGAACTTCGCCCGTTCGCGCCGGAACATCGGCTTGTCCGCCGGCACCGGATCCCGGCCGGTCAGCGGCGCCAGCCGCTCCACCTCCGCCCACTGCGCGGGGGAGGGCAGGTTGACCACGACGTCCGGGCGCGCGCGGAGATTGTCCGCGGTGTGTCCGTTTGCGGCGATGCCGAGCACGACCGTCCAGCCGAGCGCCCAGGCCGACGAGATCGCCGCGAGGTCCGGGCTGCCGTCGTTCTCGGTGCTCAGGAGCACCACCGGCGTGCCGAAGTGTCCGGCAGCTTGTCCACCTCGAGTTCGCCGGCACGCCACCAGGGCCGGTTAATCTCCGCCCATGCGCCGTCCCGTCACGGTGGCACTGGCCGCCGCACTGTTCGCCTCCGCGTTGACAACGATGTCAACCGCTGCTGACTTGAGCCCCGCAGACTTCGTCGACCCGCTGATCGGCTCCGCCGGGGACGGCAACACCTTCCCCGGCGCCACCGCGCCGTTCGGGATGCTCTCGTGGAGCCCGACCAGCACGCGCGGAGACCAGACGTCGACCGGCGCCGCCAACGGGTACCAGTACGACACCACACGCGTCCGCGGCTTCGCGTTAACGCACGTTAACGGCGCCGGGTGCAACCCCGGCGCCGCGGGGGACGTGCCGATCCTGCCCTTCGCCGGCGACGTCACTTCCTCGCCGACCGCGGACACCACCGACGCGGTCTACGCGAGCAATTTTAGCCATGCGGACGAGGGAGCAACGCCGGGACGGTACCGTCTCGGCCTGTCCAACGGCGTCACGACCGACGTCGCGGCGACCGAACGGACCGCGGTCGGCACGCTGGTCTACCCGGTGGGCAAGCCCGCCAGCCTGCTGTTCCGCACGTCGAACTCCCTCAACGGCAGCGAGGACGCCGAAACGCACCTCGACCCGGCGAACCGCAAGGTCACCGGGTCCGTGCTGACCGGCGCGTTCTGCGGGCGCCGCGCGAACGGCGGGGTCAACAACCGCAAGTCCTACTACCGGTTGTTCTTCACCGCGCAGTTCGACCAGCCGTTCGCCGGCACCGGGACGTGGAAGGACGCGACCTTGCAGCCCGGCGGTCTCGACCAGACCGGCGGCGAAGGCTACGCGACGGGCAAGGACCGCGCGGGACGCGGTTCGGGCGGCTACGTCACCTTCGCGCCCGGCAGCAAGGTCACCATGCGGATCGCGATCTCGTACGTCTCCCTCGACGGTGCCGAACGCAACCTGCGCGCCGAGCAGCCGCCGAATTCCACCGTGGACAGCGTCGCCGGCCGGACCAAGCGGGCCTGGAACACCGAACTGAACCGGGCGCAGGTCGGCGGCGGGACCGCCAACCAGCGGATCGTCTTCACCACCGCGCTCTACCACGGCCTCCAGCAGCCCAACCTCGTCAGCGACGTCGACGGCCGGTACCTCGGGATGGACCGGCAGGTCCACCGCGTCGAACCGGGACAGGACGCGCAGTACTCGAACTTCTCCGGCTGGGACCAGTACCGCGCGCAGGTCCAGCTGCTCGCGCTGCTGGAACCGCGCGTCGCGGGGAACTTCGCGCAGTCGCTCTACAACTACGCGAAGCAGAACGACGGCGTCTGGGACCGCTGGGTGCACGTCAACGGCGCGACGCACGTCATGACCGGCGACCCGTCCGCGGCGACAATCGCGACGTTCTACGCGATGGGTGTCCGCAACTTCGACTACCGCGGCGCTTTCGACTCGCTGTACAAGCAGGCGACCGTCCCACGGCCCGAAGGTCTGCAGGACGGCGGCTGCCCCGGCCAGTGCGTCGGCCAGCGGCCGAACCTCGCGCAGTACCTGGCGTCGCACTTCGCGCCGAACGACGTCTGCCACTGCTGGGGCGGCGCGGCGGAGACGCTCGAGGACGCGGTCGCGGACTCTGCAATCGGACATTTCGCGGAGCAGCTCGGGCGTACCAGCGAAGCCGCGGAGCTGCGCGCCCGCGGCGCGTACTGGCGGAACGTCTTCAACCCGGACACCGGCTACGCGCAGGCACGCAACCTCGACGGTAGCTGGGTGACGCCGTTCGACCCGGCGAGCGACCGCGGGTTCGCGCAGGGCAGTGCGGCGGCGTACACCTGGATGGTCCCGCAGGACGTCTCCGGACTGGCCGACGCGATGGGCGGCAAGACGGCCGCCGTCGCCCGGCTCGACGGGTTCTTCCACGACGCGAACGGCAACTGGCAGCTCAAGGGCGGCGGGCCGCTCAAGTACGACCCGACGAACGAGCCCGACATCCACGCGCCGTGGCTGTACAACGAGCTCGGGCAACCGGCGAAGACGCAGGAGACCGTCCGGCAGCTGGTGAACTCCGTCTACACGACGGGCCCGGCCGGCCTGCCCGGCAACGACGACCTCGGCACGATGTCCGCCTGGTACGTCTTCGCCGCGCTCGGGATCTACCCGCGCACCCCGGGAACCGGTGAGCTGCTGCTGTCGAGCCCGCTGTTCGCGAACGCCGTCGTGCGGCCGGCGGGCGGGGCGCCGATCCGGATCGCGACGGCCGGGAGCGGGAAGTACGTCGCCGACGTCCGTCGCGGCGGACGGCCGCAGCGGGGCTGGAAACTCGACGATTCCTTCCTGCGCACCGGCGGCACGCTGGAATTCCGCTTGTCCGAGACACCGACGGCCTGGGGGCGCTGATCACCCGAAATTACGGCGTCGCGGAAAGAACGACACCCGACGCGGGGGCGGTCTCCCCGCCACCGTGCTCAAATCGGCCTTCGTGGAGCGGTTCCCACCGCGTTGGCCGAGGCCGTGCGCGTACAACGTCCGGCACCCGAGGCCGGCCCGGCAGCTCGCGGACACCGCCGCGCGCCGGCTGCGTCAGGGCTCCAGCGCCAGGTGCGGCAGCCGCCGGTCCAGCCAGCGCGGGAGCCACCACGCGCGTTCCCCGAGCAGCCGCATGATCGCCGGCACGACCAGGCAGCGGATCACCAGCGCGTCCAGCAGCACCGCGACCGCGAGGCCGAGACCGAACTGCGCCAGCATCCGCGACGGGTCGAGCAGGAACGCGCCGAACACCAGCACCATGATCGCGCCGGCCGCGGTGATCACGCCGCCGGTCGCGGCCAGGCCTTCGCGTACCGCGAGCCGCGCGTCGCCGGTGCGCCGCCACTCTTCGTGCATCCGCGACACCAGGAACACCTCGTAGTCCATGGACAACCCGAACACGATGGCGAAGATCATCACCGGCACGAAGGCCTCGATCGGGCCGGGCTGCGCGCCGAACCAGCCGTCGCCGAACGCCAGCGTCATGACGCCGAGCGAGGCGCCGATGCTCAGCAGGTTCAGCAGCGCCGCCTTGAGCGGGATGAGCACCGACCGGAACACGACCATCAGCAGCAGCGCGGACAACCCGACGACGACCAGCACGAACAGCGGCAGCCGATCGGCGACGGCGCCCGCGAAGTCCGTTGCGGCCGCGACCGAGCCGCCGACCAGGTAGTGGCCAGGAAGCGTCGGCAGGACCTCGGTCCGCAGCCGCGTCACCAGCTCGGCGGTCGCCGCGTCCTGCGGTGACGTCGTCGGGAAGGTGAGGACGGTCCGGCCCATCGGGGTCAGCGCGCGGGCGATTCCCGGCGTCGACGCCAGCCGCTGCTGCAGCGCGACGACGTCACCTTCTTCGGCGACGATCGCGAGCGGGCCGCTGAAGCCCGGCCCGAAGCCTTCCGCGAGCAGGTCGTACGCCTTGCGCGTGGGGGAGCCGGCGGGGTCGGTGCCCGCGTCGGCGAACCCGAGCCGCATACCCAGTGCGGGGATGGACAGCCCGACGAGCAGGAGCAAGCCGATCGCCAGCGGCGCCGCGGGCCGCCGCTGGACGCCGTCCGCGAGCCGGCGCCACGCCCGGCCGTGCTCGCGCTTCGCCGCGTGCCGGCGGATCCCGCGTTCGAGCCGCTTCCCGAACAGTGAAAGCAGCGCCGGGAGCAGCGTCACCGACGCGAGCATCGTCATCAGGACGGTCAGCGCGACCGACAGCGCAACGCCGCGAAGCCCGCCGAGTCCCAGCGCGAGCAGGCCGAGCAGCGCGATGATCACTGTCGTCCCGGCGAACAGCACGGAGCGGCCGGCTGTGTCGAGCGCGCGCCTGGCGGCTGCCTCGCGGTCGAGGCCGTTCAGGATCTCCGTGCGGTAGCGCGAGAAGACGAGCAGCGCGTAGTCGACGCCGACACCGAACCCGACCAGCATCATCAGCGGCGAGGTGTAGCTCGCGATGTCGACGTAGTGCGAGACGACCGTGATCACGCCGAGCGTGCTGCCGACGGCGAAGACCGCGGTGATGACCGGCAGCCCGGCCGCGAGCAGCGAGCGGAACAGGAACACGAGGATGACCAGCGCGGCGAGCAGCCCAACGCCTTCCGCGGGGCCGCCGCCGCCGGAGATGCGCTCGACCGGGTCGCCGGCGATTGCGGCCTCGACGGGACTGTTCTCGACCGTCGCGGCGAACTTCACGATGTCGTCGTAGGGCAGGTCGGTCGAGGCCGCGTCGAAGGTGACGGTCGCGTAGCCGATCCGGCCGTCGGCCGACAGCGTCTCGAACGGCGTGGTCACCGACCGCACGTGCGGCTGCAATCGGACATTGTCCAGAACATCACCGATCGCGGTGCGCTGCGCGTCGAGCCCGTCGTCGGACTTGAACACGATCTGTGCGCTCGCGCCCGACTGCGCGGTGTTCCGCAGCAGGTCGACGACCTGCTGGGACTCGGTGCCGGGCAGCGAGTTGTCGTCGTGGAACGCGTCTCCGGTGAGCCGCGAGGTGAGCGTGACGCCGATGAGGACCAGCGCCCAGAGCGCGACGGCGAGCCACCGGTGGCGCTGCGCCCAGCCGGCCAGTTTCGCCAGGCTTCCCCCGGTGGGGCGTGTGATGGTGTCCATGGTGGACAAGGATTCGCGGCCAGGGGCCTGCTCCGCGTCGAGCGCGGGAGGACACTTGCGCTCCTCCCGGCGGTGTCCCCTAAGGTCCGTCCCGTACACCCGGGGGAGTACGGATCAGGGGTTCACCCAGCGCGGCGTCACTGCCCCGGACTCGTAGGCGAGCACGACCAGCTGCGCGCGGTCGCGAGCGCCGGTCTTGGTCATGATGCGGCTGACGTGCGTCTTCGCCGTCGCGGGGCTGAGCGTGAGCTCGCGCGCGATCTCGTCGTTCGACAGGCCCGCCGCGACCAGGGACAGCACCTCGCGTTCGCGGTCGGTGAGCCGGTCCAACGCCGGTGGCGGCGAGGGGCGAGTGCCGCGCGACGCGAACTCCGAGATCAGCCGCCGGGTGATCGACGGCGCCAGCAGCGCGTCACCGCGGGCGACCACGCGCACCGCGTGGATCAGCTCCTCGGGTTCGGTGTCCTTGACCAGGAAGCCGCTCGCGCCCGCACGCAGGGCGCCGTAGACGTCCTCGTCGAGGTCGAACGTCGTAAGAATGACGACCTTACTGTGTACGGCGGGGTCTTCGAGGAGGTGCCGCGTCGCGGCGAGACCGTCGAGCACCGGCATCCGGATGTCCATGAGGACGACGTCGGGGTGGTGGTCGTGGGCGGCCTGCAGCGCCTCGCGGCCGTCCGCGGCCTCGGCCACGACGGTGATGTCGTCCTCGCCGTCCAAAATGGACCGGAAACCGGCTCGCACCAGCCGCTGGTCGTCGACGAGCAGGACCCGGATCATCGGCTCATCATCGCACCGGCAGCCGTGCCCGCACGCGGTAACCGCCACCTTCGCGCGGCGCGGCGGACACTTCGCCGCCCAAGGCCCGCGCGCGCTCGGCCATGCCGCGGATCCCGTTCCCCGGCGGCGCGTCCCCGCCGCGCCCGTCGTCGTCGACCTGCACGGACAGTTCGTCGGCGCGGTAGCCGAGCCGCACGACGACGGTCTTCGCGCCGGCGTGCTTCGCGACGTTCGTCAACGCCTCCTGCACCACCCGGAACGCCGCGTGCTCGACGTCCGGCGGCAGGTCCCGGGCGACGCCGTCGATTTCGGTGCGCACGGTCAGCCCGGACGCCCCGACCGACTCGGCCAGCTCCGCTACCCGGTCGAGCGCGGGACGCTCGGTCCGGAGCATGCCGAGCGTCGCGCGCAACTCCTGGAGTGCGGTCTTGCTGGCGTCCTTGATGGTCCCGAGGGCTTCTTCGGCCTGCGCGGGATCCCGGCGGTGCAGTGCGGCGCCGGCCTGGACGTTGATCAGCGCGAGGTGATGGCCCAGCGCGTCGTGCAGTTCGCGCGCGATCCGGAGCCGCTCGTCGGTGGCCCGCGCCCGTGCCTCGGCCTCCTTGGTCCGCTCGGCTTCGGCCCGGTAGTGCGCGACGGCGCCACCCGCGACCAGCGCGACGAACCAGCCGGTCATCAGGAAGAACGCGAAGTTGTCGACGTGCCGCCCGGTCTGCGAACTGATTTCCCCGACGGCGACCCCGGCCATCGCGGCGACGACGAGCAGTGCGGCACCGCGGATCCGCCCGGCCGCCGCGGCGTTGAAGAGCGCGTACGCGAAGGCGAGGAGGACGAGCCCGTCCGGGTCGGTCAGCGGGTAGTAGAGGGCGCAGCTAACGAGCGTTAACCCGGCGACGCTCAGCGGGTACGTCCGGCGGAAGAACACGGCGGCGCAGCACAGGACGGTGAGCACCCAGCCGATCGCGGCGTGGTTCGCGGGCTTGGCGCCGTCGTTGAGGACGGCGAAGAGGGAGCCGACGAGCACGGCGACGGTGACCGCGAGCTCGGCCGCGTAGCGCCGCAACCAGGACATGCGCCGAGTTTAGAGGGCGTAACAAACGTTAACGGGTGAACGACTACGGCGGCATTGATTCGTGGAGCCAAGGAGTCGTCGTGAGCAAGAAACTGGGGTTGATCCTGGCCGCCGGCCTGCTGGTCGCGGGCTGCGGTGCCGGCGCGGTGCCGCCGAAGAACGCGGGGAACGTCGGGGTCCTCGACGCCCCGACGTCGGCGTACCAGACGCCCACCTCGTCGGTTCCGGCCCCGACCGAAGCGCCCGCGACGACGTCCGAAGCGGCCGCCGTGCCGGCCGCCCCGCAAGCGACCACCCCGCAAGCGGTCGCGCCGAAGGCGAGCACGCCGAAGCCCAAGGCCGCGCCGAAGACGACCGCCCAGGCCGCGCCGAAGCCCGCCGAGTGCGGAGCGGACTACTACCGGAACTCCGACGGGAACTGCGTCCACCGGCCCAGCGACAACCCCTCCGGCGCGACGGCCCTCTGCAAGGACGGCAGCTACAGCTACAGCCAGCACCGTTCCGGGACCTGCTCGGGCCACGGAGGCGTCCGCACCTGGCTGTGACGAAACCGCCACCCGTACGGAAACCCGCCACCCCATAGGTACAGTGCATGAAGTTGCATGATGCGTACTAACTACACACCGTGGGGGTGTTGGTGTCCCGTCCCGAGCGGTCCGGCCGCGCGATCGTCGTCGTGCTCGCGTCGTGCGGGCTCGTCGCGTCGTTCATGCAGACACTGGTCGTACCGCTGATCCCGGTCTTCCCGCGGCTGCTGAACGCCTCGCCCGCCGACGCGTCCTGGGTGGTCACCGTGACGCTGCTGGCCGCGGCCGTCATCACCCCGGTCAGCGGGCGGCTCGGCGACCTCTACGGCAAGCGGCGGATGATCCTGGTCAGCCTCGCCCTGCTCATCGCCGGTTCGGTCGTGTCCGCGACGACGAGCGCGCTCGCGTTCCACATCATCGGCCGCGGGCTGCAGGGCTGCGCGATGGGCGTCATCCCGCTCGGCATCAGCATCATGCGCGACGAACTCCCGCCCGAACGCGTCGGCGGCGCGATCTCGCTGATGAGCGCGACACTCGGCGTCGGCGGCGCGATCGGGCTGCCGGTCGCGGCCGTCGTCGCCGAGAACGCCGACTGGCACGTCCTGTTCTGGATGGCCGCCGGCCTCGGGCTGTTCTTCGCGCTGCTGATCGTCAAGTTCGTGCCGGAATCGCCGCTGCGCACGCCGGCGCCGTTCGACTACTTCGGCGCGTTCGGGCTCGCCGCCGGTCTGGTCTGCCTGCTGCTGCCGGTGGTCAAGGGCGCCACGTGGGGCTGGGTCAGCACGCCGACGCTGGGGTTCGCCGCGGCGGCCGTCGTCATCCTGCTCGCGTGGGGCACCTACCAGCTGCGCCGCCGCGACCCGCTGGTCGACCTGCGGGTGTCCGCGCGCCGTCCGGTGCTGTTCACGAACCTGGCGTCGATCATGGTCGGGTTCTCGATGTACGCCATGGCGCTGTCGTTCCCGCAGCTGCTGCAGGCGTCGTCGTCGACCGGGTACGGCCTGGGCCAGACGATGGTGGAATCCGGGCTGTCCCTCGCGCCGAACGGCCTCGTGATGATGCTGCTGTCGCCGGTTTCGGCGCGGCTCATCACCCGCTTCGGCCCGCGCCCGACCCTGATGACCGGCGCGCTGGTGATCGCTGCCGGGTACATCTTCGCGATCCTGCTGATGGGCAACGCCCTCGAGCTGATCACGGCGTCGGTCATCATCGGCGCCGGTGTCGGCATCGCGTACGCGGCGATGCCCGCCTCGATCATGGGCTCGGTGCCGGTCACCGAAACGGCGTCGGCGAACGGCCTGAACTCCCTGATGCGCTCGGTCGGCACGGCCATCTCCAGCGCGGTGATGGCCGCGATGCTGGCCCAGCTGACGATCACCGTCGGCGGGCTGGCGGTGCCGTCGCTGGTCGGCTTCCGGGCCACCTTCGCGGTGGCCGCGTTCGCCGCGCTAACGGGCGTACTGCTCGCCGGGCTGGTGCCGAAGACGCGCACCGCGCCGGAACTGGTGCCTGCCTAGTTCTTGCGCGCCACCAGCGCCAGCCCGCCGCATTCGGCGGGGTCGGCCGGCACGTCCGCGGGGTCGTCCGGGCGCCACTCGGGGATGAACACGATGCCCGGGTCGAGGATCTCGAAGCCGTCGACCAGCGCGCGGAGCTCGTCGGCCGAGCGCGGGGTCACGGGGTTCGCGCTCTTCTGGTACATCGCCACGGCGCGGGCCGTGCCGTCGCTCTGGTGCTCGTACGTCGCGGACGACAGCGCGAGGTAGCTGCCGGGCGCGAGCGCGTCGCGGTAGGCGGCGATCAGCCGGGCCGGGTCGCGCTCGTCCGGGATGAAGTGCACGAACAGCGCCATCACGACCATCACCGGCTGGTCCAGGTCGAGCATCATCTCGGTGATGTCGTGCTCGAGGACGTCGTCGGGCACCTCGGCGTCGGCGTGCACCATGGCCGCGTTCTCGTTGTCCTCCAGGACGATCTCGCTGTGCGCGACCGCGATCGGCTCGTTGTCGACGTAGACGATCCGCGACGTCGGGTCGATCGCCTGCGCCACCTCGTGCACGTGCCCGACGGTCGGCATGCCGGACCCGATGTCGAGGAACTGCCGGATGCCCTGGTCCATCCCGAAGCGGATGGCCCGGCGCAGCCACCGCCGGTTGAGCCGCGCCCGCTCCCGCGCGTTCGGCTGCGCGGCCAGCACCTGCTCGGCGAACATCCGGTCGACGGCGTAGTTCAGCTGGCCGCCGAGGATGTAGTCGTACACCCGCGCGGGGTTCGGCTTGTCGAGGTCGATACCCCGTCTGGCGTACTCGTCTTCGCTCATCGCGACTCCCGTGATCAGGGTGGTGGGGCGAGAATAGCCATCACCGGCGGGCCGGCAGGTGGCTGGTGTCGTTCAGCGTGTGCAGCGTGCGGTTGTGGAAGCGGTCGTCTTCCTCGAGCACGGTGATGCCGCCCGCGCTCGACCGGAACGCGGCGTGCGCGCAGGCCTGCACCGGCAGGCCGAGCCAAGCGGCGACGACCCAGCTCAGCGAGCCGCCGTGGGTGACGACGACCTGCTGCCCGGCCGTCCCGGCCGAGATCCGGTCGACGGCGCGGTACACGCGCGTCACCCACTGGAGCTTGGTCTCCGCGCCGTCGATGCCTTCGTCGTGGTCGAGCCGCTCGCCCATCGGCGGGGGCGGGACGAACCGTTCGTCGAGCCAGGACTGCGGCCGCCCGCCCGCCACGCCGTACGACTTCTCGCGCAGGTCGCGCAGGAGAACCGTGTCGGCTTCGAAGCTGCGCGCGATCGGCTTCGCCGTCTCGGCCGCCCGCCGGAGGTCGGAGCTGTACAGCTCGATCCGGTCCGCAGCGGGGATCAGCTCCCGCAGCCGGGCCGCGATCGCCGCCGCGTGGGCGCGTCCGCGCTCGGCCAGCGCCGAGTCGAACCACCCGCCGACCCGGTGCTCCACGTGGTGCGTGGCCTCCGGGTGCGCGACGACGTACAGCCGGCGCACTAGAGCTTCCGCGCCACCAGCGCCAGCCCGCCCGAGCGCTCCGGCGGGTCCTCGAGCGGCTCGTCCGGTCGCCACTCCGGCGTGAACACGATCCCCGGCGGCAGGATCTCGAACCCCTTCACCAGCGCGCTCAGCTCGTCGGGCGAGCGCAGCGTCAACGGCGTCCCGCTCTTCCCGTACAGCGAAACCGACCGCTGGGTCTCTTCGCCCTGCCCCTCCCACGTCCCCGACGACAACGCGAGGTAGCTGCCGGGCACCAGCTGGTCGGCGTAGCGGGCGATCAGGCCGGCCGGATCGCGGGAGTCGGGGATGAAGTGCACGAACGCGGCCATGATGACCATCACCGGCTCGCTGAAGTCGATCATCGCCTCGGTGGTCGGGTGCTCCAGCACGTCGTCCGGGTACTCGGCGTCGGCCTGGACCATCGCCGCGTTGTCGTTGTCCTCGAGGACGATCTCGCTGTGCGCGACGGCGATCGGCTCGTTGTCGACGTAGACGACCTGCGACGCCGGGTCGACCGCCTGGACGACCTCGTGCACGTGCCCGACCGTCGGCATGCCCGACCCGATGTCGAGGAACTGCCGGATGCCCTGCTCGGCGCCGAACCGCGCGGCGCGGCGCAGCCACGCCCGGTTCGTCATTGCCATGTGCTTCGCGTTCGGCAGCACCCCGACGATCTGGTCGGCGAACACCCGGTCGACGGCGTAGTTGAGCTTCCCGCCGATCATGTAGTCGTACACGCGCGCCGCGTTCGGCCGTTCGAGGTCGATGCCCCGCTTGGCGTGTTCGTCTTCGCTCATCCGCCGCTCCCGGGCTCAGGGGTGTGACGGGAGAATAGTCCGGTTCACAGCAGCGGCGGCACCGCGGCGTCGATGAGGTGCGGACCGGGCTCGGCGAACGCGCGCTGCAGCTGCTCGGCGAGTTCCTCGGCGGTGGTCGCCCGCGTCGCGGGAACGCCCATGCCCTCCGCGATCTTCACGAAGTCCATGTCCGGGCGCGAGAGGTCGAGCAGCTCGTTCGCCTTCGGCCCGCCGGACGCCGCGCCGACGCGCTGCAGCTCCAGCCGCAGGATCGCGTACGCGCGGTTGTTGAGCAGCACCGTCGTGACGTTCAGGTTCTCGCGCGCCTGCGTCCAGAGCGCGGAGATGGTGTAGAGCGCGCTGCCGTCCGATTGCAGGTTCAGGACGGGACGGTCCCGTCCCGCCACTGCCGCGCCGGTCGCGACCGGCATGCCGTAGCCGATCGCGCCGCCGGTCAGCGTCAGGACGTCGTGCCGCGGCGCGCCCGCGGTCGCTGTCGGGAGCAGCAGGCCGGACGTGTTCGCCTCGTCGGCGATGATCGCGTTTTCCGGGAGCAGCGCGCCGATGACGTCGACCCAGTTCTGCGGCGTCAGCGGACCGCTCGGCAGTGCCGGCCGGGACGCCTGCTGCAGCACCGGCTCGGTGTCCGCGGCGACGAGGTCGGCGACCTCGTTCAGCGCGCGCGTGACGTCCTGGCCGACGGACGCGAGCGTGTGCACCTGCGCGCCCTCGGGCACCAAGTCGCTGGGCTTGCCCGGGTAGGCGAAAAACGACACCGGCGCCTTCGTGCCCGCGACGACGAGGTGCTTGACCCCGTCGAGCTGGTAGGTGACCTGCTCGGCGAGGTACCCGAGCCGCTCGATCGCCGGCAGGCCCGCGCCGCGCTCGAGACGGGACGGGAACGTCTCGACGAAAACCTTCGCACCCGTCGCGGCGCCGATCCGGCTCGCCGCGCGCAGTCCTTCTTCGCGGCACGCACCGCCGCCGATGAGCAGCGCGACCGATTCGCCGCTGCCGAACACCGCGGCGACGTCCTTGACGGTGGTCGCGTCGACGGCCTGCGGCACGCGCGGCGGAACCGGCGCGCAGGTCTCGCCGCCGTCACCCCACGACGCGTCCGCGGGCAGGATCAGCGTCGCGACGCGACCGGGTGCGTCCTGGGCCGCGGCGACCGCGGCGGCGGCGTCCGCACCGACGTCCTTGGTGTGCTCCGAGCGCCGCACCCAGCCTTCCAGCGAGCCCGCGACGGCTTCGATGTCCGATTCCAGCGGGGCGTCGTACTGCTTGTGGTAGGTGGCGTGGTCGCCGACGACGTTGACGATCGGCGTGTGCGCGCGCCGCGCGTTGTGCAGGTTCGCGAGGCCGTTGCCGAGGCCGGGGCCGAGGTGCAGCAGCGTCGCGGCGGGCTTGTCCGCGATGCGCGCGTAGCCGTCGGCGGCCCCCGTGACGACGCCCTCGAACAGCGCGAGCACACCGCGCATTTCCGGGACCGTGTCGAGCGCGGCGACGAAGTGCATCTCCGACGTGCCGGGGTTCGCGAAGCACACGTCGACGCCGGCGTCGACCAGTGTGCGGATCAGGGACTGGGCGCCGTTCATCTCGCTCATGAAGTTCCTTCGGGGAAGAGAACGCCGGGGTTGAGGATCCCGGCGGGGTCGAAGCTCTGCTTGATCCGGCGCATCAGCTCGATCTTCGCCGGGTCTTCGAGTGCCTGGTGGTACTTCGCCTTGGTGCGGCCGAGACCGTGCTCGCCGGAGATCGCGCCACCCAGCTCCATGGCGTACGCGAAGATGTCGGTTAACAGCTGTTCACGCTTGTCGGCGTCCTTGCAGAAGATCCCGAAGTGGACGTTGCCGTCGCCGGCGTGCCCGCAGCCGAGGGCGCCGCCGCCCGCGGCCATCGCGAGCTCGCGCGACTTGGCGATGAACTCCGGCATCGCGGTCCGCGGCACGACAACGTCGATGATGTCGTCGGCGCCGGCCGCCTTCGCCGTCCAGAACGCCTTCTCGCGCGCTTCGATCAGCTTGCGCGCGGCGGGACCTTCGAGGACGTAGACGTCGGTCGCGCCGAGTTCGCCGAGCAGTTCGCCGACCGTCTCGACGTCCTCGTGCAGCCGTCCGCTCTCGCGGTTCTCCAGCGCGACGACGAGGTAGGCCTCGCTGGTCTCGCGGATCTTGTCCGGGATGCCGAGTTCGAGCTTCTCGTTGTAGACGATGGCGGCCATCGTCAGGTTGTCGATGTATTCGAGGATGTGCGGGGTGAGCCCGCTGGAGAGGATCGCCGGCACGGCGGCCATCACCTGGGCGAGATCGCCGAACGGCGCGAGCACCGTGGCGCCGTGGGACAGCCGCGGGTGCAGCTTGACGGTGATCTCGGTGGCCAGCGCGAGCGTGCCTTCGGAGCCGATGATCAGCTGCGTGAGGTCGTACCCGGTGGAGATCTTCGACGTCTTGCCGCCGGTGCGGAGGATCTCGCCGGTCGGCAGGACGGCCTGCAGGCCGAGCACGTTGTTGCGCGTGACGCCGTACTTCACCGCGCGCATCCCGCCCGCGTTGGTCCCGACGTTCCCGCCGACGCTCGCGCTCAGCTCGCCGGGGTAGACGGTGTAACTCAGCCCGGCCTCGGCGGTCTTGGCGTCGAGCTCGGCGAGTGTCACTCCGGGTTGCACGACGGCGACGTGGTTGCCGGTGTCGACCTCCAGGACGGCGTTCATGCGCTCGAACGAGATCAGCAGTCCGTCTTCGCGCGGCCGTGCGGCTCCGGACAGTCCGCTCCCGGAGCCCCGCGCGGTCACGGGGACGTTGTGCTCCGAAGCCGCTTTCAGCAGCTCCGCGACTTCCTCGGCGGTAGCCGGCTTCGCGACGTACGCGGGCTTCTGCGGCTTCGCCGTCAGTGCCTCGTCGTGCGCGTAGTCCTCGGAGATCGCCTCGCCCGTGAGCAGGTTCTTGTCCCCGACGATCCCGGCCAGCTGTGCCGCCACGTCGCCCATCGAGAGTTTCTCCTCCGCGCCGTTGCTGTGGTTACCGCAGCGTAGTACGTACCGCCGGTACGCCGCCATGAAGGTTTTTCACATTTCGCGTGCGCTCGGTGATCGACCGGTTACAAAGCTCTAGATTTAGCTCAGGCTAAATCTCTGGTGGGTGACGCAGTCGGCGGCGAAGCTTTCCCCATGACCTCGACGTACACCTTCGAAGACGGCTTTTCCGTGCACCGACTCGGGTTCGGCGCCATGCGGCTCACCGAGTGGGATCACGCGCGCGACGGCGGCGAGGCGGTCGCCCGCCGTGCGGCCGAACTCGGCGTGACGTTTTTCGACACCGCGGACGCCTACGACCTGGGTCTCAACGAAGAGCTGCTTGCCCGCGCCCTGCACCCGTACCCGGGGATACTCGTCGCGACGAAGTGCGGACACGCGCGTCCGAGCCGCGGCGAGTGGGTCCCGCTCGGCCGGCCCGAGTACCTGCGGCAGCAGGCTGAACTTTCGTTGAGACGCCTCCGTCTCGACCAGCTCGAACTGCTGCAGCTGCACCGGCTCGACCCGCAGGTGCCGCTCGCCGACCAGGTCGGCGCGCTCGCCCGGCTGCGGGACGAAGGCAAGGTCGCCCGGATCGGGTTGTCGGAGGTCAGCGTCGCGCAGCTGGACGAGGCGCGAGCCATCGCGCCGATCGCGAGCGTGCAGAACCGCTACAACCTGACCGACCGGGCGTCCGAGGATGTTCTCGCTTACTGCGAGCGTGAGGGGATCGCGTTCGTGCCCTGGCTGCCGATCGCACGCGGTGACCACGCGACGGCCGGCGGCGTGCTCGGAAAGGTCGCGGCCGGGCTCGGCGCGACACCCGCCCAGGTGTCCCTCGCCTGGTTGCTGCGCCGTTCCCCCGTGGTGATCCCCATTCCCGGCACGTCGTCGATCGCGCACCTCGAAGAAAACTGTGATGCCGCGGAAACCGAGCTTTCCGACGACGATTTCGCGCGCCTGGGCGAACTGGGATGAAAACGGCCCGGCCGCGGTCTCCCGCGGCCGGGCCGTCCGGTTCGGGCCTGGATCAGACGAGCCAGCCGATGAGGTGCGCCAGGTGCGCCAGCGCACCCGAGATGATGTCGTGGCAGTAGTGCGCGTGCTGGGCGAACGTCTGCATGGAATGACTCCTTGATGACTCGAAAATAGTTTCCCTGGAGATGCTCCGGTAAGAGCTGCGTCAGGTTTTCACCGTGCTGGCGGGCTGTCAAAGAGCCATTTTCGAATGCGCTCGGCACCGCGGAATCTTCCCATCCTAAACACGTAATCCCTTCGTGTTCGACGCCGGGGTGCCCGGTTCGGCGGTCAACCACTCTGGGTAGCAAGCAAGTCGATCATCACTGTGGGTGATTCTGAACTTGATCCGACATCCCGGGTACGCCGGTAGCTCGATGTGGTGATCACCGGCCACGAAAGGTGAGATCTCGATGATCACCCTTTCGAGTGGCGGAAAGCAAGAAAAAGGGGACGCCGGGCGCGGTATCCGCACCCGGCGTCCCGTTGGGGGAGAAGGGAATCAGGCTCGCGCGAACGAGAGCGTCTCGCCCTCGACCCCGCGCAGCCACAGGTCCTGCGCGGCCGCCGCCATCTCGGCGAGGCCTTCCTCGATCGTGGCGAACACGTTGCCGGGCACCCAGCCCGCGTCGCCGTTGATCAGCAGGTTGTTGCGCCCGTAGAAGATCGCGAGATCGGTCGCGCCCTGGTCGCTGTGGGCCTCGCTGTCGTCGTCGTAGCCGTACGCCGGGTTGCCGATCTCCCAGGCCTCGAAGCCGAAGTACACGACGTCACCCGGGATCGGCGTGATCGTCGGGTTCTCCCGGCCGGGCTTCGGCTCCGCGAACGGCGGCACGAGCGTGTAGACCTCGTTGCGCGCGTACTTCGCGTGGTAGGCGGAACCGCTCTGCGGCAGCGCGTCCCACACCGCGCGGCACGTCCGCGGCGCTTCGTCGTCCAGCAGCCGGGCCCGGCAGGAAACCCCGCGCTTGTCGAGGGTGATCGTGATGTACCGCGCCATGCTCAGCTTCCCGTGACGGACGCGACGACCTCGCCCCAGATGCGCAGCGCGTCGTCGACCTGCTCGGCGTTGACGACCAGCGGCGGCACCATGCGCACGACGTTCATGTACGGCCCGCAGGTGAGCAGCAGCAGGCCGTTCTTCGACGCCGTCTGCTGCGCGGCGGCCGCGGTCGCCGCGTCCGGCTCGCCGTCAGCGGTGGTGAACTCCGAGCCGACCAGCAGCCCGAGTCCGCGCACCTCACCGATCGCCGGTGTCTTGTCCGCGATCACCCGCGCGCCTTCGAGCAGCTGACGTCCGCGCTCGGCGGCGTTCTCCACCAGGTTCTCCTGCTGGATGACCTCGAGCGTCGCGATCGCCGCCGCGCACGAGACGGCGTTGCCGCCGTACGTGCCGCCCTGCGAACCCGGGAACGCCTTCGCCATCAGCTCCTGCGAAGCGGCGATGCCGGACAGCGGGAAGCCGCTCGCCAGGCCCTTCGCGATGAGGACGATGTCGGGGGAGACGTCGAAGTGGTCGTGTCCCCAGAACTTGCCGGTGCGGCCGAAGCCGGTCTGGATCTCGTCGAGGACGAGCAGGATGCCGTGCCGGTCGGCGCGTTCGCGCAGGCCTGCCATGAACTCCGTGTTCGCCGGGACGTACCCGCCTTCGCCGAGCACCGGCTCGACGAAGATCGCCGCGGTCTCGTTCGGCGCGCTGACCGTCTGGAACAGGAAGTCGAGCTCGCGCAGCGCGAACTTCGTCGCCGTCTGCTCGTCCCAGCCGTAGTGGTAGGCGTACGGGAACGGCGCGACGTGCACACCGGCCATCAGCGGGCCGATGCCGGCGCTGAACCGCGTCCCGGACGTCGTCATGCTCGCCGCCGCGACGGTCCGGCCGTGGAAGCCGCCCTGCATGACGATGACGTTCGGGCGCTTCGTCGCCTGCCGCGCGAGCCGCAACGCCGCTTCGACGGCTTCGCTGCCCGAGTTCGCGTAGAAGAGCGAGTCGAGCCCGCTGGGCAGGACGGCGCCCAGGCGTTCGGTCAGCTCGAGCAGCGGCTTGTGCATCACCGTCGTGTACTGCCCGTGGACGAGCTTGCCGATCTGCTCCTGCGCGGCCCGCACGACGTGGGGGTGGCAGTGCCCGGTGCTCGTGACGCCGATCCCGGCGGTGAAGTCGAGGTGGCGTTTGCCGTCGACGTCGTAGAGGTAAACCCCTTCACCGTGGTCGACCACGACGGGCGTTGCCTGCTTGAGCAGCGGAGATAGCTGGGCCATGGCAGCGTGCTCCTAGGTCGGTTGAGCGGGTTGTCGATTGTTGACAATATCCATAGCATGGCCCTCGGGACAACACGTGAGGAGCAGTCGGGATGAGCGCGAGCACCGAGTCCGGCGTCGTCGACGCGGTCGGCAAGGAACTGTTCATCGGCGGCAAGTGGGTCGCCGCCGGGTCCGGGAAGACGTTCCCGGTGGTCGATCCGGCCACCGGCAAGGAGCTGTGCCAGGTCGCCGACGCCTCCCCGGCGGACGGCCTCGCCGCGCTGGACGCCGCCGTCGCCGCGCAATCGGACTTCGCGAAGATGGCGCCGCGAGAGCGCGGCGAGATCCTGCGCCGGGCGTACGAGCTGCTGATGAAGCGCCAGGAAGAGCTGGCGCTGCTCATGACGCTGGAGATGGGCAAGCCGCTCGCCGAATCGAAGGGCGAGATCGCCTACGCCGCCGAGTTCTTCCGCTGGTTCGCCGAGGAGGCCGTCCGCATCGACGGCGGCTTCGCGACCGCCCCGAACGGCGTCGGCCGGTTCCTCATCACGAAGCAGCCGGTCGGCCCGACGCTGCTGATCACGCCGTGGAACTTCCCGATGGCGATGGGCACCCGCAAGATCGGGCCGGCGATCGCCGCGGGCTGCACGTCGGTGATCAAGCCCGCCGCGCAGACGCCGCTGTCGATGCTCGCGCTGGCCGGCATCCTCGCCGAGGCCGGGCTGCCCGAGGGCGTGCTCAACGTCATCACGACCAGCGACTCCGGCGGCGTGATGGAGCCGCTGATCCGCGACGGCCGGGCCCGCAAGCTCTCCTTCACCGGCTCCACCGGCGTCGGCCGCAAGCTGCTGGAGCAGTGCGCCGACAAGATCCTCCGCACGTCGATGGAGCTGGGCGGCAACGCGCCGTTCCTGGTCTTCGACGACGCCGACATGGACGCGGCGATCGAGGGCGCGATGCAGGCGAAGATGCGCAACATCGGCGAGGCTTGCACCGCGGCGAACCGGTTCTACGTGCAGCGCGGCGTCGTCGAGGAGTTCTCGCGGCGGCTGACCGAGCGCATGCAGGCGCTGCCGATGGGCCGCGGTACCGAGAAGGACGTCGTGGTCGGCCCGCTGATCGACGACAAGGCCGTCGACAAGGTGACGGAGCTGGTCAAGGACGCCACCGACCGCGGCGCGAAGGTGCTCACCGGCGGCTCCGGCGTCGACGGGCCGGGCCACTTCTACCAGGCCACCGTGCTCACCGACGTCCCGCAGGAGGCGCGGCTGACGCACGAGGAGATCTTCGGGCCGGTCGCGCCGATCACGCCGTTCGACACCGAGGAAGAGGCGGTGACGAAGGCGAACGACACCGAATTCGGCCTCGTTTCCTATGTCTTCACCAGCGACCTCAAGCGCGCGCTGCGCGTGTCCGAGGCCCTCGAAGCCGGCATGATCGGGCTCAACCAGGGCATCGTTTCGAACCCGGCGGCGCCGTTCGGCGGGATCAAGGCGTCCGGCCTCGGCCGTGAGGGCGGCACGGTCGGCATCGAGGAGTTCCTGGAGACCAAGTACATCGCGGTGGCCCTGTGACAGCCTACCGTTTGGCGAGCATCCCCGGCGACGGGATCGGCGTGGACGTCACGGTCGAGGCCCGCAAGGTCCTCGACCGGGCGTCCGCCCGCTTCGGCTTTTCGTTGGAGTGGAAGGAATTCGACTGGAGTTGCGAACGGTACGCGCAACTCGGCGCGATGATGCCGGAAGACGGTGTCGCGCAGCTCTCGGCGTACGACGGGATCCTGCTCGGCGCGGTCGGCTTCCCCGGCGTCCCGGACCACGTTTCGCTGTGGGGCTTGCTGATCCCACTGCGGCGTGCGTTCCAGCAGTACGTCAACCTGCGCCCGGTGCGGCTGCTGCCGGGCACGGCTTCCGTGCTGGCCGGGCGGAAGGCCGAAGAGCTGGAGCTGGTCATCGTCCGCGAGAACTCCGAAGGGGAGTACTCCGCGATCGGCGGGCGGCACAACGCCGGGCGGCCGGACGAGTTCGTGCTGCAGGAGTCGGTGTTCACGCGCGTCGGCGTCGAACGGATCATCCGGTACGCCTTCGAGCTGGCGCGTACGCGATCTTCGCGCGTCTGCTCGGCGACGAAGTCCAACGGCCTGATCCACTCGATGCCGTTCTGGGACGAGATCTTCGCCGAGGTCGCCGCCGAATACCCGGACGTCCACAGTGAACAGATGCACGTGGACGCGCTGGCCGCGCGGATGGTCCAGGCGCCGGACCGGCTCGACGTCGTGGTGGCGTCGAACCTCTTCGGCGACATCCTGAGCGACCTGGCGGCCGCGATCACCGGCGGACTCGGCATGGCGCCGTCCGGCAACATCAACCCATCGGGTGAATCCCCGTCGATGTTCGAGGCGGTCCACGGGAGCGCTCCGGACATCGCCGGACAGGGGATAGCGAACCCCTTGGCGCAGATCCTGGCGGCCGCGATGCTGGTCGAACACCTGGGCGAAACCGTTGCCGCGCAAGCGATCCGTGCCGCCGTGGACCAGGTCCTCGACGAGGGCCGGGTGCGCACCCCCGACCTCGGCGGCACGGATACCACAGAACGGCTCGGCACGGCGGTGGCCGAAGCACTGGGCTGAGTTTTTGTCGGTGCCCTCCGGCACGGTGGCCACAAGCCCACCGAGGGGGAGGAGAAACCGATGTGCTGGCAATGTGAAAACCCGGATCGGCCACAGTCCGACTACGTGGCGATGCTCCAGGAGAAGGTGGCCGACCGGGGCTGGCTCGTGCAAGGAGTGGAGGGCAACGGGCTTTATCCGCCGTGGGCCTACACGATCGGGCTCAGCGGGTACGGCTTGCCCGAGCTGGTCACGACCGGCTTGCCGCTCGAGGAAGCCGCCGAACTGCTCAACGACCTGGCGTCGCACGCACTGCACGCGTCGCCACCGGAGCCGGGGGAACGCATTCCGCTGCGGGACGGCCCGCTGGTCGAGGTCGTCCCGCTGACGGAACCGTCGGCGCACCTGGTGTTCGCGGTCGCCCTGTACGGCCCGGAAATCCGTGCGCTGCAACTGGTCCACGCGGACGAGCGCGGCCGCTGGCCGTGGTCACCCGACTTCCGCGACGGCCAGGGCGGTCAGCCGGTGCTGGGGGTGCGCCGTGCCGGCTGACTGCCCGTGTGGCGTGCCCAGGAACTGTTTCCCCGTACCGGTACCGGCGGTTCACGCACGCGTACCGTCCGGCCGGACGGGGAGGGTTACCGTCCGGATCGACGAGCCGACGTGGGCGGAGAAGCCAGCCGCCTGGGCGGACGGACCGTCCTTCCGGGGAGCCGGGTCGGCCGTTTGGGTGGACGAGACGCCCGCTTCGCCGGACAAGCCGGCGGCGCGGGCGGAACCGGCCACACCGGCGGCGGCTTGGGCTCAGGAGCCGCCCGCTTCCCTGGACGAGCCGGCCGCGCCGGCGGACGAATCGGTGGCGTGGGAAGAGGAAGCGGCGGCGTGGGCGGACGAACCCGCTGTCGAGGATTACGGGCCGGTCGTCACGATCCGCGTGTCACCCCTGCGATCGCGCTTGGCGGCTCTCCGGTCACGCGTTTCCCGGTACCGGCGGCGCGTGCCCGTCCCGGAGGCTGGTGCCGGGCGCGAGCCGCTGCACCGCGTCCTCCATGTGCGCCTCGAGGAGCGCCAGCGCCGTCTCCTCGTCGCCCTCCCGCAGCGCCTGGATGAGCTTCGTGTGCTCTTCCACGCGTTCTTCGACCCGCTGGTACGTGCTTTGCAGCGCGGTGAGGCACATCCGCGTCTCGATGAGGAGCGTCCGGGCCATCCGGACGAGCCGCTTGCTGCTGGAAGCGTGGATGAGGGCCTCGTGGAACTTGAGGTCCGCGGTGGAGAGCGCGTTCGGATCGTCTTCACTCGCGGCGGTCGCCATCTCGCCGACGGTGTGTTCGAGCAGGTCCGCGATCCGGTCCCGGTCCCCGCCCCGCAGGGCGCGAAGCATGGCGGCGCGTTCGATCGCCGTTCGAGCTGCATAGATGTCGTAGACGTCCCCGGGCTCGAGGTCGATCACGAACAGCCCGCGGTGCCGCTCGCTGCGCAGGAGTCCTTCGGAGACCAGGTGCTGCATGGCCTCCCGCAGCGGCCCCCGTGACACCTGGAACCGTGCGGCCAGCTCGGTCTCGCCGAGCTGGGTCCCGGGCGGGAGGGCGCCGGTCATGATCGCGTCACGCAGCTGACGCGCGATCACGGCGGCCGTCGACTCGCGGCTCACCGGCTCGATCTCAGGCAGCATGCCCGGCGGCAGGGCCATGTCAGGCGCTCCCGTCCGGCCGATGCCGGAAGAGCGCGCCGAGCGAGCGGACGAGGCGGTGCTGCCCGGTCAGGCGCAGCCCCTCCCACACCGTGACCTGGTTGGCGGTCAGCACGGGCTTCTTCAGCGCGGCTTCGATGGCGTTGATCTCGGCGAGGGTCCGCATGGCGGTGTCCGGCACGAGAACGGCGTCGGCGTCCGGGTGGTCGTGGCGCACGGCGAGTTCGAGGACGGCGTCCGGGCTCATGGCGCCGACCTCGGCGGCCGTGATGATGTCCGCGCTGGCCATCGAGACGACCTCGACGCCGCCGGCCTTGAGGAAGTCGACGAACAGCCGGGCGATGTCGTCCGGGTAGCTGGCGGCCACGGCGACCCGCTTGACGCCCAGGGCGCGCGCTGCGTGCACGAACGCGAAGGAGGTGCTGGAGGCCGGAACGCCGGCGACGGCGGACAGGCGGTCGGTCTGGTCGCGGGCGCCGTCCCAGCCGTAGACGAAGCTGCCGCTGGTGCAGGCCCAGATGATCGCGTCGGGCTCGTGCTTCTCGAGCAGAGCGGCGCCATCGGCGAGGCGGCTTTCACTGCCGAGGTCGAGCAGTTCGGCCACCGCGTGCTTGTCGGTGCCGTAGATGTGTTCGACCGCGAGCCGGATGTCGCCCTCGTCGGCGGCCATCCCGCCCAGCAGCTGCTCGGCCAGCGGGTAGTCGTCTTCGGCCGCGTGGTCGGGGTAGATGAAACCGATGGTGGTCACGGAACCTCCGGAGGGACGCAAATTGTCGACAATGCTAGAGGGGTGGTCAAGGAAAACCTTCACGACCTGCCGGACGTTCCCCGACATGTTCGTCCACGCCGAGGTCGCTCCGGGCGCCGGGCCGGCGCGCTCTCTCAAGACACGTCACGAAGCCACTTCCCGGGTCCGACGATCGGGAGGCCCATCCGCCGCAGGCACGCCCACATCGTCAGCTGGTTGGCGGTGAGCACCGGCTTGCCGAGCGCGGTCTCCAGCGGCTCGATCAGGTCGTAGGTGGGGAGGTTGGTGCAGCTGACGAAGATGGCTTCGGCTTCACCGTGGTCTGCGGCGAGGATGCGCTCGGCGATGGTCCGGTAGCTGACCTTCCAGATGCCGCCGCCGAGCCCGAGGTGGTCGCTGGCGACGGTCTCGACGTTCAGCTCGCCGAGGAAGTCGTGCAGGGCGGTGGTGAGGTCGGCGTCGTACGGCGTCAGCACCGAGACGCGGTGGAGGTCGAGCTGGTGCAGCACCTCGGCCAGCGCGCCCGAGGTGGTGACGGCGTCCGGAGCGC
Organism: Amycolatopsis sp. FBCC-B4732; assembly: GCF_023008405.1. Taxonomy (NCBI): domain Bacteria; kingdom Bacillati; phylum Actinomycetota; class Actinomycetes; order Pseudonocardiales; family Pseudonocardiaceae; genus Amycolatopsis; species Amycolatopsis sp. FBCC-B4732. The sequence continues at coordinate 9,843,701 of NZ_CP095376.1, forward strand.
CGGCGTCGCAGATCGCCTTCGTCAGCGAGCGCTCGTAGTCGACGCCGTTGACGAAGCTGCCCGAAGTGCAGAGGTAGGCGACGACCTCGGGCTCGACGTGCAGGACGTCGCGGGTGGCGCTGGCCAGGTGGTGGCTGTCGCTGACGAGGCGGGCCATCTCCATGCTGACCGGCACCGGCTCGTACGGCGTGCGGGCGAGGTGGAGGGACACCTCCATCGGGACCCACCGCCAGAGCTCGCGCTCCAGCGCGAGGTCGAACGGGGCGATGACGCCGATGCCCCGCTGGGCGAGCGGGCCTTCGAACGCCAGGAAGTCGAAATCCAAGGCTCAGCCTCCGGAATACGTCTGCACTTGATGACACGTCCGGTGCTCCGGGGGTCGTTCCTCGGATTGTTGACAATCATACGAGCCGCTTTTACCGTGTCAACGTGATCGCCTCGGAAAACCAGGAAGCTCCGGTCCTGGCAGTGCTCTGTGGCGAGCACCGCCCACCGGACATGCGTGCTGTCGAATCCGGGGCGGTCGTGCGTTACACGGACGCGGCGGGCCTGCCGGAAGCGCTGTCCGGAGCGGACGCGCTGTTCGTCTACGACTTCCTCTCCACGGCCGTGCCGGGCGCCTGGCACGCGGCCGATCGCCTGCGCTGGCTGCACATCGCGAGCGCGGGCGTCGACCCGGTGCTGTTCCCCGGGCTGGTCGAGAGCGACGTGGTCCTGACCAATTCGCGGGGCGTCTTCGACGACGCCATCGCGGAGTACGTGCTGGGCGTCGTCCTCGCGTTCGCGAAGGACTTCGCGCGCTCGCACGACCTGCAGCGCGAGGGGCGCTGGCAGCACCGCGAAAGCGAGCGGATCGCCGGGCGCGAGGTGGTGGTCGTCGGCACCGGGCCGATCGGCCGGGCCATCGCGCGGTTGCTGCGCGCCGCCGGGATGCGGGTGAGCGGTGCCGGGCGCCGGGAACGCACCGGGGACCCCGACTTCGGCGTCGTGCACGAGTCCGCGCGGCTCACCGAAGTGCTGCCGCACGCGGACTACGTCGTCGCCGTCGCGCCGCTGACCGAGCACACCAAGGGCATGTTCGACGCGCGCGCGTTCGCCGCGATGAAGCCGTCGGCGCGGTTCGTCAACGTCGGCCGGGGCGAGCTGGTCGTGACGTCCGACCTGGTCGAAGCGCTCCGGAGCAAAGCCATCGCCGGCGCCGCGCTCGACGTGTTCGACACCGAGCCGCTGCCGTCCGACAGCCCGCTGTGGAGCCTGCCGGACGTGCTGGTGTCGCCGCACATGTCCGGGGACTTCATCGGCTGGCGGAACACGCTCGTCGAGGTGTTCACCGAGAACTTCCGCCGCTGGCAGGCTGGGGAGCCGCTGCGCAATGTCGTCGACAAGACGCTCGGCTACGTGCCGTCGGGGAACCAGGGAGCCGGATGAACGACAGGATGCTGACCGCCAGTGAGCTCGTCGCCGCCTACGCGACCGGCGAACTTTCGCCGATCGAGGCGACGCAGAACGCACTGCAGGCCATCGAAGCCCGCGACGGCGAGTGCAACGCCTACTGCCTGGTCGACGCCGACCGCGCGCTGGAGCAGGCCAAGGCGTCCGAGATCCGCTGGCGGGACGGGAACCCGATCGGCTGGCTCGACGGCGTGCCCGCGTCGATCAAGGACATGTTCCTCACGCAGGGCTGGCCGACCGTCCGCGGTTCGAAGAGCATCAGCCCGGACCAGCCGTGGGACGTCGACAGCCCGGTCGCCGCGCGGATGCGTGAAGCGGGCCTGGTCCTGCTCGGCAAGACGACCACGCCGGAGATCGCGTGGAAGGGCGTCACGGACAGCCCGCTCTGCGGCATCACGCGCAACCCCGCCGACCCGTCCAAGACGGCGGGCGGGTCGAGCGGCGGCAGCGCCGCGGCGGTCGCGGCCGGCATGGGCGAGCTGTCGGTCGGCACCGACGGCGGCGGCTCGGTGCGGATCCCGGCGTCGTTCTGCGGCATCGTCGGGCTCAAGCCGACCCACGGCCGCATCCCGCTGTACCCGGCGAGTCCGTTCGGGCCGCTCTCGCACGCCGGTCCGATGGCGCGCTCGGTGGACGACACCGCGCTGCTGCTGGACGTCCTGTCGATGCCCGACCACCGCGACCCGGCCGCGCTGGCGCCGCCGGCCGGGTCGTTCCGCGAGGCGGTCCGGCGGGACGTGCGCGGCCTGATCGCGGCGTTCTCACCGACGCTCGGCTACGTCGACGTCGACCCGGAGGTGGCGGCGATCGTCGCCGCGGCGGTGCGCGCGCTGGGCGACGCGGGACTGCACGTCGAGGAGACCGATCCCGGCTTCGCGGACCCGAAACCGGCGTTCGACATCTTGTGGTCCTCAGGCGCGGCGAAGCTGCTCGGCACGTTCCCGCCGGGGTCGGAGGAGCGGACCGATCCGGGCCTGCGCAAGGTCTGGGAGCTCGGCAAGACGTGGACTGCGAGCGACTACCTCGACGCGACGGCCGAGCGGGCGGCGCTGGGCATCCTGATGGGCGAGTTCCACACGCGCTACGACGTGCTGATCACGCCCACCCTCCCGATCGCGGCGTTCGAGGCCGGCCACAACGTGCCGCCGGGCAGCGGGCTGAGCGAGTGGCCGGAGTGGACGCCGTTCACGTACCCGTTCAACATGACGCAGCAGCCCGCGATCAGCGTCCCGGCGGGGCGGACGTCCGAGGGGCTGCCGGTGGGCCTGCAGATCGTCGGGCCGCGCCACTCGGACGACCTCGTGCTCGCCGTGGCGAAGCTGCTGGAGGAAGTGCGGCCCTGGTGACCCCCTTAGGGTGAACCGGCGGCCGGAGCCGGGGAAGCTGTGCCACTGTCGGCCGGGTGAACGCTGAAGGCTGGCGCTACGAACGAGCCATCCCGACCACTGACGCGACCGGACGGCCGACCCGGGTGGTGGTCGGCCTGGTCAAGCAGGGCGACCGCTTGTCGGCGGCCCTGCGCGTGGACGACGGCAAGGCCGCCCTGGTCCCCCTGGAAACGGGTGGCGAGCTGCTGAAAGCGCTTCGCGAGACGCTGGAGAGCTGGTGGCGTCTCGACGGCCACCGCGACCTGACCCCGGAGCCCCGCGCGAGCCGTTAGGATCCGCGGTGCGAGTCCGCCGAAGTCCGGCGCCGGCGGACCAACCCGCGCACCTGGGGATTGACGGCCACCAGCGCGGTCGCCACGAAGACCAGAGTCGCGCCGCCGAGGAGCGTCGCTTCGCGGCCGGCGTGCTCGGCGAGCGGGCCGGCGGCGATCTGGCCGAGCGGCATCGCGACGAACGAGCCGAGCATGTCGTAGGAGTACACCCGGGCGAGCTTCTCGGGCGGGATGTTCTCCTGCAGCGACACGTCCCACGCGACGGCGAACTGCTCGATCGCGACGCCCGCGAGGAACATCGCGAGCAGCAGCGGCAGCAGGTACGGCGTCTCGCCGAGCGCGAGTATCGGCAGGGCGTCGACCACCACGAGCGCCACGCCGATCAGGAGCATCCGCCGCGGCTGCCAGTGCGCGGCGATGACGCCGCCGAGCAGCGACCCGGCCGTCTGGACGGCCAGCGCGAGCCCCCAGCCGGTGCGGCCGAAGGTGTCGTCGGCGACCAGCGGGCCGATCACCAGCAGCGCGCCCGCGTTCACCGCGTTGACGATCATGAACTGCAGCACCACCAGCCACACCCAGGATCGCGCGCGGAACTCCCGCCACCCTTCGGCGAGCTCGGCGAGGGGACGGCTCCCGGGAACGCGTTCGCCGCGCGGCAGCCGGATCCGGCGGTACGCCACCGCGGCGGCGAGGAACAGCAGGGCGTTGCCGCCGAGCGCCCAGCCGGACCCGGCGAAGGCGACGAGGATCCCGGCGAGTCCGGCCCCGGCGATGCGGCCGACATTCGAGAGCAGCCGGACCAGCGCGTTCGCCTGCGCGAGCTGCGACGCGGGCACGGTCAACGGCGTCAGGGAGGCGGCCGCGGGCAGGGAGATCGCCGAGACGGCGCCGTTGACCAGGCTGAGCCCGACCAGCAGCGGAATGGAAGCGAAGCCGCAGAGGACGCTCGCGGCGATCGCGGCCTGCGTGAGGGCGGCGGCGGTTTCGGTGCCCTGCAGGATCACCGACCGCGGCAACCGGTCGGCCAGCATGCCGCCGAACAGCACGAGCAGCACGTTGGCGAGCGACCGCGCCCCGACGACGATCCCGAGGTCCACGGCCGAGCCGGTCAGATCGACGACGGCGAAGGCGAGCGCGAAGGGCGCGACGGCGTTGGCGAAGTCGGCGAACGTCCGGCCGGTGACGAGGGCGCGGAAGCGGACTTCCCGCAGCGGGGCGAGCAGTGGGATCACGGGAGTGGCTCCGGGGAGAAGGGAGGGGTGGTGGGGAACAGCGCGGTCATCGGGGTGCCACCGGAACGGCTGCCGGGCGCGGATGGTGCGGCCCGGACGACGCGGCTCCGGACTCAAGCGGTGCGGCCGACGCGCTCACTGCGGTTCCGCCGGATTCGTCGCCAGCTCGAACAGGGCGATGCTGGCGCTGACCCGGACCGTCCCCGGGGTGCGGGGTGGCTGGGCCGCGCCGTGCAGTTCCTGGCTCAGCTCTGACGCCTGCTTCAGCAACCGCGTCCACACCTCCGGGGGCACCCACAGCTCGGCGTCGGTGAGGGAAGCCGGGCGATTCCCCGCGCGCGAGTCCGCGCGGCGCAGCAGTTCCGCCGCGATCGCCTTCGCCAGCAGCCGCTCCTCGCCCGGGTCCCGGCTCGTGAGGCGCTTGCCCGACTCCGGGTTGTGCCGGTAGCGCTTCGCGCGGCCGCCGCGGATCTGGATCTCTTCGGCGACCTCCAGCAGGCCCGCGTCGTGGAGGCGGCGGAAGTGGTAGCTGGTGTTCGCCTGCGTCTCACCGAGTTCGCGCGCGGCTTCGGCCGCGCTCATCGCGGTGCCCGTCAGCAGCGACAGGATGCGCATGCGCAGCGGGTGGGCCAGCACCCGGAGGTGGTCGTGGGGCATGGAGCCAGTCTGCCACGACCGTCAAAGAGTTATTTGGGGGTAGCCTCGGTGAAGCGCGCTCAGAGCGAAAACTCCGTGCCGTCCGGAGGTAGCAGAGCGCCCGCGGCGAGCACGGCGGCGTGTTCGGCGGACGCCGGGTCGAGCACCGGGTTCGTGTTGTTGAGGTGGGTGAACGCCCACGGCCGTCCGGCGATGCGGGCCAGGCTCGCGGTGATCGGGAGGTGCCCCATCGCGAGCTGGTCCGGTCCGCCGACGCCGGTCATCTCGTCCGGCGCGAAAAAAGTTCCGTCCAGCAGCACGAGGTCCGCGTCCGCCACGAACGCGTCGAACCCGGCGGGCCAGCTCTTCAGGCAAGGCGCGTACACCAGCACGCCGCCGGTCGCGAGGTCTTCGATCCGGTAGGCGACCACCCACGGCCCGGCCTGCGTGGCGGGCACGTACTTCGGTTTCTTGTCGCTCACCGGCAGCACCCGGACGCGCAGCCCGGGCAGGTCCGCCGTCGGCGACCAGGTCCAGTGCCCGTAGCCGTCGACGATCTCGCGGAACGGGGTCAGTGCGCGCAGCACCGCGTCCGGCGCCCACACCGGGAGCCCGCCCGCTTCGCGCAGCATCAGCAGGCCGAGGGAGTGGTCGAGTTCGGCGTCGGTGAGCAGCACTCCGCGCAGCGGGATGTCCCGCGGTCCCGGTCCGGCGCGCAGCGCGGCCGTCGCGAGGATCTGCGCGCGGATGTCGGGGGAGCAGTTGAGCAGGAACCAGCCTTCGCCGTCCGCGCTCACCGCGACGCAGTCCTGCGTGCGCGGCGGGAGTCCGGACGTGCACAGCCGGCACGCGCAGTTCCACTGTGGACAGCCGCCGCCCGCCGCGGTGCCGAGCAGGATGACCTTCACCGGCGCATGACCAGGTCGGAGGCGGGTGGCCGGGTCAGCACCAGGTCGACGACGTCGCGGTGCGGCGAGCGCGAGCACACCGGGTCGGTCGCCGCCGCGTCGCCGGTGAGCAGGAACGCCTGGCAGCGGCAGCCGCCGAAGTCGAGCCCGCGGCGGTCGCACGTGCGGCACGGGTCGGCCATCCAGTCCTCGCCGCGGTAGGCGTTGAACGACTCCGAGCGGTACCAGATGTCGGCGAGCGGCGTGTCCCGCACGGACGACAGCCGCAGGGTCGTGATCGCCGACGCGGCCGGGCAGGGCAGCACGGTGCCGTCCGGTGCGACGGTCAGCTGCCGCGCGCCCCAGCCGTACATGCACGGTTTCGGGTACGGCCCGTGGTAGTCCGCGACGACGTAGACGATCTCCATCGTGCCCCGCAACCGCGCGACGGCCGCGCGCACGATCGGCTCCGCGGCCGCCAGTTGCGAGGGTGTCGGCATCAGCGCGTCGCGGTTGCGCAACGCCCAGCCGTAGTACTGCGTGTTCGCCAGCTCCAGCCGGTCCGCGCCCATCCGCTCGGCCAGTTCGACGATGCCGGCGACCTGGTCGTGGTTGCGCCGGTGCAGGACGACGTTGAGCGACAGCGGCAGCCCGGCGGCCTTGACCGCGGCGGCCGCGGCGAGCTTGTGGTCGAACGCCCGCGCGCCCGCGAGTTCGTCGGAACGGTCCCGTATCGACCCTTGCGCCGACAGCTGGACGTGCGCCAGCCCGCGCTCGACGAGACCGGACAGCCGCGCGGACGTCAGCCCGAGCCCGGAGGTGACCAGGTTGACGTAGCAGCCGAGCGAACTCGCGTGCGCCACCAGCTCGGGCAGGTCCGGCCGGAGCAGCGGCTCGCCGCCGGACATGTGCACCTGCAGCACGCCCAGCTCGCGCGCCTGGGACAGCACCGACAGCCAGTCCGCGGTGGACAGCTCGGCGTCCCGTCCGGTCAGCTCCAGCGGGTTGGAGCAATAAGGACAGTGCAGCGGGCAGCGGTGAGTCAGCTCGGCCAGCAGGCCCAGCGGCGGGTTCACGTCCACGCGACCACCCGCCGTTCGCCCAGCCGCGCCAGCACGTCGAGGACGTCCTGCTCGCGGACGCCGGAGTAGCGCGTCTCCAGCACCGCGGTGATGTCGGTGACGCTGCGCGCGCCGTCGCAGAGCCCGAGCACCGCGGCCGCGGTCGCGTTCGGGACCAGGACGCCCTCCGGGAACAGCAGCACGTGTGTCTCCCGGACGTGGTCGAACGACAATCGGACACCCCGCCGAAGCTGCGGCACCGAACCCGCGGTGATCACCGCGCCGCCCGTTCGACGGCGTCCAGCACGGACCACAGGACGTCGCACTTGAAGGACAGCGCGGCGATCGCGCGGTCCTGCTGTTCGCGCGTCACGCAGTGGCGGACGACGATGTCGAGCGTGTCCTTGCCTTCGCCGGCGACCTTGTCGACGCGGTGGGTGAAGTACGCGAGGTCCGCCGGCGCGATCCAGGAGTAGTGCGCGAGCATGTCCGCGACGCGCTGCCGCATCAGGTGGCCGGCGAACATCTCGGTCAGCCCCGAAGCGACCGCTTCCCACCACGGTTTCGTGCGCGCGAAAGTCACGTACGCGTCGACGGCGAACCGGACGCCGGGGGCGACGTGCCGCTCGTCGAGCACCTCTTCGCGGTCGAGACCGACCGCTTCGCAGAGCCGCAGCCAGCGTTCGGTGCCGCTGGTGCCGGCGCTCGTCCCGTCGTGGTAGACGATCCGGTCGAGCCACTGGCGCCGGATCTCCGGCAGCGGGCAGTTGCTGATGATCGCCGCGTCCTTCTGCGGCAGCACCTGCTGGTAGTACCACCGGTTCGCGGCCCAGAGCCGCAGTTCGTGCGCGTCGAGCTCGCCCGCGTGCAGCCGGTGGTGGAACGGGTGGGTGCCCCAGTACCGGTGCGAAAGACCGCGCAGGGCCTCGATGAATGCGCTTTCCGCGAGCGGCTCGACGAGCACGTCAGTCCGCCATGCGGGCCGCGTAGGCGGTGACCTCCATGGGGGTTTCGTATTCGACGAAGTCGGGAGTCGTCCACACCTCGGTCATTTTCCTGCTCCTCTCCCGGGAACTGATCGCCGTCACGGTAAGAGCGCGGCGAGCCGGCTGGCCAGGGTTTGGCCGGGAGGCTGGGAAAGTTTCCTTCCGATGGCGCAGTGCGGTGCCGATCAGCGGGCTACCGGACCGCCGCTTCCAGTTCGACCAGCGCGGTGTCGAGGTGCGTCAGGATCCGCTGCAGGTGCGGGACGCTGCGGCGGCAGCCCGTGACGCCGAAGTCGAGGTTGTCGCCGTTGCTGGTCAGCGTGATGTTCACGGCCTGGCCGTCGAGCAGCACCGACGCCGGGTAGATGCCGTCGAGCTGGGCGCCGTTCCAGTACATCTGCTTGCGCGGGCCGGGCACGTTCGAGATCACCAGGTTGAACGGCGGCCGCGTGTTGTTCACGACGCCCGGGATCGGCGAGACGCCGAGCTGCGCGACGTTGACCGCGGACAACAGGAGTGTCTGCAACGGCGTCAGCTCCGAGAACAGCCGCTTGCCGTTGCGCATCGACTGGTGGATCGTGACGAGCCGCTTGCCCGCGTCCGGCAGGTCGGTGGCGAGGTTGCAGAGCAGCGCGCCGATGTTGTTGCCCGCCGCCTCGCCGGGGTCGTTCTGGCGGCGCAACGACACCGGCACCATCGCAACGAGCGGCGCGTCCGGCAGCGCGCGCTGCTCGATGAGGTAGTCCCGCAGCGCGCCCGAGCACATCGCGAGCACGACGTCGTTGCGCGAGACGCCGCCCGCGGTGGCGACCTTCCGGACGCGCTCGAGCGACCACGACTGCGCCGCGAACCGGCGCGCGCCGCCGATCGGCACGTTGAGCATCGTCCGCGGCGCCTGTCCGGGCAGCGTTAACGTGTGTTCACCGAACGCTTCGCGTGCGACCTTCATCGCGGCGGGGGCCAGGCTCGCGAGCTGGTTGGCGGTCTTGCCCGCGGTCTGGAGGAACGACCGCGGGCGCTTGACGCGGCCTTCGCCGGGCTTGCGCCGGCTGCCCCACCACGGCGGGCAATCCAGGTCCGCCGGGTCGTCCGAGAGCGTGCTCTGCAGCTGGCGCAACGCGGAGACGCCGTCCATCAGCGCGTGGTGGACCTTGGTGTAGACGGCGAACCGGCCGTCGGCGAGGCCCTCGATGAGGTGGGTCTCCCAGAGCGGCCGGTGCCGGTCGAGCAGGGTGCTGTGCCAGCGGCTGGTGAGTTCCAGCAGTTCGCGGACGCGGCCCGGTTGCGGCAGCGCGGAGTGCCGGAAGTGGTAGTCGAGTTCGAGCTCGGCGTCGGTCGACCAGGCCACGTGGCCCATCGTGTTGACCGGACGGGCCGGGCGGCGCCGGAACACCGAGCGCATGTTGTCGGACTCGAGCAGGGTGCGGCGGACGTCGCGGAGGTAGTCCGGGCCGGCGCCGTCCGGTTTCTTGAACAGCTGCAGACCGCCCACGTGCATCGGATGCTCGCGCGTTTCGACGAGGAGGAACATCGAGTCGGTCACGGGCATCATCGCCATGGGACATCACCTTCCGCACTCGGCACGCCGACTGTACGCGCTCGGCCGCCGTGGGTGGATCACGTTCTACATTGGCGAGTATGACCGTCCGCGGCTCGGGGGAAACGTCCCTGCCACCGATGGCCGAGTGCGTCGTGATCGGCGGCGGTGTGATCGGTGTGAGCTGCGCGTTCCGCTTGGCGGAAGCCGGCGTCGACGTCCTGTTGCTGGAGCGCGACGGGCTCGGCGAGGGTTCTACGGCGAAGGCCGCGGGCGGCATCCGGTCGTCGTTCACCAGCCGCGTGAACGTCGAGCTCGGGCTGCGCGGGCTCGCCGCGTACAGCGCTTTCTCGCGCGACTTCGGCGTCGAGATCGACTTCCGCCGCGACGGCTACCTGTACCTGCTCACCGACCCCGCGGACGTCACCGCAATCGGACATTGCGCGGAGCTGCAGCGGGAGTACGGCGTGCGCAGCCACCTGCTGGACCCCGCGGAAGCGAAGCGCGTGCTCCCGCTGCTCGAGACGGACGGGATCCTCGCCGCGCTCTGGTCTCCGGACGACGCGAAAGCCACGCCGGACGCCGTTGTCCAGGGCTACGCGAGGGCCGCGCGGGCGTGCGGTGCGGAGCTGCGGACCGGCGTCGAGGTGATCGGGATCGAACGGGACGGTACCGTCCTGACCGGCGTCCGCACGAGCGCGGGGTTCGTCCGGACCGGGGCGGTGGTCTGCGCGGCGGGCGCGTGGTCGGGGCGGGTCGGTGAACTCGCCGGTCTGGACCTGCCGGTGCGGCCGTTCCGGCGGCAGGTCGTGTTCACCGGGCCGGTGCGCGGGCTACCGGAATCGCTTCCGCTGACCATCGAACTTCCGTCGGCGTTCTACTTCCACCGCGAAGGTGCAGGTCTGGCGATGTCCGTTTGCGAGGACGACGGCGTCCCCGGGTTCGACACGCACTACGAGGCCGGCGAGTGGCTGCCGCGGCTGGCCGAGGTCGCGGGGAAGCGGATCCCGGCCGTGCTCGACGCGGACATCCGCGCGGCGTGGGCCGGGTTGTACGAAGTGACGCCCGACCGCAACCAGATCGTGGGGGAAAGCGTCCTGCTTTCGCGGTTCCTCTACGCGACCGGTTTCTCCGGGCACGGCTTCCAGATGGGCCCGGCGGCCGGTGAGCTGATCCGGGACCTCTACCTGGGGCGACCGACCGCGGTGGACATCGCGGAGCTGGACGTGCGGCGGTTCGGGAACGCCGATACCGCACCGTCGGAGCACAACATCGTCTAGGGGTCGATTGCCAGATCGTTCAACGATCTGGCAGTATCCGCGCCGTGGCTGTGAGTGGTGCTCGGGAGCTGGTGGACGCGCTTGAAGCGCTCGGAACGGAGATCGTCTTCGGCCTCCCGGGCGTGCACAACCTGCCGTTGTGGGAGGCGCTGTCCGAGACCCGCATCAAGCTCGTCGGGGTGCGCCACGAACAGACCGCAGGCTACGCCGCCGACGGGTACGCGCGCGCGACCGGGAAGCTCGGCGTCGCGCTCGTGACCACCGGTCCGGGTGCTGCGAACACCCTCGGCGCGGTCGGCGAAGCGATGGCTTCCGCGGCTCCGGTGCTCATCATCGCCACCGACATCCCGTCGACACTGCGGCGTCCCGGCGTCGTCCGCGGCGTGCTGCACGAGACCTCGGACCAGCAGGCGATGTTCGCGCCGGTCACCAAGGGCGGCTTCACCGTGCGGGCCGCCGACCAGATCGGCACCACCGTGCACCGCGCGGCGCGGCTCGCGCTGCAGCCGCAGAGCGGTCCGGTCTACCTCGGCGTGCCGACCGATTACCTGCGCGAGACCGTCCCGCACCGGCGGCCGCCCGCGCCGCACCGCAAACCCGACGTCGACGTCCCGGACCTCGCGCGGGCCGAGGCGATGCTGTCCGACGCGCGGCAGCCGCTGATCTGGGCCGGCGGTGGCGCGCTGCGGTCGGGCGCCGGCGACGCGATCGGGGCGCTCGCGGAGAAGCTCGCCGCGCCCGTGATCACCACCTTCGCCGCGCGCGGGCTGCTGCCGCTGGACCACCCGTGCCTGGCGCCGAACCCCGTGCACACGCCGGAGGTCGGCGAGCTGTGGGACGAGGCCGACGTGGTGCTCGCCATCGGCACCGACTTCGACGGGCTGATGACGCAGAACTGGCGGATGCCGAAGCCGCCCCGGCTGATCGCGGTCAACGTCGACGCCGACGACGCCGCGAAGAACTACGAACCGGACCTGACGCTGGTCGGCGACGCGCGGTCGATCGTCGAGCGGTTGCTGCCGAAGCAGCGGCCGGGGCTCGACGACATCACGCTGCGGCTGGCCGGCATCGGCCGCCGGGTGCGCCAGCGGATCCGGGACGAGGAGCCGCAGGCCTACGACTTCCTGTCCACTTTGGACGAAGTGCTGCCGTCCGACGCCGTGCTGGTGTCGGACATGTGCGTCGCCGGGTACTGGGTCGGCGGCTTCCACCGCGTGCGGGCGCCGCGCAAGCTCGCCTACCCGATGGGCTGGGGGACGCTCGGCTACGGCTTCCCCTCGTCGCTCGGCGCGGCGGCGGCCGGCGTCGGGCGCGCCATCTGCATCACCGGTGACGGCGGGTTCCTCTACGGCTGCGGCGACCTCGCGACGCTCGCGCAAGAGCAGCTGCCGGTCACCGTCGTGCTCGTCGACGACGGCGGTTACGGGATGCTGCGCTACGACCAGGACCGCGAGGGCGTGCCGCACCGCGGGGTCGACTGGGACAGCCCGGACTTCGTCGGTCTCGCGCGGTCCTTCGGCGTGCACGCGGACCGCGTGTCCGGGTTCGGGCGCGCGTTCCGGCGGCTGCTCGGCGAGTTCGTCGAGTCGGACGAGCCGAACGTCCTGGTGGTGAAGGCCAAGCTGAAGCCGCCGCTGAACACGTCTCCGCGGTGGTACCGGACATGAGGATCGGCGTCGACATCGGCGGCACGTTCACCGATCTCTGCGCGCTCGACGACTCCGGGATCGTCGCCGTCGGCAAGGTCCTGACCACGCACGACGAGCCCGCGCGCGCCGTCGAAGAAGGTCTGGCCGCGCTGCTCGCGGACGCCGGGATCACCGCTCTCGACGTGGAGCAGGTGGTGCACGGGACGACGCTGGTGACCAACGCGCTGATCGAGCGCACGGGCTCGCGCACCGCGCTGCTCGCCACCGCCGGCTTCCGCGACGTCCTGGAGATGCGCCGCGAGCACCGGTACGAGCTGTACGACCTGCACCTCGAGCTGCCGGCGCCGCTGGTTCCGCGGCACCTGCGGTTCGACGTCCCGGAGCGGATCCTCGCGGACGGATCCGTCCGGACCGCACTCGACGAAGCTTACGTTGTAAGGCTGGGGCGGGAGCTGCACGCGCGCGGGGTCGAAGCCGTCGCGGTCTGCTTCCTGCACGCGTTCACGAACCCCGTGCACGAACGGCGGGTCGCGGAGCTGTTCGCCGAGGTCGCGCCGGAGCTCAGGGTCGCGCTCTCCGCCGACGTCGTCCCCGAGATCCGCGAGTTCGAGCGCGCGTCGACGACCGTCGCGAACGTCTACGTCCAGGACCTCACCGAGCGCTACCTGCGCGACCTCGAACGCCGGTTGCGGCGGCTCGGGATCACGCGCGCGCCGCACATCATGCTGTCCAACGGCGGCCTGGCGACCGTCGGCACCGCGGCCCGGTACCCGATCCGCATCCTGGAGTCCGGGCCGGCGGGCGGGGCGCTCGCGGCGGCCGCGGTCGGGCCGGCCGACCTGCTGGCCTTCGACATGGGCGGCACGACGGCGAAGCTGTGCCTGATCGCGGGCGGCGCGCCGCTGGTCACGCACCAGTTCGAGGTGGACCGCAAGTACCGGCTGCTGCCCGGGTCCGGGCTGCCGGTGCAGGTGCCGGTCACGGACATGATCGAGATCGGCGTCGGCGGCGGGTCGATCGCGCGGATCGACGCGCTGGGACTGCTGACCGTCGGGCCCGGCTCGGCGGGGTCCGAGCCCGGTCCGGTCTGCTACGGCCGCGGCGGCACCGAGCCCACGGTCACCGACGCCGACCTGGTGCTCGGCTACCTCGACCCGGGCTACTTCCTCGGCGGCGGCATGCGCCTGGACGCCGAGACCGCGAGAGCGGTGCTCCGGGAGAAGATCGCCGATCCGCTCGGGGTGAGCGTCGAAGAGGCGGCCTGGGGCATCCACACGAGCGTCAACGAAGACATGGCCAACGCCGCGCGCGTGCACGCCGTCGAGCGCGGGCACGACCCGGCGAAGCTGCCGATGTACACCTTCGGCGGCGCGGGCCCGGTGCACGGCGCCGGGGTCGCGCGGGCGCTCGGGGCGCCGTCGGTCGTCGCGCCGCCCGCCGCGGGCGTGCTCAGCGCGGCCGGGTTCCTCACCGCGCCGCTGGCGTTCGACTTCGTGCGCTCGGCACGCGCCGCCGTGCACGACCTCGCCTGGGAACAGGTCGACGCGCTGTTCGCCGAGATGGAGGCCGAGGGCGAAGCGCTGCTGGCGAAGTCCGGGGTCGCGGACGTGACGCACCGCCGGATCGCCGAGATGCGCTACGCCGGGCAGGGCTACGAGATCCGCGTCCCGGTGCGCGGCGGCAGCTGGCCCGGCACCCTGATCGGCGACTTCACCGGGACCTACCGCGCGCTCTACCGGCGGACCGGGCCCGAGGTCGGCATCGAGGTGCTGAACTGGCGGGTCGTCTCGAGCGGTCCCGCCCCGGACGTCACGCTGCGGCTGGCCGCCCGCGCCGCCGAGGGGGACGCGCGCAAGGGCACCCGCAAGGCGTACTTCCCCGCCGCCGGTGGATTTGCCGACACGGCGATCTTCGACCGGTACCAGCTCGGACCCGGCACGCGGATCGACGGACCGGCCATCGTCGAGGAACGCGAGTCCACGGTGGTCGTCCCGCCCGGCGCGCACTGCGTCGTCCGGGAAGACGCCGCCTTGGAGGTGACGGTGTGACCGTCGACCCCATCCTGGTCGGGCTGTTCGGCAACCGCCTGCACTCGATCCTCGCCGAGCAGCAGAACGCGCTCGTCAACACGGCTTTCTCCGCCGTCGTGCGGGAATCGCTCGACCTGGCCTGCGCCGTGTTCGACTCGCGCGGCGAGATGATCGGCCAGTCCGTCGGCGGCACGCCGGGGCACATCAACGCGATGGCGACCGGCATGCACCACTTCGTCGCGGCGTACCCGCCGGAGACCCTCGAACCCGGCGACGTCCTGCTCACCAACGACCCGTGGCAGACCGCCGGGCAGATCAACGACATCACGGTGGCCACGCCGGTGTTCCGCGACGGCCGGCTGGTGGCCTGGTTCGCGTCCTGCTGCCACGCGCCCGACATCGGCGGGCGGCTGGTGTCCGCCGAGGCGCACGAAGTCTTCGAAGAGGGCCTCCGGCTGCCGATCCTGAAGTTCCTGCGCGCGGGCGAGGTCAACGCCGACGTGGAACGGCTGATCCGCGCCAACGTGCGGACGCCGGAGGAGACCATCGGCGACCTGTACGCGCAGGTCACCGGCAACGAGGTCGGCGCGGCCAGCCTGCTGGAGCTGCTGGCCGAGTTCGGCCTCGGCTCCCTCGACGACATCGCCGCCGAGCTCATGAACCGGTCCGAGAAAGCCCTGCGGGACGCGCTGCGGGAACTGCCGGACGGCGTCTACACCAACGAAATCGCCACCGACGGCTTCGACGACGAAGAAGTCGTCCTGCGCGTCACGGCCACTGTGGACGGTGACGAGATCCACCTCGACTTCGCGGGTTCGTCGCCGCAGAGCCGGCGCGGGATCAACGTCGTGCTGAACTACACGCGCGCCTACGCGTCCTTCGCGGTCAAAGCGGCGATCTCGCCGGAAGTGCCGCACAACGCCGGGTCGTTCCGGCCGGTGCACGTCACCGCGCCCGAGGGTTCCGTGCTGAACTGCCTGCCGCCCGCGCCGGTCGCGTCGCGGCACCTCATCGGGCACTTCCTGCCGTCGCTGCTGATCGGCGCGTTGCCCGGGGCCGCGATCGCGCCGAGCGCGGACGCGCTGTGGATGACCATCTGGCGTGGTCCCGGTTTCATGCTCAATGTCTTCCAGACCGGCGGCATGGGCGCCCGGGTGGACAAGGACGGGCTCAGCACCACGGGATTTCCCAGCGGCCTGCGGTCGACGCCGACCGAAGTCATCGAGACGATGGCGCCGCTGGTCCAGTTTTCCCGCGAGCTGCGCGTGGATTCGGGTGGCGCCGGACGGTGGCGCGGAGGACTCGGACAGGTGACCACGATGGGGGCACGGGGCGGGGATTCCTGGAGCGTGAACGGGAACGTCGACCGCGTGCGGGCCGCCGCGTCCGGAGTGGACGGCGCGGGTGCCGGGGCACCCGGACGGTTCGGTTTGCGCGAAGGCGCCGACCTGCCCGCGAAAAGCCGGGTGACACTGGCGCCCGAGTCTATTGTGGACGTCATACTGCCGGGCGGTGGCGGTTACGGGCCGCCGCGCGAACGGCCGGTGGCGGCGGTCCTCGCCGACGTCGTCGAGGGGTACGTCTCGGTGACGGCGGCGCGAGAGGTGTACGGCGTCGAAGTGCGGTACCTCGGCGAACCGGACGCGCTCGTCCGGCTGCCGGCGGACTACGCGGTGGACGAAGAGCAGACAGCACGACTGAGAGCGGGGAAGTGACATGGGTCGGTTGGCCGGCAAGGTGGCGGTCGTCTTCGGCGGCGCGCGGGGCATCGGCCTCGCGACGGTCAAGGAGTTCCTCGCCGAGGGCGCGACCGTGTACGCCTCCGACATCCGCGAGCCCGCGGAGGAGATCGACGGGTACCGGCATTCCACAGTGGACGCCACGGACGAGGACGCCGTGGCCGCGTTCGTCGACGGCGTCATCGCCGAGGCGGGCCGCATCGACGTGCTGTTCAACAACGTCGGCATCCACCTCGGCAAGCCGCTCGTCGACACCACCCTGGCGGAGTTCGACGACATCTTCGCGCTCAACGTCCGCGCCGCTTTCCTCGGCACCCGGGCCGTGCTGCCGCACATGATCGCGCAGCGGGCCGGCAGCATCGTCACGACGTCGTCCAACGGCGGCGTGATGGGCCGCCCCGGCGACCCGGTCTACAACGCCACCAAGCACGCGCTGGTCGGGCTCACGAAGTCGATCGCCGTCGCCCACGCGCACCAGGGCATCCGGGCCAACACGGTGAACCCGGGCGCGATCGACACCGACATGCTGCGCAGCACCCTGAACTCGCCGGAGGAGTTCGAAACCAAGCAGCACCAGCTGGTCGCCAGCACGCCCGCGGCGCGCGTCGGCGAGGCGTGGGAGGTCGCGAAGGCCGTCGTCTTCCTGGCGAGCGACGAATCGAGGTTCATCAACGGCGTCGTCCTGCCGATCGACGGCGCGAAGGCGGCGGGTGCCATGCCGGGCAACCGGTACAGCCTCGACTTCGATCTCGGCGTCGGGGTGGTGCCATGACCGTCGATGCCTCGGGGCTGGGGAGCGAGCGGCACCTCCTGGTGCGCAGCGGCACCGCCGAACGGGTCGCCGCGATCCTGCGCCAGTACATCACCGACGGCGTCTTCGCCCCCGGCGAACGCCTGTCCGAGCCCGTGATCAGCTCGGCGCTGGGCGTCTCGCGCAACACGCTGCGCGAGTCGTTCCAGCTGCTGGCCCACGAGCGGCTGGCCGTGCACGAGCTGAACCGCGGGGTGTTCGTGCGCGAACTGACCACCGACGACATCGAGGACCTCTACGTCGTCCGCCGCGCCACCGAGTGCGGTGCCCTGCGCCGCGCCGCCGAATTGTCCACTGTGGACTTGACCGGCCTGGAACGCGCACTCGATGACGGGCGCCGGGCCGCCGGAGCCGAGGACTGGCCCGCGGTCGGCACCGCCAGCATCCACTTCCACCAGGCGCTGGCGGACCTGGCGGGCAGCGAGCGGCTGTCCGCGACGATGCGCCAGGTGCTCGCCGAGACGCGGCTGTTCTTCGTGCTCAACGAGAACACGCGGGAGTTCTACGAGCCGTTCCTGGACTGCCACGAGCGGATCCTGCGCGACCTGCGCCGCGGCCGGTTCGACGCCGCCGCGGCCGCGCTCGACCGCTACCTGCGCGACGCCGAAGCCAGGCTGCTGGAACTGAGCTCGTAGGGGAAGACGACCGTGAGCGCGTACGGCCGGTACTGAGCCGTGACGCGGTAGATCCCGTCGGCGCCGGCCGTCCAGCCGAGCACGGTGACTGTCCGGACGACGGAACACCTGGCGTGCCCAGCCGGGGCGGGCCGTGCCGAAGCGGGCGGCGCGCCGGCGAGCAGCACGGCGGCCACGGCAGCGGCGAGCACGCGTCCAGGGAGCACCAGCCCACTCAACCCCGGCGGAAGGTCGCCCCGGAAAGGATTCGAGCCGGTTCAAATCCGCCGTGACCCCTGTTACCGTCGATCGGTGTTCACGCTGCGGGTCGACACCGAGACGGTGGCCAGGACACGGTTTTCGCCCTCCCTCGCCGCGGAGTCGCTGGCGTGGCCGAAGCTCACCGCCGACGCCGGGCGCCACCCCGTGTTCGGCGATCCCGGCCCGGTCGCCCGCGCGTCGCTCGCCCACCCGGACGTCGCGCTGCTGCTGGACCTGCTGCCGCGCCCCGGCGAGGTCTACCCGCCGGACCTGCTCACCCCGCAGCCGGGCACGGCGGCCCGGCCCGCCGACCTGCTCGACGAGCAGATCGCGCGGATCGAGGCGACCACGCAGGACGACCTCGAAGAACAGGTCCTCGCGTACACGCAGTTCCACTGGAACCGGCCGCTGCCGATCGCGGCCCGCCGGGTCGTGGAGTCGGGGTCGATGCCCCGGCGGCTGGCCGGCGGCCTCGCGCGGTTCTGGCGTGACGTGCTCTGCGACGACTGGGCCGGTCTGCACGCGGTCGTCGACCGGGACATCGCCCACCGCGCGCAGACCATCGCCACGCACGGCGTCGGCGCGGCGCTCGCGTCGCTGCACCCCGCCATCGGCTGGGCCGGCGACGCGATCACCCTCGCCAAGCCGTTCGACGGCGAGATCGACGTCGCCGGCCGCGAGCTGGTCCTCGCCCCCGGCGTGCTCAGCCGGCCCGGAATGAGCATCCAGGTCGACGTTCCCGGCCAGGTCGTGCTCTGCTACCCCGCGAAGGGGATCGGCACGGGCGCGGACCGGCCGCCCGGGCGGCTCGCGCCGGTGGTCGGCGCGGCCCGGGCGGCGCTGCTGGCCGACCTCGAGACCGCGCGGCCGACCGCCGACCTCGCCGCCCGGACCGGGTACAGCCCGGGCACCGTCTCCTACCACTTGAGCGCGCTGCACCGCGCCGGTCTCGTCAGCAAGGTCCGGGACGGCCGGTACGTGCTGTACCGGCGGACCGCGCAGGCCGTCGTCCTCCTGGAGGGCGCGGTCAGCAGGTGACGTACGGCGCGATCCAGTCGGCGTACTCGCCGGCCGAGCCGTCGCCGCCGTCGTCGACCGCGATGGCCAGCTGCTGCACCCCGGTGACCGGGATCGTCAGCTTCGCCGGCTTCGCGCCCGGCCGGACGATCCCGGTCGCGGCCAGCTCGCGGCCGTCGCCGAGGACCCGGAACGCGACGGTGGCTTGCGGGCTCGAGACGTCGTCGACGCCGTACTGGACCGAGAACGACTTGCACGCACCGCCGAGGAACAGCCGGATCACCGACGGCGAGTGCACGCCCACCCCGCTGTTCGGCTGGTAGCCGACGCCGCCGACCGACATCGCCCGCCCGTTCGCGACGCTGCCGCGTTCCACCGGCCCGGAGCCGTTCTCCGAGTAGAGCCACGGCCGCGTCGACAGGTACGTCGTGCCGGCCGGCGGCGCGGTCACCAGCGGTACCTCGGCCGAACCGGCCGCGGCGCGCGTCCCGAGCGCGCTGGTGTATCCGCCGCTCGCGCCGACCAGCACCTTCGCCGCCGGAGCCGCGGTCGGCCGCAGCGTGATCTCGCGCGTGACCGTGCTGCCCGGCGAGACCCGCGGGACGTCGACCTGCGCGGGCCCGTCCAGCTGCCACCCGGCGGGCACGGTGATCGCGTAGCTCGCGTCCGTGATCGGGGTGTCGCCGTCGTTGGTCAGCGTGACCGTGCCGTCGACCTGCTGCCCCGCCAGGAACCCCTCCGGCAGCTGCACGCCCAGCGTCACCAGCGGATCGGCCGTCGACGGCTGCCCCGGCCACGCGCGGAAGAACACGCTGCTCAGCGCGGGCACGGACGCGCGCAGCGTGCCGGTGCTGGTCAGTTCGGTGCCGGCCCAGAGGTCGCGGACGCGGTAGGCGGGCGCCGCCGCGACGCCGGTTTCGGCGAGGTCGAACGGGATCGTCCGCGCGTACGAGCCGCGGTTGAGCAGCAGCACCGCGACCGAGCCGTCGGACATCGGCTTCGCCCAGACTTCGCCGTCGGACAGGTCGCGGACCTTGGCGCCGGGCGTGCCGGACCAGTCCTGGTCGACCGCGATCACGTCCCGGTTGGCGATCGTGTCGAGCGGGAACGACTCGTTGGGGATGAGCGGCGCGTTCATCAGCGCCCACAACGAAAACTGCGTCCGCCGCGGCGCGACGTCGAGGAAGCTGAAGTTGAGGTAGCCGGGATCGCTCCAGCCGCCGGGACCGGTGTGCCCGGCCAGCGGGACCTGCTTGTCGATCGCCTGCATCACGATCGGCAGCGGCTCCGGCATGTCGCTGGTCAGCTGCCAGGTGTGCGCGCCGGCGCCGGGCGCCCACTCCCACTGGCGATAGTTGTTCGAGAACGTGTCGATCATCGCGAACAGGATCGGCCGTCCGGTGTTCTTGAGCGCGTCACCCATCTTCTTGGCGGCCGCCGCGACGCCGTTCTCGCCGCCGCACGTGTCGTACGCGAGGTAGTCGACGCCCCAGGCCGCGAACGTCTGCGCGTCCTGTTCTTCGTGGTCGCGCGAGCCGGGCATCGCGCTGCCGCAGGTCAGGGCGCCGGTACCGCTGTAGAGCCCGAACTTGAGACCGTTGGCGTGCACGTACGCGATGAGACCGGGCAGGTCCGGGTACTTCGCGGGGTCGGGTTGCAGCCTGCCGTCGGCGGCCCGCGTCTTGGCCGCCCAGCAGCCGGCGATGGTGACGTAGGTGTAGCCCGCGTCGCGCAGGCCGGTGCTGACCAGCATGTCGACGCCGGCGCGGACCTTCGCGTCGTCGATCCGCGGGCACTGGTTCCAGCCGCGGGACCACGAAATCCCCATCGGCGGGGTCGCGGCGATGACGGGTTCGCCGGCGGACGCGGGCGCGGCGACGGCCGTGGCCAGACCGAGGATTGTGAGCAGCAGGACACCGAGTCTTCGCACGGTTCCCTCCCCCAGGAGTGCGGACAAGAGTTCCAGGGTGCATCCGGGACGAACCGGGCATGAGGGGAGAAGTGCCGTCCCCGGCCGGGTGACCGGGGACGGCGGGGCGGTGCGTGAATTTCCTTGCTCAGCAGTTGATCGCGGCGTTCGCCCAGTCGGCGTGGTCGTTGGTGTTGCCGTCGCCGCCGTCGGTCACGGCCAGCTCCAGCACCTGGACCCCGGACAGCTGCGCGTCGAGCGGTTGCGCCTTGTCCCCGGGGTGCAGGACGCCGGTCGCGGCGAGCTCCTTGCCGTCGCCGAGGATGCGGAACCCCGCGCTGCCACCGGAGTTTTCGTCGTCCAGACCGACGAGCGCGCGGACCGACGTGCAGGCCGCGCCGACGTAGATCCGCACGCTCGACGGGGCGTGCGCGCCGATCCCGTCGTCGTAGCCCACGCCGGCGATGGTGATCCGGTGCCCGTCGCCCGCTCCGGCCTCGCCGTTGCTGGTCCCGCGCTCGACCGGGCCCCAGCCGTTGTCCGACGACATCCACGCGGCCTTCGACAACGCCGTCGTTCCGGTGGCCGGGCGCGTGACCAGTGGCGAGCTGCCTTCCGCTGTAAGGCTGCGCCGGCCGTACAGTGTAAGGTAGCTCGCCTTCGCGGCGAGCGTGACGCGCTCGCCGGCCGGCGCGACCGGCTCGAACGTGACGTCGTGCTGCCAGCTCTTGCCCGGCGGCACGATCGGCACCGTGAACGCGCCGGGACCGCGCAGCCGCCAGCCCGCGGGGGTCGCGATGCTCGCGCGCAGCTGCGCGACCGGCGTGCTGCCGTCGTTGGTGACCTTCAGCGTGGTGGTCAGCGGCCGGTCGGCGGGCACGTACTCCGGGTTCGGCAGGGCGAGCGTCGTCAGCGGCGCAGCGGACGGCTTATTCTCCGGCCAGACGCGGAACGTGGCCGAGCCGTGGGCCGGGACGGCGGCGCGGAGGGTGCCCGCGGTCTCGGTTTCGGTGCCGCTCCAGAGGTCGCGCACGCGGAAGCCGCGCCCGGCGAGGCTGAGCTCCTTCGCCGTCGTCGTCATCGCGGTGCTCGCGGAACCGCGGTTGAACAGCACGACCGCGGCCGAGCCGTCGGACATCGGCTTCGCCCAGACCTCGGTGTCGCCGTCGTCGCGGATCTTGTGGCCCTGCACGCCGGCCCAGTCCTGGTCGAGGGCGATGACGTCCTTGTTCTCCAGGATCGCCTTGGTGGCCGGGGTCATCGCGGGCAGGTCGTTGCCGGCCAGCAGCGGCGCGTTCAGCAGCGCCCACAGCGAGAAGTGCGCGCGGTACTCGGCGTCGGTCATGCCGCCGTTGCCGACTTCGAGCATGTCCGGGTCGTTCCAGCCGCCGGGACCCGCGTACTTCTCCAGGCCGACCTGCTGGTCGAGGATGCCGGTCAGGCTGCCCCAGTTGTCGCTGATGTCGCCGGTGGTCCGCCACAGCTGCGCGCCGGCGTCGCGGCCCCAGGTCCACGGGTCGTTTTCGCCCCACTCGCAGAGCGCGTAGATCATCGGACGGCCGGTCTTCTTGATCGCGTCGCCCATCTTCGTGTAGCGCTCGATCGCGGGGCGGCCCTGGTTGTTGCAGTTGTCGTACTTGAGGTAGTCGACGCCCCAGTCGGCGAACGACTGCGCGTCGGCCTCTTCGTGGTCGAGGGCACCGGGCATGGTCTTCTGGCAGGTAAGCGTGCCCGCACTGGTGTAGATGCCGAGCTTGAGGCCCTTTTCGTGGACGTAGTCGGCGAGCGCCTTGATGCCGTGCGGGAAGCGCTCGTGGTTCGGCTCGAGCTTGCCGTCGGCCGTGCGGTTCTGTTCGGCCCAGCAGTCGTCGATGTTGACGTACTGGTAGCCCGCGTCCTTCATGCCGGTCGACACGAGCGCGTCGGCGGCGCCGCGGATGAGGTTTTCGTCGATCTCGCAGCCGAACTTGTTCCAGCTGTTCCAGCCCATCGGCGGGCGTTCGCCAACGCGCTGGGCGGCGAAGTACTGGGGTTCGGCGGCCGCGGGGGTGGCTTGGACGACGGTCACGACCGTGGTGCAGGCGGCTATCGTGGCCGCCATTCCAACAAGACGACGCATAAGTCCCTCCAGGAGTGCGCAACTCTGCACAGACTCACTCAACAATCAACAGGACGGGAGTGACTGTCGTCTACGTCCGTTAGTAGGTAATCCATTTCCCGGGGTGCGCGAGGTAGAAAGGGGGCTGGCCGCCCAGCTCGACGAGGAGCCGCTGATGCCCGAAGGTTTTCGCCCGCTCGACGGGATCAAGGTCGTCGACCTGTCCCGCATCCTCGCCGGCCCCTACTGCACCCAGTACCTCGGCGAGATGGGCGCGGACGTGGTCAAGGTCGAGCCCCCGGGCCACGGCGACGACACCCGCGGCTGGGGCCCGCCGTTCGTCGGCGACGAAGCCGTCTACTACCTGGCGGCGAACCGGAACAAGCGCGGGATCGTCCTGGACCTCAAGAGCGACCGCGGCCGCGACGCGGTCCGGCGGCTGGTCGCGGACGCCGACGTGCTCGTCGAGAACTTCCGCCCGGGCACGCTGGAGAAGTGGGGGCTCGGCTACCCGGCGCTGGCCGAGCTGAACCAGCGGCTGATCCACGTGTCGATCACCGGCTTCGGGCAGACCGGGCCGTACCGCGACCGCGCGGGCTACGACCTGGTCGCCCAGGCCCTCGGCGGCGTGATGTCCCTGACCGGCGAGCCGGACGGGCCGCCGGCGAAGGTCGGCCTGCCGGTGGCGGACCTGAACGCGGGGACGTGGGCGATCATCGCCGTGCTGATGGCGTTGCAGGCGCGGCACACGACCGGTCGCGGGCAGTACCTCGACGTGTCCCTTTTGGACAGTCAGCTGGCGTGGCACGTCTACGCGGCGGGAGCGCACTTCTACGACGCACCCCGTCCGCGCCGGATGGGTTCGGCGCACCCGAGCATCGTCCCGTACCAGGCCTACCACGCGGCCGACGACTGGCTGATCATCGCGGTGGGCAGCGAGAAGCTGTGGCACGCGTTCTGCGGGGTGCTGGCGCTGGACATCGCTTCGGACCCTCGGTTTTCGTCGAACGCGGCACGGGCCGCGCACCGGGATGAGCTGAACGCTTTGCTCGAGCCGGTGTTGCTGACGCGCACGGCCGCGGAGTGGCTGAAGTCCTTCGACGCGGCGGGCATTCCGGCGGCCCCGATCAACGAGATCGACGACGTCTACGCGGACCCGTGGACGGAGGCGCGCGAGCAGGTGGTGCGGCTGCCGCACCCGACGGTGGGGACGTACGTGGGGACGGGGTTCCCGGTGAAGGCGTCGGATACGCCGGCGCGGGCTTCTTCGGCGCCGCCGACGTTGGGGCAGCACACGGCGGAGGTGCTCGGGGAGCTGGGGTACTCGGCGGCGGAGATCGCGGAGTTCCTGGACTGAGCTTCAGCTCGCCGTCGGTCTCCAGTGGAGGAAGTCGGTGACGGTCCGCCGGTTCGCCGCGACGCAGAGGAGCCGGAAGCTCAGCAGGGTCAGCACGGCGCCGGCCGCCCAGGCGACGACGCCCGGGGTGGTGGCCGGGTCGGACCAGGCGCGGCCGAAGCGCAGGAACCACCACGCGACGCAGCCGAGGGCCGCCACCGCGAGCGCGGGGACGATGACGCCGGTGGGACTGGCCTGCGCGTACCGGATCATGCGCCGGATACCGAGCGGCTCGTCGGGAGTCCGGCGGAGCCACTTCTCGTAGCCGATGCCGCCGGGAACGCACGGATCGAGCTCGTTCCTGATGTACAGGGACACCCGTTCGATGTGCTGCGAGCACCCGACCCAGCGAGAGGCGAGGATGTTGCTGCTGAACGGGATGATCAGCAGCAAGGGGATCCGGCCGGCCGAGGTGAGCGCGAAGCCGAACACCGCGCCGCTGGTGGTGATCAGGAAGGCGGTCACCTTCCACTGCAGGTCCATCAGGTGGATGATCTCCGCGCGCAGGGCCGCGTACTCGGCCAGCGGGCCGAGGTGCTGATCGGCTGCGCGCCTGAAGGGGATTCGCACCCCTTCCAGGTCGCCGCGGCGGCAGCGCCGTTACGGGTTGCGGTGCCATCGCGGCCAGTCCGGGGGTGCGAACTGTGCACGATGGAGTGTTCGCGCTCGTCGCTTCGCCCTGGTAGGGATGGGGGCAGGACTGAGGAGGACCGATGTCAGCACAGCACGCCCTGTGGCACCCGTTCGCCGACATGGGCGCCGTCGACGGTGACCGGATGGTCATCACCCGTGGTGCGGGGTCGTACGTCTGGGACGACGGCGGCCGGCGGTACTTCGACGCGACCGCGTCGCTCTGGTACGCGAACTTCGGGCACGGGCGCCCGGAAATCACCGACGCCGTCGCGGCGCAGTTGCGGACGCTCGACTCGTACAACCTGTTCGGCTACAACGCCAACCAGCCGGCGATCGACCTTGCGGACCGCGTTGCCGCGCTGGCGCCGGAACCCGGTTCGAAGGTGTTCTTCGGCTCGGGTGGCGGGGACGTCATCGACACCGCCGTCAAGCTGGCGCGCGCGTACTTCGCGCACACCGGGCGGCCGGACAAGGTGCACGTGATCGGGCGGGCGCAGGGGTACCACGGCACGCACGGCTTCGGCACCGCGGTCGGCGGCATCCCGGCCAACGCGGCCGGTTTCGGTCCGCAGCCGCCCGACTTCTCGCACGTCCCGTTCGACAGCGCGGCGGCGCTGGAGGCCGAGATCGAGCGGGTGGGCGCGTCGCGCGTGGCGGCGTTCTTCTGCGAACCCGTGATCGGCGCGGGTGGCGTGCTGCTGCCGCCGGACGGGTACATCGAGGAGGTCGCGGCGATCTGCCGCCGCCACGACGTGCTGTTCGTAGCGGACTGCGTGATCGCGGCCTGGGGACGGCTCGGCACGTGGTTCGGCATCGACCGCTGGGCCGTCCGGCCCGACATGATCACGACGGCGAAGGGCATCACCGGCGGCACCATCCCGCTGGGTGCGCTGATCGTGGCCCCGCGGGTGGCGGAACCCTTCTTCACCGGCGCGCCGGGCGCCCCGATCTTCCGCCACGGCGCGACGTACGCGGGCCACCCGGTGGCGTGCGCGGCCGGCCTGGCGACCCTGGACATCTACGAGCGCGACGGCCTGATCCCCCGCGGCCGCGAACTGGAAAAGCCTTTGGCCGACGCGGTTTCGAGCGTCAGCGGGCACCCGCTGGTGGCCGAAATCCGCGCGGGGCTCGGTTTCCTGGCCGCCGTCGAGCTGACGGCGGAGGTGATGGACGCCGACCCGGGCGCCCCGGTGAAGCTGCAGCGCGCCTGCCGGGACGAGGGTGTGATCGTGCGGAACCTCGGGCGCGGGGTCGCGGTGTCGCCGCCGTTGATCGCGGCCGAGCCCGAGCTGGACCTGCTGGCGTCGGCGTTGCCGAAGGCCCTGGACCGCTTGGCCGCTCAGAGCTGAGTTCGCGTCGGCGGCGGCCCCCCGGCCCGCCGCCGACGCCTCACCTCACGAAACGCAGAACTCGTTCCCCTCCGGATCCGCCACGGTCACCCAGCTGTGCGGCCCCTGCCGCCCGCGGTGCAGGTACGTCGCCCCACGGGCCGTGAGCTTCTCCAGCGTCGCCTCGACGTTGTCCGCCCCGACCCAGACGTCGAGGTGGACCCGGTTCTTCACCGTCTTCCCCTCCGGGACCTCCTGGAACAGGATCCGCCGCGGTGGACCGTCGGGTGGCGAGTCCGGGTGCCGGATCGCCGCTCCCGCCTTCCAGACCAGCGATCCCTGGTACGTCCGGGTTTCCTCCTCCTTCGCGTACCCCTTCGCGATCATCTCGCGGATGAAGCCTTCGTCCGTCGGTTCGACGGACCAGCCGAGCGTCTCGGCCCACCAGCCGGCCTGCACGTGCGGGTCGGCCGAATCCACCACTACCTGGAAGTCATGCGCCATACGGGCACGTTAACGACCGAGTCCGACATTTTTCGCAACGCCGGGTCCTCGGGGACGACCGTGAAGCGCCACTTGTCCACGCCGCCGCCCATGATTTCGGCGTACCGGCGGGCGCCGTCGGCGTTGGCGAAGCGGACCTGCTGGCCGTTCGTCAGGTGGGTGATCTTGACCGCCACAACAACCTCCCGAAGTCTGTGGGCCGGCCCGCGGAGCTTCCCCCTCCGGGACCGGCCCGCACAGTAGAACACATGTTCGACTGTGTGCGCCAGTGCATCCCCCGGGTAGGGGAGGAACAGGCAAAAGACCAGGTCAGAGCGGTCGGATCAGCGCGACACGCGGCCAGGCGTCCAGGCCTCGGGCCGCCTCGGCGCTGCGGATCGCGCGCAGTCCGTCGCCGATTTCACCGTCCGGGATGACCCGGAACCGGAGCCGCTCGTAGTAGGGCGCGTTCCACGGCACGGCCGCGAACGTCGTGAGCGTCAGCGCCGGAAGATCACGCGTGAGGGCCCACTCGGCGAGCGCGTCGATGAGCGCGCGGCCCAGTCCGCGGCGGGCGTGGCCGGGGCGGACCGAGACCTGCTCGATGTGCGCGTGCCCGTCGACGACCTCCGCGACGAGGTAGCCGACCGGCCGGTCGTGCTCGTCGACGCTCACCCACGCGCGGCCGTCGGCCTGGTACACCGCCAGCTCCGCCACCGAACCGGGGTCGTCGTCGGCGATCGCGGTCATGCCGATGTCGCGGAAGAGGCTGCCCGCCTCGCGTTCGACGTCGATCAACGCGGGCAGGTCGTCGGGGCGCGCGAGCCGGATCACCCGGCCATTCCTACGTGCTCGCGCGCGATTTTCACAGCGAATAAGACGAGATCGTCCGCTGGATCCGGGTCGCGTACTCCTGCAGGGCGGTGATCGCGGTGTGCCGGGCCGCCTCGGTGATCCGCGCGGCCGGCCCGGCCAGGCTGAGCACCGTGGGCCGCCGCCCGGGCGCGTGGACCGGCACGGAACAGGCCCAGACGCCTTCGTCGATTTCCCCCGAGCTGACCGCATACCGGTTCTCCAGCGCGTACTTCAGCTCGTCGCGGATGGCGGTGCCGCGCTGCTCGACGATCGACGGCAGCCGCCGGTCGCGCTCCATTTCGGGCAGCAGGGCGAGCAGCATCTTGCCGGACGCCCCGAGCCCGAGCGGCGTCGAATGCCCCGGCTCGAACGTGAACCGCATGGCGCGGTCGCACTCGACGCGGTCCGCGCACACGGCGGCGTCGCCGAACTGCTGGAACAGCAGCACCGTCTCGCCGAGCTCCCGCGCGGCTTCCTCCATGGCCGGTTTCGCCAGCTGCACCAGCCCGTTCGCCAGCTGCGCGGCCCGCGCCAGCGGCATCACCTGGCTGGTCAGGTGGTAGTGCCCGGCACGGCCTTCTTCGAGGAGCTGCAGCTCCTTGAGCAGCGCCACGTAGCGGTAGGTCGTCGCGACCGGGGTGCCGATCGTCGCGGCGAGCTCGGCGACGCTGGCTTCCCAGCGTCTTTCGGAGAAGGCGAGCAGCAGCTGCAGGACCTTGCGGGAACTGCTGGCACCGGGGGTGCGGCGCGGGGCGGAGGTGGCGGAACCGTCGACGGCACTGACGGCAGGCGTCATCATGACCTCTCGGTGAGACAAAAACAGCCTTCGCTATCACGCGGGGTGAATAAATTAGCACGTTGTGTTAAACGAAGGCCAGCATTCCCACCTGGCGCGAAAAACCATCGGAACGCGCCATTCTTGTAGATGTTCAGCCGCGCTCGAGGAACGGCGTCAGCAGCCCCGGAACGGCCTGGTCCGCCAGCGCCAGGCCGTCGGTCTCCCCGACGTCCAGCACGCGGTACCGGCCCTTGCCCGCGGCGACCGGTGCGATCACCGTGACCAGGCCGGCGCGGCGCTGGAAGTACGAGCGCTCGACGACGATCCCGGTCATCCCGTCGCAGCGGACCGCCGCCGTGCCGCGGTCCAGTGAGCCCGACCGCGTCACCAGGTAGCGGCCGGTGAACGCGTGGCCGAGGCCGCGGTAGCGGTCCCAGCCGACGAGCGCGGCGAACGGCAGCAGCACCAGCGCGGCCTGCCAAGGCCAGTCCGGCAGCGCGCCGAGCCACGCGAGGCCGTAGAGCGCCGCGGCGAGCAGCAGCACCCCGACGACCGCGCGGGAGACCCGCCGGTACAGCGCCCGCCGCGGGTGGCGCGTCAGCGGCGTCGCCACCGGGTCTTCGCCGAGCACCTCCGCGACGACTTCGTGCGCCTTCGCGAGCGGCGCGGGCGGCAGCAGCAGGCCGCCGCTCTTGTCCGCGCCCTTGCCCTCGCGCAGACCGCCGGCGATGGCGACGCAGCGGGCGCCGCCGGCCAGCCGCAGCGGCAGTGGTTCGCGGATTTCGACGCCCCGCAGGCGGTCCTCCTCGATCGACACCGACCGCGTCGTGATCAGCCCGCGCCGGATGTGCAGCGTGCCGGCGGGCTCGCGGGTGAGCCGGAAGTTCCAGAACGAAAGCACGTACCCGCCGACCGACAGCACCGACACGAGCACCAGCAGGCCGACGGCGGCCAGCACCAGGCTCAGCCACGTCGGGGTGTCGGTGAAGTGCCCGAGGACGGTCTGGACGAGGGAGAACTGGATCGGGTCGAAGTGCAGTTCGTGCGCGAAGTGGTAGACGGTGCCGACCACCGCGCCGACCACGGCGAGGCCCGAGAGCGTGAACGGCGCGTACCTCAGCCACTTCTTGTCGACCGCGGCCACGAGCTGCTCCGGCGGCGCGGTGACCGCTTCGGAGTGAGCCGCGGCCTTACGGTGTAAGAGCAGTGTCCGCAGCCGCTGCGCTTCGGCGATCGTCACGGCGTCGAGGACGAGCTCGTCCTTGCCCGGCCCCTTCCCGTGCGAGTGCCGCCCGGTGCCGATCCTCGCCGCGGCGAGGGAGAACAGCCGGTGCTTCGGCTCGGAGGTGACGTCGACGGTGCGGATCCGGTCGCGCGGGATCGCGCGCTGCTTGCGCAACAACAGCCCGGTGTGCCACTCGACCTGCGTCGCGGTGATCCGGTAGCGCGAAGTCAGCACGTGCGAGACGCCGGTGAACACGGCGATCGCGGTGAACGCCAGGCCGATCCACTGCCACGGCTCGCCGTGCCCGAACAGCAGCGCGCCGAGCAGCACCGGCAGCGACTTCACCAGGTCCAGCACCGGCCGGATGAGCAGCATGCGCCGGTCGAGGCGGTGCCAGGGCGCCTCCTGCGTCCCCTCGGCGGGCGGGGTCACGACCGCTTCGGTGCTCACGTCGCGTCCCCGCGCACGGCCTGGGTCGTCTTCGTCAGCTCGTCCGCCAGCTCCAGCGCGCGGCCGTGCGCCAGGCCCGCGATGCGCAGCGGCCCCGCCGCGGACGCCGTCGTCACCGTGATCTTCGCCAGCCCGAACAGCTGCTCGAACGGGTCGCGCTCGATGTCGACGGTCTGGATCCGCGAGACCGGCGCGATCCGCCACTCCTGCTTCAGCCAGCCGGCCTGCGTGTAGACGGCCTCGGCGGTGACCTCCCAGCGGTGCACGCGGTAGCGCCACTGCGGCATCACGAGCAGGTGCAGCGGGGCGAGCACGCACGAGACCACCAGCGTCACGCTCAGGAACGACGGCGCGTCGTCGCTGGTCACCACGATGACGGTCTGCAGCCCGATCAGCAGGATCCAGAAGATCGCGGCGGTCGCCGTCCAGTAGCCGATGGCCCGGCGGCTGACCCGGTGTGCCGGTGGCCGCAGCCGCAGCGCCGTGTTCGTGGTGTGTTCGCTCACGCCTCAAGCGTGCCCGATCGGAGACTTGCGCGCCCACGACATGTGTCACGATGCCGATCCGGTCCGGCCTCGATCGCGTGCCGTTACGATCGGCGACACCGTCGGAGGAATGGAATCCCCGTACGCGTGTGTTGTGCTTGAAGGACGCTTATCGGCAAGCAGGAGGACCAGGTGGGACTCGATCCCGACGACCTGTACGAGGTGGACTCGGACGTCCCCGACCTGACCGGGGCGGTGCTGATGCACCACTTCGAAGGGTTCATGGACGCCGGCTCGGCGGGCCGTCTGCTGGCGGAGCACCTGCTGACCGGCGATCACCGGGTGGTCGCCCGCTTCGACGTCGACCGGCTCATCGACTACCGCTCGCGGCGGCCGACGATGACCTACGCGGTCGACCACTGGGAGGACTACGACGCGCCCGAGCTGGTCGTGCACCTGCTGCACGACACCGACGGCACGCCGTTCCTGCTGCTGTCGGGCCCGGAGCCGGACCACGACTGGGAGCGGTTCTGCCTCGCGGTCCGCAACCTCGTCGAGCGCTGGGGCGTCCGGCTGACCGCCGGCTTCCACGGCATCCCGATGGGCGCGCCGCACACCCGCCCGCTCGGCGTCAGCGCGCACGCCACCCGCCAGGACCTGGTCGGCGAGCACCAGCCGCTGCCCAACCGGCTGCAGGTCCCGGGCAGCCTCGCCGCGCTGCTGGAGTACCGGCTCGGCGAGTGGGGCCACGACGCCGTCGGCTTCGCCGCGCACGTGCCGCACTACCTGGCGCAGTCGACGTACCCGTCGGCGTCTCTCATCGTGCTCGACGCGCTGAGCCGCGCGACCGGGCTGAGCCTGGCCGAAGGCGAGCTGCGCGCGGCCGCGGAGCTGGCCGACGCCGAGATCAACCGCCAGGTCGCGGAGTCCGCCGAGGTCGCCGACGTCGTCCGCGCGCTGGAGCGGCAGTACGACACGTTCGTCGAGGCTTCGGAGAAGGGGTCGCTGCTCGCGGAGTCGGAGGAGCACATGCCGACCGCGGAGGAGCTCGGCTCGCAGTTCGAGCGGTTCCTGGCCGAGCAGAACGGCGGCGACGGCCCGGAGCGCTGATGGCGCGCTACGACGAGATCGGCGTCGGGTACGCGCTGGGGCGGCGCACCGACCCGCGGTGGCTGACGCCGGTGCTCGACGCGCTCGGTGCCGCGCGGTCCGTGCTCGACGTCGGCTCCGGGACGGGCTCCTACGAGCCGCCTTCGCGGCGCGTCGTCGCGGTGGAGCCGTCGGCGGAGATGATCCGGCAACGCCCGGACGGCGCCGCGCCGGTCGTGCGGGCGGTCGCGGAGGCGCTGCCGTTCGGGTCTTCGACGTTCGACGCCGCGCTCGCGGTGCTGACCGTGCACCACTGGCCGGACTGGCGCCGCGGGCTCGACGAGCTGCGCCGCGTCGCACCCCGGCAGGTCGTACTGGCCTACGACACCGCACTGCACAACGACTTCTGGCTCGTGCAGGAGTACGTCCCCGAAGTCGCGGCGCTCGAACGGTCCCGCCCGTCGGCGGCGCAGATCGCGGACCACCTCGGCGCGTCGTCGGTGCTGCCGCTGCCGGTGCCGTGGGACTTCACCGACGGCGTGTTCCCCGCGCACTGGCGGCGGCCGGAGGCGTACCTGGACCCGGCGGTGCGGCGAGCTTGCTCGGCGCTCGCGCAGACGTCACCCGAGGCCGTCACGCGGGGGATCGACCGGCTGCGGGCCGACCTCGAGTCCGGCCGGTGGCACGCGGACCACGCGGAGCTGCTGGCGCTGCCGGAGTGGGACGCGGGCTTCCGGCTCATCGTGGCGGACGGTGCGTCAGGTACCGTCCCGGGATGAACCGCGCTGAAACTCGTTCACCCGTAAGGAAAACGCTGGGCAAGCTCCTCCACGCGCTGGCCTCGAAAGTGGACGACCCGTACACCGATCAGCTGAACCGGATGGCCGCGGAACTCCGCGCGGAGATCGTCCGCCAGGGTGACCGGGTCCTCGATCGGGTGGTGGAGTTCGAGATCCGCAGCCGCCGCGACATCGTCTACGCCGGCGATCAGGACGCCGCGCTGGAGAGCAACGTCTTCGCCCGCGAGCACCTCGTCGGCTCGCGGCACTTCGGCCGTCCCAAGGAGACACTCGAGTACGCGCTTTCCCTGGCGCCGGAAGGCGGCATGGCGCTGGAGTTCGGGGTCGCGTCCGGCAACACCCTGCGGACCATCGCCCGCGCCCGCGACGGCCGCGACGTCTACGGCTTCGACTCCTTCGACGGGCTGCCCGAGGCGTGGCTCAACGGCATGCCCGCCGGCGCCTTCGCCCGCGACGACCTGCCGGACGTCCCCGGCGCCGAGCTCGTCGTCGGGCTGTTCACCGACAGTCTCCCCGGGTTCCTGGCGGAGCACCCCGGGCACGTCGACTTCCTGCACGTCGACGGCGACCTCTACAGCTCCGCCAAGACCGTGCTCGACCTCTGCGGGCCGCGGCTGCGCGCGGGCAGCATCGTGCACTTCGACGAGTTCTTCAACTTCCCCGGCTGGAAGCGGCACGAATACCGCGCCTGGACGGAGTACGTCGAGCGCACCGGCGTCGAGTTCGAGTACGTCGCCTACACCTACAGCGACAACCAGGTGACGGTGAAGATCACGAAACCCTAGCCGTGGCAGCCCTCTTCGTTCAGCGGGCCCATCGACGGCAGGACCAGCCCGCACAGGTAGCCGTCGATGAAGCGGCCGCTGCCCGCGATGTTGGTGCCGAGCCGGACCAGCGGCGCGAAGCCCTTGATGCCGGCCGCGAGCGCGTCCTGGTTGCGCTGCAGCATCGACGTCAGCTGGTCGAGCTGGGTGAGCAGCGGGCCGACCTGCGACTCGTTGTCGTCGATCAGCCCGGAGAGCTCGGTGGCGAGCTGCCGCGAGCCGTCGAGCAGCGCGGTGATCGCCTGTTCGCGGGCGCTCACCTCGGAAAGCAGCTGGTTGCCGTCAGCGAAGAGCCGCTGCACGGCGGTGTCGCGGTCGACGAGCGTCCGCGACACCGTTCTGGTGCCGGCCAGCAGAGTGCCGAGCTGCCGGTCACGGGAGGCGAGCGAGTCCGAGAGCCGGGACAGCCCGCCGAGCGCGGCGCGGACGCTCTGCGGCGTGTCCGCGAGCGTCGCCGAAAGCGTGTCGAAGCTCTTCGCCAGCCGGGTGGTGTCGATTCTGTCCACAGTGGACGAAAGCTCGCCGAAGGCCGCGAGGATGTCGTAGGGAACGCTGGTGCGCGCCCGCGGGATCGGCTGCCCGGGGTCGAGCGTGCCGTCGCCCTCCGGGTCGAGCGCGAGGTACTTCTGGCCCAGCACGGTCTTGAGCCGGATCGCCGCGCCCGTCGCGTCGCCGAGCCAGACGTCCTTGGCCTTGAAGGAAACCAGTACGTGGTCGCCCCGCAGCGTCAGGTCCGTGACGCGCCCGACCTTGACCCCCGCGATCCGGACGTCGTTGCCCTCGGCCAACCCGGCCGCTTCGCTGAATTCCGCGGAGTACGTCGTGCCGTCGCCGAGCACCGGCAGGGAACGGACGTTGAGCGCCGCCAGCACGCCCAGCGCCAGCACGGCCAGCCCGGCGAGCGCCGTCCTGACCGGCGCGTCGGCGGCCCGGCGCGGTGACATGGCGTCGAGGGTGACGCACGCCACGCCGGGCCGCCAGCCGAGTCCCCCGATGAGACGAAGATCGGCGGCTCACGCGGCGGTGAGCGCGGGGTACTCCCGGTACTCGACCGCGTTGGCCGCGCGGTCGGTCATCCACGTGAACACCTTGCCGAACAACCGGGTGCTGATCATCCGGTAGGCGCGGTTGCGGCTGCGGATCTTGGCGGCCGTGAGCGGAGCCAGGAAGTTGCCGGAGCCCTTGCCGTTCTTCTGCCCGACCGTCGCCGGCTTGCGCAGCCGCTCCTCGTACTTCGCGAACGCCGTCACGTGGTCGCCGCCCGCCGCCGCGAGCTCGCCGGCCAGCACCTGCGCGCCCATCATCCCGAGCCCGGTGCCGGAGCCGCCGGGCCCGGCGCACCAGGCGGCGTCGCCGAGCAGCACGACCCGGCCCTTCGCCCAGCGGCCGAGGTGGATCTGGCTGATCGAGTCGACGTAGAGGTCCTCGGCCGCGGGCAGCGCTTCGAGCAGCTTCGGCACCTCCCAGCCGGTGTTCGCGAACAGCCGCGCGACGAGGGCGCGCTGCTCGTCTGGGGAGCGGCGGAACTCGATGCCGTCAGCACCGAAGACCAAGCTGACGTGCAGCTTGCCGGCCAGCCGGTGGCTGCCGACGGTCACGCCGCGGCCGGGCTCGTTGTACATGACGCTGGTGTGGTCGAGCCCGAGGTGGTTGGGCGCGGTGAAGCCGGCGATGCCGAACCCGAGGTCGTGCCGGAAGTCGCGCTCCGGGCCGAACGCGGCGGCGCGGACGCCGGAGTGCACGCCGTCGGCGCCGACGACCAGGTCGAACGTCCGCGGCGCGCCGTGGCGGAAGGTGACGTCGACGCCGTCGGCCGTCTCGGTCAGCGCCGTGACGCGGTCACCGAAGACGTATTCGGCGTCGTCCTTCGTGTGTTCGTAGAGGATCCGCGCGAGGTCGCCGCGCAGGATCTCGACCTCGCCGCTCCAGGCGGCGCCGGGCACGGTCAACGCGGGCCGCGCGTCGAGGCCGAGCAGGGTCTGGTCGCCCATCGCCGTCTCGTAGCGGCGGATGTCGTCGAGGACGCCCATCGCGGCCAGGAGCTTGACCTGTTCACCGCGGAAGTCGACGGCCTGGCCGCCGGGGCGCAGCGCGGGAGCGGTTTCGACGACGGTGACGCGGTAGCCGGCGCGGTGCAGCCACCAGGCCGCGGACGGGCCGGCGATGCCGGCGCCGGAGACGAGCACGGTCTTCATCGGGGGTTCCTCTCGGTCGTGGTGACCCGAGGGTGCGCGGCGCCGCTGACGGTCCGCGCACGGTTCGCTGACCGTTCGCCCGGTGGGCGGGGGTCCGAGTGGCTAGCATGGCGCGGTGGACCGCTCCGCCGCAGACCGGATCCCGCAGGACGGCGACGAAGCCGTCGAGGCGCGCATCCTCGGCGCCGCCGCGCACCTCATCGCCGAGGAGGGCTTCGGCAGGCTGAAGATCGGCGCTGTCTGCGCGCGCTCGGGCTACGCGCGATCGGTCATCTTCCAGCACTTCGGCGACAAGGAAGGGCTGGGACAGCGGCTCGTCGAGTTCGCCGTCGAGGAGTTCACCAACTCCTACAGCGAGGCCGTCGCGGCCCGGACCGGGGCGGCCACCGCGACGCCGATGGACCTGCTGCGCGCCCTGCTCGACATCATCTTCGAGCTGATCCGCACGATGCCGACGCTCAACCAGGCGTTCCTGGCGCTCTGGGGCGACGGCGCGGCGGAGTACTCGGCGCTGCGCGGCACGCTGACCGAGGCCGACCGCCGGTTCCGGTTCGCCATCGCCCAGACCGTGGCCAGCGGTGTCGCGGACGGCTCGATCACCGGCGTCCGCGACGCCGACGCGTACGCCTCGGCGCTGCTCGCCCAGCTCCGCGGCATCTCGATGCAGGCGCTGATCGACCCCGACGGCATCGACCTGCGCGGCCTGCGCGCCGAGCTGGAGAGCAGCGTCGACCGGCTGTCCGCGGGGTTCCGCGGCCGGCTCTAAAGCGCGTAGATGATCGACCGCAGCACGATGACACCGATGAAGACCAGCGTGAAGGCGAGGTCGAGCGAGATCCCGCCGATCCGCACCGGCCGCACGACGCGCCGGACCGGCCCGATGACCGGCTCGGTGGCGGCGTAGGCGAGCCCGCGCGCCCGCCGCGCCCACGGCGGGGTGTTCGCGACCACCGCGACCCAGTCCAGCACCATCCGCGCGACCAGTACCAGCAGGTACAGGCTCAGCGCGAAGCCGAGCAGCGTCCACAGGGCACCCATGGTTCCTCCCGTTCTCCTACCCCGAGAACGCACGGACGGACCCGGAAAGTGCCGGATCCGTCCGTTTCACAGCTTTTCAACAGGAACTAGCCGAAGGTCACGACCAGGCGCCCGTCCGAGGCGAAGGACCACCGCAGGGTGCCGCTGTACGACGAGCACCGCGACCCGTTCGTCCCGCTCCAGAACTGGTTCGAGCTGTCGGCGTTCCCGGCGGTCTTGTCGTTCGACCCGTCGACGGCGAACCGGCACGAGGTGTTCGTGCGGAAGACGGAGGTGCCGGTGTCGAAGGAGAAGTTGCGCTCGGCGTTGTCGATCCCGACGTTGTCCGAGACGGTCATCGTGCCGGGGTTGCTGTTGTAGGTGAACCCGTGGTGCCCGTTCCGGTAGGCGATGTCCCGCCGCACGACGTGGTTGACGGCGATCTTGTCCCCGCCGAGCTTGAAGCCGTTGCGGTCGCCGTTCTTGTTGACGGTGCCGTCGCTGAGGGTGCCGTTCGAGTAGGCGAGCGAGTCCTCGATGGTGACCGGCCCGATCGGCCCGGTGTCGGTCTTGGTGTAGAGGTCCCACCCGTCGTCGATGTTGTGGTGCGAGACGTCGTAGCGGAAGACGTTGCCGGTACCGGAGGTGAGCTTCGAGGCGAACCCGTCGGCGTCCTCCCCGTCGGAGTCGGCGTTGTCGTGCGATTCGGAGCTGACGACGAGGTTGTTCGACGGCCATTGTGCCTGGGGGGTGTCCGACGCGATCCGCGAGATCTGCAGACCGGAGTCGCGGTTGAAGCGGGTCACCACGCGCTCGACGACGTTGTTGCTGCCCCCGACGAAGATCCCGTTGTCCCCGGCCCGTTCGACGACGATGCCCGCGACGCGCCAGTAGGAGCCGTTCAGCGCGAGTCCGCGGTTGGCGGGGTCTTCGGCCATGGCGGAGAAGTTGAGCACGGGGGTCTCGCCGGCGTAGGCGGAGAGGGTCTTGCGGGAGCTGGATGTTCCGCTGTTGGCCGGCGGGATGGTGACGGTCTGCGAGTAGTTGTAGGTCCCGCCCCTGAGGGAGATCGTCCCGCCGGCCCCGATCTTGCCGATGGCGGCCGGGAGGGTCAGGGGATCGGCGAGCGTCCCGGCAGCGGAGTCCTTGCCGTTGGGGGCGACGTAGAGGGTGGTGCCCGCTTGGGTGCCGCCGGTGGTGAATTCGGCGTAGTCGATGTTGGGAAGGCCCCCGGCGGTGGTCGGACTGAGGCGGACCGTGCTGCTGCCTGCCGGGAGCGAGATGGTCTGCGACGCCCAGGTCGACCAAGACCCGGTGGCGGGGAAGGAGAGTGATTGCGTCTTGACGCCGTCGACGAGGAGGTCCGCGGCCCGGGCGGTCGTGGTGCCGTTGGCGTACCGGATGATCGCGCTCTCGGCGCCGGCGGTGGAGAACTGGACGTAGGCGCCGATGGCGTTGTCCCCGTTGCAGAAGCCGGAGCCGGAGTAGCCGGCCCAGTTGCTGTCGACGGTGCCGCTGCAGGTGGCGGCTTCGGCTTCGACGCGCTGGGTGGCGGCGACTGCGGGTGTGGCAGTCGCGGCGATGAGGGCCGCGGTGGCCGCGAGTGTTGCGTATGAACTCATGCACGCCTCCTGGTGAGTGGACTTCAGAGGGTGAGAGCGCTCCCGGGAAACCTCGGTTTCCGTTGGGGCGTACGGTATCACCGGGGGTGCGGGGTTGGGGTCGGCCAAGTGGGTCACGTGCGCTGAAAACGCTTTCATCACGACTCTGGAAGCGCTTTCACACTTACCCGAGAACCCCGGCAACCGGTACTGCGAGTCCTCACTTGCGGGAGAATTGTGCGGGATCGATGCTCGGGAACGAAACCTCGCCGCCGGTGAGCGCGGTCCATATCGCCAGCAGGGCCGCGACCAGTGTGATCACTTCGACGATGTGGCTGCGTACGTCGGACAGACCGAAGGTGGCGAGCACCCGCCCGACACGGCCCCGAGTGGCTGATCGAAGTGGGAGGTCTGCCTGAGCGGCGAAGTCAAGACGCAGTGCCACGAACAGCATGACGAGCGTGAAGAGCGCAGCGTCCGCGAGTGGTACCCAATCTCGTAGGCCGCCGGAGGCGCGGTCGAGGAGGAGTTGCCCGATCGGGGCGGTGGCGTAGGTCAGCACGATCGGCAGGACTTTGGCCGGACCCCGGTTTCCGGGTAGGTGCTGCCAGGAAAGACCCAGCGCGGCCGCGGCGAGCAACCACTTGACGGCCTCCCACGCGACCGCGTCGACCATGGTCAGCACCAGCGAGTCCTGTTGGTTGATCGACAGGTGCGGGTATATCACCCACTCGGTGGTCAGCAGGCCCGCTCCGGCGATGAGCGACGGCAACACGGCGAACCTGGTCGCCGAGCGCATGGTGTCCAGCGGGGATCCACCGGGGCCACTCGCGATGAGGACGTGCACCGGAGTGGGCTCGGGTCCGCGTGGTTTCCCGTCGGTGAGCCACTGCGCGGCTCTTTGCCGGAGAGGAGCTGGTTCGAGCAGCGCGCGGGTGACGGAATGGTGCTCGAGCACCGGCTTCCACAGCTTCGGCACCAGCAGCCAGAGCAGGGCGAGCGGGATCGTTCCGACGAGCCAAGCCCACCACCAGACGCCCCAGATGTGGACGTCCCACCACATCGGGCCGAGGACGAACAACGCGATCGCGACCGGCATCGGCGACTGCCGGTCCCGCTCGAACCAGTAATCGGCGTAGCGCCGCCACACCGCGACGGCTCCGACCAGGAGCGCCGGCCACGCCACTTCGTCCAGCAGGTCCAACGGGTAGTACCGGAAGAGCCTGGCGACGTCTCTGCTCAGCGGTGGAGCACCGAGCCACTGCTGGCGAAGGTTGTTGACGTACTGCAGAACCAGCTCTTCGAGCACGAGGGCAGCGGAAAGCGTCGAACTCACCCACCACAGCCATCGTGGCGTGGCCATCTGCCCTTTCACCAGGACGAGGAGCGCTTTTCCCATGCCGGCAACGAGAAGCAAGGTGATGAGGAACGCCAGCGCGACGGTGCCGGGCACCTGCCAGAACGTCTTCGAACCCGATGGAACCGGACGAGCGGCGAACGAAGCAGCGGAGCCGACCGCGAGCAGCAGCAAGATGGGGATGCGAGGCATCCACCACCGCATCGCCGACCAGCCGGCGAAACCGAGCAGCACCGTTGCCGCGATCCAGGCGATTTTCGGCCAGTAAGGCGAATTGCCGGGCAGTACCGCATCGGTGACGGCTTGGGTTCCGGCGAAAACGACGACGTAGGGCAGGATGCGTGCCGCTCGGCGGGAGCGGCGACCGGCTGAGGGCTCGAACCTGACTCGCCCTCGCGGTGCTCGCAGAACCCAGCGGACGAAGAGCGCGAAGATGAGCGCCGAGAGCCAGTAAGCGCCCCACACGAACGGTTTGTGGTCGCGGTCGGTCGCCGCCGCGGAGAACGCGCTCCGGGTGTCCGGACGGAGCTCGGTGGACACGACCGTGTAGTCCGGGAACGCGCTCAGGTTCCCGTCGCGTGAGGCCGCGGGGGTGAACGGGGGCCAGTGCAGCTGTTCGCCGCCCAGTTCGGCCGATTGCACCGGTTGCGGGGTCGAAAGCCACCTGGCGGGTGCGGTCAGGGTGACGTCCCACTTGGCGTACCGCAGACCCTCCGGCGAATACATGGTCAATGCCCACGGGAGGTCGCCGGTGGTGTTGATCTTGATTTGCGTGAAGTCGGCCCATGCTTCACTCGTGCTGACCAGGTCGACGTAGGTGTGTTGGGTGACGACGAGGGCTCCGTTGTTCGTCACGACTGTCGGCGGTGCTTCGCGCACCTCCGACTCATCGCGACTGTAGCCAAGAAGACAGGAGAAGGCGGCCTGACCGGAAGCACCATCCGGGCGGGACAGCAAGAATTCGGCGGCCGGCGCGTTGCGGGGGACGCTGATCTCCAGGTCGCTGGTCATGCGGGGATAAGCCAGCCCGTCGACCTCGAGCTTGACTCGCGCTGTGACGGTCGCCTGCCGAAAGGTGCCATCATCACATCGCGGCGGTTGTGCCGCTGTCGGACCGTGCGGCAGCGAAAACCAGAGCGCACCGCCCACCGCAGCGGAGCCCGCGGCCAGTACGAACAGAGTGGTGAGGAGCCAACGACGCCACCACGCGCAGAGGTGCCGCCACGCGACACCCAGCGCTCGTAGCAGGCGAGCGGGTTGCCGTACGCGGATGAGCAGCTCGGTGGCGAGCATGCGCGTCGTGCGGAGAAGACCCCGCTTCGTCTTGCGACGCGGCCGACGAACTCGAAAACGGGGCGTGTGCAACGCCACCAGGGACCTCTCTTCTCAGGCGCAAGTGCCTGAGAAGGTCGCCCGAGTCGGCGCTGGTGTTACGCGGTAGGTCGAGCCGGGATCACGCGGTGCGCCGGCAGACTTTGCTGATTGCGGGGGAAGACTCGATGAGGAGATGGTGAACACCCGCGCCTGGCCGGAGACCTGCAGAGATCAAAGCGGCCTCTTGTTCTTACGAAAGGGTGCCCTCGGCAGGATTCGAACCTGCGACACCTGCCTCCGGAGGGCAGTGCTCTATCCCCTGAGCTACGAGGGCCCATCGCTGGGCGACTCCGAAAGCTTAGCGCATCCCCCGAGGCACCCGCACACAGGTTCCCCGACCCGTGTTTCCCCAGGTCAAGGCTATGAAGTTGATCGGCTCCGCACACCGTCGCTAGCGTGGAGAACCCCACTCGAAGGAGCCGTCATGGCTGAGCCGTTCCAGGTAGCCCTCGATGAAGGCGATGTCGCCGACTTGCGGGAGCGGTTGCGGCGGACCCGGTGGCCGGAGGCCGAAACCGTGGAGGACTGGTCGCAGGGGGTGCCGCTCGCCTACGTCAAGGAGCTCTGCCGGGACTGGGGCGAGGAGTACGACTTCGGGTTCGCCCGGCGGCTGAACGCCTTCCCGCAGTTCCGGGCCAGCGTCGACGGGGTCGGGGTGCACTTCCTGCACGTCGAGTCCGAACAACCGGGGGCGCTGCCGCTCGTGCTCACCCACGGGTGGCCCGGATCCGTTCTCGAGTTCCTCGACGTCATCGGGCCGCTCACCGACCCGGCGCAGTACGGGGGCGACCCGGCCGACGCCTTCCACGTCGTCGTGCCCTCGCTGCCCGGCTTCGGGTGGAGTGACAAGCCGGCGCTGAAGATCCCGCGGGTCGCCGAATTGTTGGACGAGCTGATGGTGTCGCTCGGCTACGACCGCTACGGCGCTCAGGGCGGCGACTGGGGCGCGTCCATCACCAACGCCCTCGCCCAGGTCGC
Source organism: Amycolatopsis sp. FBCC-B4732 (assembly GCF_023008405.1). Lineage (NCBI taxonomy): Bacteria > Bacillati > Actinomycetota > Actinomycetes > Pseudonocardiales > Pseudonocardiaceae > Amycolatopsis > Amycolatopsis sp. FBCC-B4732. The sequence continues at coordinate 9,885,428 of NZ_CP095376.1, forward strand.
GCCGGAGCGGGTCGCCGGGGTGCACGTCAACTTCGCGCCCGTGCCGCTTGACCAGGGGGACCTCACCGCGTCCGAGAAGCGGGCGCTCGCCGACCTCCAGGAGTTCCGGCGGAGCGGGAGCGGCTACTCCGCCGAGCAGGGGACGCGGCCGCAGACGCTCGGGTACGGGCTCACCGACTCGCCCGCCGGGCAGGCCGCCTGGATCGTCGAGAAGTTCTGGGCCTGGACCGACAACAAGGGGCACCCCGAGGACGCCGTCGACCGGCAGAAGATCCTCGACGACATCTCCGCCTACTGGTTCACCGCGACGGCGACGTCGTCGGCGCGGATGTACTGGGAGAACAAGGACCGCGATCCGTCCACGGTGGACGTGCCGGCCGGGGTTTCGGTGTTCCCCAAGGAGATCGTGCGGCCGTCGCGGCGGCAGGCGGAGCAGCGCTACACCGACCTGCGCTGGTTCGAGGAGCTGCCCGTCGGCGGCCACTTCGCCGCGCTCGAACAGCCGCAGCTGTTCGTCGAGCAGGTCCGCGGGTTCTTCCGGCTGGTGCGCGAAGCGTGACGGATCCACCAGGCGGGAAACCCCGCCTGGTGGATTGGTCGCCACCGCCGTCCGGGGTAGCTTTCCGAGTGGGTGAACTTAGGCTGCCCTCTGTTGCACATATGCGCATCTCACTATATGTTTGCGGCGACGGTGAACCGGGAACGGAGGCGGTATGGGTCAGGGACACGGCCACGGGCACGCGATCGCGCCGGCGAGCGCGTCGGGCCGCTACGTGCGGAGCCTGACCATCGCCCTGGCCATCGGCGCCGGCTTCATGGTGCTCGAGTTCGTGGTCGGCTTCGCGACCGGCTCGCTGGCCCTGATCTCGGACGCCGCGCACATGTTCACCGACGTCCTGGGCGTCGGCATGGCCCTGGCCGCGATCATCCTGGCGCGCCGCAGCGGCCCCACGGTCAGCCGCACGTTCGGGCTCTACCGCGCGGAGGTGCTGGCGGCCCTCGGCAACGCGATCCTGCTGTTCGGCGTCGCGGGCTACGTCCTGGTCGAGGCGTTCGGCCGGATCAGCGACCCCCCGGCGGTCCCCGGCCTGCCTGTGTTGCTCGCCGCGGCGGCCGGCCTGGTGGCCAACATCGTGTCGTTCTCGGTGCTGCGCTCGGGGGCGAAGGAGAGCCTCAACGTCCGCGGCGCGTACCTCGAAGTCGTCGCCGACCTGATCGGCTCGGTCGGCGTCCTGATCAGCGGCGCGTTGACCCTGCTGACGGGCTGGCGGTACGCCGACCCGATCATCGGTGTGGCGATCGGGCTGTTCGTGCTGCCTCGGACGTGGGTGCTGGCCCGCCGGGCGCTGCGCATTCTTTTCCAGCACGCGCCGCAGGGTGTGGACGTCGGGGCGATCAATGCGGAGCTGTCCGCGTTGCCTGGGGTGGCGGACGTGCACGACCTGCACATTTGGACGTTGACCTCGGGGATGGAGGTGGCTTCGGCGCACCTGACGCTGGCGCCGCCTGCGCGGCAATCGGACGTGCTCACTGAGGCGCAGAACCTGCTGGCTTCGCGGTACGCGATCGAGCACGCGACTTTGCAGGTGGAGGCGCCGCAGTGTGCGCGGCGCTGCCAGGAGCTTTCCTGGTAGTTGCGTAACGCCCTCGTCGACCGCGGAGACTGTTCCAGGGTATTGGCTGCGCGAGAGGGGTGCGGGCGTTGGTGGTGGGGGAGTCTGCCGAGCAGCACGCGCGACCACCTGCGCGGCGGGTGTTTCTCAGCCACACCAGCGAACTGGGTGAACTGCCGAAGCCGCGATCGTTCGTCGCAGCCGCGAAGGAGGCTGTGACCGCGGCCGGTGACGCGGTGATTGACATGTCCACCTTCACTGCCCGGGACGCGACACCCGAACAGCTTGACAAGACAAAGCTCGCCGACGCCGACATCTACGTGTTGATCGCCGGCTTCCGCTACGGCACGCCGGTCTGGGACCGTCCGGAAGTCTCTTACTGCGAGCAGGAATTCCAGATCGCCACTGACACCGGCTTATCCCGGCTGGTGTTCGTGCTGGCCGACGATACAGAGGGACCTCAAGAGTTGTTCCGGGATCTGCAGTACGGGGCCCGGCAGGAGGCGTTCCGGAAACGGCTTCACGACAGTGGCCTCACCGTCACCAAGGTGTCCTCACCGGGGCAGCTGGAAACAAAACTGCTGCAAGCACTCAATGAGCTCGACCGCCCGCAGCAGCCATCGATGCCTGCGGGCCGGATCTCGAACATCCCGGCCCGAACTGTCATCTTCACCGGCCGCGACGAGCTGCTCATTGGGCTGCGCACGGCGTTGTGCGCGGGGCAGCCTGCGGTGGTGCAGGCGATGAACGGGATGGGCGGGGTCGGCAAGACGACCACCGCGATCGAATACGCCCACCGCCACGCCGAGGACTATGACGTGGCCTGGTGGGTGCCGTCGGAAGACTCGGATCTCGTCATTGGGCACCTCGCTGACCTGGCCCAGGCCCTGGACCTGTCGACCGGGCAGGACTCACCCGCGGTTGCAGTGGCCCGGCTGCGCGGGGCATTACAGTCCCGCAGTCGGTGGCTGGTGGTGTTCGATAACGCTGAAGACCCCGCCGCCCTGCGACCGTTGCTGCCTGCCGGGGGCGGGCACGTGATCATCACTTCCCGCAACCCCGACTGGGACGACATCGGTGCTTCGCTGTCGGTGCGGGAATTTGCCCGTCCCGAGTCGGTCGAGCTGTTGCGAGCTCGCTGTGACCGGCTCTCCGAGGCCGACGCCGACCGCATCGCCGACGCCCTGGGTGACCTTCCTCTGGCCGTGAACCAGGCGGCACGCCTGCTGGCGACAACTGGTCTGACCGCCGAGGGCTACTGCGAGCTGCTCGACGAGCGCATCCACGAACTGATGGCCCGCCATGAGAAAGGCAGCAGCTACCCCGTCTCGTTGACCGCGGCGTGGACGGTGTCGTTCGACCAGCTCGCCCGCGACAACCCCGCCGCGCTGAACACCCTGACCATGGTGGCGTGGCTAGCCCCCGAACCGGTACCCCTCACCCTGCTCACCCACCAGCGCGGCGACGCCGGGGCCACCGCGCGGGATCCGCTGGCCTTCGCCGACGTCACTACCGTCCTGCGCAGCCGCGGCATGGCCGAGGTCACCACCACGACCATCCAGCTCCACCGGCTCCCCGCCGCACTCCTGCGGGCAAGCACCCGCGACGATGTCGTCACCGAGGACGATCGAGACTCGACCTGGCCGGTCACCGCAGTCCGCCTGTTACTTGCGGGTCTGCCCGACAATCCCTGGGCAAACCCGCCGAGCTGGCCGCGCTGGCGAGAGCTTCTACCGCATTTGCTGTTCGTGTGTGCCCCCCAGCGCGCATGGCGACGGGTGACAAGCGATGTCGCCTACCTGCTCGACCGCACCGCGTCCTATCTCCAGACCCGTGGGGACCCCCGTGCGGCAGTGCCACTGTTTCAGCGGGGTTACGTACTTAGCAGGGATCTCCTCGGCGAGGACCACCCCAACACCTTCACCTCCGCGGGCAACCTCGCCCTCGACCTCAGGGAGCTGGGTGAGTATCAGCGGGCTCGTGAGTTGGACGAGGACACGCTCGCCCGAAGCCAACGTGTTCTGGGCGTGGATCATCCCAGCACCCTGACCTCTGCGGGCAACCTCGCCCTCGACCTCAGCCAGCTGGGTGAGTATCAGCGGGCTCGTGAGTTGAATGAGGACACGCTCGCCCGAAGCCAACGTGTTCTGGGCGTGGATCATCCCAGCACTCTTATCTCCGCCTGCAACCTTGCCGCCGACCTCAGGGAGCTGGGTGAGTATCAGCGGGCTTGTGAGTTGGACGAGGACACGCTCGCGCGAAGCCAACGTGTTCTGGGCGTGGATCATCCCAGCACCCTCATCTCCGCGGGCAACCTCGCCATCAGCCTCAGGGAGCTGGGTGAGTATCAGCGGGCTTGTGAGTTGGACGAGGACACGCTCGCCCGCTTCAAACGTGTTCTGGGTGAGGATCACCCGCACACTCTCACCGCCGCCGGCAACCTTGCCGCCGACCTCAGGAAACTGGGTGAGTATCAGCGGGCTTGTGAGTTGGACGAGGACACTCGCCCGCCGCCAACGTGTTCTGGGCGTGGATCATCCCAGCACCCTCATCTCCGCGGGCAACCTCGCCATCAGCCTCAGGCAGTTGGGTGAGTATCAGCGGGCTCGTGAGTTGGACGAGGACACACTCGCCCGCTTTAAACGGGTCTTGGGTGAGGACCACCCTGACACCGTCATCGCCGCCAGCAACCTCGCCGCTGGCCTCAGGTATAGGCCGGACCCGGAGCTGGACGAAGACACCCACACCCGCCGCCAACGTGCCTCAGATAGCGATGATCCCGAGCCCTCCTAGGCGGTCGCATAACTCCGGGCGTTCCTAATGCGTTCCCACATGTCTCCGGCAGGCGGTCGTGAAGCCTGCATCTGCCCAGCTCAGAACCGTCATACGCCGCTGAAAGTGGTCAAATTTTGGGAGGCGGGCGTCACAGCCGCCAGACGAAGCTCGCCAGCTGGCGACGGGTGTGCGCACCTTCCCGGCGTCGACCGCAGGAGCGCGAGAACACCCCGCGCAGTGCGCACCTCGTGGCCGAGAACCGCCCTCGTGACGGAATCCGCAGTCTGCTTGATCACGTGATCGCCGGAAAGCAAGACCCAGGCGTAATTGCGCAACAATGAGGAATAGCTCGGCCTAATGGCGGTACTACCGTCGGTCCATGACGGAAATCGTGACGAAGACCACGACGACACGCACGCGGGCCATGGGGGTGCTGTTCACCGGCGCCGCGGCGTTGAACACCGCCGTCACCGGGGCCACAACGGTCAGTACCCTCATCGCCTCCGACTCCCACGGGGACGGGTGGAGCGGGATTCCCAACGCGGCAGTGGTCGCCGGGACTGCGTTCGGGGCGCTTTACCTCGGGGTGCTCATCGGGAAAAAGGGCGCTCGGACCTCCTTGAAACTCGTTTACGGCGTCGCCGCTTTCGGGGGGCTCGTCGCTTTCCTCGGTGGGGTGTTCGGCAATCTGCTGCTCCTGCTGCCCGGGCTCGCGCTGCTCGGGATCGGGAACGGGGCCGCCGGGCTGGTGCGGTACACCGCCGCCGAGCTCTACCCCGACAACCGGAAGGGGTTTGCTCTTTCGCTCATCGTCTGGGCCGGGACCATCGGGGCCATTGCCGGGCCCGCCCTGCTCGAACCGGCTGCCACCACCGCCGGGTTCTTCGGGTTGCCCAGCACCTCCGGGGCGATCGGGTTCGCCGCGCTGCTGTGCACCATCGCGCTCCTGGCCAGCGCCACCATGCCGAAAGCCGCGTTCCCCGCTCAGGGGCCGCAGCGGCCGCCGTTGACGTTCGCTCGGGTGGCCGCCGCGCTGAAACGGCGGGTCGTGCTGGTTCCGCTCGTCTCGATGACCGCCGCGCACGTGACCATGGTGACCGTCATGACGATGACGCCGTTGCAGCTGCACCGGCAGGGGCACGGGCTCGAGGTCGTCGGTTACGTGCTCAGCGCGCACATGATCGGCATGTTCGCCCTCGCCCCGCTGTCCGGGAAGATCGCCGACCGGATCGGCGGGCGGGCCACGATCACCGCGGGGGTCGGGGTGCTGGTGCTCGCCGCGGTGACCGTGATCGCCGCGCCGACGTCGCACACCGCCGGGTTGCCGCTGGCGTTGTTCCTGCTCGGCTACGGGTGGAACCTGGTGTTCGTCGGGTCGAGCGCCCTGCTGAGCCGGAGCCTCGAGGACGCCGAACGCACTCAGCTGCAGGGCGTCATCGACGCGCTGGTGTGGAGCGCTTCCGGGCTCGGCGGCATCATCGCCGGCGGTCTGTTCGGGCTCGGCGGGTACGCGCTCGTGGCCGGTGTCGCCGCGGTGCTCGCGCTCACTCCGCTCACCCTGGTCGCCCGGCGGGGCTGACTCAGGGGAGCGGCTGGGCGCCCCGGTTCGACAGCATCAGCTTCATCTGGTCCATCTCCGCGCCCTGCGACGTCAGGATGCTCCGGATGAGCGCCTGCAACGCCGTCAGGTTCGAATGGGCCGCCGCGTACTGGGCCATCGACGTGCCGCCCTGGTGGTGGCGGAGCATCAGCTGGAGGAAGTACACGTCCAGCTGCTTGCCCGACAGCGAACGCAGCTTCGCCAGCTCGGCCTCGGTCGCCATGCCCGGCATCAGCGGGCCGGCGCCGGGGTTGAGCGACGACGTCCCCATCGTCATCCCGTCGTGGCCCTGCATCGGCTCCGTCATCCACTTCATCGGGGCGCCGATGGGCTGCTCGGGCTGGTCCCACAGCATGAGCCAGCCCTTCATGCGGCCGACCTGCTCCAGCTGCGTGCGCTCGATGTCGAACGCCAGCTGGCGGATCTCCGGGTCGGTCGAGTGGTCACGCGCCCAGCCGGCCATCGTGACGGCCTGCAGGTGGTGCGTCGACATGTCCTGCGCGAAGCCGACCTCGACGGACCCGGCTGCCGGGGTGGCAGCCGGGGCGTCGTCGATGGCGCGGGTCAGGAACATCCCCGCGGTCGCGCCGATCAGCAGGACCGCGAGGAGCGTTCCGCCGATGATCACCCAGCGCGACCACGTGGGCTGCTCCGTGGCCTCGGCTTCTTCGGAACTCACTTGGTCGGCGTGCCCGGCGCGGGTGCGGACGGCTGCTGGCTCATGCCGCCGTTCTGGTCGGCCTGGGCGTTCGGCGTGCCCTTGTAGTCCATCGGCTTCGCGTCCGGGCCCGGCTTCGACGGGTCGAACGGCGGCGGGTTGTCCGGGTCGAACTGACCCGCTCCGAGCGCGTCGCAGGACGCGCCGACCTCGGGGTAGACGCCGTTCGGGTTGCTCCGCAGCGCCGCGATGAACTCGTCGATGCGCGCGTCGTCGGCCTTGTCCACCTTCAGCTGGTGGCCCCAGGACTGCAGCGAGATCGGCTTGTCCAGGCCCGGGTACGGCGACATCATCGTGTACGGCTTGCCCTCGACGCGGACCCTGAGCAGGTTCAGCGCGTCACCGGTGATCTGCTGCGGGTTGTAGGCGATCCAGACGGCGCCGTGCTCGAGGCCGTGCACCATGTTCTCGGTGCGGACGGCGTTCGGGTACACGGTGCCGGTGCAGGTGGCCCAGTACCCGTCGTGCGGGCCGCCGAACGGCGGGGTCTTGTCGTAGGCGACGCGCTCGGTGGGGAGCACGTGCACGCTGCCGGTGTAGGTCGCGGTCACCACGCCGGGGATGCGCTTGGAGGGGTCCGGGTCGGACGCCGTCGGCGCGAACGAAGCGGCAGCGGCCTCGCGGTCGGACTGCTCGCGTTTCGGCGCGGACGCCACCATGTAGTAGGTGATCACGGCGGCGGCCAGTGCGACGATGGCCACGACGGCGATGATCGTGCCCCAGGGCGTGCCCTTCTTGCTCACCACGGAACCGCGGGCCGCCTTCACCGCCGACCCCTTTTTCCGAGTTGTCCCGTTCGCCATGGCTCCCGCGTTCTCCCTCTGGTGGCTGCGGACGGATTCCCGCCCGGGCCAGTGTAGAGACCACGCGTCTGATCACCGTTAACGCCTCACGTGGATGCCCATCGTGACATCCCCGAGACCGATGAAAGCGCCCGACCAGGGCACACCTAGAATTCGGCAGGTGACTCCCGCCGCTCTCGCCGACCTGGTCCGCAGCTCCGCCGTGCAGGTACTGACCGCACGCGGCATCGACGACGCCGTTCTGCCGGAGCAGGTGACCATCGAACGCCCGCGCAACCCCGATCACGGCGACTACGCGACGAACATCGCCCTCCAGGTGGCCAAGAAGGCCGGGCTGAAGCCGCGCGAGTTCGCCGAGGCGCTCGCCGAAGCGGTCTCGGCGGACGACGGCGTCGCCTCGGCCGAGGTCGCGGGACCCGGCTTCCTCAACTTCCGGCTCGCCGCGGCCGCGCAGGGCGACATCGTGCGCCAGGTGCTCGACGCCGGCGCCGCGTTCGGCCGCGGCGACGCGCTGGCCGGCACGAAGATCAACCTCGAGTTCGTCTCGGCGAACCCGACCGGCCCGATCCACCTCGGCGGCACCCGCTGGGCCGCAGTCGGCGACGCGCTGGGCCGCGTGCTCGGCGCGCAGGGCGGTGAGGTCACCCGCGAGTACTACTTCAACGACGCCGGCGCGCAGATCGACCGGTTCGTCCGGTCCCTGATCGCCGCCGCGAAGGGCGAGCCCGCGCCGGAGGACGGCTACGCGGGCGGCTACATCAACGACATCGCCGCCGAGGTTATCAAGGCCGAGCCGAGCGCGCTGTCGCTGCCCGAAGAGCAGCGCCACGAGACGTTCCGCCGGATCGGCATCGAGCTGATGTTCACCGAGATCAAGCAGAGCCTGCACGAGTTCGGCACCGACTTCGACGTCTACTTCCACGAGAACTCGCTGCACGAGTCCGGCGCGGTCGACGCCGCCGTCCAGCAGCTGAAGGACTCCGGGAACCTGTACTTCGACGAAGGCGCCTGGTGGCTCAAGTCGTCGGAGTACGGCGACGACAAGGACCGCGTCGTCATCAAGCAGGACGGCAACCCGGCCTACATCGCCGGTGACCTGGCCTACTTCAAGGACAAGCGCAACCGCGGCTTCGACCTGTGCATCTACATGCTCGGCGCCGACCACCACGGCTACATCGCCCGGCTCAAGGCCGCGGCGGCCGCGTTCGGCGACGACCCGGCCACGGTCGAGGTGCTGATCGGCCAGATGGTCAACCTGGTCAGCGACGGCAAGCCGGTCCGGATGTCCAAGCGCGCGGGCACCGTGATCACCATGGAGGACCTCGTCGAGGCCGTCGGCGTCGACCCGGCCCGCTACGAGCTGATCCGCTACTCGGTGGACTCCACCTTGGACGTCGACTTGGACCTGCTTCGCAAGCACTCCAACGACAACCCCGTCTACTACGTCCAGTACGCGCACGCGCGGCTGGCGTCCCTGCAGCGCAACGCCGCCGATTTGGGCATCAAGTCCGCTGGGTCCTCATCGGACGTCGACTTCGGAGTGTTGACGCTGCCCGCCGAGGGCGACCTGATCCGCACCATCGGCGAATTCCCGGAAACCGTGCGCCGCGCCGCCGACATGCGGGAGCCGCACCGGATCGCGCGCTACCTCGAAGAACTCGCGGGCGCCTACCACAAGTTCTACACCGTGGGCCGCGTGCTGCCCATGGGCGACGAAGAGGCGACCCCTCTCACGTACGCCCGGCTCGCGCTGTGCGAGGCCGCCCGCCAGGTGCTGGCGAACGGCCTCGCCCTCCTCGGTGTCTCCGCTCCGGAACGGATGTAAGAAATGGCGCACCCCGCGGGCCCCAGGCACGCCGACGTCTACCCCCACGCCGACACCTCCGGGCTGCAGCCGTCCGGGGTCGAGGAACTCGACAAGCTGCCCGCGAAAGTGTGGCCGCGCAACACCTTCCGCGCCCACGACGGCGTCGTCCGGATCGCCGGCGTCGACGTCCGCGAGCTGGCCGAACAGCACGGCACGCCGCTGTTCGTGGTCGACGAAGCCGACTTCAAGTCCCGGTGCGCGGACTACGCCGAGGCGTTCGACGACCCCTCGCTCGTGCACTACGCGTCCAAGGCGTTCCTCTCCATCGAGATCGCCCGCTGGGTGGCCGAGCAGGGGCTGAGCCTCGACGTCTGCAGCGGCGGCGAGCTCGCCGTGGCGCAGCGCGCGAACTTCCCGGCCGAGCGGATCACCTTCCACGGCAACAACAAGTCGCCCGCGGAGCTGGAAGCCGCGGTCGTCGCGGGCGTCGGCACGGTGGTGCTCGACTCCTACTACGAGATCGCGCGGCTGGCCGACATCGCCGCCGGCCACGACGTCGTGCAGCCGGTGCTGATCCGGGTGACCGTCGGCGTCGAGGCGCACACCCACGAGTTCATCGCGACCGCGCACGAGGACCAGAAGTTCGGCTTCTCGCTGGCGGGTGGCGACGCCGCCGAAGCGGTCCGCCGGGTGCTCAACGCGCCTTCGCTCAAGCTCGTCGGCCTGCACAGCCACATCGGTTCGCAGATCTTCGACGCCGACGGCTTCGAGGTGGCCGCCCGCCGCGTCGTCGGGCTGCTCGCCGACCTGGCCAAGGAGCACGGCCCGGAGCTGCTCGACCAGCTGAGCCTGGTCGACCTCGGCGGTGGCTTCGGCATCGCCTACACCGAGAAGGACAACCCGCCGCCGCCCGCGCAGATGATCACGCAGATCCGCGAGATCGTCCGCAAGGAGTGCGCGTACGCGGGCCTGCCGGTACCGCGCATCGCCGGCGAGCCGGGCCGCGCGATCGCCGGTCCGGGCACGATCACGCTGTACGAGGTCGGCACCATCAAGGACGTCTCGCTGGGTGACGACGCGGTCCGCCGGTACGTCAGCGTCGACGGCGGGATGAGCGACAACATCCGGACCGCGCTCTACGACGCGGTGTACGACGTCCGGCTGGTTTCCCGGTCCGCGGGCGACAACGAGCAGCCGGTACCCGCCGTGCTGTCCCGGGTCGTGGGAAAACACTGTGAATCCGGCGACATCGTCGTACGAGACTGCTGGCTGCCCGACACCCTGGCTCCCGGCGACCTGCTGGCCGTCGCGGCGACCGGCGCCTACTGCTACTCGATGGCGAGCAGCTACAACCGGCAGCCGCGCCCGGCCGTGGTCGCCGTGCGCAACGGCAGCGCCCGGCTGCTGCTGCGGCGGGAGACGACCGACGACATGCTCCGCCTGGAGGTCTGAACACAGTGGCTGCCCCTGAGGAACGCCCGGCCATCCGCGTCGCCCTGCTCGGCTGCGGGACGGTCGGCGGCGAGGTCGCCCGGCTGCTCACCGAGCAGGCCGGCGAGCTGGCCGCGCGGGCGGGCGCGCCGGTCGAACTGGCCGGCATCGCCGTGCGCCGCCCGGACAAGCACCCCGAACTGCCGCCGGAGCTGCTGACCGCGGACGCCGAGAAGCTCGTCACGTCCGACGACGTCGACGTCGTGGTCGAGCTGGTCGGCGGGATCGAGCCGGTGCGCGGCTGGCTGCTGGCCGCGCTCAAGGCCGGGAAGTCCGTGGTCACCGCCAACAAGGCGCTGCTCGCCGAGCACTCGGCCGACCTGTTCGAGGCCGCCGACGCGGCGGGCGCCGACCTCTACTTCGAGGCCGCGGTGGCCGGCGCCATCCCGCTGCTGCGCCCGCTGCGCGAATCGCTGGCCGGCGACCGCATAACGCGCGTGATGGGCATCGTCAACGGCACCACGAACTTCATCCTCTCCGCGATGGACTCCACCGGCGCCGGCTACGCCGAGACGCTCGACGAAGCCAGCCGGCTGGGGTACGCCGAGGCCGACCCGACCGCGGACGTCGACGGCTACGACGCCGCGTCGAAGGCCGCGATCCTGGCGTCGCTGGCGTTCCACACCCGCGTGACGGCTTCGGACGTGCACCGCGAAGGCATCGCCGACGTCACCGCGTCCGACCTCGCGGCGGCCCGGGGGCTCGGCCGCACGGTGAAGCTGCTCGCCATCTGCGAGCGCGTGACCGACGACGACGGCGTCGAGTCCGTCTCGGCCCGCGTGCACCCGGTGATGATCCCGCGCAGCCACCAGCTGGCGGGCGTCGGCGGCGCGTTCAACGCCGTCTACGTCGAGGCGGACGCGGCCGGCGAGCTGATGTTCTACGGCCAGGGCGCGGGCGGCGCGCCGACCGCGAGCGCGGTGCTCGGCGACCTCGTCGCGGTGGCCCGCAACCGGGTGGCCGGCGGCCGCGGCCCGCGGGAATCCGCGCACGCGGCGCTGCCGGTGCGGCCGATGGGCCAGACGCCGACCCGGTACCACGTAAGCCTTTCCGTCGCCGACCGCGCCGGGGTGCTCGCGCAGGTGGCGCAGGCGTTCGCCGACCACGGCGTCAGCATCGCGGCGGTGCGGCAGAGCGACGTCGGCGACCGCGCGAGCCTGGTCGTGGTGACGCACCAGGCGCCCGACGCCGCCCTCCAGTCCACTGTGGACGAGATCGCGGGGCTCGACGTCGTGCACGAAGTTGTCAGCGTGATGCGGGTGGAAGGCGAAGACCAGTGATCAGGCAGCCCTGGCCGGGACTCATCGAGGCATACCGGGACCGCGTCCCGGTCCCGGACGGGGCGCGGGTCGTCACGCTCGGGGAGGGCAACACGCCGCTGCTGCCCGCGCACCACCTGTCCGAGCTGACCGGCTGCGAGGTGCACCTCAAGGTCGAGGGCGCGAACCCGACCGGCTCGTTCAAGGACCGCGGGATGACCGTGGCCATCACGCACGCGCTCGCCAGCGGCCTCAAGGCGGTGATCTGCGCGTCGACCGGCAACACGTCCGCCTCGGCCGCCGCCTACGCCGCCCGTGCCGGCCTCACCTGCGCGGTGCTGGTGCCCCAGGGCAAGATCGCGATGGGCAAGCTCGCCCAGGCCGTGCTGCACGGCGCCCGGATCCTGCAGGTCGACGGCAACTTCGACGACTGCCTCGAGCTGGCCCGCAAGACCGCGGCCGACTACCCGGTCACGCTGGTCAACTCGGTCAACCCGGTGCGCATCGCCGGCCAGAAGACCGCCGCGTTCGAGATCTGCGACGTGCTCGGCACGGCGCCGGACATCCACTGCCTGCCGGTCGGCAACGCGGGCAACATCACCGCCTACTGGGCGGGGTATTCGGAGTACGCGGCCGACGGTGTGGTGAAGAACACCCCGCGGATGTTCGGCTTCCAGGCGGCCGGCGCGGCGCCGCTGGTGCACGGCGAACCGGTGGCGGACCCGGAGACGGTCGCGACCGCGATCCGGATCGGCAGCCCGGCGTCGTGGACCGCCGCGGTGAAGGCGAAGGAAGCGTCCGACGGGCTCTTCGAAGCCGTCACCGACGAGAAGATCCTCGACGCGTACCGGCTGCTGGCCGGGCGCGAGGGCGTGTTCGTCGAGCCGGCGTCGGCGACCAGCGTGGCGGGCCTGCTCGCCACCGCCGCGGACGGCAGGCTCCCGAAGGGCTCCCGCGTCGTGTGCACCGTCACCGGGCACGGCCTGAAGGACCCGCAGACGGCGCTGGCGGGCAACGTCGAGGTCGAGCCGCTGGCGGTGGACCCCTCGGCCGTCGCGGCGGCGCTGGACCTGCGGTGAGCACCGGGTTCAAGGTCACCGTCCCGGCGTCCACGGCGAACCTCGGGCCGGGCTTCGACGCCTTCGGCATGGCGCTGGGCCTGCACGACGTCGTCGAGGTGCAGGTCTCCGGCTCCGGGCTGAAGGTCGAGGTCGTCGACGCCGGCGCGGGCGGCGTCGCGGACGTCCCGACCGACGAAACCCACCTCGTGTTCCGCGCGATCGAGCGGACCTGCGCGCACCTCGGCATCGAGGTTCCCGGCCTGCACCTGCGCTGCTTCAACGCGATCCCGCACGCGCGCGGCCTCGGCTCGTCCGCGGCCGCGGTGGTGTCCGGCGTGGCCGCCGGATACGCGCTGGCGGGCCGCGAGCTCGACGCGTTCGAGGCGCTGCAGCTGGCCGCGGGCTTCGAAGGCCACGCCGACAACGCGGCGGCGAGCCTGTTCGGCGGGCTGGTGCTGGCCTGGTGCGAAGGCGGTGTGTTCCACGCCGAAACGCTCACGCCGCACCCGTCGATCCGGCCGGTCGTGGCGGTGCCGTCGGTGCGTTCGGCCACCGCCACCACCCGCGGCCTGCTGCCCGCCGTCGTGCCGCACGCGGACGCCGCGCACAACGCCGGCCGCGCCGCGCTCGCCGTGCACGCGCTGACGGCCAAACCGGAGCTCCTGCTGGCGGCCACGGACGACCGGCTGCACCAGAGCTACCGGGCGCCCGCGTACCCGGCGAGCACGGAGCTGGTGGCGACGCTGCGTGCACGGGGAGTGGCCGCCGCGGTCTCCGGCGCCGGTCCGACGGTGCTCGCGCTGACCACCGCGGGAATATTCCCGGCTGAGGTCGGCGTTGGGGGTTTCGACGTCTTCGAGCTGCACGTGGATCTCACGGGCGTGCAGGTTGCGGCGCAGTGAAGGCTGGGTCACGTGCCTGCGGTGGGGGCCGCCACGCGGGGGGTGGTTGTTGCACCCGGCACCCGCGCGGTCTACCCTCGGGGGCGTTCGATCACCGTGCGTTTCCGCACCCGATGCCGGTCCTCAGGGATCGCATCCTTCGTTGATCCGCCGAATCCGCACCGCCTGGCAAGCGGGGTAACGCGGAAGAACGCAGGCGGGTTTCCGGTTTCGGCGGTGCCGAATTCCGTGTCCTCCGAATGGAGGACGCAAACCCCTGTGGTGGAGGCGCTCCAGCTGTGTTCCGCACGGCCGAAGAGCTCATCTCCCGTATCGGGGGGCAGTTACGCCGGTTCGCGATCAGAAGCGAGCGGCAGTCCGCTGATCCACCTGGAGGCGTGGATCGGTCAGGAAGGACATGTGTGAGCAACACCGATCTTTTGAGCGACGTGAGCGGCACGGCCGAGACGAACGGCACCGCCCCCGCTCCCAAGCGGACGGTCGGCGGGCTGACCGGTAAGACCGTGGCCGAACTGCGTTCGCTGGCTGGGGAGCTCGGCGTCGGCGAGACGACGGGCATGCGCAAGGGCGACTTGATCGCCGCGATCCGCGAGCGCCAGGGCAAGTCGCGCAAGCCGCGCGGCACGGCCGAGACGCTGCCGCTGGAGGGCGTCGGCGACGCCCCGAAGGCCGCGGCGCCGAAGGCCGAGGCGCCCGCCGCCCCGGTCGAAGCCAAGCCGGAGCCGAAGGCCGAAGCGCCGTCCGCGCCCACCGTGCCGTCCTCGGACGCGCAGCCGCAGGCCGAGCGTCCGCAGCAGGACAAGCAGGACGGTCCGCAGGGCCAGGACGGCCAGCCCGAGGAGGGCGGCCGCAGCCGGCGTCGCCGCGGCTCCAACCGCGCCGCCGGAGCCCCGGACGGTCAGCAGCAGGGCCAGGGCGGCGACCGTCAGCAGGGCGACCGCCAGCAGGGCGGTGACCGTCAGCAGGGCGACCGCCAGCAGGGCGGGGAGCGCCAGCAAGGCGGTGGCAACCGCGACCAGCAGCGCCAGGGCGGTGGCAACCGCGGCGACAACCGCCAGGACGGCAACCGCCAGCGCAACCAGCAGGACGGCGGCAACCGCGGCGGTGGCCAGGACAGCCGCGACAACCGTGACAACCGCGCCCAGCAGCAGGACGACGACGAGGAAGGCGGCCGTCGCGGCCGTCGCTTCCGCGACCGTCGTCGCCGGGGCAGCGGCGGTGGCCAGCGGGAGGCCGGTTCGCCGGACACCGAGATCCGCGAGGACGACGTCCTGCTGCCCGTCGCGGGCATCCTGGACGTGCTCGACAACTACGCGTTCGTGCGGACCTCCGGCTACCTCGCCGGCCCGAACGACGTGTACGTGTCGCTCTCGCTGGTGCGCAAGTACGGCCTGCGCCGCGGTGACGCCATCACCGGCAGCGTGCGGCAGCCGCGCGAGGGCGAGCAGCAGCGGCAGAAGTTCAACCCGCTGGTGCGCGTCGACTCGATCAACGGCCTGGAGCCGGACGAGGCCAAGCGGCGTCCCGACTTCACCAAGCTGACCCCGCTGTACCCGAACGAGCGGCTGCGCCTCGAGACCGAGTCGCACAAGCTCACGACCCGCGTGATCGACCTGATCATGCCGGTCGGCAAGGGGCAGCGCGCCCTGATCGTGTCGCCGCCGAAGGCCGGTAAGACCACGATCATGCAGGACATCGCCAACGCGATCTCCACGAACAACCCCGAGTGCCACCTGATGGTCGTCCTGGTCGACGAGCGTCCGGAAGAGGTCACCGACATGCAGCGCTCGGTGAAGGGCGAGGTCATCGCCTCGACCTTCGACCGGCCGCCGGCGGACCACACCTCGGTCGCGGAGCTGTCGATCGAGCGGGCCAAGCGCCTGGTCGAGATGGGCCACGACGTCGTCGTGCTGCTCGACTCGATCACGCGGCTGGGCCGCGCGTACAACCTGGCGGCTCCGGCGTCCGGCCGGATCCTGTCCGGTGGTGTCGACTCGACCGCGCTGTACCCGCCGAAGCGGTTCCTGGGTGCGGCGCGCAACATCGAGAACGGCGGCTCGCTGACCATCTTCGCCACGGCGATGGTGGAGACCGGGTCGACGATGGACACGGTCATCTTCGAAGAGTTCAAGGGCACCGGCAACGCGGAGCTCAAGCTCGACCGCAAGATCGCCGAGCGCCGCGTGTTCCCGGCCGTCGACGTCAACCCGTCGGGTACCCGCAAGGACGAGCTGCTGCTCTCGCCGGACGAGCTCGCGGTCACGGTGAAGCTGAGCCGGGTGCTGCACGCGCTCGACTCGCAGCAGGCCATCGACCTGCTGATCTCGCGCCTGCGCAAGACGAAGACGAACGTCGAGTTCCTCATGCAGGTCTCGAAGACCGCCCTCGGCGGCAGCGAGGACGACTGAGTCTCGTGCTCACCGGAGGCCTCCCCGTCACCGCGCGGGGAGGCCTCCGGTGCGTTCGGAATACCAGGTCAGCGGGGTGCGTTCCACTGAGCGTCAGCCCGTCTGGCAGAATTACCCGCTGAAGTCCGGCACCGGTTCACCCCGCGAGAACGACTGGGGACCCGGAGCCAACGAGAGAGGACACCATGAAGAGCGGCATTCACCCCGAGTACGTGGTCACGAACGTGAACTGCGACTGCGGAAACAGCTTCACCACGCGCAGCACCAAGACCAGTGGCGACATCCACGTCGAGATCTGCTCGAACTGCCACCCGTTCTACACGGGCAAGCAGAAGATCATGGACACCGGTGGCCGGGTCGCGCGCTTCGAGGCTCGCTACGGCAAGCGGCAGAAGAAGGGCGCCGACGCCAAGTAGCTTTTTTCACGGCGCCCACCCGGTTCTCCGGGTGGGCGCCGTGTTTTTGTCCGAACCGGGCCGAGAGGTGGCAGAGGTGGATTCGAGCTCGCTCAAGGGGCTGCTCGCCGAACACGCTGAGCTGGAGACCCAGCTGGCGGACCCGGCGGTGCACGCCGACCAGGCGCGCGCCCGCAAGCTCGGCCGCCGCTACGCCGAGCTGACGCCCGTCGTCCGCGCGGTCCACGAGCTGGACACCACCCGTGACGACCTCGCGGCCGCCCGGGAGATGGCCTCGGAGGACGCGGAGTTCGCCGCGGAGGCCGAGGAGCTGGCCGGGAAGATCCCCGAGCTGGAGTCGAAGCTCACCGAGCTGCTGCTCCCGCGCGACCCGTACGACGGCTCCGACGTCGTGATGGAGATCAAGTCCGGCGAGGGCGGCGAGGAGTCGGCCCTGTTCGCCGGCGACCTCCTGCGCATGTACCTGCGCTACGCCGAGCGCCACGGCTGGAAGGCGGAGGTCCTCGACTCGGTCGACTCCGACCTGGGCGGCTTCAAGGACGTCACGCTGTCGATCAAGACGAAGGCGGCCGCCGTCGACGGCGTCTGGTCCCGTCTCAAGTTCGAGGGCGGCGTCCACCGCGTCCAGCGCGTGCCGGCGACCGAGTCCCAGGGCCGCATCCACACGTCCGCGTCCGGGGTGCTCATCTACCCGGAACCGGAGGAGGTCGAGGTCGAGATCGACCCGAACGACCTGCGCATCGACGTCTTCCGCTCCTCGGGCCCCGGCGGCCAGAGCGTCAACACGACCGACTCGGCGGTGCGGATCACCCACCTGCCGACCGGCATCGTCGTCTCCTGCCAGAACGAGAAGTCCCAGATCCAGAACCGCGCCCGGGCGCTGCAGGTGCTCCAGGCGCGGCTGCAGGCGATCGCGGAGGAGGAGGCCGCCGCGAAGGCGTCCGACGCCCGCAAGTCCCAGGTCCGCACGGTCGACCGCTCGGAGCGGATCCGGACGTACAACTTCCCGGAGAACCGCATTTCGGACCACCGGGTGAACTACAAGGCGTACAACCTGGACCAGGTCCTGGACGGCGACCTGGACGGGGTGCTGGACGCGCTGGCGACCGCGGACCGCGAAGAGCGGCTGGCCGTTTCGGCGGGCTGAGGTCCGGCTGGCGAGGTCGGTTCGGGCTCCTGGCGGCTCAGGCGGGCGGGGCGCCTCGCACCAGCCAGCACAGGCAGAACGGGTGCCCGGCCGGGTCGGCGTACACCTGGAAGTCGTCCCCGCTCGTGGCCCCGCTCGCCGGTTTCAGCACCCGCGCACCCAACGCCATCACGTGCTCGTGCGCCTCGGCGAAGTCCTCGACCCACAGGTCCAGGTGCACCTGCTGCTTCGTCCCGCCGTCGGGCCACTCGGGTGCGACGTGGTCGGGCGCGAGCTGCACGCCGATCCGCGGGGCGCCGTCCACCAGCACCATGTGCCAGTCGCCGTCCTCGTCGACCTCGCCGCCGAGCACGCCTGCCCAGCGGCGCGCATCATCGGACGGCGGGCTCCTCCGGCTCGCGGAACGCCTCGAACACCTCGGTGGCCGGCTCCGGCTCCTCCGCCGGCTCAGGCTCCGGGCCCGCCGGGCGGGGGAAGAAGCTCAGCACCCCGAACACGAACGCCAGCACCGTCGGGAACAGCGTCAGCAGCTGGTGCTTCACGCCCTCGACGCCCTCGCCGAGCGCCGACAGGCCGAACTGGCCCACCGCGAACAGCAGCAGGAAGAACACCACGATCCCGTACTCGCGGCGGGACCGGCGGAACGCCCGGACGCCGGCCCAGCCGATCAGCAGCCAGAACGGGACCAGCACGAACAGCCCCAGCGGCGCCGCCAGCGCGGACAGGCCGGAGAACACCGGGACGCGGAACTCCTGCGCCATCGGCGGCTGCCCGGACGTGTCGGCGAAGCTGCCCAGCCGCTCCGGGCGCGCGGTGAGCGTGTCGACCGCGCCCTGCTGGAGGATCTGCAGCGTGCGCTGCGGGTGCGAGGCGTAGTAACTCACCACGTTGCGGCGGCTGATCTTGTCGCGGAAGCCGTTGTAGTCCGCGTCCTTCCACGGGCTCGCTTCCCACCAGCCGGTGCCGATGAACTTCTTCGCGCTCGGCGGCAGGCCCAGCGCGGCCAGGTCGGCGTCCGTGTCGTGCTTGCCGTCCACGATGCTGTCGAACACCACGTGGTACATGTTCGCTTCGCGGTACTCGGCGTTGGCCGGGTCGCCGTGGGACTGCACCGCCGCCGTCCCCGCGCCCACGACGACCAGCACGCCCAGCGGCAGCAGCCAGCGCGCCCACCCCCGCTTGCCCAGCGGCTTGACCAGCACCAGCGCCAGCACGAACAGCGGGATCAGCAGCAGCGTCTGCGACTTCGCGTTGATGCCGATCAGCGCACCGGACACGGTCAGCGCCGCGCCCCAGTACCGCCACGCGCCGGTGCGGTGCATCAGCAGCAGGCCGCCGGCCATCAGGAGCATCCCCAGGAACCCGGCGCCCTCGCTGAGCACTGAGGCGAAGTAGCCGAAGAACGCCGAGTCGGCCATCACGAGCAGCAGCAGGAGCGTCGCGATGACGCGGTTGCGGGTGCTCAGGTCGAGCGCCAGGACGGTCGCCGCGATGCCCACCGCGACCAGCACGGCCGTGATCGCGCCGAGCACCAGCAGGTTGAGCTCCGCGGACGAGCCGAGCACCTTCCCCAGCTTGCTCGCAAACCAGTCGAGCCACGCCTGGCTCGAGATGTAGTCGCTCTTGCAGCCCTGGCCCGGCCCGTAGCTGAAGTGCACGTAGAACTCGGGCTTGATCTCGGTGTGCCGGCCGCCGAGGTCGCACAGCAGGCGCCAGCCGTCGCCGTTGTCGGCCATCCCGACCGGTCGCGGCACGAGGAACCGGATCAGCAGGACGCCCAGGGAAAGGACGAAGACGCCCAGGCCGAAGCGCAGTTCACGGGATCGCACCCGGACCAGCGTACGAGATCACGCAGAGTCGGCGGGCGCTGCACCGGGAACGGGCGAAACCGGCCGGTGCCGGAACACCACGTAGTGGTAGAGGAGGTAGTTCCAGAACAGGCCGACGACGATCGCCGCGCCCTTCGGCACCAGCACGTTGACGCCCGGGAACAGCCTGCCGACCAGCCAGATGACGCCGAACTGGACCACCCAGAGCCCGAACGCGGTGACGCCGAAGAACAGCAGCGCCTGGCGGCGGACGTCGCCGTCCTTCGCCCGGAAGGTGAAGTTCCGGTTGAGCGTGAACGACAGCAGCATGCCGGCCGTCGTCGAGAGGAAGTTCGCGACGAACACCGGCACACCGAGGGTGACCAGCAGCGCGTAGCCCAGGACGTCGACCAGCGTGTTGCCGATCCCGACGATGCCGAAGCGCAGCTGCGTGTACGTGACGATCCTCATCGGGCGGCGCTCCGGCTCTTCTCATCCGCTTCCGCGGGCTCGGGGAGCCCGGTGCGCACCGACGCGACCGTGTACAGCGGCCGGTTCTGGACCTGCGAATACGTGCGGCCGATGTAGCTGCCGAGCACGCCGAGCATGATGATCTGGATGCCGCCGAGGAAGAACATCGCGATGGTGATGAACGCCCAGCCCGGCACCGCGGTCTCCGGCGCGAACAGCTTCACGCCGACGACGTAGAGCACGCCGAGGAAGCTCAGCAGCGAGATCAGGTACCCCATCCGCGTGATCATCCGCAGCGGCGTCGTGGAGAACCCGAGGATGCCGTCGGCGGCGAAGCGCAGCATCTTCGTCAGTGGGTAGCCGGTGACGCCGGCGTGGCGCTTGTCGCGGTCGAACAGCACCGCGGTCTGCCGGAACCCGACGTAGCTGACGAGGCCGCGCAGGAACCGGTCGCGTTCGCGGTACTTGCGCAGCTCGTCGACCACCTTGCGGTCGATCAGCCGGAAGTCCCCGGTGTTCTTCGGGATGTCGACCGCGGCCATCTTGCCGAGGAACCAGTAGAACGCGCTCGCGGTGTACCGCTTGAACGGCGGGTCCCGCCGCGACCGGCGCTGCGCGTAGACGACGTGGTAGCCCTCTTCCCACTTCTCCAGCAGCTCGAGCGCCACCCGCGGTGGGTCCTGCAGGTCGCTGTCCATGATCACCACGGCGTCCGCGTCGACCAGGTCGAGCCCGGCGGTCACGGCCATCTGGTGCCCGAAGTTGCGGGAGAGCTCGACGACGGTGACGCGGGCGTCGCGGGCGGACAGCTCGGCCAGCCGCTCCAGCGAGCCGTCGCGGCTGCCGTCGTCGACGTAGAGGAAGCTGAAGTCGTACCGCCCGGCCAGCGGCGCGGTGACCTCGTCGACCGTGCTGTGCAGCAGGTCGATGTTCGCTTCCTCGTTGTAGATCGGGAAGATGAACGCGACCCGGCGGCGCGTGGTCGGCTCGGTCGGCACTGGCGCTCCCGTGGGTCGGCGTCTCGGGCATCCTAGGGTCCGGCGACGGCCTCGGTGAACGTGGTCATCCGCTGCTCGAAGGTCTCCGCCGGGCCGAAGTGGACGGCCACCGCGTCCGCCCCCGCCAGGATATACGCGCGGAACCGCGCGGTCGCGGAGTCGAGATCGGTCCCGTCCCAATCCATTCTGGCGGTGACCCGTGGTGCGCGGCCGTTTGTCATGGCCGTGAGCTTTGCGGCGCGCTCGCCGACCTCGGCGGGGGAGAGCCCGGCGCTGAACCAGCCCGCCCCGACCCGCACGGCCCGGCGCAGCGCGGCCGCGGAGTTGCCGCCGACGGTGAGGGGCACCGGCCGCGCCGGCCGCGGCTCGAAGTACCCGCCGCCGGGGCCGCGGCCGGTGCGGAACAGCTCGGCGAGCAGGTCCAGCGACGCGTCGGTCTGCTTCCCTCGGCTCCCGAAGTCCACGCCGACCTCGGTGAACTCCGGTTCGTTCCAGCCGGCGCCGACCCCGAGGTCGAACCGGTGCCCGGACAGCCTCGCCAGCGTCGCGGCCTGCTTGGCCAGCGCGAACGGCTCCCGCAGCGGCAGGATCAGCACCGCCGTCCCGAGCCGGATCCGGCTGGTCACGGCGGCGAGGTGGGCGAGGGTGACGAGCGGCTCGTGGACCCCGCCGAACACCTCGCCGAAGGGGCCGGGCGGGATCAGGTGGTCGGGCAGCCACGCGGCGCGGTACCCGAGCTCCTCGGCGCGGCGGGCGAGCTCGGCGATCCGGGCGGGCTCGACGTCCGGCTGCTCGTTCGGCAGGACGACTTCGAGGTCCGGGAAGTGTTCGGTCATGACCGCGACGTTAGGCATTCACGCCGGTGTGGAGGTCGGCCGTTCAGGGGGTGGGAGCCGCGGATCGGCGAGCTCGCGGAACGCACCGGCGTCTCCGACGAAGGCCGAGGGCGCCTCGATACGCTGGACGGCGTAGGACCGGCGCGTGTCCTCACGGGGGAGTTCCGCCTGGTGTGCCAGGCTTGACGAGGTGAAGGACGACGAGTGAATCGGCAGCCGCTGCGCCTGGCCATCATCGAGGCCACCCGGATCCTCGAGCGCGCGGGCGTCGCCTCGCCGCGGTTCGACGCCGAGGTGATCGCCGCGCACGTGCTCGGGGTCGAACGCGGGCGCCTGCCGATGGTGCCGCTGGTCGACCCGCCGGTCATCGAGGCCATCGGCCAGCTCGTCCAGCAGCGCGCGAAGCGGATCCCGCTGCAGTACCTGACCGGCTGGGCCGCGCTCGGCGAGATCACCGTCGCGGTCGGCGCCGGCGTGTTCGTGCCGCGGCCGGAGACCGAGCTGCTGCTCGAATGGGGCGTCAAGTTCCTGCAGGGCCGCGAATTCCCGGTGGTGGTCGACCTGTGCACCGGGTCCGCGGCGCTGGCCTTGGCGGTCGCGCACGCGCGGCCGGACGCGGTGGTCTACGCGGTGGACGTCGACCCGCAGGCGCTGGCCTGGGCCCGGCACAACGCGGACGTCCACGCCGACGCGGGCAACACCCCGATCCGGCTGTACTCCGGCGACATCAGCGACCCGACGATGTTCGCCGAGCTCGACGGGCTGGTCGACCTGGTGCTGTGCAACCCGCCGTACGTCCCGGAGGGCACCCCGGTGCCCCCGGAGGTGGCCGAGCACGACCCGCCGCGCGCGGTGTTCGCCGAGGAGAGCGGCCTGGCGGTGATCCGCCACGCGATCGCGGCGGGCGCCCGCCTGCTCCGGCCGGGTGGCGGCCTGGCCATCGAGCACGACGACACGCACGGCTCGGCGGTGCCGGCGCTGGTGCGCGCGCGGCGGGTGCTGACGGGCGTCGAAGGCCACGCGGACCTGACCGGCCGGGCCCGGTTCGTCACCGCGCGCCGCCTGGGCTGAGCCGTGTCGGGGGACTTCGTCGTGAACCCGCCGGGGAAGGTCCCGCTCGACCTGGCGTGGATGCCGAGCGGCGCGCACGTGCAGTGGGTGGTCGAAGTGGCCGCCGACCGGGTCGAGGATCCGGGGCTGGCCGCGCGGCTGCGGGAATTCGTGGCGGGGGACTACGCGTTCATCGCGCTCGACATGTTCTCCGCGGCGCAGGCGGCCGAGATCATGCGGGTGATCCGCGAGTCGCTGATGACCGCCGCCGAAGCGCGGTTCCCCGGCAACGAGCTGGTGCTGAGCCGCACCGCCGAGCTGGTCGCGATGGTGGAACGGGCGGAAGCCGCGCCGGACGTGAGCTGAGCCGCTCGCGGGGGCGCCCCCGTTTTCCACGCTACCGGCAGGCACCGACAGTTCCGGGCCGAAGCCAGTCCGGGGATGCCGCGAATGGCTCATTCGGGACCGCAGTGGTCCCGAATGAGCCATTCGCGGCGGTCGGGCGGGGTCAGAAGCCGAAGGCCGTGCAGCTGGCCGTCGCCGTCTTCGACGGGTCACTCACCGAGGTCGCCGTCAGCTTCACCCGGGCCGCGAGGTCGCCGCCCTGGCCGCGCTTCGCGTACGCCGGCACCTTCACGTGGCCGCCGAACTTCGCCGTCGTCAGCTCGTTCGGGAGGCGGACCGCCCAGCCGCGGGCGTCCGTCGACACGCTCAGCCGGTAGGTGTCGGTGTCGTACGGTGCCTGCGCGCCGCGGGCCGCACCCGTGTTGAGCAGGCCGAAGTCGCAGGTCGCGAGGCCGCCGCGGGCGAACGCCGGCGGGGCCGGGGTCACCGCCGCACCGCGCGCCTGGCTGCCCGAGCCGTCCAGCGAAGCCACCGTCACCGTGTACGACAGGATGCCGCGGCGGTCACGGGCCAGGTCGGTGATCAGGAACCGCAGCCGGTTCGCCTGGTCGGTGTACTCGTACGGGCTCGACGCCTCGGTGCCCGCCTTGAACAGGGCGTCATTGAGCTGCCGGTAGTCGCCGATGGTGATCTTCACCGGCGTGCCGTCCGGCTTCGTGTAGTCGGTGATGCCGATGTCCTGCGGGTTCGCGTCGATCACCCAGTCGAAGGGCGCGTTGTCCTTGTTCTTCGTCTTGGTGATCATGACGCCGGAGTCCGGCGCGAAGGAGTCCGCGCCCATCCGGTCCACGACCTCGACGGTGTAGTTGTCGTAGCCGCCGCCGTCGCAGAACGGGTCCTTCGCCCGGTCGCACTTCGGCGCCTTGTCCCCGCCGGTGAGCTTGATGTTCAGCCCGGTGAACGCGCCCGGCTGCGCCTCGGTCTCGCGCGCGGTGAGGCGCGCGGACACCGGACCGGTCTTCGCGAGGTCGTTCCGGTCCAGCTGCAGGACGTCCGCCGGGTCGACGATGCCGAGCTTCAGCTTGTTGCGCAGCTGGTGCTGGGCACCCATCGAGCTGCCCTGCGTCGCCGGGATCTGCCAGCGCGTGTGCGGGCCGCCGGGCCCGTTGAACGTGCCGCGCGACAGCATGTCCCACGGTCCGCTGTAGCTGCGGGACGGCGGCACGCCGAACGGGTTGTTGTAGTTGTCGCCGATGCCCAGGATGTGGCTGAACTCGTGCGCGTAGGTCGACTGGCCGGAGCTCTCGGCCTGCACCGAGCTGCCGTCCTGGGCGTTGGGCCAGATGCTGGCGGCCGACGCCCACGACGTCCACGGCACGTACCGCGTCGCCGCGTAGTTGGGCAGGTCGTGGTTCGGCGGGCCGAACGCGTCGGGCACGTTCTCCTTGGTGCCGAACTTCATCTCGCCGAACTCCTGCCAGGTCGAGCTCTCGTCCTGGCCGGCGGAGAGGTAGAAGACGAAGTCGAACTGGTTCGCGGTGTCGCCGACGTCGGCGCGCCAGGCGTCCCCGGCGTCCTTGCGGATGTCCCGCGCGCAGTTCGCGCCGGGCGGGCAGGCGCTCGGCTGGAACTCCATGCCGTACTCGTAGGACTTCCCGGGCATCCGGTACGGCCCGAACGCGGTCAGCTGCACGCCGAACCGGCCGCCGGAGTCCTCCATCCAGTACTCGTTGATCGTGTGGCCGTTGTTGAGGGCTTCGGGCTTGTTGAGGAAGTCCTGGTAGTACTTCGCGACGTTCGCCCGCGGGATGTTCGCGGCGGCCGGCGCGGGGTTGCCGAACACGGTCGAGTTCGCCGGCTTGGTGACGACGAAGTCCTGGTCCGGGTAGTCGGCGAGGACGACGGCGCCCTTGAAGGTGCGCTGGGTCGGCTTCAGGGCCGGGTCGGCCCAGTTCGTGCCGGGGACCTTCTTGTAGTCGGACCAGGTCATGTGGTCCTGGTTCTCCCACTGCGCGGCGTCGATGGGGGCGGGCCAGCCACGGGTGAGCGGCTCGGCCGCGGCGGTGCCCGCGCCGAGACCGGTCAGCACGGCGGCCGCGGCAAGCAGGGCGAGCGCCTTCGGGGTTCTGGAACGCATCTGCGGCTCCTTCACTGGGAACCCACGGGTTTTGCCGGTTCCCGGTGATCGACCGTATTGAGCCCCGCTGCCGGAGTTCTGCCTCGCGGCGAGGTTTACCCGCTTGCCCCACGACGAAAGTCTGGCCGGTTGCCACGCACTCGGCGGTGCCCCGGGTCCGGACGTCATGAACGACCCTTTCACCGCGTCCGGCGAGGTGAACGACTCGTTCATGACGTCGCGGGCCGCCGGATCGGCCACGCCGATCGGACGTCGCCGGGCTCAGGTCTCCGGCGGTGTGAACGACTCTTTCACTGCGTCTGGTGAGGTGAACGACTCGTTCATGACGTCGCGGGCCGCCGGGCCGGCCACGCCGGTCCGACTTCGCCGGGCCCAAGCCCCCGACGGCGTGAACGCACCCTTTCGCCGCGGCAGGCGATGTGGACAAGTCCGGCCGTGCGCGCCGCGGGCGCCGGGAACTGTCGGTGCCCGCCGGTAGCGTTGAAGACGGGGGCGCCCCCGGCGGCGCGGGGTGTGACGCGGCGAACGTCCCCGGCGGCGGCCGGACTACGCTTGGGTGCCATGAGCGTGGTCTACGACTGCAGCAAGCGCGACACCCGGGCCGACGGGCTGGCCGCCGCGGCGGGTGCGGTGCGGTCGAGCAGGCTGGTGGTCCTGCCGACCGACACGGTCTACGGCATCGGTGCCGACGCGTTCGACGCCGGCGCCGTCCAGGCGCTGCTGCGCGCGAAGAACCGCGGCCCGGACATGCCGGTCGGCGTGCTCGTCGGGTCCTGGTCCACTGTGGACGGCCTGGTGCTCGGCGTCCCGCCGCAGGCGCGCGCGCTCATCGAAGCCTTCTGGCCCGGCGATCTGTCCATCGTGCTCCCGCACGCGCCGAGCCTGCAGTGGAACCTCGGCGACGCCCGCGGCACCGTGATGCTGCGGATGCCGCTGCACCCGGTGGCGCTGGAGCTGCTGCGCGACGTCGGCCCGATGGCCGTGTCGAGCGCGAACGTCTCCGGGCGGCCGCCGGCGAGCACCGCGCAGGAGGCGCAGGAGCAGCTCGGCGACTCGGTCGCGGTGTACCTCGACGGCGGGTCGAGCGGCGAGCCCGTCGCGTCGACCATTGTGGACCTCACGGGCGCCGAACCGGTGGTGCTGCGCGAGGGTTCGGTGAGCAAGACGGCCGTCGCGGAGGTGCTCGGTGTACCCGCGGAATCGTTGGCCTGAAGCCGGATCACGGCGGAAACCGCGACACGATAGCGTGTCGCGGGTGACCCCGACCCCGCGAGCGTGACGCACCCGTGCCGCCCACATCCGGTCTCCTCCCCATCCGGGAATACATCCTCGTCGCGCTGACCGCGACGGCGGTGACCTACCTGCTCACCGGCCTCGTCCGCCGGCTCGCCATCCGCGTCGGCGCGATCGCGAACCCGCGGGCGCGCGACGTCCACGTCGCCCCGATCCCGCGGATGGGCGGGATCGGCATCTTCCTCGGCGTCGCCGGCGCGATGGGCCTGGCCCACCAGCTGCCCGCGCTGTCGCACGGCTTCGACGCGTCGTTCGACTCGGTCGGCGTGCTGCTCGCGGCGGGCGTGATCTCGCTGATCGGCGCGCTCGACGACCGGTTCGAGCTCGACGCGTGGACGAAGCTGGCCGGCCAGGTGATGTGCGCCGGTATCCTGGTCATCTTCGGCGTCCAGTGGGTGTCGTTCTGGGTGCCGTGGGGCGGCACCGGCGGCTCGTTCGGCTCGGTGCTGGTGCTCGACAAGAACCAGGGCGCGCTGCTCACGGTCGTGATGGTCGTGGTGATGGTCAACGCGATGAACTTCGTCGACGGCCTCGACGGCCTGGCCGGCGGCCTCGGCTTCATCGCGGCGTCGGCGACGTGCGCGTTCTCGCTGGGCCTGCTGGACAGCTCGGGCGGCGACGTCGGCACGTACCCGCCCGCGCTGATCGCGGCGACGCTCGCGGGAGCGTGCCTGGGGTTCCTGCCGTACAACTTCCAGCCCGCGAAGATCTTCATGGGCGACTCGGGCTCGATGATGATCGGCCTGATGCTCGCGGGCGCGACGACGTCGGCGTCCGGTCGCGTCCCGTACCCGCAGTTCAGCGGTAAGGACGCGATCGCGCTGCTGTCCCCGCTGGTGGTCGTGGCGGCGGTGTTGTTCGTCCCGCTGCTGGACCTGATCATGGCGGTCATCCGCCGCACCCGCCGGGGCGAGAGCCCGTTCGCGGCGGACAAGATGCACCTGCACCACCGCCTGCTGGAGATCGGCCATTCCCAGCGCCGCGCGGTGCTGCTCATCTACTTGTGGGCGGGGATCCTCGCCTTCGGCGCGGTGTCGGTGACGCTGTTCGACGACGCCGCGGCGCTGTGGATCATCGGGGTCGGGCTGGTGTTCGCGGTGGTGGTCTCGATCGTCCCGAGACTGCGCTCGCGCAACCAGCCGGGCACCTGACCGGCGGGGTTCTCTACACTCGGACACGAACCGAGCAGGGAGTCAGCTGTGAGCGAGACCGAAACGCAGGACCAGGAGAACCCGCACGCCAAGGTGGTGCTGCAGGCGGCCCGGGCGATGACCAAGGCTTCGCTGCTGGTGACCCCGCCCGCCGTGGTGGTCTGCATCGCGCTCTTCAGCGTCCTCTTCGGGCTGCACGGCTTCCTCGGGTCGCTCGTCGGCGGGGTGCTCGCCTTGATCGCGTCGCTGTCGACCCTCGGACTGATGCGCTTCAGCGCCGGCCAGGACCCGATGTTCGTCATGGTCATCGCGCTCGGTGGGTACGTGGTGAAGATCGTGCTGCTGTTCGGCGCCCTCACCGCGCTGAAGGGCGTCACCGCGCTGCACCCGCTTTCGCTCGGCATCACCATGATCGTCGCCATCCTGCTGGCCGCCGCGGCCGAGTTCGCCGCGTTCCGCAAGACCAAGATCCCGACGATCATCCCTTCCTGACGCCGTCCGTTTTGCCGGACTGTTCCGTTACGCTGGGTGAACCCCGCTGCGGCCGCACGAGTGTGACCGGGGACACGTCACTCGCTCGTCCGAGAGCGACCCGGGACCCCTCAACTGGGCCGTTCCGGAGCGGGTCCCGGTCCGGTCCGGACCTCGGTCCCTAGCGGACCCGGGACCTAAGTCCTGGGCTGATCGGTGGGTATGGAGTACGCGTGTACGGCACTGATTGACCTGCTGGTATGGTCCGCGTCAAGGGTGGCGGCCTCGTCCGCGCACTCCCTAAGACGAACCGCGATCAGCAGTGTGGCGACCGTGTAGTTCCGCCTCGTCCGCCACTGGTCCGAAGTAGACCGCAGGGCAGTGTTCACGCGAGAAACCCCGTGTGCAGAACGTGAAGGCGTGTTCTGCGGACAGTGGGGTAGCCGCCTCCGACGTCCCGATACGTATCGGGTACGTTAAGTCCAGATCGTGACGATTCCCCCGGCGGAGTGAACGCCGGCCGGGAGAACCGGAAGGAGCCCAGTGGGCGCGCTGGTTTTGGCCGAGGGTGCGGTATTCGCGCCGCCCGGCGCCGAAAGCTTCGAGTTGCCGCCGTTGTTCGGCTCGGTCACCAAGCCGATGCTGCTCGTCGTGCTTTCGGTGGTCATCATCGCGACGTACTTCCTGCTGGCGACCCGCAAGCTCAAGGTCGTTCCGAGCAAGGGGCAGTTCGTCGCCGAGTCGATCTACGACTTCAGCCGCAACAACATCGCGCGCGAGCAGATCGGTTCGAAGGACTTCAAGTCGTTCGTCCCCCTCGTTTTCGCACTGTTCACCTTCGTGCTGGTGAACAACCTCTACGGGATCATCCCCGTCCTGCAGTTCCCGACCATGGCGCGATTCGGCTTCCCGGTCGCCCTGTCGGTCCTCGTCGTCTACCCGGTCTACCACTTCGTCGGGTTCAAGCGGCACGGTTTCGCGGGCTACTTCAAGAAGGAACTGGCCCCGCCGGGTGTGCCGAAGGCGGTGCTGCCGCTCTTCTCGCTGATCGAGTTCGCGGAGAAGTTCTTCCTCAACCCGCTCACGCTCGCCATCCGTGTTTTCGCCGCCATGTTCGCGGGTCACCTGATCCTGGCGGTGTTCACCCTCGGCGGCACCTTCCTGCTGACCGAGACGTCGAGCTGGGCGCTGAAGCCGGTCTCGCTGGTGGCGTGGATCTTCGCCATCGGGATGACGTTCCTCGAGGCCTTCATCCAGGTGCTGCAGGCCTACATCTTCGCCCTGCTGTCGGCTGGGTACATCGGCGCCGCGCTGGCGTCGGAGCACTGAGAACACAAGCCCCCGATCCACGCGAGCGCGTGGACCGAAGTGAAGGGAAATGCACGTGAGCAACATCGTTCTGGCCCAGGCCGCGGAGCAGGCCGTCAACATCAACCCCGGTCTCGCCGCCATCGGTTACGGCCTGGGCGCGATCGGCCCGGGCATCGGTGTGGGTCTGATCTTCGCCGCCGTCATCAACGGCACCGCGCGTCAGCCGGAGGCGCAGGGCAAGCTGCAGGGCATCGGCTTCTCGACCTTCGTGCTGACCGAGGTGCTCGCCCTGATCGGCATCGTCATCTACTTCATCGCCTCCGCCGCCTGAGTTTCGGCTCATCGCTTTAAGGAGACGCCGTGCTGAACAGTGCCTTGGTCCTCGCCGCAGAGGGCGAAACGCACAACCCGATCATCCCCGACATCTCGGAGCTGATCCTCGGCATCGTCGCCTTCCTCATCCTGCTGTTCATCCTCAAGAAGTACGTCGTCCCTCGCTTCGAGGCCGCGTACGAAGAGCGTGCGCAGAAGATCGAGGGTGGCATCGAGAAGGCCGAGAAGGCCCAGGCCGAGGCCGAAGAGGCGCTGGCCAAGTACAAGGCGCAGCTGGCCGAGGCCCGCACCGAGGCCGCGAAGATCCGTGACGACGCCCGGCTCGAAGCCGAGCAGATCAAGGCGGAGCTGCGGGCCGACGCGGAAGCCGAGTCCCAGCGCATCGTCGCCCAGGGCCAGGCCCAGCTGCAGGCCCAGAAGGCGCAGATCATCGCCGAGCTGCGGGCCGACATGGGCCGCAACGCCGTGGAGCTGGCCAGCCGCATCGTCGGCGAGTCGCTCGAAGACGAGGCGCGCCGTCGTGGCACCGTCGACCGGTTCCTCGCGGAACTGGAGACCGCCGGTGCCGCTGGTGGAGCGGGGAAGTAGACCGGAATGACGCTGCATGCTGCGAGCCGTGAAGCGCTCGGCCTCGCCGAGGAACGCCTCGGCGAGGTTCTGGCCGACGCGGGAGCCGACGCGGCCACGGTCGGCGACGAGCTGCTCTCGGTCGTCGACCTGCTGGACCGTGAGATCGGCCTGCGCCGAGCGGTGAGTGACGCCTCGGCGTCGTCGGAGGCGCGCACCGCGCTGGTGCGCGGGCTGTTCGACGGCAAGCTGTCCGAGCCGGCCCTGAAGGTGCTCGACGCCGTGGCGGGCAGCCGCTGGTCCAGCCCTCGTGAGCTGACCGACGGGCTCGAGTCGCTCGGTCGTTCGGCGCTGCTGACCGCGGCCGAGAAGACCGGGAACGTCGACACCGTCGAGTCCCAGCTCTTCCAGGTCGCGCGCGTCGTGGCCAACCACCCGGAGCTCGAGGCCGCGCTGTCGGACCTCACCGGGCCCGCGGACGCGAAGCGCACCTTGGTGCGCGGGCTGTTCGCCGACAAGGTGGACGTGGTCACCGAGACCCTCGTCGAGCAGGTCGTGCGCCGGGCCAAGGGCCGTGGCGTCGGCGTCGGGCTCGACAAGCTGGTCAAGCTGGCCGCGGAACGCCGTCAGCGCTCGGTCGCGTACGTGACCAGCGCGAACGCCCTGACCGACGAGCAGGTCGCCCAGCTCGGCGCGAAGCTCGACGACATCTACGGGCGGCCGATCGCGCTGCACGTCGAGGTCGACCCCCGGCTCGGCGGCGGGCTCGTCGTCCGCGTCGGCGACGAGGTCATCGACGGGAGCGCGGCGGGACAGCTGGCGGCCCTGCGCAGGCGGCTGGCCCGGGCATAGCCCCAGGTCACACAAGACTTTGCATACTGGCAAGAACGAAGCGAGAGCGGGAAAGACATGGCCGAGCTGACGATCTCCTCGGATGAGATCCGTAGCGCGATCGAGAACTACGTCTCGAGTTACGCCCCGGACGTGAGCCGGGAAGAAGTTGGCACCGTGATCGACGCCGGTGACGGCATCGCCCACATCGAGGGCCTGCCCTCGGCCATGGCCAACGAGCTGCTCGAGTTCCCCGGCGGCGTCCTGGGCGTCGCACTGAACCTGGACGCGCGCTCCATCGGTGCCGCGATCCTCGGCGACTTCGAAAGCATCGAAGAGGGCCAGCAGGTCAAGCGCACCGGGCAGGTCCTGTCGGTGCCGGTCGGTGACGGCTACCTCGGCCGCGTCGTCAACCCGCTGGGCGCTCCCATCGACGGCCTCGGCGAGATCGAGACCACCGACCGCCGTCCGCTGGAGGTCAAGGCCGCTTCGGTGGTCGAGCGCCAGCCGGTGTCGGAGCCGCTGCAGACCGGCATCACCGCCATCGACGCGATGACCCCGATCGGCCGCGGCCAGCGCCAGCTGATCATCGGTGACCGCAAGACGGGCAAGACCGCCGTCGCCGTGGACACGATCATCAACCAGAAGGCCAACTGGGACTCCGGCGACGAGAAGAAGCAGGTCCGCTGCATCTACGTCGCCGTCGGCCAGAAGGGCTCGACGATCGCCGCGGTCAAGAAGTCCCTCGAGGACGCGGGCGCGATGGAGTACACCACCATCGTCGCCGCGCCGGCTTCGGACTCCGCCGGCTTCAAGTGGATCGCGCCGTACACCGGTTCGGCCATCGGCCAGCACTGGATGTTCGAGGGCAAGCACGTCCTCATCGTGTTCGACGACCTGACCAAGCAGGCCGACGCGTACCGCGCGATCTCGCTGCTGCTGCGCCGCCCGCCGGGCCGTGAAGCCTTCCCGGGCGACGTCTTCTACTTGCACTCCCGTCTCCTCGAGCGGTGCGCGAAGCTGTCGGACGAGCTGGGTGCCGGCTCGCTGACCGGTCTCCCGATCATCGAGACCAAGGCGAACGACGTGTCGGCCTACATCCCGACCAACGTCATCTCGATCACCGACGGTCAGTGCTTCTTCCAGTCGGACCTCTTCAACGCCGGTCAGCGCCCGGCCATCGACGTGGGCATCTCGGTGTCCCGCGTGGGTGGTGCCGCGCAGGTCAAGGCGATGAAGAACGTCGCGGGCTCGCTCCGGATCGACCTGTCGCAGTACCGCGAGCTGGAGGCGTTCGCCGCCTTCGCTTCGGACCTCGACGACGCGTCGAAGGCGCAGCTCGAGCGCGGTGCCCGCCTGTACGAGGTGCTCAAGCAGCCGCAGTACTCGCCGGTCCCGGTCGAGGAGCAGGTCGCCACGGTGTACCTGGGCACGAACGGCCACTACGACTCGGTCCCGACCGAGGACGTGCGCCGCTTCAACCACGAGTTCCTGGACTCGGCCCGCCGCAAGCACGCCGAGGTCCTGGGCGCGATCCGCGACACCGGCAAGTTCGAGGACGACACCGCGGACAAGCTGGTTGCCGCCGTGAACGAGTTCAAGAAGGAGTTCACGACCTCCGAGGGCAAGCCGCTCGAGGAGAACGCGGACGCCATGGAAGCCGACAAGGTCGGGCAGGAGACCGTCAAGGTCAACAAGCCCGCCCCGAAGAAGTGAGCTGGTAGCTCATGGCCGCACAACTCCGGGAACTCCGGTCGCGCATCAAGGCGACCAAGTCCATCGGCAAGATCACGAAGGCGATGGAGCTCATCGCCACCGCGCGCATCACGAAGGCGCGGGCGCGGGTCGCCGCCTCCCGGCCGTACGCGGACGAGATCACCAACGTGCTCTCGGCGCTGGCCGGCGCGGCCACCACGCTCGACCACCCCATGCTGGTCGAGCGCCCGAACCCGAAGCGGGCCGCTGTCCTGGTCGTGACCAGCGACAAGGGCCAGTGCGGCGGGTACAACTCCAACGTGCTGCGCGCGACCGAAGAGCTGCTCGCCCTCCTCCGCAAGGAGGGCAAGGAGCCCGAGGTCTACGTCACCGGCAACAAGGGGCTGAACTACTACCGGTTCCGCAACCGCGACGTCGTGAACGGCTGGACGGGCTTCTCCGACCAGCCGGGCTACACCAACGCGGTCGAGGTCGGGGACGCCCTGGTGGAGTCGTTCATGCTGGGCGCGGACGACGCGCACGGCAACGCCGACGGCATCACGGGTGTCGACGAGATCCACATCGTCTACACCGAGTTCGTGTCGATGCTGACCCAGCGGCCGATCGCCAAGCGCGTCGCGCCGCTCGAGGTCGAGTACTCCGAAGGGGAAGAGGAGAAGCCCGCCGGGCTGCTCCCCAGCTACGAGTTCGAGCCCAGTGCCGACAAGTTGCTGGACGCGCTCCTGCCGAAGTACATCAACACGCGTCTCTACGCGGCTTTCCTCGAGTCCGCGGCGTCCGAACTGGCCGCCCGCCGGACCGCGATGAAGGCGGCGTCGGACAACGCGAACGAGCTGGTGGGCAACCTGACGCGGGAGATGAACCAGGCCCGCCAGGCGCAGATCACCCAGGAGATCTCCGAAATCGTCGGTGGCGCGAACGCGCTCACCGCAGCAGGAAGTGATGATTGATGACCAGTACTGAAGCCCCGCGCGCCAAGGGGCGCATCGTCTCGGTGACCGGGCCGGTCGTCGACGTCGAGTTCCCGCGCGGTTCCGTGCCCGACCAGTTCAACGCCCTCAAGGTCGAGATCGAGTTCGAGCAGCTCCGCAAGACCGTGACCCTCGAGGTGGCCAGCCACCTGGGTGACAACCTCGTCCGCACCATCTCCCTGCAGCCGCAGGACGGCCTGGTGCGCGGCGCCGAGGTCACCGACACCGGCGGCCCGATCACGGTCCCGGTCGGCGACAAGGTCAAGGGCCACGTCTACAACGCCCTCGGCGAGTGCCTCGACGAGCCCGGCTACGGTGACGACCTCGAGCGCTGGGGCATCCACCGCAACCCGCCTTCCTTCGACCAGCTCGAGGGCAAGACGACGATGCTGGAGACCGGCCTCAAGGTCGTCGACCTGCTGACCCCGTACGTCGAGGGCGGCAAGATCGGCCTGTTCGGCGGTGCCGGCGTCGGCAAGACGGTGCTCATCAAGGAGATGATCACCCGCGTCGCCCGGAACTTCGGTGGTACGTCGGTGTTCGCCGGTGTCGGCGAGCGCACCCGCGAGGGCAACGACCTCTTCCTGGAGATGTCCGAGGACGGCGTCATCAACGACACCGCCCTCGTGTTCGGCCAGATGGACGAGCCGCCGGGCACGCGCATGCGCGTCGCCCTGTCCGCGCTGACCATGGCGGAGTACTTCCGCGATGTGCAGAACCAGGACGTGCTGCTGTTCATCGACAACATCTTCCGGTTCACCCAGGCCGGTTCCGAGGTGTCGACCCTGCTGGGCCGCATGCCTTCGGCCGTGGGTTACCAGCCGACGCTGGCCGACGAGATGGGCCAGCTGCAGGAGCGGATCACCTCGACGCGAGGCCGGTCGATCACCTCGATGCAGGCGATCTACGTCCCCGCGGACGACTACACCGACCCGGCCCCGGCCGCGACGTTCGCCCACCTGGACGCCACCACCGAGCTCTCGCGTGGTGTCTTCCAGAAGGGCATCTTCCCGGCGGTGGACCCGCTGGCGTCGACGTCGACGATCCTCGACCCGGCCATCGTCGGTGAGGACCACTACCGCGTGGCTTCCGAGGTCATCCGGATCCTGCAGAAGTACAAGGAACTGCAGGACATCATCGCGATCCTCGGTATGGACGAGCTCTCGGAAGAGGACAAGCTGACCGTTCAGCGCGCGCGCCGCATCGAGCGGTTCCTGTCGCAGAACATGCTGGTCGCCGAGGCGTTCACGCAGATCCCGGGCTCGACGGTGCCGCTGTCGGAGACGATCGAGTCGTTCGACCGCATCACCAAGGGTGACTTCGACCACTACCCGGAGCAGGCGTTCCTGGGTATCGGTGGCCTCGAAGACCTCGAGAAGAAGTACAAGGAAATCACCAAGAAGTGATCTCCCGAGCGCGGCGGGGGCTGTGTCCACTGTGGACACGGGCCCCCGCCGTTCTCGTAACTCAGGACCGACCTATTACACTCGGTGGTAACACCCCGAGCGAAGGAGTGCTACGTGGCTGAGATGTCCGTGGAGCTGGTGGCCGTCGAGCGCCGTCTCTGGTCGGGTACCGCCACTTTCGTGGTGGCCCAGACCACCGAGGGCGAGATCGGCATCATGGCCGGCCACGAACCCGTGCTCGGGCAGCTCGTCGAAGGTGGCGTCGTCAAGGTGACGACGACCGACGGTGAGACGGTCTGCGCGGCCGTGCACGGCGGGTTCCTGTCGGTCACCGCCACCGGGGTGAGCATCCTCGCCGAGAGCGCCGAACTGTCCGACGAGATCGACGTCGACGCGGCGAAGGCGGCCTTGAACGCCGACGACGAGACCGAGCGGACGAGGGCCACGGCCCAGCTCCGCGCGGCAGGTCAGTCGGCCTGAGCGCGAGACGGGCAGGAGCCGGGCCGTGAAGATCACCGTGGTGGTAGTCGGGCTCCTGATCGTGCTCGCCGTGCTGGCCGCCTGGTACGGCCAGCGGTGGATCCGGATGCGCCGCGGCGGGGGCGTGAGCGTCGCGCTGCGGTGGCGTCCGGACGCCGCGCGGTCCAGCTGGCACCTGGGGCTCGGCCGCTACGAGGGCGACGAGTTCGTCTGGTACCGCGTGTGGAGCCTGCGGACCGGTCCGGACCGCGTCTTCCAGCGCGAAAGCATGCAGATCGCCGACCGGCGCGACCCGTCCGGGAGCGAGGCCTACGCCGTTCCCGAGGGCTCGACGGTGCTGCGCTGCGAGTCGGAGACCCAGGAAGCGATCGAGATCGCCATGGGCCCGGGAGCGCTCACCGGGTTCCTCTCCTGGCTCGAATCCGCCCCGCCCGGGCGACGTCTTCCCCGGGCTTCCTGACTGTCTCAAACTGGGACAGCCGCGGCCGCCTTTTTGGCCTACGGTTGAGCGCATGATCCTCATCGTGGTCAAATTCCCGGTCAAGCCGGAGCACGCCGAAGCCTGGCCGGAAATCGTCGCCGACTACACCGCGAACACCCGCGCCGAGGACGGCAACCGGTTCTTCGAATGGTCGCGGAGCCTCGAGGACCCGAACACGTACGTGCTGGTCGAGGGCTTCGAAGGCCAGGACGCCGCCGTCGCGCACGTCGGCTCCGACCACTTCAAGTGGGCGGTCGCGAACCTGGGTGCCTACATCAGCGACAACCCGCGGATCATCAACGTCCAGGACGCCTCCGACTGGGGCCCGATGGCCGAGATCCAGCCCCACTAAACTGGGGTTCGTGACCCTCGTCGAGATCCCCGGCTCCAAATCCGTCACCGCCCGCGGCCTGTTCCTGGCCGCCGCCGCGCACGGCACCACGACCCTCGGCCGTCCGCTGCACTCGGACGACACCGAGGGCTTCGCCGAGGGGCTCGTCAAGCTCGGTTACCGCGTGGACCGGCAGCCCGGCGCGTGGACCATCGAGGGCCGGCCCGCGGGCCCGGGCGTCGCTTCCGCCGACGTCTTCTGCCGCGACGGCGCCACGACGGCCCGATTCCTGCCCGCCCTGGCCGCGGCCGGCGCCGGGACGTTCCACTTCGACGCGTCCGACCAGATGCGCCGCCGCCCGCTCGGGCCGCTGACCGACGCGCTGCAGGAGCTCGGCGTCGACCTCACCTTCGAGGGCGAGCCGGGCCACCACCCGCTGACGGTCCGCGCGAACGGCGTCAAGGGCGGTTCGCTGACCCTCGACGCGGGGCTGTCCTCGCAGTTCCTGACGGCGTTGCTGCTGCTCGGGCCGCTGACCGCGGAGGGCCTGCGGATCACGGTGACCGACCTGGTGTCGGTGCCCTACGTCGAGATCACGCTTTCGATGATGCGGCAGTTCGGCGTGGACGTCCGACGCGAAGGCCAGACGTTCGTCGTCCCGCCGACGCCGTACCAGGCCTGCGACTACCCGGTGGAGCCCGACGCGTCGACGTCGAGCTACTTCCTGGCCGCGGCGGCGGTCACCGGCCGCACGGTGACCATCCCGGGCCTCGGCTCGTCCGCGCTGCAGGGCGACCTGCGTTTCGTGGACGTCCTGGAGCAGATGGGCGCGCACGTCGAGCTGACTCCCGATTCGGTCACGGTGGCCGGCCCGTCGGACGGCCTGCGCGGCGTCACGGTGAACATGCGCGACATCTCGGACACCGTCCCGACCCTGGCGGCGATCGCCCCGTTCGCGTCCGGGCCGGTGCGCATCGAGGACGTCTACAACACGCGCATCAAGGAGTGCGACCGCCTGGACGCGTGTGAGGAGAACCTGCGCGCGCTGGGCATCGAGGTGGAGACGGGCCGCGACTGGATCGAGATCCAGCCGGGCACGCCGGTCGGCGCGCAGATCAAGTGCCGCCGCGACCACCGGATCGCGATGGCGTTCAGCATCACGGGCCTGCACACGGACGGCATCACCCTGGACGACCCGGACTGCGTGAAGAAGACCTTCCCGGGCTTCCACCAGGCGCTGGCGACGCTGCGGGAGGGTTGGGGGATCTGACGGGCGAGTTCGACGAGCTGCCGGAGCTCGAGCGCTTTCGGGCGGCGCGCGAGCACGGCTGACGCTCGTGGCTGCCGAAGCGGGCTATCCGTGCCCCTGCTGCGGGCACCTGGCGTTCGGGGAGCCACCGGGCTCCTACGGGATCTGCGGCGTGTGCTTCTGGGAGGACGATCCGGTTCAGCTGCGGTGCGATCGAGCCCAGGTTCCTCGGTCTCGTGCGCGTGGCCGCCCGTCCGGACCCAGGGAGGCGGGGTGGTGTCCCGTCGACCTCGCCGTCGACGACTTCGAGGCGCCGCGGAAACTCCCTGGCCCAGCGACTCCACGACGCTGTACCGGTGGCGGCCGACCCTGAGCTAAGGCTGCCCGCCCGGCTGCCACAGCACGTCACCGTCCGGGTTCGCCAGCCGGGAGAGGATGAACAGCAGGTCCGAGAGCCGGTTCAGGTATTTGAGCGCGATCGGGTTCGTCGTCTCCGGCTCGGCCTCGTACAGCGCCCACGCCGAACGCTCCGCGCGCCGGGACACCGTGCGGGCCTGGTGCAGGAACGCCGCTCCCGGCGTCCCGCCCGGCAGGATGAACGACGTCAGCTTCGGCAGGCGCTCGTTGAACTCGTCACACCAGCCTTCGAGCCGCTCGACGTACTTCTCCGTGATCCGCAGCGGCGGGTACGGCGGGTACGGCGGGTCGTCGGAGATCGGCAGGCACAGGTCGGCGCCGACGTCGAAGAGATCGTTCTGCACCGTACGCAGCACGTCCGCCACTTCGTCCGGCAAACCACCCATCGCGATCGCCAGGCCCAGCACCGAGTTCGTCTCGTCGGTGTCCGCGTACGCGCCCAGCCGGGCGGACGTCTTGGGCACGCGGGACCCGTCGCCGAGCGCGGTCGTGCCGTTGTCGCCGACCTTCGTGTAGACGCGGTTGATGCGAACGACCATGAACCCACCATAGCGGCCCCCGCCCGGGCCGAATCCGGGCGAGAGGGCATGATTGGCGGCCATGAGCGAGCACTTCGACGTGCATGGCGGAGCCCGGCTGGTCGGCGAGGTCGACGTGGTCGGCGCCAAGAACAGCGTGCTGAAGCTGATGGCCGCGGCCCTCCTCGCGGAAGGCACCACGACCATCACGAACTGCCCGCAGATCCTGGACGTCCCGCTGATGGGCGACGTGCTGCGGAGCGTCGGCTGCGAGGTCGTCATCGAGGGCGACACCGCCACGATCACGACGCCGGCCGAGCTGTCGCACCGCGCGGACTCGGCGGCGATGGGCAAGCTGCGCGCGTCCGTCTGCGTGCTGGGGCCGCTGGTCGGCCGGCTGAAGCAGGCCGTCGTGGCCCTGCCGGGCGGTGACGCGATCGGCTCGCGCCCGCTGGACATGCACCAGAACGGCCTGCGCAAGCTGGGCGCGACGAGCACGATCGAGCACGGCTGCGTCGTCGCGAAGGCCGAGACGCTGGTCGGCGCGCAGATCTGGCTCGACTTCCCGAGCGTCGGCGCGACCGAGAACATCCTGATGGCGGCCGTGCTGGCCGAGGGCACCACGGTCATCGACAACTGCGCGCGCGAGCCCGAAATCGCCGACATCTGCACGATGCTGGTCGAGATGGGCGCGAAGATCGAAGGCGCGGGCACGTCGACGCTCACGGTCCACGGCGTCGAGAAGCTGCACCCGACCGAGCACCGCGTGATCGGCGACCGGATCGTCGGCGCGACCTGGGCGTTCGCCGCCTCGATGACCCGCGGCGACATCACCGTCCGCGGCGTCAACCCGCACCACCTCGACCTGGTGCTGAACAAGCTGGAACTCGCCGGCGCCGAGGTCGAGACGTTCGACGACAAGGGCTTCCGGGTGATCCAGCCGGAGCGCCCGAAGGCGGTCGATTGGGTGACGCTGCCGTACCCCGGCTTCGCGACCGACCTGCAGCCCTTCGCGGTGGCGCTGTCGGCGGTGTCCGAGGGCACGTCGATGATCACGGAGAACGTCTACGAGGCGCGCTTCCGGTTCATCGAGGAGATGGTCCGCCTGTCCGGCGACGCCCGCACGGACGGCCACCACGCGGTGGTCCGCGGCGTCCCGCAGCTGTCGAGCGCCCCGGTCTGGGCCTCCGACATTCGCGCGGGCGCCGGCCTGGTGCTGGCCGGCCTGTGCGCGGACGGCGTCACGGAGGTCTGGGACGTCTTCCACATCGACCGCGGCTACCCGCACTTCGTGGAGAACCTGAACCGGCTGGGCGCGAACATCGAGCGGGTGAGCGGCGAGCCCGGGCGGGCCTGAGCCTGGAACAGGTATCGTAACCTTCTGTAAACCGCGGACAGGGGGTTGCGATGACGGCGCTGCCCGACTGGATGG
This sequence comes from Amycolatopsis sp. FBCC-B4732, assembly GCF_023008405.1. Taxonomy (NCBI): domain Bacteria; kingdom Bacillati; phylum Actinomycetota; class Actinomycetes; order Pseudonocardiales; family Pseudonocardiaceae; genus Amycolatopsis; species Amycolatopsis sp. FBCC-B4732. Next base: position 9,926,031 of record NZ_CP095376.1, read on the forward strand.
TGCTCCCCCCCGAAGGCCTTTCGGTCGAAGGGTACGAAGCGCTGCCCGAGGAAGTCTGCCGTGTCATCGAGATCGTCGACGGAGCGATTGTCGTGAACCCGGCCCCGCGCCGCCCGCACCAGAAGATCATCCGGCGGATGTCCTACGCGCTCGAGGAGGCGTGCGGAGCCGAACTGGCGGTGGAGTTCGACGTCGATCTCCGCCTGCGGGACGTGCCGCTGCTCAACCGCCGTCCCGACCTGGTGGTCTACGACGCGTCGCTCGACACCGACGAGGTATTGCGGCCGGAGCACTGCTCGCTGGTGATCGAAGTGATGTCACCCGGCTCGATCACCGCGGACCAGACGGACAAGCCCGCGGAGTACGCCGCCGCCGGGATCCCGCACTTCTGGCGCGTGGAGAACGAGACCGACGACGTCCGCGGGCTCACGGTCTTCTGCTACCGGCTCGACCCGACGACCCGGGTGTATACGTCTTCCGGCGCGCACAAGCGCAAGCTGGCGGTCTCGGATCCGTTCGACTTCGCGATGGATCTGGCCGACCTGCTCTGACTCACACCTCCCGGGCCCCCAGCGCGCGCAGGGCGTACGCCACCAGGCGGTCCACGTAGTCCGGCTCCGCCTCGGCCAGCCGGACCACCAGCCGCCAGTAGATCGGTGCCGCGAGGGCGTCCAGCGCCATCTCCATGTCCAAGTTCGCGGGCAGCTCGCCGCGGGTGATCGCGCGGCGCAGCATCGCTTCGCCGACCTCGCGGCGCGGACCGCCGATGGCCTCGCGCAAGCCGCGGCCGTGCTCCGGGGTGCGGGCGTCCTCCGCGACCAGGTCCGGCAGGATCCGCGAGAACAGCGGGTGCGTGAGCCAGTCGATCAGCGCCTGCATCGTCTCGCGCAGGTCTCCGCGCAGCGAGCCGGTGTCGACCTCCGCCGCGCGGGTCACGCTGAACTCCGTCACCACGGAGGCGATCATGTGCTCCTTCGACGCCCACCGCCGGTACAGCGCGCTCTTGCTGACACCGGCGCGTTTCGCGACGGCCTCCATCGACAGCCGCCCGTAGCCCTGCTCGGCGAGTTCCCACATGACGGCTTCGCTGATGGCCTGCGTGACCTCGGGCTGGAGGACCGCGGCGCCGGTCGGGGTGCGTGCCATGGCGGCAGTGTAGCGGGTGGACGGGACGGTACCGTCCCGTCTACTCTTGCGTCGGGACGGTACCGTATCGTCCGCACGTAAGGAGGCTGCGATGCGCGACTTCGTAGACCACGCGCTCGAGCTGCTGCTGAAGCACGACATGGCCGGGTTCGCCAGGCTCTGGGCCGAGGACGGCGTCCTCGAATTCCCGTTCGCCGCTCCGGGCTACCCGGCGCGCGTCGAGGGCCGCGAGGCCATCCGCGAGTACCTGCGCGACTACCCGAACCTCCTGGACATCCGGGAGGTCACGGCGAAGACCGTGCACGAGACCACCGACCCGGCCGTGGTCGTCGCCGAGTTCACCGTCGCCGGCGTCGTCGTCGCGACGCAGCGGCCGTACGAGCTGTCCTACATCGCCGTGATCACCGTCGAGAACGGCGAGATCCGCCGGTACCGCGACTACTGGAGCCCGCAGGCGGCGGCGGAGCTGCTCGGCGGTACCGACGCGCTGACCGAGGCCTTCGCCGGCGGCGACCGTGGCTGACGTCCTGGTCGTCGGCGGCACCGGCACCACCGGCCGGCGAGTCGTCGCGGGCCTGCGCGCGACCGGCGCCGAGGCGCGCGCGGCGACCCGCAAGCCCGGCGAGCCCGGTCAGGTCCGGTTCGACTGGGCCGACCGCGCCACCCACGCCGAGGCCCTGCGCGGCGCCTCTGCCGTCTACCTCGTCGCGCCGATCGGCGAAGCCGCTCCCGCGGGCCTGGTGGCGCCGTTCGTGGCGGACGCGCTCGACGCCGGGGTCCGCCGGATCGTGCTGCTGAGCTCGTCCGCGGTCACCGACGACACGCCCGGCCTCGGCGAGCTGCCGCGGCTGGTGCGGACGGTGCCGGAGTGGGCCGTGCTGCGCCCGTCGTGGTTCATGCAGAACTTCACCGGTGAGCACCTGGTCGCGCAGGGCGTGCGGGACGGCGAGATCGTCACCGCCACCGGTGACGGCCGGGTCGCGTTCGTCGACGCCGGCGACATCGCGGCGGTCGCCGTCCGCGCGCTGACCGACGCCGAACCGCACAACACCGAACACGTGCTGACCGGTCCTGGTGCTTTGAGCTATTCCGAAGCCGCATCGATCATCGCCGCGCGGACCGGCCGCGCGGTGCGCCACCGCCCGGTCGGCACGGCCGAATACGCGGCCCGCCTGACCGCGTCCGGCATCCCCGCCGAGTTCGCGCGCGTGCTCGCCGCGCTCGACGAAGACATCCGGCGCGGCACCGAAGACCGCGTCACGCCCGTCGTCGAGCAGGTCACCGGGCGGGCCGCCCGGTCGTTCGAAACCTTCGTGGAGGAAGAGATCCGATGAAGCAGCTCATGTTCGAAGAAGACGTCCAGTTCTGGTTCGAGACCTTGCGCCTGTTCGGCCACGCGGCCTACGGCGGCTCGGACTTCGGCGAGGTCCTCGCGGCGGCGGCGACGGTGAAGCCGGGCGACTACGACAGCTGGCACGACGCCTACCGCGGCCTGGCCGATCGCCTGTACGCCGAAGCGGCCGACGCGAGCCCGGTGACCGCGCGCGACCTGCTGCTGCGCGCGTCGACGTACTACTTCTCGGCGGAGTTCTTCCTGCACGGCGACCCGGCGGACCCGCGCATCGCGGCGGCCTACGACCGCAGCGTCGAGTGCTTCCGGCGGGCCGCTGTCGCCGAACCGGTCGAAATCCCGTACGAGGGCACGGTTTTGCGCGGCTACTTCTACCGCGCGCCGGGCGCCGGCCCGAAGCCGGTGCTGCTGATCCACAGCGGCTTCGACGGGAGCGCCGAGGAGTGTCACTACCTGGGCGCGGCGGGCGGCGCCGAGCGCGGCTACCACGTGCTGACGTTCGACGGTCCGGGGCAGCCGAGCGCGATCCGGCACGACGACCTGGTGTTCCGGCCGGACTGGGAGCACGTCGTCACGCCGGTGGTGGACTTCGTGCTCGGCCTCGAGGGCGTCGACCCGGACCGCGTCGCGCTGCTCGGCATCAGCCTCGGCGGCATGCTGGCCCCGCGCGCGGCGGCGTTCGAAAGCCGGCTGGCGGCGCTCGTCGCGGTGGACGGCGTGTACGACGCGGGCGCGGCGGTGGCCGGGTTCCTGCCGTGGGACCGCGCGGAGATCGTCCGCCGGGCGAACGCGGAGGAGGACCCGGAGTTCGACGCGCTGCTGGCAGCGGGCCGCGAGGCGAGCCCGACCCTGCGCTGGGCGTGCGACCACGGCCGCTACGTCCTGGGCGCGGCGACCGACCGCGAGTTCGTCGCGAAGTACCTGGAGTACACGCTGGAGAACGGCATCGCGGAGCAGATCACGTGCCCGACGCTGGTTTGCGAAGCAGCGGACGACCTGTTCTTCGGCGGCGACCAGGAGACCGAACCCCGGCGGCTGTACGCGCACCTGAACGCGCCGAAGACGCTGCTGACGTTCACGGCGGAGGAGGGCGCGGACGCGCACTGCCACGTCGGCGCCCAGCGCCTCGCGACCGGCCGCGTCTACGACTGGCTGGACCGGACGCTTTGATCGCCGCTCCGAAGCCGACGAGTGCGGTGCCGGTGACGCCGTCGAGGGTGCGGCGTCACCGGAGCAACGCGCGGACGCGGTGGACTCCGGCGACGATGACGAGCTGCGAGAGCGTCGCGAGCACGCCCACGGTTCCGGCGAGGAGCAGAGACTTGGTGATCGTCGAGCCAAGGGTCAGGAACTGCGGCAGCACCGACAGCGAGAAGACGAAAACCTTCGGGTTGGGGCGGTTGCACAGAAACCCCGCACGCCACTGCCGCCGGGTTTGGTGCGGTCCAGCGCTGTAGTCCCCGCGCTGGGCTGCGAGCAGGGTCTCGCCCGCAGATCTCGGCCGGGCTTTTGCGGCCCACCCCGGCCGCCACCGCCCCGACAGCAGCCCCCGCCCTCCTCCGGCAGGGTTCCGGCAAAGTCGTGTCGTTGTAGGCAGGCACGGCTCTCGGTGGTGATCATGTGGTTGTCGAGACCCATGATCTGTGAGAGAGCCGTGCCTGCTGTTGCATCTTCTCCCATCCCGGCTGTGTTGACCCGACTGGCCTGCGCCGACCTCGATCACGTAGCTGACCTGCGCGACTACCTAGCCCTCGTCCCTGATCCACGGAAGCGGCGCGGGGTGCGGCATTCGCTGGCATCGGTCCTGGCGCTGGCCGCGGCCGCAGTAGCAGCGGGTGCCGGGTCGTTCGCCGCGATCGGGGAATGGGCCGCCGATGCACCACAACGGGTACTGGCCCGCCTCGGCGCCCGGTTCGATCCCCGCCGTGACCGGCACATCGCCCCGGACGAGGCAACCGTGCGGCGGGTGCTCTCCGGCATCGACGGCGACCGCCTCGACGCCGCGATCAGCGGCTGGATCACCACCACTGCAGACGCCCCACCGGCGATCGCGGTGGACGGCAAATCCCTGCGCGGCACCTTCGCCCGCACCGGCGGCGCAGGAGTCCACCTGCTCTCCGCACTGACCCACCAGAACGGAACCGTGCTGGCCCAGCAGCAAGTCACCCCCGGGACCAGCGAGATCACTTGGATGCAGCCCCTGCTGGACACCCTCGACCTCACCGGTGTCGTGGTGACCGCCGATGCCCTGCACACCACCCGCAGCCTCGCCCGCTACCTGGATCAGCGCGGCGCGGACTACGTGTTCACCGTCAAAGCAAACCAGCACCGTCTCCACACCCGGCTGCGGGCACTGCCCTGGCCACAAGCCACCCACCACACCAGCACCGAAACCGGGCACGGACGCCTCGAACAACGCACCATCGAAACGATGCCCGCCCCCGACGACCTCGGCTTCCCCGCCACCACCCAGGTCTTCCAGATCACCGGCTACCGCACCGACCGCACCACCAGAACCCGCGAAACCCACACCGGCTACGGCATCACCAGCCTGCCCACCGGCACCGGCCCCGCCAACATCGCCGGCCACCTGCGCCGACACTGGGAAATCGAGAACCGGCTGCACTGGGTCCGCGACACCACCTACAACGAAGACGCATCCCAAGTCCGCACCGGCACCGGACCCCGATCGATGGCCTCCCTGCGCAACCTCGCCATCAGCGCCCTACGCACCGCAGGACACACCAGCATCGCCGCAGCCCTCCGCCACATGGCCCGAAACACCACCCGACCACTCGCACTCTACGGAATCCCCACATGACCAGCACAAACGACTTTGCCGGAACCCTGCCCTCCTCCGGGGGGCGTGCCCTGGTCCAGTTTACCGGCGGCGGCGGACAAAACCGGCCGGAAGGCCGTGGGGTGGCCTGCTTGTCCACAGCGGTCTCCGGTTGTGGACTACTCAGCGATCGGCACGTCCGGCCACCGGAACCCGGCCGCGTACGAACCGCCGGGGGGCGCGAAAGGCAGGTCAGGACTCCAGGGCGAGGGCCGCGCCGAAGCCCAAAAGGGCCGTGCCCGTCACGCCGTCCATCGCGCGGCGGACGCGGCGGCGCTGCAGCCAGCCGCGCACCCGGTGCACGAAGAACAGCAGCAGCACCTGCCACACCAGTCCCAGCGCCGCCACCGTGTACGCCAGCAGCAGGGAATCGCCGAACGTCGACGTCGGGCTCAGGAACTGCGGGAGCACCGACAGGTACAGCACGATCACCTTGGGGTTGGTGATGTTGGAAAGGAAACCCTCCCGGAAGCGACGGCCGCGGGAGGCGCGGGCGCGGCGGACGTCGTCCAGGGCCGCGTAGTCGCCGCGCCAGGCGCCGCGCAGGGCCTGGATCCCCAGGAAGACCAGGTAGGCCGCGCCCAGCCACTTCACCGTTTCGAACACCGGCTGGGAGCGCGTCAGCACCGCGCCCAGGCCGAGGGCCGCCGCCGTGCCCTGGAGGAAGTTCGCGGCCGTGATGCCCGCGCACGCCCACGCGCCGCCGCGGGCGCCGCCCGTCAGTGCGTTCTTCAGCACGACCATCGTGTCCGGGCCGGGCATCATCGCCAGGAACGCCATCATCGCGGCGAACCCCGCGTACGTGCTCACGGACATCAGGACTCCAGTGCGAGAGCGGCGCCGAAGCCGAGCAGCGCGGTGCCGGTGACGCCGTCCAGCGTACGGCGCACCCGGCGGCGTTCGAGCCACGCGCGCACGCGGTGCACGAACACCAGCAGCACCAGCAGCCACGCCGCACCGAGCACGGCGACGGTGTAGGCCAGCGCCAGCGCGTCCCACGTCGTCGTGCGGCCGGGGTCGAGGAACTGCGGGAGCACCGACAGGTACAGCACCAGCACCTTCGGGTTGGTGATGTTGGAGAGGAACCCTTCGCGGAACCGCCGGAAGCCGCCGCCCTTGCGGCGCTGCGCCTGCGCGACGACTTCGTAGTTGCCGCGCCAGGCCCCGCGCAGCGCCTGGACGCCGAGGAAGACGAGGTAGGCCGCGCCGACCCACTTCAGCGCGAGGAACACCGGTTGCGAACGCGCGATGAGGACGCCGAGCCCGAGCGCCGCGGCACTGCCCTGCACGGCGTTGCCGGCGAAGATGCCGAGCGACGCGAGCAGCCCGCCGCGGAACCCGCCGGACAGCGCGTTCTTCAGCATCACCATCGTGTCGGGCCCCGGCGCGAGCACGATCAGGACCACGATGACCAGGTAAGACCCGTACACGCTCCACGTCACGGCCGCCACGCTAACCGACGGGAACGCCCCTGGTCTCGCGGATTTCGGTCACACCGTTCGCCGCGCAGCGACCAGCCGGGCACGGAGCGTGCGGGCTCGGCGGGAGGGGCCCGCGCAGAGTAGTGTTCTGCCATGTCAGCAGGGGAAATCGAGCTTCTGCCCGGTGAGCGCGTGCTCTGGGCGGGAGAGCCGGTCCAGCGCCCGCTCTACGTCGCCGCGGACGGGGTGATCGCCCCTGCCGGGCTCGTCGTCACCGCCGCCGCGCTCTGGTTCCTGCTCGCGCAGCGGCCGGCCGGCGCCACCGCGGTCGCGGCCGTGGTCGTCCTGGCCATCGGGCTGTACGCCGCGATCGGCCGCTCGCTCGTCCGCTACCTCGCGCTCGGGCGCACGACGTACGCGGTGACCGACAGCCGGATCATCGCGCGCTCGGGCCTGTTCCGGCAGAAGGAACGCGCCAGCGAACTGGCCGGCCTGGCGGCGCCGGTCCTCAAGCCCGGACCGTCGCGCACGGGCACGCTCACGTTCGGCACGCCCGGTGCGGTGACGCTGATCGGCGTCGGCGAGCCGAAGCGCGTGCGCGACCTGCTGGCCAAGGCCATCGACGAGGCCAAGGCCCGGCAGGCACCGCCGGAGCCGGACACCTCGGCCGCCTGAGGCGACCGGCCGCGTTCACCGCCATCTTCCCCCACGCCGACGGCGGGCCGCCCAAGCTCGCCGTGGTCGTCGACCGGGAAAGCGGGGGCGGCACGGTGACCTTCGAGGTGCCGGACGCCGAACGCGTCCGCGACCTGATCGCGCGGGCGCAGGGCGCGCACTGAGTCACCCGGACGTGTCGGATTCCACTGCCACCAAAAGTTACCGGTCGGTACACTCGACGAAACGTCCACCGCCGGAGGTGCCCAGTGCCGTACCCAACGGACCACGAGCGAGACCGACCGTGGGTGATGCGCACGTACGCGGGGCACTCGTCCGCGGCGGCGTCGAACGAGCTCTACCGGCGCAACCTCGCGAAGGGGCAGACCGGGCTCTCGGTGGCGTTCGACCTGCCGACCCAGACCGGCTACGACCCGGACCACCAGCTCTCCCGCGGTGAGGTCGGCAAGGTCGGCGTGCCGGTCTCGCACATCGGCGACATGCGGCGGCTCTTCGACGGCATCCCGCTCGCCGAGGCGAACACGTCGATGACGATCAACGCGCCGGCCATGTGGCTGCTCGCGTTGTACGTCTCCGTGGCGCGCGAGCAGGCCGAAGCCGAGGGGCGCGACGTCGACGAAGTCCTCGCGAAGCTCACCGGCACCACGCAGAACGACATCATCAAGGAATACCTCTCCCGCGGGACCTACATCTTCCCGCCGGGGCCGAGCCTGCGGCTGATCACCGACATGATCGCGTGGACCGTGCACCACGTGCCGAAGTGGAACCCGATCAACATCTGCAGCTACCACCTGCAGGAAGCCGGCGCGACGCCGACGCAGGAGGTCGCGTACGCGCTGTGCACCGCGATCGCCGTGCTCGACGCGGTCCGCGACTCCGGGCAGGTCGAGCAGGCCGACATGGCCAAGGTGGTCGCGCGGATCTCGTTCTTCGTCAACGCCGGCGTCCGGTTCGTCGAGGAGATGTCCAAGATGCGCGCGTTCACCGCGCTCTGGGACGAGATCACGCGGGACCGTTACGGCGTAACGGATCCGAAGGCGCGCCGCCTGCGCTACGGCGTCCAGGTCAACTCGCTCGGGCTCACCGAAGCCCAGCCGGAGAACAACGTCCAGCGGATCGTGCTGGAGATGCTCGCGGTGTCGCTGTCCCGCGGCGCGCGCGCCCGCGCGATCCAGCTGCCCGCCTGGAACGAGGCGCTCGGCCTGCCCCGGCCGTGGGACCAGCAGTGGGCGCTGCGGATGCAGCAGGTGCTCGCGTTCGAGACGGACCTGCTGGAGTACGAGGACATCTTCGACGGCTCGCACGTCATCCAGGCCAAGGTCGACGAGATCATGGCCGGCGCGCGCGAGGAGATCGCCCGCGTGCAGGACCTCGGGGGTGCGGTCGCCGCGGTCGAGAGCGGCTACATGAAGTCGCAGCTGGTCACCTCCCTCGCGGAATACCGGCGCGGGATGGAAAACGGCGAGCGGATCCTGGTCGGGGTCAACAAGTTCGCGACGACCGAGCCGTCGCCGCTGCAGGCCGAGGGCGCCAAGGCGATCGAGACGATCGACCCCGCCGTCGAAAAGGCCGCCGTCACCGCGATCGAAGAGTGGCGCACCGGGCGGGACAACGACGCCGTCGAGCGCTCGCTGGCCGCGCTGAAGGAACGCGCGCAGACGACGGAAAACCTCTTCGAGGCCACTGTGGACTGTGCGCGGGCCGGCGTGACCACCGGCGAGTGGTCCGGCGCGCTGCGCGAGGTGTTCGGCGAATACCGGGCGCCCACCGGCGTTTCCGCGGCCGCCGCGGGCAACGGCGATCCGGGGATCGAGCGGGTGCGCGAACGCGTCCGCGCCACCGAAGCCGAACTGGGCGAGCGGCTGCGGATCCTGGTCGGCAAGCCGGGCCTCGACGGGCACTCCAACGGCGCCGAGCAGGTCGCCGTCCGGGCGCGCGACGTCGGTTTCGAGGTCGTCTACCAGGGCATCCGGCTGACGCCCGAGCAGATCGTCGCGGCGGCGGTGCAGGAGGGCGTGCACGTCGTCGGGCTGTCCGTGCTGTCCGGCTCGCACCTGGAAGTCGTCCCGAACGTCGTCGACGGCCTGCGCGCCGCGGGCGCCGGTGACGTGCCGGTGATCGTCGGCGGGATCATCCCGCCGGACGACGCCGCGCTGCTCACCGAACGCGGCATCGCCCGGGTGTTCACGCCCAAGGACTACGAACTGACCGACATCATGGCGGGCATCGTCGACCTCGTGCGGGAGCGCAACGGGCTCAGCTGAGGTCCGCCAGGATGTCCTTTGTGGACTTGACGGTGGCGAACTGGTTCGCCAGGTTCGCCGCCGTCACGCGGTACAGCTCGTCGGCCGTCACCTCCGGGAGGTCGAAGGTGAACGTCGCGTCGAGCGCGAAAGTCACGTCGTAGCCGAGGTTCCCGCCCATCCGCGCGGTGGTTTCGCAGCAGAAGTTCGTCTGGATCCCGGCCAGGACGAAGCTGGTGATGCCGCGCTTGCGCAGCCACGCGTCGAGGTCGACGTCGCCGATGAAGGCCGAGTTGACCTTCTTGCCGAACACCAGGTCCGGCCGCGCGCCGTCGAGTTCGGGCTTGAAGTCGTTGCCGGGCCGGCCGGGCCGCAGCGGCGAGTCCGGTTTCGCCGAGTCGTGGTGCACGAGCACGACGGGCAGCCGCCGCTCCTGCCACGCGTCGAGCAGCGCCTTCATGTTCGCTTCGGCGCCGGGGTTGTTGCGCGGGCCCCAGAACGCCGCGTCGCCGAACCCGCGCTGGACGTCGATCAGGATGAGTGCCGTTTCGGTCATGTCGTCGAGTTTCGCCGGTCCGGCCGGCTCGGGGGAGTGGCAGAAGACGCGCGATGCGGTACTTTCCTGCCATGCGCACGATCGGCGTTCTGCTGCTGCCCGGTACCCGGATGTTCGACCTCGCGGTGGTCGGCGAGGTCTGGGGCCAGGACCGGACGGACAGCGGGATCGGCCCGTTCACCGTCCGGCTGTGCAGTCCGGGCCGGGCGCGGACCGCGGTGTCGCCGTTCGGTGACGTCGCGGCCACGCACGGTCTGGCCGGGCTCGACGGCTGCGACCTCGTGCTGGCCCCGGGCCGCGACGACCCGCTCGCCGCGGTGCTTCCGGCGGCGACGAGCGCGTTGCGGCGCGCGCACCGGGACGGGCGGACGGTCGCCGGGCTGTGCTCCGGCGCGTTCACCCTGGCCGCCGCGGGCCTGCTCGACGGCCGCCCGGCGACCACGCACTGGCGGGATCTCGACGCGTTGGCGCGGGTCGCGCCGCGGGCGGACCTCCAGCGGGACGTGCTCTACACCGACGACGGCGGTGTCCTGACGTCCGCGGGTGTGGTCGGCGGCCTCGACCTCTGCCTGTACCTGGTCCGGCGCGACCACGGCGCGGAGGTCGCCGCCGCGCTCGCCCGCCGCCTGGTGATGCCGCCCGCGCGGGAAGGCGGGCAGCGGCAGTACGTCGACACCCCGTTGCCCCCGGCTTCCCGGCCCGGCATGACGTCCACAATGGACTGGGCGCTGGCCCGGCTCGGCTCCGGGATCGGCGTGGACGACCTGGTCGGACACGCGCGAATGAGCGAACGGACGTTCCACCGCGAGTTCGCCGCGGCCACCGGAGTCACCCCGGGGCGCTGGCTGCGCGTGCAGCGGGTGCGGCTCGCGCAACGGCTGCTGGAGACGACGTCGCTGCCGGTCGAGCGGGTCGCCGAGCGGTCCGGACTGGGGACGGCGGCGAACCTGCGGCGGCGGATGCGCGCCGAAGTCGGCGTCGGCCCGGACAGCTACCGGCGCACGTTCCGACCGGTTACCGTCAAAGCATGACCGAGTACGAACACATCCTGGTCAAGCGCGACGGCGACACCGTCACGATCACGATGAACCGCGCGGCGCGGCGCAACTCGCTGTCCGCCGACCACCTGGCGGAGCTGCTCGCCGCGTTCCGCGAGGCGGGCACGTCCGACGCGACCGGCATCGTGCTGGCCGGCGCCGGCCCGGTGTTCTCCGCCGGCCACGACTTCGGCGACGTCGCCGCGCGTGACCTGATGGGCGTACGCGAGCTGCTCACGCTGTGCACGGACCTGATGAAGACGATGGAGTCCGTGCCGCAGGTGGTCATCGCGCGGGTGCACGGCCTGGCCACCGCGGCCGGCTGCCAGCTCGTGGCGTCCTGCGACCTCGCGATCGCCGCCGAATCGGCGGGCTTCGCGCTGCCCGGCGGCAAGGGCGGCTGGTTCTGCCACACGCCGGCGGTGCCGGTGGCGCGCTCGATCGGCCGCAAGCGCCTGATGGAGCTGGCGCTGACCGGTGACGTCATCGACGCGCTCACGGCGTTGGAGTGGGGCCTGGTCAACCGCGTCGTTCCCGACGAGCAGCTCGACGACGCCGTCGCGGAGCTGCTGGCACGGGCGACGCGCGGCAGCCGCGCGAGCAAGTCAATGGGCAAGGTCACGCTCTACGCCCAGCTCGACCGGCCCGAGGCCGATGCGTACGCGATCGCGCTGGAGGTCATGGCCTCGGCGTCGCAGCTGCCCGGCGCGCGCGAAGGCATGGCCGCGTTCCTGGAGAAGCGCAAACCCTCCTGGCCCGACTGAGCCCGAAACCGCACTTTCCTAGGGAAAGTGCGGTTTCTGGCGCCCGCACTCCGTACCATACGGTATGGTATGGCCATGGCAGGGAAACGTGACTGGCTGGACGCGGGGCTGGTGCTGCTGGCGGAGCAGGGCGCGCCGTCGGTGACGATCGAGCGGCTGACCGAGCGCCTCGGCCTGTCGAAGGGCTCGTTCTACCACCACTTCAAGGGCATGGGCGGCTTCCGCACGGCCCTGCTGGAGCACTTCGAAGCCGAACGCACGACCCGGTTCGTCGAGCAGGCCGAAGCGGCCGACGGCGATCGGCTGGGCGCGCTGCTGAAGCTCGTCCTCGCGCCGGGACCCGGGCCGGAGCTGGAGATCGCCGTCCGGGCGTGGGCCCTGCAGGACGCCGAAGCGCGGGCGGTCCAGGAGCGCGTCGACCGCACCCGCGTGACCTACCTGACCGAGATCAGCGGCGACGCCGATCTCGCGCAGGCGCTGTACCTGGTCGTCGTCGGCGCCGGGCAGGTCGTGCCCCCGCTGTCCGGCCGGCAGCTCAAGAGCGCGCTGGAACTCGTTCTGGGGAGACGGAAATGACCGAGCCTTACGTCGACGGCGCCGACTACGTCGAATTCAAGGAGATCGCGAGCGAGAACAGCCTGCGCGATTTCGTCGCGGGCGTGTTCGGCTGGTCGCCGTGGTGGGTGAAGGGGCTCTTCGGCGTCCGCTACCTGCTCGCCAAAGCCCTGCGGCTGGACACCGCCTCGGTGCCGCAGACCGGCCGGCTCCGGCCCGAAGACGTCGGGTTCGCACCCGGCGACCGGGTGGCGTTCTTCACCGTCCGGTCCGGTGATCCGGAGCGCTACCTGGTCGCGGGCGTCGACGACAGTCACCTGAGCGGGTACCTCACGGTCGAGGCGGTGCCGCGCGGGTTCCGGCTCGGCACGATCGTGCACTTCCACAACCGGGTCGGGCCGGCCTACTTCGCGGTGATCAAGCCGTTCCACCACCTGGTGATCCGCGGGATGCTCAAGGCCGGAGCCGCTCGTACAGCATGAGCTGGGCCCACGCGGCGATCGTCTGCGCGTCGGTGATTTCGCCGGCCAGGATCATCTTCTCGACGTCCGCGCGCGAGAACCACGCGCTGCGCATGTCCTGCTCTTCGTGCTCGCGCTCGGGTTCGCCCTCGGTGACGTCCGTGGCGAGGAACACCCAGCCGCGCTGGCTGCTCATGCCGGGGGCGACGTCGAGCTTGCCGAGCGAGACCATCGAACCGGCCCGCAGCCCGGTTTCCTCGCGCAGCTCGCGCGCGGCGAGCTCGGCGGCCGGCACCTCGGCCCGGTCGGGCGCGGTGCCCTGGGGGAACTCCCAGCGGCGCTCGCCGACCGGGTAGCGGAACTGTTCGACCAGCTGGAACCGGTCGCCGTCCTGCGGGATGACGAGCGCGTACGCGGGTTTGTCGATCACGCCGTAGATGCCCGGCGAGCCGTCCGGGCGGCGGATTTCGTCCTCCCGCACGGTCATCCAGTTGTTCCGGTACACCTCACGGGACGCGACACGCTGAATGGGGTCCACCCGACCAGTATCACCGACTCTGTCCTACCCTCCTCGGGTGCGTCTCGTGATCGCGCGGTGCCAGGTCGACTACGCCGGCCGGCTCACCGCCCACCTGCCGATGGCCACCCGCCTGCTGCTCGTGAAGTCCGACGGCTCGGTGTCGGTCCACTCCGACGACCGCGCGTACAAGCCGTTGAACTGGATGAGCCCACCCTGCTGGCTGATCGAGGACGGCAAGATCTGGATCGTCGAGAACAAGCAGGGCGAAAAGCTGGTGATCTCCATCGAGGAGGTCTTCCACGACTACACCCAGGCCCTCGGCGCGGAACCGGGCCTGCAGAAGGACGGCGTCGAGGCGCACCTGCAGGAGCTGCTGGCCGAGCACATCAAGACCCTCGGTGACGGCTACACCCTGGTCCGCCGCGAATTCCCGACGGCGATCGGCCCGGTCGACATCATGGCCCGCGACGCCGACGGCGGCTCGGTGGCGGTGGAGATCAAGCGCCGTGGCGAGATCGACGGCGTCGAGCAGCTGACGCGGTACCTGGAGCTGCTCAACCGCGACCCGCTGCTGGCCCCGGTGCAGGGCGTGTTCGCGGCCCAGATCATCAAGCCGCAGGCCCGCACGCTGGCGGAGGACCGCGGCATCCGGTGCCTGACCCTGGACTACGACGAGCTGCGCGGCATCGAGTCCGACGAGTTCAGGCTGTTCTGAGGTGCTGCCCGGCCGGTACGTCCACTACAAGGGCGGCGAGTACGAGGTGCTGGGCGTGGCCCGGCACAGCGAGACCGAGGAAGAGCTCGTGGTGTACCGCGCGCTGTACGGCGAGAGGGGGCTGTGGGTGCGCCCGAAGGCGATGTTCACCGAGACGGTGGAAACGGCCGACGGCGTCGTACCGCGGTTCCGGCACGTGGAGAGCTGACCCGGGTTTCACAGCAGTTCGACGGCGGCGCCGGCCTTCTCGAGTTCTTCGCGGGCCGCTTCGGCTTCGGGCTCCGGCACCTGCTCCAGCAGGATCGACGGGGTCCCGGTCACCAGTTCCTTGGCGTCGATCAAGCCGATTCCCCGCACGAGACGGCGGACCGCCCGGACGACCTCGACCTGGCGCGCGCCGGCGTCGAGCAGTGCGACGTCGAACCGTTCCCGGCCGTGCGGCGGACGGGATCGCGTGCGGTGACCGGAGCCGGGGTGTTCGCCGAGCTCGTTCAGCGCCGCGGCGAACTCCTCGGCCGCCGCGGCCCCGTCCGGGTGCTGCCGGAGGCTGACCGCCCGTTCGATCGTCCGCCCGGGCCCTTCGACGACGAGGTGGGCTTCGCTCTCGTAGCCCCTCTTCTTGACGGCCAGCGCCAGGAGCCCGAGCAACAGTGCTCGCGGCACGGTGACCCGGCTGTGTTCGGCGCTCCGGATCTCCACGCGCGCGGACAAGCCCGCCACCGGGTGGTGCAGCGCCCGGTCTCCGCTGCCCTCGACGACGGCGGTGCGGGTCAGCCGCAGGCCCGCGAAGGCCGCGATGACTCCCTCGTCGAGGTCCGCGCCCGCCGCTGTCGCGGAACGCATCACCTTCACGCCGATCGCTCCGGCGAAGATCGCGAGGAGGAGTACGACGACGGCCCACGGTGACATCCGGGCTCCCTTCGGCTGCGGTATGGCCACCGGGTCGTCGCGGGGCGCTCCGGCGTTACGGCGGGCGCGGTAATCGTTCTCCGCGCCGATACCGGATCGATGCCGGATTCCGGTATCTGATTCCGGCTCGTTTACTCCGCAAGGAAATCATTGACGTGGTCGGCCGCGGCGCTGTGACCAGGTCTTATTTCGGTCGATTCCTGCGCTGTTCGGGTGAGCTGCGGATCCTTTCCCGCGTGCCGGTGGGACACTCGTTTCGAGGGGTTCCGCCGGTGCGTTCCGGCGTGGCCGGAGGGTGGTGTGCTCGGCCGTCTTTCTTTGCCGTGCCTGCGTTTCAGTCCGCCTTCGAGCTCGTGTGCGCATGCCAGCCGGCCGGTGTGCGCGCGTTTTCGCCTGCACGGAGGAGGAAGTCATGCGTTATCGCCCACTCGGTTCCGATCCGGCCGACCCGCGGCTCGGGCGGTTCATTCCGGACGACTGGCGGCACGTGGAAAGGTATCCGTTGTCCGCGCTCGCCGAAGACGACCGGCCCACCCGGGCGCCCGTCGTGATCGGGGTCAACTGGTACTCCGCGTTCGACGAGCCGGAACAGGACGAGACCTCCGGCGAGTTCTTCATCGCGCGGGCCGGGGCCGAGAAGCTCGGCCGGGTCCGCGGCGGGCACTGCGTGTGCCTCGAACCGGGCGGGACGCCGGACACCGACGCCTGGTACACGTTCTACGACCAGGGCCGCGAAGGCGCCTGCGTCGGCTTCGGCTGGTCGCGGTGCATGTCGATCTTCAACGGCAGCGAGTACACCGCCCGCTGGCTGTGGGACTCGGCCAAGAAGCGCGACGAGTGGCCCGAGACCAACCCCGGCGACGACAACGGCACGTCCGTCCGCGCCGCGGCCGAGGTGCTCGCCGAAGCGGGGCACGTCCTCTGGGACAACTCCTACGCCGGCGACGACTGGCAGAAGCGCGAGCAGTACGTGCCGGAAGCCAAGCAGGGCATCAAGGCGTTCCGCTGGGCCAAGTCGGTCGACGACGTGCACGCCGTGCTCGGCAACCCGCGGGCCGACGAGCTCGGCGCCGTGCCGATCCTCAACTCCTGGGGCCCGGGCTACCCGCACCGGACCTACCTGCCCGACGCCGTCCTGGCCCGGCTGATCGAAGAGGAAGGCGAAATCGCCGTCCCGACCGACCGGTGATCGGCTGCCGCTCCCGCGGCGCGTGAAAACGAGGGCGCGTTTCCCCAGGTGAATGCCAGGGGGGACGCGCCCTCCGGCCACTTCGGACACGTCAGCGTGCCGACCCTGAATCCATGCAGTACTGTCCCGATCCGACAGGGTAGTGGGGATTCCTGTGGGTTGTTGTCCAGTTTGAAAGAGGTGGGTCGGGTGCTCGTCCTAGCCGATGCGAACCTGCGACTCGACGCGAGCGCGATCGACTACATCGAGTTGGCGTTCTATTTCGTGCTCGTACTCGGCATCGGGTACCTGGCACGGCGTCAGGTGTCCAGCAGCCTCGACTTCTTCCTGTCCGGCCGGTCGCTGCCCGCCTGGGTCACCGGCCTGGCGTTCATTTCGGCGAACCTCGGCGCGGTCGAGGTGATGGGAATGTCGGCCAACGGCGCCCAGTACGGCCTGCCGACCGTGCACTATTTCTGGATCGGCGCCATCCCGGCGATGCTGTTCCTCGGCATCGTGATGATGCCGTTCTACTACGGCTCCAAGGTCCGCAGCGTCCCCGAGTTCATGCGCCGGCGCTTCGGCAAGCCGGCCCACCTGGTCAACGGCATCAGCTTCGCCGCCGCTCAGATCCTGATCGCGGGCGCGAACCTGTTCCTGCTGGCCAGTGTCGTGAACCTGCTGCTCGGCTGGCCGCTGTGGGTCTCGATCATCATCGCCGCCGCGATCGTGCTGTCCTACACCGCGCTCGGCGGCCTCTCCGCCGCGATCTACAACGAGGTCCTGCAGTTCTTCGTGATCGTCATCGCGCTGGTGCCGCTGACGATCATCGGCCTGGTCAAGGTCGGCGGCTGGGAGGGCCTGGTCGACAAGGTCACCAACAGCCCCGGCGGCGACGCGCAGCTGCACTCGTGGCCCGGTGACAACCTGACCGGCTTCGGCAACAGCATCCTTTCGGTGCTGGGCATCGTGTTCGGCCTCGGCTTCGTCCTCTCGTTCGGTTACTGGACGACGAACTTCGTCGAGGTCCAGCGCGCGATGGCGTCGAAGAGCATGTCCGCCGCGCGGCGGACGCCGATCATCGGCGCCTTCCCGAAGATGCTGGTCCCGTTCATCGTCATCATCCCGGGCATGATCGCCGCGGTCAGCGTGTCCGAGTACGTCAAGGACAAGCAGGTGCTGCTCGACGGCGGCAAGGCCGAAAGCGGCGTGACGTTCAACAACGCCCTCCTGCTGCTGATGCGCGACCTGCTCCCGAACGGCATGCTCGGCATCGCGATCGCCGGTCTGCTGGCCTCGTTCATGGCCGGCATGGCGGCCAACCTGAGCTCGTTCAACACCGTCTTCACGTACGACATCTGGCAGACCTACATCAAGAAGGACAAGCCGGACGGCTACTACCTCCGCCTCGGGCGCGTGGTGACCTCCGGTGGCACGATCCTCGCGATCGGCACGGCGTTCATCGCGTCGAACTCCGGCAACATCCTGAACTACCTGCAGGACCTGTTCTCGTTCTTCAACGCGCCGCTGTTCGCGACGTTCATCCTGGGCATGTTCTGGAAGCGGATGACGCCGCAGGCCGGCTGGCTCGGCCTCGTGCTCGGTACCGCGTCGGCGATCACCGTGTGGGGCCTCTCGCAGGCCGGGGTGCTGGGCCTGACCGGCCAGGGCATCAGCTTCGTCGCCGCCGGGACCGCGTTCGTCGTCGACATCGTCGCGAGCGTCGTGGTGTCGCTGGCCACCAAGCCGAAGCCGGACGAGGAGCTCGTGGGGCTGGTCTACTCGCTGACCCCGCGCGACTCGCTCAAGCACGACGACACCGGCGAAAACGCGGGCTGGTACCGCAAGCCGGGCCTGCTCGCGGGCATCGTGCTCATCCTGACCATCGCCCTCAACGTCATCTTCTAGGGAGGCACGCATGGCTACCGAGTCCGGCGCACGGCCGCACAAGGCAGGCGCCTTCGACATCCGGCTGATCATCGCCCTGCTGATCGGCGTCTACGGCGTGATCTTGACAGTGATGGGCATCGCCTTCACCTCCGACGCGGACATCGAGAAGGCGGCCGGCGTCCGCATCAACCTGTGGGCCGGGATCGGCATGCTGGTCGTCTCCGCACTCTTCATCATCTGGGCGAAGGTGCGGCCGCTCGTCGTGCCGGCCGCGACCGAGACGGAAGACACGGCGCCCGCCGCGGGCGAATAGCCGGGTTGTCCGGACAGCGGCGCGGGGTTGCGGCTACCGTGCACCGCGTGCTCCTTCACGCCCGGCGCCGCCGTCTCCCGAAGCTGTTCCTGCTGGTCACCGCCCTCGCGCTGCCGCTGACCGCGTGCGGGCAGGACCTCGGCCGGTCCAACTTCGCGCGGACGACGGTGCCCGCCGCGGCCGGCACGGGCCAGGTCGCCGACGGCCCGATCACCGACGCCGCCGTGGCGACGAACGTGCTGCGCGCGATCAAGCCGTGCCAGTTCCTGACCAAGGACGCCCTCGGCGCGCTCGGCCTCGGCACGGTCGAGGACGACCCGTCGCAGTCGTCGATCGCCTTCGACACCTGCAGCAACAAGGTGAAGGACCCCGGCGGCAAGGAGATGCGGCTCGAGGTCGAGCTCGGGAACACCCTGCTGCCCCGGGCCGACAAGACGACCGGCCAGGTCGGCGGGCTGCCGCTGCGCGTCAACAAGACCGGCGACACCGACTGCATGCTCGCGGCGATGACGGCGCTGAACCCGGACCTGGGGCTCACCGTGTCGGTCACCTACCCGGGCGACCCGTGCCGTCCCGGGCAGGCGGTGCTGGAGGCGGCCGTCCAGAAGGTGCACAACTCGCCGGAGAAGTACTCGACGCCGCCGGGCACCACGCTGACCGCCGACCCGTGCGCGATGGCCGACACTTCGGCGGTGAGCGCCGCCGTGCCGTCGGCGAAGTCCGTGCCCTCGGGGCTGCACTCGTGCGACTGGAAGAGCAACGGAACGGACCCGACGGTCACCGTCAAGTTCCGGCCGGGCCTGCCCCCGATCGTCGGCGACGGTTACTCCAAGGTGGACATCGGCGGCGGCGTCACCGCGTTCCGGAAGCAGACCAGCACGAGCTCGTCGCGGTGCACGGTGGAGTGGCAGCACCGGCCCTGGGAGGGCGACGACGTCGAACTGGCCCAAGTGGACTACGGCAGCTACGCCGCCGAACCGGCCGACGACGACCCGTGCGGCAAAGCGGTGACCGTCGCGAAAAACGTCGTCACGAAGCTCCCCAAACCCTGATCTGGCGGTCGGCCGCGCGGCGAGGTAGGAAGGGGGCACCCCACCCGCCGATGTGCCGGAGGTTGCCGTGAAGAAGATCATCAACGATCCGGCGAACGTGGTCGCGGAGTCGCTGCGGGGCCTCGCCGCCGCGCACTCCGACGTCCTGCGCGTCCAGTACGACCCCGATGTCGTCGTCCGGGCCGACGCGCCGGTCGCGGGCAAGGTCGCCGTGATCTCCGGGGGCGGGTCCGGGCACGAACCGCTGCACGGGGGCTTCGTCGGCCAGGGCATGCTCGCCGCCGCCGTACCCGGCGCCGTGTTCACCTCGCCGACGCCGGACGCCGTGCAGGCCGCCGTCACCGCGACCACCGGCGACGCGGGCGCGCTGCTCATCGTCAAGAACTACACCGGGGACGTGCTGAACTTCGAGACGGCCGCCGAGCTGGCCGCCGCCGAGGGCCTCGAGGTGCGCAGCGTCGTGATCGACGACGACGTCGCGGTCAAGGACTCGACCTACACCGCCGGCCGCCGCGGGGTCGGCGGGACGGTGCTGCTGGAGAAGATCACCGGCGCCGCCGCCGAGCGCCGGGACTCGCTCGACGCCGTGACCGCGCTGGCGGAGAAGGTGATCGGCCGGGTCCGGTCGATCGGTGTCGCGCTGACCGCGCCGACCGTGCCGCACGCCGGCACCCCGAGCTTCGACCTCGACGACGGCGAGGTCGAGTTCGGCATCGGCATCCACGGCGAGCCCGGCCGCGAACGGATCCCGCTCGAACCGGCCGACGCGCTGGTGGCGCGGCTGGTCGATGCCGTCGTCTCGGACCTGCCCTTCGCGTCCGGCGACCGCGTCCTGCTCTTCACCAACTCCATGGGCGGCACCCCGCTCGTCGAGCTGTACCTGGCCCACGGCATCGCCGAGCGGCTGCTGGCCGAGCGTGGGATCGTGGTCGAACGCCGGCTGGTCGGCCCGTACATCACCAGCCTCGAGATGCAGGGGATGAGTCTGACGTTGCTCAAACTGGACGACGAGCTGACCGAGCTCTGGGACGCGCCGGTCAACACCGCGGCGCTGCGGTGGGGGCTCTGATGACCTGCAAGGCCGAGGGAGTCGCGGCGGCCGTGCGCGCCGCCGCTGCGGTGGTCGCCGAGCACCGCGCGGAACTGGTCGAGCTCGACCGCGCGATCGGTGACGGCGACCACGGCGAGAACCTGAACCGCGGGTTCACGGCCGTCGTCGCGGCGCTCGACGCCGGTGCGCCGGACACGCCGGGCGGGGTACTGAAGCTCGTCGCGACGACGTTGATCTCCAAGGTGGGCGGGGCCGCGGGCCCGTTGTACGGCACGGCTTTCCTGCGTGCCTCGGCCAAGCTGGGCGCGGCCGCCGACCTCGACGTCCCGGCGTTGCTGGACGCGCTGCGCGCCGGCCTCGAAGGCGTCCAGGCCCGCGGGAAGGCCGTCGGTGGCGACGCGACCATGGTCGACGCCCTGATCCCCGCGGTCTCGGCCGCGGAGAAGGCAGCGGAGGACGGCGGTGACGTCGCCGCGGTGCTGACCGCCGCGGCCGACGCGGCCGACCGCGGCGCGGAGTCCACAGTGGATCTGGTACCGCGCAAGGGCCGGGCGTCCTACCTCGGCGAGCGCGCGGTCGGGCACCTGGACCCCGGCGCCCGGTCGTCGGCGCTGCTGCTGCGCGCGTTCGCGGAGGCGGCCCGGTGAGCGTGGGGATCGTGCTCGTTTCGCACAGCGCCAAACTCGCCGAGGGCCTGGCCGAGCTGGCCGCCCAGATGGCGCCCGACGTCACCATCGTGCCGGCCGGCGGCCTCTCCGACGGCTCGATCGGCACGGACTACGACGAGGTGGTCGCAGCCACCCAGCGCGCCGACCGCGGCGACGGCGTCGTGCTGCTCTACGACCTCGGCAGCGCGCAGATGACCGCCGAGCTGGCCGTCGAATCGCTGGCCGACCCGTCGGCGGCCATCGTCGCGGACGGCCCGCTGGTCGAGGGCGCGATCGCGGCGGCCGTCGCGGCGCAGGCGGGGCAGGACCGCAAGGCGGTGGCCGAGGCCGCCGCGGCGGCCGGGATCCCCGAGGACCTCGAGCCGGCCGAGGCCACGGCGGGCGGCGCCGAAGTCGAGCTGGAGCTGCGCAACGACGTCGGGCTGCACGCCCGGCCCGCCGCGGTGCTGGTGCGCACGCTCAGCGAGTTCGACGCCGAGGTCACCGTCCGGCTCGGTGACCAGGAGGCCGACGGCCGCAGTGTGCTGGCCCTCATGTCGCTCGGCGCCCGGCAGGGTGACCGGATTCTTTTGCGGGCCCGCGGCCCGCAGGCCGCTGCGGCGCTGCAGAAGGCAAAGGAGCTCGTGGACGGCAATTTCGGCGAGTGAGCCGCGTTCGCCGACCGGGTGACTTGAGCCGTACTGACTCGATTCCGTCTGGGCTTCGCGCGGTTCCGCGTGGCAGTATCGGGGCAATTACCAGCGAGTAACATCTCTGGAGGCCTCGATGACGCGGGACATTTCGACGGTCGGAGTGATCGGCCTGGGCACGATGGGGGCCGGGATCGCCGAAGTGCTCGCGCGCAGCGGGCTCGACGTCGTCACGGTCGAGCTCGACGAAGCGGGGGTCGCGCGAGGTCGCGGGCACCTGCGGCACTCGACCGAACGGGCGCTCTCCGGCGGCAAGCTGGATTCTGCCGGTCGTGACGCGCTGCTGGGTCGGATCCGTTACGGCACTTCACTTTCCGATCTGTCCGATGTGGACCTCGTGATCGAGGCGATCCCGGAGAGCCTCGAACTGAAGGCCGACGTCTTCACCGAGCTCGACAAGATCACCCGGCCCGAAGTCGTGTTCGCGTCCAACACGTCTTCGCTGTCGATCACCGAGATCGGCGTGCACACCACGCGTCCCGGCAAGGTCGTCGGCATGCACTTCTTCAACCCGGCGCCGGTGCAGAAGCTCGTCGAAATCGTGAAGACGGTGGTGACCGAGCCGGAGGTGGTCACCGAGGTGGTCGAGTTCGCCGAGCGGCTCGGCAAGGTGCCGGTGGTGATCGGCGACCGGGCCGGGTTCATCGCGAACGCGCTGCTGTTCGGCTACCTCAACCACGCGGTGCGGATGTACGAGCAGCGCTACGCCACGCGCGAAGACCTCGACGCCGCGATGCGCTTCGGCTGCGGCTACCCGATGGGCCCGCTCGCGCTGCTCGACCTGATCGGGCTGGACACCGCGAACGAAATCCTCGACACGATGTACCACCAGTCCCGCAACCGCCTGCACGCCCCGGCGCCGCTGCTCAAGCAGATGATCACGGCCGGCCTGCTCGGCCGCAAGACCGGCCGCGGCTTCTACACCTACGACGCCCCGGACTCGCCGAACGTGGTCGCTTCCGATACTGCGTCCACTGTGGACTCGGTGCCGCCGAGGCCGGTCGCGCGGGTCGGCGTGGTCGGCACCGGGACGATGGCCACCGGCATCGCGGAGGTGTTCGCCAAGCGCGGCCTCGACGTCGTGCTGCGCGCCCGGAGCATGGAGAAGGCCGAAGCGTCGGTGGCGAAGGTGAAGAAGTCGCTCGACAAGGCCGTGGTCCGCGGCAAACTGTCCGAAGAGGATGCTGCGGCGGCACTGGCCCGGATCACCCCGGTGACGGACTTCGAGGCACTGGCCGACGTCGACCTGGTCGTCGAGGCGGTGGCCGAGGAACTGCCGGTGAAGCAGGCGGTGTTCGCGGCTTTGGACGAGGTGGTCCGCCCCGGCGCGGTGCTCGCCACGACGACGTCCTCGCTGCCGGTGATCGAGTGCGCGGCGGCGACTTCGCGGCCGTCCGATGTGGTCGGTCTCCACTTCTTCAACCCGGCCCCGGTGATGAAGCTCGTCGAGGTGGTGTCGACGATCGCGACCGCCCCGGACGTGGTGTCGACGGCGAGCGCGGTCTGCGCGGCGGTCGGCAAGCACGCCGTCCACTGTGGCGACCGCGCGGGGTTCATCGTCAACGCGCTGCTGTTCCCGTACCTCAACGACGCGGTGAAGATGCTGGAAGCCCACTACGCGGAGGCGGACGACATCGACACGGCCATGAAGGTCGGCTGCGGCTTGCCGATGGGCCCGTTCGAGCTGCTGGACGTCGTCGGCTTGGACGTCTCGCTGGCGATCCAGCGGACGTTGTACCTCGAGTTCCGCGAGGAGGGCTTCGCCCCGGCGCCGCTGCTGGAGCACCTCGTGACCGCCGGGCGGCTGGGGCGGAAGACCGGAAAGGGCTTCAAGACCTACTGATCAGCGCCCGGCCACCTCGCTCAGGACCGGCTTGACGTCCAGGATCGGCGTGCCGTCGATGGCTTCCAGCCCGGTCACCGTGAGCGTGCCGCCTTCCGCCGCGGTCACGGTGACCGGGTGCAGGCCGATCGGGTTCGGGCGGTCCGGGGAGCGCGTCGAGAACACGCCCGTCGTGGGGCGGGCCGGGTCGCCGCGGGGGCGGACCGCCTGGACTTCGCGGTCGGCTTCGTGCAGCCACGTGAGGAGGACCAGGCGGTCGCCCGGTTTCAGGTCGGCCGCGGCCGCGTGGAACTCCGGGGCGAAGACCACCCAGGCCGGTGGGGCGCCCTCGGCGCCTTGTTTCGGCGCTGCGCTCCGGTGGGTCAGGGGCGATTCCACGTGGGCCACCGGGCGGACCTCGTAGCCCGTCACGTGTAGTAGCCCTCGACCGGCACGCGGGCCTCGTCGAACAGGGCGGGGCCGTCGAGTTCGTAGCCCCACTCGACCGGCGGACGCAGGGTGAGGAACTGCTCGGTCGAGAGCGCGTACACGACGCGGCCCAGCCCGGACCGCTCGATCGCGCCGGTGCACATCCCGCACGGCTGGGTGCTGGTGTACATCGTCGTCGCCGCGGCCGTTTCCGGGTCCAGGTTCTGGGCGGCCCAGCGCGCCAGCTTCAGCTCCGGGTGCGACGTGATGTCGTTGTCGGTGATCGACGTGTTGCGGTCTTCGGCGATCACCTTGCCGTCGGCGTCGGCCAGCAGCGAGCCGAACGGCGGGTTGCCGTGCTCCTCGCGCGCTTCGCGGGCCAGCTCGATCGCCCGCCGCAGCAGGGTTTCTTCGGCTTTCTTCACCGGTTCTCCTTCCAGGACGCGGCGATCGCCGCGAGGTCACGCCACGCCACCTCCGGGTGGAGGGTTTCGGCCGGGTCCGTGTCGAACGGGTCGAGCACGACGGTCTCCGCGCCCAGCTCGCGCAGCTGCGTCAGGTCGTCGAGGACCTGTTCGAGGGTGCCTTCGCCGGCGCGCCGGCCCGGCCCGGTCACCGGTGCCCCGGTCAGCCGCAGGAGGATCCGCGGCGCGAAGGCAGGCGCCGACCGGTCACCGGCCAGCTTTTCCAGCCGTGCCAAGCCTTCCCGGAAGCCGGCCATCGTCAGCCGCAGCGGGTGCCACGCGTCGCCGAGCTCGATCGCGCGGCGCAGGCCGGCGTCGCTGTGGCCGCCCAGCCAGAGCGGGATCGGGCCCGCGCGGTAGTCGTCGTGGTCGGCCCAGGCCGCGCGGATCGTCCGGAGGTACTCGGTGGTGAGCTTCCCGCGTTGCCCGAACGGCACGCCCAGTGCGTCGAACTCCTGCTTCGCCCAGCCGATGCCGGCGCCGAGCACCAGCCGGCCGCCACTCAGCGCGTCGAGGTTCGCCGCCATCCGGGCCACCAGCAGGGGGTGCCGGTACGGCACGACCAGCACGGTGGTCCCGAGCCGCACCCGCTCGGTGACCCCGGCCAGCCACGACAGCGTCGTGAACGGCTCGTAGAACGGCGCCGGGTACTGCCCGGCGACGTCCGGCGTGATGGCGACGTGGTCGGACACCATCAGCAGGTCGTAGCCGAGGCCTTCCACCGTCCGCGCCCACGCGCGCAGCACGCCCGGATCCGTGCCGGGACCGAAGTTGGGGACGTTCACGCCGATCTTCACCGGAAAAGGCTATCGGCGCCGCGGCCCTGGCAGGAAGGGAACAATCACGGCGTTGGCCGGCTCGGGCCGTGGATCTCGCGGTACATTCGGCGAATGACCGAGAGTCTCGATCAGACGGACTGGGCGATCCTCGTCGAGCTCCAGCGCGACGCCCGGCTGCCGCTCACCGAGCTGGGCCGCCGGGTCAACCTCAGCGCGTCCGCGACGACCGAACGGCTCCGCCGGCTCGAAGCCACCGGCGTGATCACCGGTTACCGCGCGCAGATCGACCTCGGCAAGGTCGGCTACGCGGTGCTCGCCGTCGTCCGGCTGAAGTACCCCGGCAGCCGGCACGAGGCCCTGCACAAGCTGCTCGCCGATCGCCTCGAGATCCTCGAATGCCTGCGCACCACCGGCGACGACTGCTACACGCTCAAGATCGCCGCCGCCTCGATGGCCCACCTCGAGCACACGATGGACGAGCTCGCCCAGTTCGGCAGCACCACCACGAACGTCGTGTACAGCCAGACCCTGCCCTACCGCGGTCCGCAGGAGCCCGCCCGTGACCCCGGTGCCTGAGCGCATCGTCGTCTACGGCGTGACCGGCTCGGGCAAGTCGGCGCTCGCCGCCCGCATCGCCGAACGGACCGGCCTGCCCTACGTTTCGGCGGACGACCTGAGCTGGCAGCCGGGCTGGGTGCCGGTGCCGAACGAGGAGCAGCGCCGCCGGATCGCCGAGGTCTGCGCGGGGGAGCGGTGGGTCCTCGACGCCGCGTACGGGAAGTGGCGGGACGTCGTGCTGGCGCGCACCCAGCTCGTGGTGGGGCTCGACTACCCGCGCTGGCTGTCGCTGGGCCGGTTGGTGCGCCGGACGGTGCTGCGCTCGGTGACCCGCGAGCGGATCTGCAACGGCAACGTCGAGTCGGTCCGCCAGGTGTTCTCGGCGGACTCGATCATCCGCTGGCACTTCACGTCGTTCGCGACGAAGCGCGCGCGGATCCGGGCGTGGGCCGCCGAGTCGCCGGGCCCGGTCGTCGTCCGGCACACCTCCCCGCGCGAGACGCGCCGCTGGCTCGAGAACCTCTGACATCAGGCGCCGGGAGGTAGCAGCGGGCCGCCGCTCCAGTGCTGGAACACCAGGTTCGTGTGGACGCGGGCCACCTCGTCCCGCGCGGTCAGCTCGTCGAGCACCAGGCGTTGCAGCTCGCCGGCCGAGCTGGTGGCCACGTGGGCGAGGAAGTCGTCCGGGCCGGTCAGGTGGTAGACCGCGCGGACCTCCGGCAGGGACAGCAGGTGCTCGATGAACGGGTCGACCAGCGGGCGCCGGTGGGGGCGGACCTGGACGAACAGGAAGGCTTCCAGCGGACGGCCCAGCTTCGCCGCGTCGACCGAGGCGTGCTGGCCGGTGATCACGCCCGTGTCGCGCAGCCGGGCTACGCGGTCGAGGCAGGTCGACGGGGCGATCCCGACGGCGGCCGCGAGGTCCTTGTTCGTGATCCGGGCATCGTTCTGGACGAGACGCAAAATCTCGAGGTCCACCGGACTCAGTTCGACGGAATCGGACATCGGCGAATCATATCCGAGACTGTTGCCTTCGATCCGGGGAAAGATCGAGCATGCTGCCATGACTTCCTCGCTGCGAACCCGCGCTGTGCACGCCGGCCGTGACGACCTCACGGACCTCGGTGTGCACGCCGCTCCGCTCGACCTGTCCACGACCTACCCGTCCCGCGACAGCGCCGCCGAAGCCGCCCGGATCGACGACTTCGCCGCCGGTGGCGAGCTCGACGGCCCGCCGATCTACGGCCGGGTGGGCAACCCGACGGTGGAGAGGTTCGAGCGGGCCCTCGCCGAACTCGAGGGCTTCGACCACGGCGTGGCGTTCGCCAGCGGGATGGCCGCGGTCTCGGCCTGCCTGCTTTCCGCGGTGGCGCAGGGGAAGCGGCACGTCGTAGCCGTGCGCCCGCTGTACGGGTGCAGCGACCACCTGCTCGAGTCCGGGCTGCTCGGCACGGAGGTGACCTGGGCCGCGCCCGACGCCGTCGCGGCCGCGCTCCGGCCGGACACCGGGCTGGTGTTCGTCGAGACGCCCGCGAACCCGACGCTGGCCGAGGTCGACCTCGCCTCGCTGGCGGCCGCCTGCGGGGACGTGCCTCTGTTGGCGGACAACACTTTCGCGACCCCGGTGCTCCAGCGCCCGGGCCGCCAGGGGGCGCGGATCGTGCTGCACAGCGCGACGAAGTTCCTCGGCGGCCACGGCGACGTGATGGGCGGGATCGTCGCTTGTGACGCTTCGGAAGCCGCCCGGCTGCGGCAGATCCGCTTCGCCACCGGCGGTGTGCTGCACCCGCTGGCCGGATACCTGTTGCTGCGCGGGCTTTCCACGCTGCCGCTGCGCGTCAACGCGGCGTCGGCCACCGCGGCGACGCTGGCCGCACGGCTCGGCGAGCACCCGGCCGTGACGGCCGTCCACTACCCGCGGATCGGCGGGCCGCTGGTGGCGTTCGAGGTCGACGGGGACCCGCACGCCCTGATCGGAGCGGTCCGGCTGATCACGCCGGCGGTGAGTCTCGGCAGCGTCGACACGCTGATCCAGCACCCCGGTTCGATCAGCCACCGGATCGTCGAGGAGGGCGACCGCCACGGTGCCGGGGTGTCGGACCAGCTGATCCGGATGTCCGTCGGGCTGGAGGACGTCGAGGATCTGTGGGCCGACTTGGAGCAGGCGCTGAAGGCGGTCTAGCCGCAGCAGCCGCCACCGCAGCAGCCCCCGCCGGCCGGGGCCGCGGGACCACTCGCGGCTCCGGTGAGGGCGACGGTGGTGAGCAGCTTGACGGTGTCGGAGTGCCCCTCCGGGCAGGGCGCCGGCGCACCGGATTCGCTCATCGGGCGCAGGAGCTCGAAGGTCTCGGTGCACTCGCGGCAGCGGTAGGCGTAGGTCGGCATGGGGCGATTATCGCCGGAGTGCCCGCGGGAAGGGAAGCTGGGCGCCGGAGGGGTTCGGGTCGCGCGGCAGAGAGGGAGCCGTGCGCTTGAGCGGGACCGGGCCGCGCGGGTGGCTGGGGAGCTGGCGCTGGGGCTCGGACTGCTTGGCGGTTGGAGTTGGGCCCTGAGTAGGAGCGGACCGCGCGGGCGGTTGAGGCGCTGGTGTGGGGCCGGACCGTGTGGCGGTCGAGATGCTGCGCGCGCAGGGGGCTGGGACCGCGTGGCGAAGGGGAAGCTGGGCGTTCCGCCGGGGCTGGGACCGCGTGGCAGAGGGGAAGCTGGGCGTTCCGGCGGCACTCGGACTGCGCGGCGGTTGGAGCTGCGCGCAAGAGCAGGACCGGGCCGCGCGGGGGGTGGGAAGCTGGGCGTCGGCCGGGGATTTGGCGCTCGGGCCGCCGGGAGTGGCCGGCGGTGGGAAGCTGGGCGCGTGCAGCCGCCTTCGCTTGCCGATGTTCCTCATCTCGGCCAGGTCGTTCCGTCCCTGCTTGCCGCGCTCGGGGTGCCCGGGTGCGGGAACACCCTTGCCCTGCCGGAGGCGCGTAGTGCCGGGGTGCTGCTCGTCGATGGGCTCGGCTGGGAGCTGCTCGCCGAGCACGCCGCCGATGCCCCCGTGCTGACCGAACTCGCTCGCGAGTCGCTGCGGGTGGGGTTTCCGTCGACCACTGCCGCCGGGGTGGCTGCGATCGGTACCGGGCTCGCGTCGGGTGAGCACGGGATGGTCGGCTACACCTTCGAAATGCCCGGCGCTGGCGTGCTCAACGCGTTGCGCTGGTGCAGCCACGAGGACGGCAGTGACCTGCGCGGCGCCCTCCCGCCCCGCGATGTCCAGCCGTTGCCGACGACGTTCGAGCGGGCCGCCGCGGCCGGGATCGATGCCGCGGTGGTGTCCGCCGCGAAGTTCGCCGACACCGCGCTGACCCGGGCCACCCAGAGCGGGGCGCGCTACGCCGGGGTGCACGCGCTGGGCGACCTCGCCGCGCGGACGTTGTCCGTGCTCGACGGGCGCGCGTTCTGCTACTCCTACCACAGCGAACTCGACCTGCTCGGCCACGTCTACGGACCCGGCTCGGCCGCCTGGCGGATGCAGCTGCGGCAGGTCGACCGGCTCGTCGAGTCCATTGTGGACGGTCTGCCGGCCGGTGCGCTGCTCGCCGTCGTGGCCGACCACGGGATGGTGACCGTCGACGACAAGCTCGACCTCGAAGACGAGCCGGAGCTGCTGGAAGGCGTCCGGACGTTCGGGGGCGAGGTGCGGGCCCGGCACGTCTACACCGAGCCGGGCGCGGCCGCGGACGTCCTCGCCACCTGGCGGGCCGTGCTCGGAGAGCGGGCCTGGGTGCGCTCGCGGGAGGAAGCCGTCGCCGAGGGGTGGTTCGGGCACACCGTCAGCGACCGGGTGCTGCCGCGCATCGGGGACGTCGTCGCCGCGGCCCGGGACCGGTTCGGGATGGTGCGCGGGCTCGCGGAGGCCGTCGAGTCGTCGCTGGTCGGTCAGCACGGGTCGCTGACCACCGCCGAACAGCTGGTTCCGCTCGCACTCGCCCAGGGCTGACGGATCCCGGTTTCCGGGAACGTGCCCCGGCGGGAACTTTCCCCCGGCCGGTGCCGACCTGTCCACTGCGTACCGGACTGACGGGAGTGGGCGGAATGAGCGTGCTGAACGGGATCGGGGTCGTCGGGGCGGGCGGCGAGGGACGGGCCGTGGCCGCCCACCTCGCCGCGCGGGGGCTGCCCGTGCACCTCTACACGCGGGACCTCGGTGCCGTGGCGGGGATCGCGCGCCGCCGGGAGATCGTCGCGCGTGGTGCGCTGGAGGGCCGGTTCCCGCTGCGGGAGGTGACTTCGGACCCCGCGGAGCTGGGTGGCCGGGCCGTCGTGCTGATCGCCACCGTGACGACCGCCTACCCGGAGGTCGCCGCCCGGCTCGCGCCGCACCTGAGCGCGGGGCAGGTCGTGGTGCTGTTCTCCAGCAAGCTCTGCGGGAGCGTCGAGTTCGCGCACGCGCTCGCCGCCGCCGGGGCACCGGACGTCGACGTCGTCGAGACCGACGCGCTTTTCGCCGCCCGGCCGGCCGGGACCGACGGGGTGACCGTGCTGGGCGCCAAGCAGTGGAACCTCATTTCCGGCAGCACCCCGGCCGCGGTCGGCAGGCGGGCCGGGCTGCTGCGCGAGTGGTTCCCGGTGCTGGAGGTCGCGCGCAACCCGGTGGAACGCGGGCTGCACGACTTCGGCGCGGTCGCGCACGTGCCGATCGCGCTCGCCAACCTCGGGACCATCGACCGCGCGGAGGAGCTGCTCTTCTACGTCGACGGCGTCTCGGCGCGCACGATCGCGTTGCTGGAGCGGACCGAGGCCGAGTTCGCGCTGGTCGCGCGGGCTTACGGGGCTCGGCTGATGCCGATGACCGAGGTGCTCGACCGGTACTACGGCTGCCCGGCCACGACGCTGCTGGACGCGCTGCGGACGGTGGAGCCGTACCGGACGATCGCCGCTCCGACCAGCCTCGACCACCGGTTCCTGACCGAGGACATCCGGTCGACTTTGGTGCCGCTGCAGGCGCTCGCGCGGTGCGCCGGGGTGGCGACGCCGGTGGTGGACGCCGCGATCACGATCATGTCGGTGCTCGGCGGGGAGGACTTCCGGCGGACCGGGCGCACCCTGGGGCGGCTCGGCTGGGAGGGGCTCGGCCACGAGGGGATCGTGCGCCGGCTGGGGGATGGGCGCGGGGTGGCGGACCGGGCGGCTTGAGACCTCGCGGGCCGGGTACAGCTCGGAACCTCGCGGAGCTGAGCGGGGCCGGGCCGGGGTGCCGATTGGCGGCGGGTGGGCTGGGTGCCCACGAAGGGGGGAGATGGGCCGGCGGGGCCACCTCCCAGGGCCGGGCAGGCGAGGTGGCACCTGGACCTCGCCGGGTCGGGCAGGCCGGGCCGGGCTGCCGGCCAGGGGGCGGCGGGGGCCGGGCCGGCAGGTGCCGGGCCAGGGGCTGCCACGCCAGGGGCGCCGGGGTCGGCCGGGCCAGGGCTGCCGGGACGGGGGCTGCCGGGCCAGGCAGCCCCGGAGCCGTGCGGACCGGTGGCGGTCGGCCGGAGCGGTGGCCGTTACCGTGGGTTCGTGCCTCGACGCAACCGTCCCGGCCGCCGCTCGGACGGTGGGCCGTCGCCTGAGCGGGAGCTTGGTGCCGCTACCGGGTGGGCTCGGGCCGAGGCCGGGGCGGATGGTGACTGGCTCGTGCGGACCGTGCCCGGGGCGCAGGCCACCAAGTTCTACCGCTGCCCCGGCTGCGACCACGAGATCCGGCCCGGGACGCCGCACCTCGTCGTCTGGCCCGCCGACGAGACCGGGTCCGTCGCCGACCGGCGGCACTGGCACCGGCCCTGCTGGGACGCGCGGGCCCGGCGGCGGCCGACCCGGCGCCGGTGATCCTTCACTCTCCAGTTGTCAAACAGCGGACCGGCTTCAGCGCCGGTAGTGCCTCGACATCGCGCCGTCGTACACCTCCTCCGTGTACTCCGTGAAACCGAGGCGCTCGGCCACCCGCAGCGACGGCTTGTTCGCGATGCTCACGCTCGCCAGCACCGGCACGGACGGGAGGTCGCGGGCGCACCACTCGAGGACCGCCTGCCCGGCCTCGACCGCGTACCCCTTCCCCCACGCCGACGGCCGGAAGCGGTAGCCGAGGTTCAGCACCTTCTCGCCGTGGAACTCCCGCAGCCGGACGCCGCACATGCCGATCACCTCGGTGCCGCCGCGTTCGAGGACCGCGGGGTAGCCGAAGCCGTGGTCGGCCCAGTGCGCCAGCCAGTCCGAGAACATCGCCGACGCGCGCGGGACGTCGGGCGGGTCGGGGTGGAACCGGTTGGTGCGGGGATCGGTGTGGATGTCGACCATCGCCTGCCGGTCCGCCTCGTGGAGCGGACGCAGCAGCAGCCGGTCGGTTTCGATGTCGGTGAACACATCGGCGAAGCTAGCCCGGGGGTCCGACAAAATGGCCCGCATGACCGAACTGCCGCTGGTCCTCCTCCACGCCTTTCCCCTGGACGCCCGCATGTGGGACGCGGTGCGCGAGCCCCTCGCTTCACACCTTCGGGTGATCACACCGGACCAGCGCGGGCTCGGCCGCTCGCCGCTGCCGGAGTCCGGCCGGGAACCGAGTCTCGAAGACGCCGCCCGGGACGTCGTCGCCCTGCTCGACCGGCTGGACCTGGACCGCGTCGTGCTCGGCGGCTGCTCGATGGGCGGCTACCTCGCGATGGCCGTGCTGCGGCTGGCGCCGGAGCGGGTCGGCGGCCTCGTGCTGATCGACACCAAGGCCACGCCCGACACGCCCGAGGCCGCGCAGAGCAGGCTGGACGTCGCCGAGCGCGTCGACCGGGAAGGCATCAAGCCCTGGCTGGCCGAGGTCAACCTGCCGAACCTGCTGGCGGAACCGACCCGGACGGGACGGCCCGAGCTCGTCGAGACCGTCCGCGCGATCATCGAATCCCAGCCGCCCGCCGGCATCTCGTGGACGGCGCTCGCGCTGCGCACCCGGCCCGACTCCCTCGGGCTGCTGCGGGAAGCGGGCGTTCCGACGCTGGTCGTCGTGGGCGAGGCGGATCCGATCACCCCGGTCGCGGCGGCGAGCGAGATGGCCGAAGCCGCCGGCGCCACGCTCGCGGTGCTCCCGGACGTCGGGCACCTGACGCCGCTGGAAGACCCCGCGGGCGTCGTCGAGGCGATCCTGTCCTGGTACCCGGCGACCCACGAAAAGACCCATGAAAAGACTCACGAGAAGTAGGCGGCCAGCGCGGAACGGGCTTCGGGCAGCCGGTGCGGGAACCGCTTCGCGATGACGTAGCGCCACGCGACGGCGAACAGCTCCCGCAACCGCGTGCACGCGGCGAGGTCCTCGACGGGCACCGAGCCGGGGTACGCGGCCAGGTACTCGGGTCCGCCCTGCCGGGCCAGGATGGCCAGGTCCCAGGCGAGCGGCCCGTGCCAGGTGTCCTCGAAGTCGAGCCAGCACGGGCCGCCGGGCGTCGCGATCAGGTTGCCGGGGTGCGCGTCGCCGTGCAGCGGGCGGCCGGCGGCGTCCGGCAGCCCGGCTTCGACGCGCGCGGCCTCGGCCGCCAGCCGGGGTGCCGCGCCGTCCATCGCGTCGCCGTGGAGCGCGAGGATGCGTTCGAGGTCGTCGAGCGGGCCGCGGCGGGGCAGTTCGCCCGGGTACCCGCGCAACGCCGAGTGCACTTCCGCGAGAGATCGCGCGACGGTGTCCGGTGCGTACCGGTGGCCCGGATCGTGCGGGGTGTGGTGCCAGAGCGTGACCGGCAGCCCGGCCGCGAAATGGGGTCCGGCCGGGGGATCCGTGGTGGGTGAGACGACGCGCACACCACGGTCCGTGAGGAACCTCGAGACCGCGACGTCGCGGGCCAGCCAGGCCGACGGCTCCGGCCGGGCGAGCGCCGTCGTCGCCGGCACCCTCGCCACGAGCGGACCCAGTCTCACCAGCACGTTCGAGCGCTCGTGGAGCACTTCGGGATCGTGCTCGGGCAGGCCGAGCCGGGTGGTCACGGCCAGTGCCGCGCGGACCGCTCCCCGCGTGTGTTCGTCGGTCACGGCCCGATCTTGCCAGCCGGTGCGCGCGACTGTCGGTAGCGAGGGCTACGATCCCCCTAAGCCGCCGGACCGGGTGTTCCCGGGCCCCGGAGGCCGGACGATGACCACCACAAGGTTTCAGTGTTGGAGGCAGGAGTGACGGCCGTAGCCCCCAAGCCGATCGCGACGCGCCCGTACCCCGCGCGCGAGTCGGTCAAGGGTTCGTACCTGCTGCGGTTGTTCCGCACGACGGACCACAAGCAGATCGGGATCATGTACCTGGTCACGTCGTTCGCCTTCTTCATGGCGGGCGGCGCGATGGCCATGCTGATCCGCACCGAGCTGGCGCGGCCCGGGCAGCAGTTCCTTTCGCAGGAGCAGTACAACCAGCTGTTCACCATGCACGGCACGGTGATGCTGCTGCTGTACGCGACCCCGATCCTCTTCGGCTTCGCGAACTTCGTGCTCCCGCTGCAGATCGGCTCGCCGGACGTCGCGTTCCCGCGGCTGAACGCGTTCTCGTACTGGCTTTACCTCTTCGGCGGCCTGATCGTGCTGTCGGGCTTCCTGACGCCGGGTGGCGCCGCCGACTTCGGCTGGTTCGCCTACACCCCGCTGTCGGACGCGATCCACTCGCCGGGCGTCGGTGCGGACCTGTGGATCTCCGGCCTGGTGGTCTCCGGTCTCGGCACCATCCTCGGCGCGGTCAACATGGTCACCACCGTGGTCTGCCTGCGCGCGCCCGGCATGACGATGTACCGGATGCCGATCTTCACCTGGAACATCCTGGTGACGTCGATCCTGATCCTGCTCGCCTTCCCGATCCTGACCGCGGCCCTGATGGGCCTGCTGGCGGACCGGCACCTCGGGGCGCACGTGTTCGACCCCGAAAACGGCGGCGTGATCCTCTGGCAGCACCTGTTCTGGTTCTTCGGCCATCCCGAGGTCTACATCGTCGCGCTACCGTTCTTCGGGATCGTGTCGGAGATCTTCCCGGTGTTCAGCCGCAAGCCGCTGTTCGGCTACAAGAGCCTGGTCTGGGCGACGCTGGCCATCGCCGCGCTGTCCGTCGCGGTGTGGGCGCACCACATGTACGCCACCGGCGCCGTGCTCCTGCCGTTCTTCTCCTTCATGACGTTCCTGATCGCCGTCCCGACCGGCATCAAGTTCTTCAACTGGATCGGCACCATGTGGAAGGGCCAGCTGTCCTTCGAGACGCCGATGATCTTCTCGATGGGCTTCATCGTCACGTTCCTCTTCGGCGGCCTGACCGGCATCCTGCTGGCCGCGCCGGCGATCGACTTCCACGTGTCGGACAGCTACTTCGTCGTCGCGCACTTCCACTACGTGCTCTACGGCACGATCGTGTTCGCCACCTTCGCCGGCATCTACTTCTGGTTCCCGAAGATCACCGGCCGGATGATGGACGAGAAGCTCGGCAAGTGGCACTTCTGGACCACGTTCATCGGCTTCCACGGCACGTTCCTCGTCCAGCACTGGCTGGGCGCGGAAGGCATGCCGCGGCGGTACGCGGACTACCTGACCAGTGACGGCTTCACGACGCTGAACACGATCTCCACGATCGGCGCGTACATCCTCGGTGCTTCGACGCTGCCGTTCATCTGGAACGTCTTCAAGAGCTACCGGTACGGCGAGATCGTCACGGTGGACGACCCGTGGGGCTACGGCAACTCGCTCGAGTGGGCGACCTCCTGCCCGCCGCCGCGGCACAACTTCACCGAGCTGCCCCGGATCCGTTCCGAGCGGCCGGCGTTCGAGCTGCACTACCCGCACATGATCGAGCGCCTCCACAGCGAGGGCGAGATCGGCTTCTTCGGCAAGCAGAAGGTCAACAGCCACGCGGCGCCGTCGCAGGTGCTCACCGAAGCGGTGATCCCGGGTGACCACTCGAACGACAACGCCAGCGAGCAGGGCGACAAGTAAGTACCTGATCGAGTGAGCGCGTGCCCGGCTTTTGTGAAGCCGGGCACGCGCTCTACTTATGTCCGACCCCGGACCGGCAGACTGACCGTGCAGCGTTGCCGAACGAGGGATGACCAGTGACCCAGACCCCCGTCCTGATCACGACGACCGGCCCCGACAAGCCGGGCGTCTCGTCCGTGCTGTTCGCCGTGCTGACCCGGCACGACGTCGACGTGCTCGACGTCGAGCAGGTCGTCATCCGCGGGCAGCTGGTGCTCGGTGTGCTCGCCGGGGTCTACCGCGACCCGGAGGGCCTGCA
Organism: Amycolatopsis sp. FBCC-B4732; assembly: GCF_023008405.1. Lineage (NCBI taxonomy): Bacteria > Bacillati > Actinomycetota > Actinomycetes > Pseudonocardiales > Pseudonocardiaceae > Amycolatopsis > Amycolatopsis sp. FBCC-B4732. Next base: position 9,962,346 of record NZ_CP095376.1, read on the forward strand.
GGAGTACGTCGAGCAGGCAATGGCGTCGGTCGGCATGACGGTCGACGTCAAGATCGGGTCGGCGATCGGGGACGACCCGTTCGCGCTCGGCCGCCGCGACTCCACCCACGTGCTGGTCGTGCTGGGCCGTCCGGTCACCGCGCGGGGCTTCTCCGAGGTCGCCCGCCGGCTGGCGTCGCTCGGCGCCAACATCGACGCGATCCGCAGCGTCGCCGACTACCCCGTGACGGGGCTGGAGCTGTACGTCTCGGTCGACCGCGACACCCCCGAGGCCGACACCGCGCTGCGCTCGGAGCTCGCCGACGCCGCCGTCGAGGCGGGCGTCGACATCGCCGTGGAGCGGGCCGGCATCACGCGCCGGGCGAAGCGGCTGGTCGTCTTCGACGTCGACTCGACGCTCATCCAGGGCGAGGTCATCGAGATGCTGGGCGCGCACGCCGGGGTCGAGCCGGAGATCCGCGAGATCACCGAAGCGGCCATGCGCGGCGAGCTCAACTTCAGCGAGTCGCTGGAACGGCGGGTCGCGCTGCTGGCGGGTCTGCCGGCGACGGCCATCGACGAGGTCGCCGCGTCGATCGAGCTGACCCCGGGCGCCCGCACCACGATCCGCACGCTCAAGCGGATGGGGTTCAAGACCGGTGTGGTGTCCGGCGGGTTCACGCAGGTCATCGGCGGTCTGGTGGCGGAGCTCGGCCTCGACTTCGCGGCGGCGAACGACCTCGAGATCGTGGACGGCAAGCTCACCGGGAAGGTCGTCGGCGAGGTCGTCGACCGGGCCGGCAAGGCGAAGGTGCTTCGCCGCGTCGCCGGTGAGTACGACATCCCGCTGGAGCAGTGCGTCGCGGTCGGGGACGGCGCCAACGACATCGACATGCTTTCGGCCGCCGGCATGGGCGTCGCGTTCAACGCCAAGCCCGCGTTGCGCGAGGTGGCCGACACCGCGCTGTCGCACCCGTACCTCGACGCCGTGCTGTTCGTCCTGGGGCTGACCCGCGGCGAGGTCGAAGCGGCCGACGCCGCCGACGGGCTCGAGCTGATGCGTCCGTGAGCAGCGTTCTCGACCCGCTGGGCGCCCGCTACGCCTTCTGGCTGGGGCTGCCGGCCGAAGACACGTCGGACACCTCCGACGAGCTCCCGGAGCAAGTCCGCGCGATGCCGGTCATCCTGCGCATCGAACGGGCCGAGCCGCCGGGCCGCACGCCGCTGCTGGAGGCCGCGGCGGCGGCCGCGCTGGCCGTGTGCCTGGACGAGCGCGCCGAGCCGGGCGGCGAGTGGGCCGAGCCGATGCACGCGTGGCTCGACAACCGGATCCGGAAGGTCGCGCGGCGGGCGCGGGGTGCGCACTGGGCGGCGGTGCAGGAGCTGCCGGGCGTCACCGTCGAGATCGACGGCGCCGAGGCGCGGGCCCTCGTCCCCGGTCTCGTCACCGAGACGCCCAAGGAAGTCGCGCGGCTGCAGATCTCGGGCAGCGAGCTGCCGCCGGACGAGCCGGGTCCGATCCCGGACGGCGTCCCGCTGCTGCTGCTCAACCCGCACGTGCCGATGACCGTCGGCAAGGCCTCGGCGCAGGTCGGCCACGCGACGATGATCCTCGCCGCGCTGCTGGACGACGCCGCGCTGGCCGGCTGGGCCGCGCGGGGATACCGGACGGCGGTGCGCACGGCGAGCCCCGTGCAGTGGAAGGAACTGCACCCGGGCGACGACCCGGAAGGCGCGTGGCGGCGCGACGGCGTCATCGCCGTGCGGGACGCCGGGTTCACCGAGGTCGACCCGGGCACGATCACGGTTCTCGCTCAATGGGCGCCGGAACAAGCGCGTCCCTGAGCCGGTTGGAGCGGGCATGGGACTCGAGGTTCAGCGTGACGGCAAGCACGCGTTCGTAGGGCGCAACGACCGGGGCGCGGAGGTCCGGCTGGGCCGGGCGGGCGCCGAAGGGGCGTTCTCGCCCGCGGAGCTGCTGCAGATCGCGGCGGCGGGCTGCAGCGCGGTGACCGCGGAAGAGCTGATCACGCGGCGGATCGGCGAGGACTCGAAGTTCCGCGTCAGCGTGACCGCCGACCGGCGTGAGGGCGCCTCGGAGCTGGACGCCGTGCACGTCGCGTTCGACGTCGACGTGTCGACATTGGCGGCGGACCAGCGGGAGGCGCTGGCGGGAGCCGTGGACCGCGCGATCGAGCGGCTGTGCACGGTGAGCCGGACGCTGAAGAAGGGGATCCCGGTGACGGAGGAGTTCCCGGTCTGACCGTCAGTCGGCGAGGCTCAGGACCTGCGCGCCCTGGTCGATCCACCCGCCGGGGCCGAGGTGGTCCTTGGCGTACACCTGGTGAGCGGAGTTGAGCAGCGCCTGACGTGGGCCGCCGTCGGACACGGCGATCGCCCGGGCGCCCTGGTCGAGCCAGCCGCCGCTGAGCTCGTCCTTCGCGTAGACCTCGCTGTCGGGGGCCAGGACGGAGACGCGGTTCTGCCCCGCGGACGCGAGGTCTTTGAAGTGGATGAAGTGGCTGAGCCACTGCGCGTCGGTAGGTGGGGGTGGGGGCGCCATTGACGGCCGAGAGCACGTAGGCCGCGTAGTTCGTGAAGTTGTGGCCGCCGTGCGCACCCCAATGGCCGTCGAGGTAGTGCTGCTCGAAGCTGTGCGCGGTGTGACCGGCGGCGATGCACGTGGCGTACGAACTGCAGGAGCGCAGAACTGTCACGCTGGCCGAAGCCGTTCCCGCGCCGGTGATCGCGGCTACCACAGCCACCGCGAAAGCCGTGCCGACGGTGGCGGATCTGTTACGCGGGGCGTCCCGTCAGTTCTGGGTGGATTCCCAGACGACGTAGGCCTGGTCGGCGTCCGTCGTCATGGCCTCGATGAACTTCTCGTTGTCGAAGCCCGGCAAGGCCTGGAGGCGCTCGATCAGGGCGTCGGCCGCCGGGTCGCCGCTCGGGACCGCGGTGCCCTTGCCTTCGGTGTCGACCAGCATGAAGAACACGTCTTCGTTCCATGGGCCGTCGGGGATCACGCGGACCATCACCGACGACAGGCCGGCCCACGTGACAGCTTCTTCGCTGCCGTCCGCGAGACGCCGCCGCACGCCGGTGTCGTCGACACTGACGGTCCGGGACTGTGCGCTGGACGAATCCTGGGTCAACCGGTGCTCCCTTGTTGCTGTGCCGCTGGTACCAATCCGACCACAGCCACGGCCGCATGACTTCCGTAGCGGCGGTTACGTCCCCCGTGGGGGGGCGGCCTGCTTTTGGCCGGATTGGTACCGGGGTTGCTTCACCGTACCGGTCGGTCCTGTGGACCGCGTCACGCGGGCGCGGCTGCGTCGAGCCGGCGCAGGGCCTCGCGCACCACCTTCGGGTCCATCGTCGGCCAGAACGGCGGCAGCGACGCACGGAGGAATCCGCCGTAGCGGGCGTTCGCCAGCCGCGAATCCAGCACCGCGACCACCCCGCGGTCGGTGACCGAGCGGTGCAGCCGGCCGGTGCCCTGCGCCAGCAGCAGCGCCGCGTGCGTGGCCGCCACGGTGAGGAACCCGTTGCCGCCGCGGGCTTCCACCGCGCGCTGGCGGGCCGAGGACACCGGGTCGTCCGGGCGGGGGAACGGGATCCGGTCGACGACCACGAGCTGCAGCGACGGCCCCGGCACGTCCACGCCCTGCCACAGGGACAGCGTGCCGAACAGGCACGTGCGGACGTCCTCGGAAAACTTCTGGACCAGCAGCGACGTCGAATCCTCGCCCTGGCAGAGGATCGGGAAGTCGAGCCGCCCGCGCATCTCCTCGGTGGCCTGCTTGGCGGCGCGCATCGAGGAGAACAGGCCCAGCGTGCGCCCGCCCGCGGCCTCGATCAGCTCCGCCAGTTCGTCCATTGTGGACGACGCGAGGCCGTCACGGCCCGGCGGCGGGAGGTGCTTGGCCAGGTAGAGGATGCCGTTGCGCTTGTGGTCGAACGGCGAGCCGACGTCCAGCCCGGTCCACTTGGGGCCCTTGTCGACGTCCGACGGCACTTCCTTCTCCGTCGCGGTCCCCGGCGCCTGCTCGACGCGGGCCGCGGCCGGCGGGAGACCCCACTGGCGCGCCATGGTGTCGAACGTGCCGCCGAGGGTGAGCGTCGCCGACGTCAGGATCGTCGTGTGCTGGTTGAACACGCGCTCGCGCAGCAGGCCGGCGACGCCGAGCGGCGCCACCTTCAGCGCCGGCGGGCGCGGGTTCGACGAGAACTTGTCGCCCGACAGCCAGACGACGTCGCGCTGGTGCGCCTGGTCGTCGTCGAACGCCTCCAGGAGCCGGACCGCGGTGTCGTGCACTTCGTCGAGCAGCGAGCGCGCCAGCTTGCGTGCCGTCGCCCCCTCGACGTCCTCCTTTCGGTCGGACCCGAGCGCGGTGATGCACGCGTGCGCGGCGTCGCGGATCGCCGGGATCGCGCCCTGCAGCGGCCGCGGCAGCTCGTCCAGCCGGCCCGCGGGCAGGTCGTCCACGATCAGCGCCAGCCCGTCACCCGCCTCCAGCAGGCCGTCGGCGACGTCGGCGTCGATCAGCTTGCCGCAGCGGCGCGCGGCCGACGCGCACATCGCGCTGGTCAGCTCGCCGGTGGCGACCGAGGTGACCCGGTCGACCAGGTCGTGGGCCTCGTCGATGATCACCACGTCGTGGTCCGGCAGCACCTGGTAGCCCTGCAGGGCGTCGATCGCCAGCAGCGCGTGGTTGGTCACGATGACGTCGGCGCGGCCGGCCTCGGCGCGGGCCTTCTCGGCGAAGCAGTCCGTGCCGATCGGGCAGCGCGAAGCGCCGAGACATTCCTTCGCCGTCACGGAAACCTGGCGCCACGCCTGGTCGGTGACGCCGGGGACGAGCTCGTCGCGGTCGCCGGTTTCGGTGTCCGACGCCCATTCCCGCAGCCGCGTGACCTCCTTGCCGAGGCGCGACACCGCGAACGGATCGAAGAGCTGGGCGTCCTCCGGCTCGTCCGGCGCGCCGGAATCCAGCCGGTGCAGGCACATGTAGTTGCGGCGGCCCTTGAGGATCGCGAAGGTCGGTTCGCGGCCCAGCGGCTTCTTCAGCGCCTTCGCCAGGCGCGGGAGGTCGCGGTCGACCAGCTGGCGCTGCAGCGCGATCGTCGCCGTCGAGACCACGACCGTGGCCTCCTTCTGAACGGCGTGGCGGATCGCGGGGACGAGGTACGCCAGCGACTTGCCGGTGCCGGTGCCCGCCTGCACGGCCAGGTGCTCGCCGGTGCGGATGGCACGCCCGACGGCGTCGGCCATTTCGACCTGCCCTGGGCGTTCGGCACCACCGACGGACTCCACCGCGTGGGTGAGGAGTTCGAGGACGCCGGGGAAATCAGTTCGGGCGGGCACAGCGACACACATTAGCCGCCGGGACCGACAGGATCGGTGATCCGTCGCGAACGGGCCGCTCGCGCCGGATCACCGAGAGCGTCAGTCCTGCTTGCGGCCCGAGACGAGCTTCCAGGTGAGCGGCAGCAGACCCGCCGCCACGACGATCTTGATCGCGTCCCCGACGAGGAACGGCGTGACGCCCTTGGCGAACGCCGTCGACAGGTCGAACCCGGTCGACGCCATCAGCCACGGCACGCCGAAGGCGTAGATCACGAGGTTGCCGAGCACCATCGTGCCCGCGGTGCGCACCGGCGTCCGGTCGCCGCCGCGGCCGGCGAGGGCGCCGACCAGCGCGCCGGCGAAGACGAACCCGACGATGTAGCCGGCGCTCGCGCCGGACAGGCCCGCGGTGCCGTGCTGGAACCACGGCACGCCGACGGCGCCGACCAGCAGGTACACCAGCATCGACGCGGCACCGCGCGACATGCCGAGCGACGCACCGACGAGCAGCGCGGCGAACGTCTGGCCGGTCATCGGCACCGGGCTGCCCGGCACCGGGATGGTCAGCTGCGCGGCGGCGCCGGTGAGCACGGCACCGCCGGCGACCAGCGCGATGTCCCGGACGAGCGAGCCGGGGACGAGGTCGGCCAGCACGGGCCGCTTGCCGGCGAAGGACAGCGAAGACACGAAACCTCCCTGGGTGAGCAAGTCGATCGAGGTTAACGCTCGTTACCGCCGCAAAACCCGCGAAGTTGCGTTCCTCACCGGCCACCCGTCCGGGTGGACCCGATCAGGTGCGCCACCGGGCCTGCCGATGACGAGAGGGGTAACTACGAACTGTCACGTGACCGAGGAGGCCGGTGCATGCGGAACGCCAGGAAGAGGACAGTCCGGTTGCTGGCGGTGACGACGCTGACCGCGCCGCTCCTGGCCGCCGCGGCAGCCGGCGCGTCCACCGGATGGGCGTCTTCGGGCTCGCTGGACGTGACCATCGACAACGAGCACGTCGTCACCGGTGAGCTGGCGAAGTGCACCGTGGACGGGCCGTACAGCGCGCGGACGCAGGGTGGCGCGACGGGCGACGTCGCCGCGTTCGGGATGGGCGAGTCCGGCTGTGGCCGCTCGGGGGCCGTCTCGGTCGCGCAGGCGTCCGGGCACCGGTTCGAGGCCACCGTGCTCAAGCGCTACGGCGGCCCGGTGATCACCGTGCGCACCTTCTCCGCGAAGTGCGCGACGAGCGAGACCGGCAGCGGCGGCGAGGTGTCCATCGGCGCCGTCCAGGGGATCACCGTGCCCGCGCAGATCCCGCCGAACCACCGGATCGTCATCCCCGGCGGGGCCGCGGGCACCGCGCTGGCGACGGTGGTCCTCAACGAGACCGTGACGCCCCAGCCGCCGGACGGCAGCCTGGTGACGCACGCGGTGCACATCGAGCTGTTCCCGCAGGGCGGCCCGGCCAGCGGCGACATCTACCTGGGCACGGCGGCCTGCGACCCGTACGGCAAGAAGTAATGCCGCACTTTCACGTGAAAGTGCGGCTTTGCGGCGCAAAGCGGGAGGCCGCTGCGACGAACTCGCCCGCGCGGGTGGCCAGGTCCGGGAGGCTGCCGCCCGGGCTGAGCGCGTCGCCCAGCAGCGGGGTCGCCGCCGCGACCGCGATCGCGCCCGAGCGCAGGTAGGACTCGACGTCGGCCAGGTGGACGCCGCCGGTCGGGACCAGCGGGACGTCCGGCAGCGGCGCCCGGACCGCGCGCAGGTACGCGACGCCGCCGGCGGCCGCGATCGGGAACACCTTCACCGCCGCCGCGCCGAGGCGCCACGCCTGGTCGATCTCGGTCGGCGTGAGCGCGCCGCAGACCACCGGGGTGGCCAGCTCGGCGGCGCGTTCCAGCACCGCCGGGTTGACCGTCGGGGTGATCAGGTACGCCGCGCCGGCGTCGACCGCGGTGTCCACATCGGACGGTTCGCGGACGCTGCCCGCGCCGATCAGCGCGTCTTCGCCGAGGGCCAGGCGCAGCGCGGTGATCGCCGCGGGCGCGCCCGGCGTCGTCAGCGTCGCTTCGAGCAGGCGGACGCCCGCCGCGTGCAGCACCATCGCCGCGTCGGCGAACCGCGACGCGTCCGAAGCCCGCAGGATCGCGACGAGCCGGTGTTCCGCCAGCGCGGCCCGCAGGTCCTTCACGAGGCCGGCGGCACCGCGGCGGTGCCCGTGTAGGAGACGCCCGCCTCGTCGAAGTCCTTCAGCGTCGCGTCGACGGTCGGCTGCGAGCCGCCGACCGTCAGGTCCAGCAGCACCCGCACGCCGAAGCCCGCCTTCGCCGCGTCGAGCGCCGTCGCGCGGACGCAGAAGTCCGTCGCGATGCCGACGACGTCGACGTCGGTGACGTCGTGCTCGCGCAGCCACGCCTCCAGGGACTTCCCGTCGCGGGCCGCGCCCTCGAAGCCGGAGTAGGCGGCGCTGTACTCGCCCTTCGAGAACACCTCGCCGATCGGGACGACGTCGAGCGCGGCGTGGAACGACGCACCCGGCGTGCCGGCGACGCAGTGCACCGGCCAGCTGTCCTTGAAGTCGGGCGTCTCGCTGAAGTGGTCGCCCGGGTCGATGTGGTTGTCCCGGGTGGCCACCACGTGGCTGTACCCGCCCTCGGCGGCCTGCTTCGAGATGCCGGCGGCCGCGGCGGCCCCGCCCGGCAGGCCGAGCGAACCCCCTTCGCAGAAGTCGTTCTGCACGTCCACCACGATCAGCGCGGTCCCCATGGTCGGACTCCGTTTCAGAGGAAGAGTGTCGGGATGGCGGGCTCGCCGTGCGAGAGCTTGAGGCCCTCCCACGGCAGGCTGACCAGGCCGCGGCGCAGCCGTTGCCTGGCATCGTCGAGCGTAGGCAGGTCGGCCTCCGTGCGGCCAGCGCGGATCAGCGGGATCTGCAGCGGCCGGTCGTTGGCCTCGGGGGCCGGCGCGGTCGCCGCCGTGGTCCAGACGACCTCCTCGACCGCCGTGCCGGTGCCGCGGTGGCGCCGCAGCGCGGACTTGCGGCCGCCGCGGGACTCCTTGTGCGCGCTGCGCTTGGCGACCGGCTTGCCGTCCACCTCGACCAGCTTGTAGACCATGCCGGCGGTCGGCGCGCCGGACCCGGTGACCACCGAGGTGCCGACGCCGTACGCGTCCACCGGCTCCGCGCGCAGCGCCGCGATGGCGTGCTCGTCGAGGTCGCCGGAGACGACGATCCGGGTGTCCTTCGCGCCGAGGGCGTCCAGCTGCTCGCGGGCGCGGCGGGCGAGCGGGCCGACGTCGCCGGAGTCGATCCGGATCGCGCCGAGCTCCGGGCCGGCGACGCGGACCGCCGTCTCGATGCCGGCGGTGATGTCGTAGGTGTCGACCAGCAGCGTCGTGTCCGCGCCCATCTTCCCGACCTGGGCGCGGAAGGCCGCTTCCTCGCTGTCGTGCAGCAGCATGAAGGCGTGCGCGACGGTGCCGCGCGTCGGGATGCCGTAGCGGCGGCCTGCTTCGAGGTTGGACGTCGTCGCGAAGCCCGCCAGGTACGCGGCGCGCGCGGCCGCGACCGCCGCGTACTCGTGCGTCCGGCGCCCGCCCATCTCGATGATCGGGCGGCCGTGCGCGGCGCCGGACATCCGGGCCGCCGCCGACGCGATCGCGCTGTCGTGGTTGAGGATCGACAGGACCAGCGTCTCCAGCAAAACGCACTCGGCGAACGAGCCGGTGACGGTCAGGATCGGCGAGCCCGGGAAGTACAGTTCGCCCTCGGCGTAACCGTCGAGGTCACCCGAGAACTCGTAGCCGGCGAGCCAGGACAGCGTCGCGTCGTCGACGACCGCGGTCGCTTCCAGCTGCGCCAGTTCGGCGTCGGTGAAGCGGAAGTCCGCGATCGCGTCGAGCACGCGCGCGGTGCCCGCGACGACGCCGTAGCGCCGCCCGGCCGGCAGCCTCCTCGCGAAGACCTCGAACACGCAGGGCCGCTCGGCCGTCCCGTCGGCGAGCGCGCTGCCCAGCATGGTCAGCTCGTAGTGGTCGGTGAGCAGCGCAGTGCTGGCCGTGACCGGCTCCGGTGAACCCATGGGGTCAGCCTATTCACCCACATGGCCGGACCTGGCGCGGCGTACCCCGTCACCCCCGTGACACCATGGGGTGCATGTCCACGCCTGTCGCATCCGAACAGACGCAGGTCGAGCCGGCCGGCGCCGAAGTCGCCGAGTCGGACACCCCCTGGCGGACCGTGGTCTGGAACGACCCGGTGAACCTGATGTCGTACGTGACGTACGTCTTCCAGAAGCTGTTCGGCTACAGCCGCGACCACGCCACCAAGCTGATGCTCGACGTGCACCAGAAGGGCAAGGCGATCGTGTCGTCCGGCAGCAAGGAGAAGGTGGAGACGGACGTGGCGAAACTCCACGCCGCCGGCCTGTGGGCCACCATGGAGCAGACCTCGTGAACGGCTGGCGGCGCAAGGGCGCGGTCATCCACGCCGGGTTCGAGCAGCAGGAGGCGGCCGTCCTGCGCGGGCTGGTCAGCCAGCTCGAGGACATGCTCACCGCGCGCGCCGAGGAGGCGCCGCAGGACGAGCTCGCCGAGCTGACCGGCATCCGGACCGGGCCCACCGAGTCCCCGGACGACCCGGTGCTCTCGCGGCTGCTCCCGGACTTCCACAAGCTCGACCCGGACAACCCGACCCGCGAAGACCTCGACTCGGCGTCGGCGATGCGCTCGCTGCACGAGCCGGAGCTGCTGGACATCAAGGTCGGCGTGGCGAAGATCGTGCTCGACACGCTGCCCCGCGACGGCGGCCACGTCCGGCTCACCGAAGAGCAGGCCGATGCCTGGCTGGGCGCGCTCAACGACGTCCGGCTGGCGCTGGGCACGGCGCTCGACGTCACCGAAGACATGCCCGACGAGCTGCCCGAGGACGACCCGCGGGCGCCGCACCTGGGCGTCTACCACTGGCTGACCTGGGTGCAGGAGACGCTGATCCAGGCGCTGACGGGATGATCACCGACGTCCCCGGCGTGCTGGTCGGGCACCACGAGCGGGTCGGCGACGGCTGGGCCACCGGGACGACGGTGGTGCTGGTGCCCGGCGGCGCGGTCGGGGCCGTCGACCAGCGCGGGGGCGCGCCCGGCACGCGGGAGACGAACCTGCTGGAGCCGGAGAACCTGGTGCAGCGGGTCAACGCGGTGTGCCTGTCGGGCGGGTCGGCGTACGGCCTGGCCGCGGCGGACGGCGTGATGCGGTGGCTCGCGGAGCGGAACCTGGGCTTCCCGGTCGGCGCGCACCCGCACGAGGTGGTGCCGATCGTGCCCGCGGCGGTGCTGTTCGACCTGCCGCGCAGCGAGTGGGGCAACCGGCCGGACGCGACCTTCGGGTACGAAGCCTGCTCGGCTGCCGCTCCTTCGTTCGCGGAGGGGACGGTCGGTGCGGGTGCGGGGGCCGCCGTGGGGTCGTTGAAGGGCGGGATCGGCTCGGCGAGCGAGGTCGTCGGCGAGTTCACCGTCGGGGCGCTGGCGGCGGTCAACGCGGCGGGCGAGGCGGTGGACCTCTCGACGGGCCGGGCCTACGCGGCCGACCACGGGGACTTCGGCGTGACGTGGCCTTCGCGGGCCGCTTCGCTGCCGTCTCGCCGGACCGACCTGAACACGACGATCGGCGTGGTCGCGGTGGACGCGGCGCTGGCGAAGGCCGAGGCCCGGCGGATCGCGGTCGCGGCCCAGGACGGGCTGGCGCGGGCCGTGCGCCCGGCGCACACGATGTTCGACGGCGACACGGTGTTCGCGCTGGCCACGGGCGAGCACGAGCTCCCGGACGCGAGCGGCCCGTTCGGCGCGGCGGCGCGCCCGGCGGCGCTGGACGCGCTGTGCTCGGCGGCGGCGCGGGTGTTCGCGCGGGCGATGGTGCGCGGCCTGCTGGCGGCCACGACCGCGGGCGGGGTGCCGGCCTACCGGGACGTGTGGCCGGAAGCGTTCGGCTGAGTCACAGGTCGGGCAGCGGGTCCGGCGGCAGGTCGCGGGCGCCTTCGAGGTTGGCCGCGCGGACGGCGCTGACGTACTCCTCGTCGATCTCCAGGTGCAGTTCCGCCACGGTGAGGACCGGGCCGAGGGACGGGTGGACCTCCACCGGGCCGATCTCGGTGCGGCGGGGGAGCCGGTCGTAGACCGCCTTGGGCCGGTAGCGCCGGAAGCGGCCGCCGTAGAGGACGGTTATGCCGCGGTCGGTGACCACGACGAAGAAGGCGGCGCGGGTCCGGACGCCGTTGACGTAGAGCGAGATCCCCGGGATGAGGTACTGGATCCGCTCGCCGTCCCGGAGGAACTCGCGGCCGCGTTCGCGGGCGATCGACGGCATCGGCATGCCCCGAGTGTGCTCCTGAGCACAGCATCTCAAGATATGGATCGCTCGTGTCCACGACCTAAGATGTCGATGTGCTCCGGATTCGCCGTGAACTCGTCGACGAGATCGTCGCCCACGCCCGCCGTGACCACCCCGACGAGGCGTGCGGGGTGATCGCCGGGCCGGAGGGGTCGGATTCGCCCGAGCGGCTCATCCCCATGCTGAACGCGGCCCGCTCGCCGACGTTCTACGAATTCGACTCCGCCGACCTGCTGAAGCTCTACCGCGAGCTGGACGCGAACGACGAGGTCCCGGTGGTCATCTACCACTCGCACACCGCGACCGAGGCGTACCCGTCGCGGACCGACGCGAACATCGCGGCCGAGCCCGACGCGCACTACGTGCTCGTCTCCACCCGCGACCCCGAAGTGCACGAGTTCCGGTCGTACCGGATCGTGGACGCCGAGATCACCGAGGAGCCGGTCGAGATCGTCGACTGACGTCCCGGAATAAAGCGCCGCGCCGAGTGCGTCAGCGTCTAGGAAACCACCGGAGGTAAGAACCCATGGCCGTGACCGTCTCCATCCCGACGATCCTGCGCACCCACACCGGCGGCGAGAAGTCCGTCGAGGCGAAGGGCGCGACCGTGCTCGAGATCATCGACGACGTCGAGTCCCGGCACGCCGGCATCAAGGCGCGCCTGGTCAAGGAGGAGAAGCTGCACCGCTTCATCAACGTCTACGTCAACGACGAGGACGTGCGCTTCTCCGGTGGCCTCGAGGCCGAGGTCAAGGACGGCGACACCCTGACCATCCTGCCCGCCGTGGCCGGTGGCTGATCGATGGCTCGCTTCGAGTCCCTGCTCGACGCGCTCGGCGGCACCCCGCTGGTCGGGCTGCCCCGGCTCTCGCCCACGCACGACGTGCGCCTGTGGGCGAAGCTGGAGGACCGCAACCCGACCGGCTCGATCAAGGACCGCCCCGCGCTGGCCATGATCCAAGCCGCCGAGCGCGAGGGCAAGCTCCGGCGCGGCTCCACGATCCTGGAGCCGACGTCGGGCAACACCGGCATCGCGCTGGCCATGGCCGCCAAGCTCAAGGGCTACGGACTGGTCTGCGTCATGCCGGAGAACACCTCGACCGAGCGCAAGCAGCTGCTGCAGGCCTACGGCGCGCGGATCGTCTTCTCGCCCGCCGCGGGCGGGTCGAACGAGGCCGTCCGGCGGGCGAAGGAACTGTCCGAGGCCAACCCGGACTGGGTGATGCTCTACCAGTACGGCAACCCGGCCAACGCCGAAGCGCACTACCGCGGCACCGGTCCGGAGCTGCTCAAGGACCTGCCGACGCTGACGCACTTCGTCGGCGGCCTCGGCACGACCGGCACGCTGGTCGGCTGCGGGCGGTACCTGCACGAGGCCAAGCCGGACGTCCAGATCATCGCGGCCGAACCGCGCTACGGCGAGCTGGTGTACGGCCTGCGCAACCTCGACGAGGGGTTCGTGCCGGAGCTCTACGACCCCAGCGTGCTGAACGGGCGGTACTCGGTGGGCGCGTACGACGCGCTTCGCCGGACGCGTGAGCTGCTGGAGCACGAGGGCATCTTCGCGGGCATCTCGACGGGCGCGGTGCTGCACGCGGCGCTCGCCGTCGCCGAGAAGGCCGCGGCTCGCGGCGAAGCGGCCGACGTCGCCTTCGTCGTGGCCGACGCCGGGTGGAAGTACCTCTCGACCGGTGCTTACGCCGGTTCGCTGGACGAAGCGGCGGAGCGGCTCGACGGGCAGCTCTGGGCCTGAGCTACTCCGCTTTCCAGAGTTCGGGCAGGGCGAGGCCGACCCCGTCGGCCTCGGCCAGCCGCTCGAACGTCGCCATCGTGGTACTCAGGTCGTCCAAGACCTTCGGCAGGAGCTTGATCGGCTTGCTCAGCGGCCGCCAGAAGGCGTCCCAGTGCACCGGCCGGACGGTCCGGGCGCCGACCGCGCCGACGGTCTCCCGCCAGTACTCCTCGCGCCAGCCCTCGGTCTTCTTCCCCGCCGCGCCGATGCCGAGGTAGACCACGTCCGCGGGGTGGCCGGCCAGTGCACCGGGCACGAAGTTCGCCGAGGCGTGGACCAGGACGCTGCCCGCCGCGTGGGCGATGTGGAACGAGTAGCAGCGCCCGGTCTTGAACGCCTTGGCCTTCGCCGGCGGCCGGACCGGCCCGGTGATCTCGCCGGGCACCCGGTCGCCGTCGCTGTGGCGGGCGTCGACGGGGGTCACGGTGAACGCCCCGAACTCCACCGGCTGCCCCGGAACCAGCTCTTCGAACGGCTCGTCCGCCAGGCCGTAGCCCTCCTGGATCCGCCGCGTCGACGGCGAGCCGCCCAGCGTGGCGCCGGTCAGCTTCGCGACCACCGGCGCGTCCAGTGCGTGGTCGACGTGCGAGTGCGAAACGAGGACGGCGTCCAGCTCCGTGACGCCGAGGCGGCGCAGCGCGTCGTCGATCCGGGCGCGGTCGGGCGCCACCCGCGTCGCCAGCTTCAGCACCGACGGCCGCGAGAAGAAACCGTCGACCAGCACGGCCGACGCACCGTCGCTGACCAGCACGTTCGAGACCCCGGCAAACGCCGTCCGCAGTTCGGGCATGCTGTCATCATGAAGGTCATCGGGTTGCTGGGCGGGATGAGCTGGGAATCCTCCGGCGAGTACTACCGGCTCGTGAACGAACGGGTGAAAACCGTGCTCGGCGGGTTCCACTCGGCGCACACCGTGCTCTATTCCGTCGACTTCGCCGAAATCGAGCGCATGCAGGCCGACGGCCGCTGGGACGACGCCGGCGCCGAGCTGAACCGCGCGGCCAAGGCGCTCGAAGCGGCCGGTGCCGGCTTCGTCGTGCTCTGCACCAACACCATGCACAAGGTCGCCGACCGGCTCGAAGACGGCCTCGGCATCCCGCTGCTGCACCTCGCCGACGCCACCGCCGCGGCCGTGCGGGCCGCCGGGATCCGCCGGGTCGGCCTGCTCGGCACCGGGTTCACCATGGGACAGCCCTTCTACCGCGACCGCCTCGCCGCGCACGGCCTCGACGTGCTCGTGCCGCCGGTCGAAGACCGCGACCTCGTGCACCGGGTGATCTACGACGAGCTGGTGCTCGGGGTCGTCGAACCCGCCTCGCGCGAGGCCTACCGCGCGGTGATCGCGCGGCTCGTCGAGGCCGGTGCCGAAGGCGTCATCTACGGCTGCACCGAGATCGAGCTGCTGGTCGGCCCCGAAGACGCCTCGGTGCCGACCTTCCCCACGACCCGCCTGCACGCCGAAGCGGCGGTGGACTACGCGCTGGGCACCACCTCGCTGCCCTTGCCGCCGACGTGAGCCTCGTGCTGGGCGACGCACCGCCGCCACAGCCGCTCGCGCTCCTCGTCCGTGAAGAGCGCCGCCGGGATGCCGTAGACGTCACCGGCGGCCGCCCACCAGTCGCCGGGTGACTCGATCAGCTCCTTGGCGCCGTGGCGGTCCAACGTCAAGGCGCGCAGGGTGTCCACACCCGCCGCGTCCCGCCGTTGCAGCACGCAGACCCGCACGAACCCGGACTCCGGCGCGCTCGACAGCCAAGCGTGCTTCGCCGCGAAGTCGGCCATCTCCGCGACGCCGGGCGCGAAATCCATGCCGGTGAAGCTGCCCGAGGGGTCGTGCTCGAACCGCCAGCCGCCCGGCGCCACCGCGGACGGCCGCAGCCGGTAGGTGTGCGGGCCCTGCACGTAGGTGCCTTCCCGGAGGGGGAGCGGCTCGTGCGGGCCGTCGCCGAGACCGGTGTCGGCCAGCCACGCCGTCTCCGGCGCGTCCGGCAGCCCGGTGACCGTCAGCGCCAGGTGGTTCCGGTCGACGTTCGGCGCGTCCGCCGCGCTGCCCTGCACCCCGCCCAGGTGCCGGGTCACCCGGTAGCCGAGGGCGTGCAGCAGCGCGGAAAAAGCGCCGTTGAGGTGGTAGCAGTACCCGCCGCGGCCGCGCAGGATCCGCGCCAGCGAGGCCGCCGGGTCGAGCGGGGTCGGCCGCCCGAGCTGGACCTCCAGCGCTTCGTAGGGCACGCGTTCGACGTGCGCCGCGTGCAGCCGCCTCAGGGCGGCGAGGCTCGGCGGCTCGGGATCGAGCCCGAGCCGCGCGAGGTAACCGGTGACGTCCATGCCGCGCACGCTAGCGGCGGGCACCGACAAAACCGCCGGATCAGGGATTTCACCCGAGGCGGAGCCGCCCGGCCCGGACGTAGCCTCGAAAGCGTGAGCACACCGATCCCCGCCCCGGAAACCGACGCCGCCAAGCGCGTGCTGCCGCCGCGACCGAAGGCGGCCGCGCTCGTCGCGCTGTCGTTCACCCTGCTGCTCTACCTGGTCGAGCTGGTGGACGTGATCCTGCCCGGCGACCTGGACCAGGGCGGCATCCATTCGCGGGAGCTGTCCGGGCTGGACGGCGTGCTGTTCGCGCCGGTGCTGCACGCCGGCTGGTCGCACCTGTTCGCGAACACCGTGCCGGTGCTGCTGTTCTCCTTCCTCGCGATGGCCGCCGGGATCGGCCGGTTCGCCCTGGTCACGGCCATCATCTGGGTGGTGTCCGGACTCGGGGTGTGGCTGATCGGGCCGGCCAACGCGGTCACCGTCGGCGCGTCCGGGCTGGCCTTCGGCTGGCTCGCCTACCTGCTGGTGCGCGGCATCTTCAACCGCGCGGCCGGGCAGATCCTCGTCGCCGTCGTCCTGCTGGGCGTGTGGAGCGGCATGCTGGCCGGGCTGCTGCCGGGCAACCCCGGCGTCTCCTGGCAGGGCCACGTCTTCGGCGCGCTCGCCGGCGTCCTCGCCGCGTGGCTGACCAGCCGCCGGTCGCGCAAGGCCGTGCCGGCGGCAGCAGGTAGCCTCGAAGCGTGACGTCTCCGCCCGCTGATGCCCCGATCGGCGTGTTCGATTCCGGCGTCGGCGGGCTGACGGTCGCGCGGGCGATCCTCGAGCAGCTCCCCGCCGAGCAGCTCCGCTACGTCGGCGACACGGCGCACAACCCCTACGGCCCGCTCCCGATCGCCACCGCGCGCAGCTACGCGCTCGCGGCGCTCGACGAACTCGTCGAGAGCGGCGTGAAGGCGCTGGTGATCGCCTGCAACACGGCGTCCGCGGCCTGCCTGCGCGACGCCCGTGAGCGCTACGACGTCCCCGTGATCGAGGTCGTGCTGCCCGCCGCGCGCCGTGCTGTGGTCGCGACGCACACCGGCCGCGTCGGCGTCATCGGCACCGAGGGCACCGTGCGGTCGCGGGCCTACGAAGACGCGTTCGCCGCGGCGCCCGCCATCACGCTCACCAGCGTCGCCTGCCCGCGGTTCGTGGACTTCGTCGAGCGCGGCATCACTTCCGGCCGCCAGGTGCTCGGGCTCGCGCAGGGCTACCTGCAGCCGCTGCTCGACGCCCAGGTCGACACGCTCGTGCTCGGCTGCACGCACTACCCGCTGCTGCAGGGCGTGCTGCAGATCGTGATGGGCCAGGAGGTGACGCTGGTTTCGAGTGCCGAGGAGACCGCGAAGGACCTCGTCCGCGTGCTCACCGAACTCGACCTGCTGACCACGCGCGACACCCCGCCGCGGCACGAGTTCGTGGCCACCGGCTCGGCCGAGCCGTTCGCCCGGCTCGCCCAGCGGTTCATGGGCTTCGCGCCGGGTGTCCTCGCTCCCACCACCGCGTGATCGGGGCGGCGGACGCTTAGGGTGTCGAGGTGCGACTGACCATCCTCGGGTGCTCCGGCAGCATCCCCGGGCCGAACGCGGCCGCGTCCGGTTACCTGCTCGAAGCCGAGGGCTTCCTGCTCGGCCTCGAACTCGGCAACGGCACGCTGGCGCAGCTGCAGGCCGTGGCCGACCCGTTCGACCTGGACGCCCTGGTGCTCACGCACCTGCACCCCGACCACTGCGCCGACGTCAGCGCGCTCACCGTCCTGCGGCGCTACCACCCGGCGCCGCCGTACCCCGCCCGGCCGCGCCTGCTGCCGCTGTACGCGCCGCACGACGCTCCGACGCGGCTGGCGAACGCCTACGCGCCCAACGAGACCGAGCGGGCCAGCACGGACCTGTCGGACGTCTACGCGTTCCGCCCGCTGCGGCCGGAGCCGTTCCGGATCGGCCCGTTCGACGTCGTCGCGGTCGAGGTCGACCACCCGACCCCGGCGTACGGCCTGCGCATTTCCTACGGCGGCCGGATCCTGGCGTTCACCGGCGACACCGGCCCGTGCGCGGCGCTGAACGAGCTCGCCGACGGCGTCGACCTGCTGCTCGCGGAGGCGTCCTGGACGGATTCCGCGGAGCGGCCCGCGGGCGTGCACCTGTCCGGCAAGCAGGCCGGCGAGCTGGCGCGCGACGCCGGCGTCGGCAGGCTGCTGCTGACGCACATCGCGCCGTGGACCGACGCGGGCGCGGTTCTCGCGGAGGCGTCGGCCGAGTTCGCCGGGGCCGAGGTCGTCAAGCAGGGTGCCGTCTACGACGTGTGAGCGGTGCGGTCCTAGAGTGCTCCCGTGGCTCGAAAAGATGGCAGGAACGACGACCAGCTCCGTGACATCAAGATCACCCGGGGGTTCCAGCAGTGGCCGGCGGGTTCGGTCCTGATCGAATTCGGCAACACGCGGGTGTTGTGCGCGGCGAGCGTCACCGAAGGCGTCCCGCGCTGGCGCGCCGGCTCCGGCCTCGGCTGGGTGACGGCCGAATACGCGATGCTGCCGTCCGCGACCAACACCCGCGGTGACCGCGAGTCGGTGAAGGGCCGCATCGGCGGGCGCACGCACGAGATTTCGCGGCTGATCGGCCGTTCCCTGCGCGCCTGCATCGACCTGGCGGCGCTGGGCGAGAACACGATCGTCATCGACTGCGACGTCATCCAGGCCGACGGCGGCACCCGCACGGCCGCGGTGACGGGCGGGTACGTGGCCTTGGCGGACGCGATCACGTGGCTGGGCGCGGCGAACCGCCTGAACGACCCGCAACCGCTGTCGTCCTCGGTGGCGGCGGTGAGCGTCGGCGTGGTGGACGGCCGCGTGCGGCTCGACCTGCCGTACGAGGAGGACTCGCGCGCCGAGGTCGACATGAACGTGGTGGCGACGGACGCCGGGACGTTGATCGAGGTCCAGGGGACGGGTGAGGGGGCCACCTTCGCCCGGTCCACTTTGGACAAGATGCTGGACATCGCGCTGGCGGGGTGCGAAGAGCTGACCCGGTTGCAGAACGAGGCTTTGGCGCTGCCGTACCCGGGTGAGCTGCCGGAGCCGCGTCCGGACAAGAAGAAGGGGTCGAAGTGACGAAGCTGCTTCTGGCCACGCGGAACGCCAAGAAGCTCGGGGAGCTTCGGCGGATCCTCGAGGCCGAGGGGATTTCGGGGATCGAGGTGCTCGGTCTCGCCGATGTGCCCTCGTTCCCGGAGGCGCCGGAGACTGCTCCGGACTTCGAGGGCAATGCTGTCGCGAAGGCCCGTGATGCCGTTGCGGCTACTGGGTTGCCGGCCATTGCGGACGACTCGGGGATCGCTGTCGATGCTTTGAACGGAATGCCTGGGGTGCTTTCGGCCCGCTGGTCGGGTAAGCACGGCGACGACGAGGCGAACCTGGATCTGGTGCTGGGGCAGCTCGGGGATGTGCCGGATGAGCGTCGTGGGGCGCAGTTCGTTTGTGCTGCGGTGCTGGTGCTGCCTTCGGGCGAGGAGACGGTCGTCCGCGGGGAGTGGCGTGGGTCGCTCGTGCGCGCGCGGCGGGGGACGAACGGGTTCGGGTACGACCCGATCTTCCGGCCGGACGGCGAAAGCCGGACGTCGGCGGAGATGGAGCCGGCGGAGAAGGACGCGTTGTCGCACCGGGGCAGGGCCCTGCGAGCCCTGCTCCCGGCGCTGCGGGAGCTCGCGGAAGCCTGACGGCGTCCGCGAGCTCGGCGTCAGGCGGCGAGGCCGAGGTCGCGGATCAGCTTCGCCACGTGGCCGCTCGCCCGGACGTTGTACCAGGCGTGCGCGATCTTGCCCTCCGGGTCGACCACGAACGTCGAGCGGATCACGCCCAGGTACGTCTTCCCGTAGTTCTTCTTCTCGCCGTACGCGGCCCACGCCTCGATGACCGACTTCTCCGGGTCGCCCAGGATCGGGAACGTCAGCTTCTCGTTCTCCGCGAACTTCGCCAGCTTCGCCTGCGTGTCCGGGGAAATGCCGATGACGCGGTAGCCGGCGTCGTTCAGCTCGGCCAGGTTGTCGCGGAAGTCGCAGGCCTGCTTCGTGCAGCCCGGGGTGCTCGCCGCCGGGTAGAAGTAGACCACCACGGACTGGCCGCGGAAGTCGTGCAGGGACACGTCCTTGCCCTCGCTGTCGGGCAGGGTGAAGTCCGGGGCTTCGTCACCCGGGGAAAGACGCTCGGTCATGGCCCGAGCGTACTGCGCCGATTGTTATCCATCCGACCGGCAGCCACGGCGGAACGGGTGCCGGTGAGCGGGCCGGCTCCGGTTTGTGTCCGCCTGCTTTCGGCCGGATGGGTAACGTCACGCGGGACCGCAGTAGGTGACCGCGGCGGGTTCGGTCGCGCTCGGGCGCAGTTGCAGGCGCAGCTGGGTCTGCTCGCGCGGGACCGCGAACGCCAGCGTGATGAGCACCGACCGGCCCGGCAGCACGTCCTTGCCCGCGTCGGTGATGCCGGTGAAGCCCTGCGTCGTGTCGACGACCTGCTTGACCGCGGTGCCCGACGACGTCGCGGTGACCGTGAGGCCCGAGAGCTTGTACGTCGTCGCGCCCTCGTTCGTCAGCTGGATGTCGAACGCCGCGCCGCGCGGGCTCTGCGGGTACGCCGACGGGCTGGGGCGGAACGACTTCGGGGAGCCGACCGAGATGGCCAGGCCGCTGGCGAACCGGTGGTCGGCGCCGAACTTCAGGTCGTTGCTTGCCTGCGAGGCCGAGGCGCCGGCGCCCGCCGGGGAACCCGCGACGCCCAGTGCCGCGGTGCCGGTCTGCGTCGACGGGACCCCGCACGCCACCGCCAGGCCGAGCAGTCCTGAGGTGAACATGATCTTGCACGTGCGCGCGAGCGCCATCGCGGGTACTCCAGTCGGCGGTTCGGGGGTGCCGTTCGGCAACGGGGATTGCCGGGCGAACCCGCTCCACTCTGGCCGTGATCGCGCGTGGTTACGAGGCGCGACGGGGGGTTGTCGCGCACCTGGTGCCACCCCGTGGCCAATCCGTGACCGGAACGGCACCGGTGGTGACAATCACTGCCCACATGCCACTTAAACGGCGACGGCGAACAACAGGATGAAGATCGCCACGCCGGCCACCCACGCGGCCATCAGCCAGCCGAAATCCCGGATCGGGTCGACCGCGCGGCTCTCTTCGCCGGGCACGTAGACGCCGCGCTTCTCGAACCAGTCCGCCCAGCGGGCGAACCAGCCGAACAAGTTGCGCGACGACATGCTTCACCTCCGGCCCGGGTACCTGGAGTCACAGTACGGGTTCGGCCGCGGCCACCGAAAGGCACGTAACCGCTTACCGGCCGTGACTCGACGTGCCACGGCCGAGTGAACGCCGTCGTCGCTGGTGTAGATCTTCAGAGGACCCCGTTGCGCTGGAGCACCGACACCGCGCGGACGGTCGCGTAGCCGCGCCATTCCAGCTCCGCGGCGGGCGAATAGTTCGCGAAATCGACCCGCCAGCCACCGTCGTCCTGTTGTTCTCCGGCGAGCCGTCGCAGTTCGCCCTCGACGACGTCGTCTTTGAACAACGCGCGGGCCGGGCGGTCCGGCAAGGGCGCGAAGTCCAGCGCGCGCAGGGTTTCGCCGTCCGAACCGCCGGCCACCGGGGCCAGGCCGTCGGGCGGGACGAACGCGGCCAGGTGGTCCAGCAGGCCGGGCGCCTCCGGGTGGAGGTCATGGGCCGCGTCCACGAACTGCACCGCGAACGACAGCTCGATCGCGTGCGGCGCTTCGGAAAGCTCGCGGATGGCGCGGAAGCAGTACCGGGTCGCGGCCGCGAGCCACGGGTGTTCGCGCACCGAACGGTCGTGGCGGGCGACGCGCAGGGCGACGCCGGCGGTGAACGCGGTGCTCTGCAGGGTGGCGACCGCCGGATCGGCCTGCGCCCAGAACGGCGCGCAGCCCGCCGGGTCCGCGACGGGGACGGCGAAGGGCAGGCCGCCGTCGGGCAGGGCGACCGACGCGAGCCAGTCGCAGAGCTTCGCCGCGTGCGGGGACGTGCCGGGCGCGACGTCCTCGAACACCTCGAAGGCGTGCAGCGCGCCGCCGGGCTGGCTCTCCGCCGCGCGCAGGTCCGGCTCGAGGCCCCAGCCGTAGCCGCCGTCGGGATTGCGGTAACCGTCGACGGCGGCCAGCACGGCACCGACGTCGGTCTGGCCCCGGAGCAGTTCGAAGCGACGGCGGTCGAGGAGGCGGGCGTGCGTCGCCATGAACGACGCCGCCGCGGGAAGGTTCACGGACATGCGCTCAGCGTCGCACCCGGCGGGGTTGGCGGTCTTGAACGGATCGGCACTCAAGGCAGCTGCGGCCCCGCGGGCGCGGCGGCCTCCCGCAGCCGGGCCGCGTCCTGGCCGGGTGGGGCGCCGAACAGGCGGCGGTACTCGCGGTTGAACTGCGACGGGCTGTCGTACCCCACGAGGTGCCCGACGCCCGCGACGTCGCCCGCGTCCGCCAGCAGCAGGGAACGGGCCTCCTGGAGACGGATGCGCTTCTGGAACTGCAGCGGGCTCATCGCCGTCACCGCGCGGAAGTGGCGGTGGAACGCCGAGGCGCTCAGGTCGCTCAGGCGCGCGAGTTCCTCGATCCGCATCGGCTCGGCGTAATTGGACCTGATCCAGCGGATCGCCCGGCTGACGTGCGACAGGCCGCTGTCCGCCAGGCCGATCTGGCGCACCAGGCCGCCGTGCGGGCCGGTCAGCAGGCGCCAGAGGACCTCGCGCTCGATCAGCGGGGCCAGCACCGGGGCGTCGGCCGGGTGGTCGAGCAGGCGCAGCAGCCGCAGCGCCGCGTCGAGGAGTTCCGGGGTCGCGTCACCGGTCGCGATCGGGGATGGCGGTGGGGTGCGGGACCAGCGCCCGGGCGGGGACTCCAGCAGCAGCGGGGCGATCGCCGCCGGGCGCAGCGTCAGGCCGAGGCCGAGCGCCGGTGTTCGCGGGGTCGCGCCGACGAAGTGTCCCGTGACCGGCAGTTCGGTGCTGACCAGCAGGTACTGCCCGGCACGGTACTCGTGGACGCGGTCGCCGAGCAGCAGCCGCTTGCCGCCTTGGGCCATGATGACGAACAGCGGCTCGGCCAGCGAGTGGTGCGGCTCGCTTGTGTCCACTTTGGACAGAAGTAGGCCGGGGACCGGCGTGCGCAGGTCGGCGTGCGCGTGGGCGGCGACGAGGTCCCGCATCTCGGTGAGCACCACTCCAGGAAACCCAAGTCGAGAGGATCGTGCAAGGGTGTGCGGGCATCGATCTACCAAATACCCGGTTAACGCGGTTTCCTGGGTTGACCGATCCGACACGCAAGGAGAGTTTCGTGCCACTCGACCACTACGTCACCCTCGGCCGGTCCGGCCTCCGCGTCAGCCCCTTCGCCCTGGGCGCCATGACCTTCGGCGAAGACCCCGGTGGCGCCGGCTGCGGCGTCGAGGAGTCCGAAAAGATCCTTGCGACCTACCTCGACCACGGCGGCAATTTCGTCGACACGAGGGAACTTTTCTCCACCAACGGCCACTCCGAAAAGATCCTCGGCGACTTCTTCGCCGCGCACCCCGGCCGCCGCGAGCGCGTCGTGCTGGCGTCGAAGTTCTTCGGCAACATGTTCCCCGGCGACCCCAACGGCGGCGGCGCCGGCCGCGGGTCGATCACCGCCCAGCTCGACGAGTCGCTCCGGCGGCTGCGGACCGACCACCTCGACCTCTACTGGCTGCACAACTGGGACCGCCACACACCGGTCGAGGAGACCATGCGGACCCTCGACGACCTCGTGCGCGCGGGCAAGATCCGGTACGTCGGCTTCTCCAACACCCCGGCGTGGGTGACCGCGCAGGCCCAGACGAGGGCGCTGCTGCGGGGCTGGACGCCGCTGATCGCGCTGCAGGTCGAGTACTCGCTGCTGGCGCGGACCGTCGAAGGCGAACTCGCGCCGTTCGCGCTCGACCAGGGCCTCGCGCTGACGCCGTGGAGCCCGCTGAAGAACGGCTTCCTGTCGGGCAAGTACCGGCGCGGCACCGACGTCACCGACTCGGCCCGCGCGGCCTTCGTCGGCGGCCCGTCCGAAGCGGAGTTCGCCGTGATCGACGCCGTCGCCGGGATCGCGGACGAACTCGGGACGACGTCGGCGGCGGTGTCACTGGCGTGGCTGCTGGCCCGGCCCGGCACGGTGGTCCCGATCGTCGGCGCGCGGCGGCGGGAGCACCTGACCGGCAACCTCGCGGCGCTGGACGTCACGCTGTCGCCGGCTCAGCTCGCGACGCTGGACGAGGTCTCGGCGCCCACTTTGGACTACCCGGCCCCGATGCACGGCGCCCAGCGGGCGATGCTGCAGTTCGCGGGCACGACGGTCGACGGCGAACCGTCCACTGTGTACCCGCCGTTGCTGCAGAGCGACGTGCGCTACTGACCCTTCACACGGGCGAGGACGTCGTCGAGGGCACGGCGCACGCGCTCCGGGTCTCGTACGGCCGTCCGGAACTGCTCGTTGATCCCGCCGGGCGTCTCGTGCCTGCGGGCCAGCTCGCCGAGGGTGCCGTCGAACCCGGCCAGGGTGCGGCCGAGTTCGCCGAAGACGTGGGCGAGGTAGCCGTCGGCGTCCGCGGGGGTGACACCGTGTCCGGCCATCCAGCCCGCGATCGTCGCGAGCTGGTCAAGGTGCGCGGCGAAGGTCGCGGTGGCGGCGCTGAAGGTGGCCAGGGTCGGTTCGTCCGGGTACATCGCGGTGCGGCTCGCCCGGCGGCTCGCGGTCGGCAGCGGGATGGACCGGACGATCCGCTCCGCTGGCGCGAGCGGCGCTCGGCTGTGGACAACTCGGGCTACGCGCGGGAATCTTCTGCGCCGGAGTGAAAGCAAAGGACCGCGAGCGGGCGGCGAACCCTAACCGCGGAAAGTGCGGCGGTAGGTGTCCGGGGGTACGCCGACCGCGCGGTTGAAGTGGCGGCGCAACGTCGTCGCCGTGCCCATGCCGACCGCCTCCGCGATGGACTCGACGCCGTTGTCGGTGTTCTCCAGCAGCTCCTGTGCGCGGCGGATGCGCTGGGTGAGCAGCCACTGCAACGGCGTCGTGCCGGTCGCCGCGCGGAAGTGGCGGCCCAGGTGGCGGGAGCTCATGTTGGCCTGGCGGGCCAGGTCCTCGACGGTCAGCGGCCGGTCGAGGCGGGCGGTGATCCACGGGAGCAGCGCCGAGAGCGGGTGGTCGTCGCGCGTGGGGACCGGGGCCGCGACGAACTGGGCCTGGCCGCCCGCGCGGTGCGGTGGCACGACCAGGCGGCGGGCGACCGCGTTCGCGACCGACGGGCCGTGGTCGGCGCGCACCAGGTGCAGGCACAGGTCCATCGCCGCGGCCTTGCCGGCGGACGTCAGCACCTGGCCGTTGTCGACGTAGAGCACGTCCGGGTCCACCGTCACCCCCGGGTAGCGGGCCGCGAGGACGTCGGTGTGCGCCCAGTGCGTGGTCGCGCGCAGCCCGTCGAGCAGGCCGGCGGCGGCCAGCACGAACGCGCCCGTGCAGAGCGACGCCACCCGTGCACCCCGCGCGTGGGCCGCGCGCACCGCGTCGATCAGGCCGGCGGGCGGGGCCGCGTCGACGTCGGCCCACCCCGGCACGAGCACCGTGTCCGCCCGCGCCAGCCGGTCCAGGCCGTCGTCGGGTTCGAGCAGGAAGCGGCCGACCCGCACGGGCTCGTTGCCGCACACCGCGAAGTCGTAGCGGGGGTTCTCGCCGAACACCTCGGTGGCGATCGTCAGCTCGAACGAGAGCATCCCGTCGGTGGCGGCGAGCGCGACAGCGTGCACGTCCGAAAGTGTACGCATCACGTCGTTCCGGACACTGTCGACGGCGAACGAACGTCGCGAGGATTGCTTCATGACTTCGGTACTGGTTTACGGCGCTTACGGGCTCACCGGCCGCTTCGTGGTGGCCGAGCTGCGCGAGCGCGGCTTCACCCCGGTCCTTTCCGGGCGCGACGCGGCGAAGCTGCCGGGCGGGCGGCCCGCGTCGGTCGACGACCCGGCGGCCCTCGACCGGGCGCTCGACGGCGTCGCGGCGGTGATCAACTGCGCCGGCCCGTTCGCCGCGACGGCGCTCCCGCTGGCCTCGGCGGCGATCCGCGCCGGCATTCCCTACGTCGACGTCGCCGCGGAGATCGAAGCCAACCTCGACACCTTCGCGCTCGCCGCCGACACCGCGGTGGTGCCCGCGATGGCGTTCTTCGGCGGCCTGGGCGACCTGCTGGCCACGGCGGCGATGGGCGACTGGCCGTCGGCCGGCGAGGTGCACGTCGCCTACGGGCTGAGCGGCTGGCACCCGACGCCGGGCACCCTCGCGGCCGGCCAGGTGTCCCGCGAGCGCCGCGGCGGCAAGCGCGTCCGGTGCGCGGGCGGCCGGCTGGAGCACCGCGACGACGCCCTGCCGTCGCTGGAGTGGAGCTTCCCCGAGCCGCTCGGTACGCGGCCGGTGCTCGGCGAGTTCTCGATGGCCGACATCGTGACGATCCCGCGGCACCTGGCGGTCCCTTCGGTGACGTCGTACATGACGGTCGACGCGGCGCAGGGCCTGGCGGCGGCCGCCGAGCGCGACGCGGCGGAGACGTTCGTGGTGGACGTCCGGGTGCGGCGTGACGACGAGGAACGCCGGGCCGTCGCGCACGGGCAGGACATCTACGCGGTCAGCGCGCCGCTTGCGGTGGAGGCCGTCGAGCGGATCCTCACCGGGCGGGCGCGGGTGAAGGGCGTCGCGTCGGCGGGGGAGATCTTCGACGCGCCGGACTTCCTGCGGGCGCTGGCGCCGCACATCACCGTCGAATTCAGCTGAGCGAGCGGTAGCCGCCCAGGGTGGTCGCGTACTCGCGGCGGAAGGCGAAGGCGAACGCCGACCCGTAGCCGACGGCCGAAGCCACCTGCGCCAGCGGCCGGTCGGTCTCGCGGAGCAGCCGCGCGGCCGTCGTCATGCGCCAGCGGGTGAGGTAGGTCGGCGGCGGTTCGCCGACCACGTCGGGGCGGCCGATCCGGCACCAGGACGTGACGCAGGCGGAGCACGAGGAGCACTTCGCGAAGTCCGGGCGTCCCGATGCGTGGGTCGACCACATGCTGCACCTGTCCGAGCTGGTGCGAGCGGGCGCGTTCGCCGCGGTCAGCGACGACTTCCGGCGGCTCACGGGGAAGGACCCCCGCACGCTGGTGGCGTACGCCGGGGAGAAGTGGGCGCCGGCTCCCGGACGTGACCACGGTGGGGGTCCGGAGGTTGCGCCCCCGGAAGATACGACAAGCGAGTGGGCCCGGAGAGACTCGAACTCTCACTGGCATGGACCTAAACCATGTGCCTCTGCCAATTGGGCTACGGGCCCGCAGCACGGGGAAGCGTAGCGTGCGGCGTGGCCCGTGCGGGAGCGGTGGGGCGGTCGACTAAGTTGGGGCTCGGAAGACCCATGCGGCGAGGAGGAAACGTGGCTCGCGACCCCGAGACGATCGAGCGTGAGATCGAGCAGGCCAGGACCGCTCTGGCGGCGACGCTCGACCAGCTGACCGTCAAGGCCGACCCCAAGAAGCTCGCCGACGCGGCCAAGGACGGCGTGCGCGCCAAGCTGGACAACCCCAAGGTGAAGTACCCGCTGATCGGTGGCGGGATCCTGGTGCTCGTCCTGCTGGTGCGCAAGCTCCTCAAGTAGCGGCTCAGGCCTGGTTGGCCGGCGCCTTGCTCTCCGTGGCGGGCGCCGGCTCGGCCGGGGCCTTGCGGTCCTCGACCGCCTTCGGGAGCTGCTTGCTCGGGGGCAGCTGCGGCTTCTTGTCCGCGACCTCCGGGACCTGCGCGGCCTCCGTGGTCTGCTGCTTCGGCACGCTGCCCGGCGGCGGGACCTCGAGCGGCGGGAGCTTCGGGAGCGTCAGCCGCGCGGTCATGTACGCGCTCGTGAAGTCCAGCGCGCTGCCGTTGAGCAGGTGCACCACCGTTGCCTTGCCGTCGACCGCGAGCTCCTCGACCAGCTGGTCGGCCCGGTCGCGGGCCGCGATGATGCCGGGTGCCCGCGCGGTCAGCTCCTTGCCCTGGCCGCTGACCGTGATCGTCCAGTCGGCGTCCTCTTGGACGTACGTCGCCGTGATCGCTTCCACCATCTGCCTCACGCCCCTCTCCATGCCTTCACAACCGTGACGCGGTCGCCGCGATTCCATGACGCGGTACCGCGCCCCCTCTCGGCCGTGAAGGTCCAGCACACTTTCTACCGTGTCTTCAGTACCGTAGAGCAACTCTGTGTCACAGGACACGACAGCAGTGAGTAACGACCGAATGGCCTAATGCACTTGCAGGCTACCGTGCACGGTGCTGCAGGCCGCTCCACAGCACGTCCATAGCGTATTCGGTGGCCGTCTCGGGGTTCACCTCATCGTGTTTCTCGCACCAGATCGCGAGCCGTTCGCACGCCCCGACCACGAATTCCGCGGCCGCTTCGGCCCGCAGGTCGTCGCCGCTGTCGAAGTAGCCGCTCATCAACGCGGCGATTAGGTCGGTCTGCTGGCGGCGGGTCTCCTCGACCTCGTCCGCGGCCGGCGTGCCGATCAGCGCCATTTCGTGGCGCAGCAGCGACCACGCCTGGCGCCGCTCGCGGATGAAGACGAAGAAGGCGAGCAGGCCGCGGCGCAGCGCGTCCTCGGCCGTCGCCGCGCCGACCGTCGCCTGCTCGGTGACCTCGCGCAGGATCGACCGCGACTCGCGGATGCAGGCCAGCAGCAGGCCTTCCTTCGAGTTGAAGTACTCGTAGAGCATCGGCTTCGAGACGCCCACCAGTTCGGCGATCTCGTCCATCGACGCCGCCGCGTAGCCGCGTGCCGCGAAAACCTCTTCGGCGACCTCGACCATCTGCCGCATCCGCTCGGCCCGGGGCATGCGCTTGCGCTTCGCGGTCGTCATGGGCAACACTCTACCGGCAGTAACCTACTCTGAGTAAGATGGACGACGAGTAACAGGCAACGGGAGGGCGCCATGGGCAACCGCACGGAAACCGGGGTCGTCATCGTCGGGACCGGCTTCTCCGGTCTCGGCATGGCGATCCAGCTGCGCAAGGAGGGGCGCGACGACTTCGTCATCCTCGAAAAGGCGCAGGACGTCGGCGGCACCTGGCGCGACAACAGCTACCCGGGGTGCGCCTGCGACATCCCGTCGCACATGTACTCGTTCTCCTTCGAGCAGAACCCGGGCTGGTCGCGGGCCTACTCGCCGCAGCCGGAGATCTGGCGCTACATGCGCGAGGTCGCCGACAAGTACGACCTGCGCCGCTTCGTCCGGTTCGGCCAGGAGATGACCGGCGCCCGCTGGGACGCCGAGGGCAACCGCTGGCACGTCGCCACGAGGGGCGGCGACGAGTTCGTGGGGAACGCCCTGGTCGCCGGGGTCGGCGCGCTGCACCTGCCGATGGTCCCGGACCTGCCGGGCATCGAGAAGTTCGCGGGCCCGGCCTACCACTCCGCGCAGTGGCGCCACGACGTCGACCTCGAGGGCAAGAAGGTCGCCGTGATCGGCACCGGCGCCAGCGCGGTCCAGTTCGTGCCGAAGATCGCGCCCGAGGTGGCCGAGCTGACGCTGTTCCAGCGGACGCCGCCGTGGATCATGCCCAAGGCCGACCACGAGATGTCCGGGCGCACCCGCGCGCTGTTCAGGGCGTTCCCGCCGGCTCAGCGCGCCTACCGGAACCTGCTCTACTGGCTGCTCGAAGCGCGCGCGATCGGCTTCAACGGCCAGTCGTGGGTCATGAAGCTGGGCCAGCGCCTGGCCAAGCGGAACATCGACCGTGCGATCAGCGACCCGACCTTACGCCGTAAGGTCACGCCGGACTACACCATGGGCTGCAAGCGCGTGCTCATCTCCAACGAGTACTACCCGGCGCTGGCGCGAGACAACGTCGACGTCGTCACCGACGGCGTGCGGGAGGTGCGCGAACGCAGCGTCGTCGACGCGGCGGGGGTCGAGCACGAGGCCGACGTCATCATCTACGGCACCGGCTTCCACGTCACCGACGCCTTCGACGACCTGGAGATCGTCGGCCGCGACGGGCGCAACCTCGGCAAGGAGTGGGCGACCGAGGGGATGCGGACGCACCTCGGGATCACCGTCGCCGGCTTCCCGAACCTGTTCTTCCTGCTCGGCCCGAACACCGGGCTCGGGCACAACTCGGTCGTGTTCATGATCGAGGCCCAGATCTCCTACGTCGCGGAGGCGCTGCGGCTGGCCCGGGGCCGGGCGATCGAGCCGAAGCCCGAGGTGCAGGAGCGGTTCAACACCGACATCCAGCGCAAGCTCGCGAAGGGCATCTGGACGCGCGGCGGCTGCAAGAGCTGGTACCTCGACGCCAAGGGCGTCAACCGCACCATCTGGCCGGGCTTCACCTGGCGCTACTGGCTGGACACCCGGAAGGTGCGGCGCGAAGACTTCCTGGTCGGCTGAGGGGCGTGGGTGTTCAGGGCGGTTCTGACCGCCCTGAACACCCACGACCGGGCTGGGACTAGCGGGAGACGTAGCGGCGGAGGCCGGCGATCAGCTCGACGGTCGGCAGCTCGCAGAGCTCGGCCATGCGCTCCAGCGCGGGCAGGTCGAGCGCCACCTCGGCGGCGCCGTGCTCGCCCGACTGGCGCAGCCGGTCCTCGGCCCAGCGGCGCAGGGGGAGCAGTTCGGGGGACTCATCCGCGACGACCTTGCGCAGGTCGACGCGGACCCGGCCGGGCTCGTCGACGAACACCCGGCGGTGCACCTTCGCCAGCAGGTCCTGGGGCAGCTCGTCCATCGCGACGCACAGCTCGACCAGGCGCACGACGGAGCACTGTCTCGTGCCCAGTTCGTAGGTGGCCAGCGTCTGCAGCGAAATCTCGCTCTGCAGGTGCTGGTTGAGCTCCTTGCGCGTCCAGCCCCGGCTGCGCCGGAGCTTCCGGAGCTCGTCCCCGAGTATCCGCTGGTACTCCTCGCCGTCGATCAGCACATCAATTTCCCCTGCCGTGCGCTCCCGCGGCACCCGTACGGTTGTGACAACTTTCCCGTGCAGGTGCACCCTCACGTGTATGTAAGTGCGCAGGAGCCCGACCCTTACGCGAATTCGCGCATGTCTTTGATACCGATTGCGCGAGTTAGGCCGAACGGGTTAACGCCGGCTCGCTCACCGGCGCATTCCCGGGGGTCAGTTGACGCAGGGAACGCCCTCGGCCGTGATCGGCTTCTCCGCGTCGGCGGGCGGCGCGGCGGCCTGGGACGGCGCGCTCGAGGAAGCACCGGCACCGGCGCCCGAGTTCGCGTCGGAGGTGGCGCCCTGGAAGTCGGCGCCGAGGAAGACCAGCACGTGACCGGCCTGGACGCTCTTGTCCTCCTGGATCGTCGGCGAGCCGCCCAGGGCGTCTGCGACGGCCTGGCCCTTGTCCTTGCCGCCCTTCGGCACCCAGATGACCGTCGTCTTGCGCGAGGTCGCGTTCGCCGTGTCGCCGGAGGTGAAGCCCTTGCCTTCGAGGGTCTTGGCGACGCTCGCGGCCAGGCCGGTCTTGCCGGAGGCGTTGCGGACGTCGACCGTGGTCGCCTTGTTGGCGGGGTCGGCCTGCGGCGCGGGCGGCTGCGACGTCTGACCGGGCTGCGGTCCGGCGAGGCTCTGCACGAACTGCTTGACCTCGGTGGGGTCGACCTGGATGGCGACGCCGTCCTCGGGGGTCCGGTACTCGACGTTCTTCACCGGGATGGTCCGGAACTCGAGCTGGCCGCCGGTCAGGCCCTTCATCTGCTGGGCGAACCCGAAGATGTCCCAGTTCTGGTTGAGCACGACCGACTTCTTGATGGCGTCGATCAGGTCGTTGAGCTTGCCGGGGTTGGTCAGCGTGCCCGCCGAGAGCACCTTGCGGGCCATGCCGGCCATGAACACCTGCTGCCGGACGACCCGGTCGAGGTCGCCGTTGGGCAGGCCGTGGCGCTGGCGGACGAACTCGAGCGCCTCGACGCCGGAGATCGTGTGCTGGCCCTTGCTGAAGTTCGCCCCGGAGTACTGGTCCTTGACGTTGTCGTTCAGGCAGACGTCGACGCCGCCGATGGCCTTGGTGATGTCGCTGAAGCCGAGCAGGTTGACCGCGGCGTAGTTGTCGATGGTCGACCCGGTGAGCTTCTCGATCGTCTGGATCAGCTCCTTCGCCCCGGCCTGGTTGGCCTTGACGTCGAGCTCCTTCGGGTCGGTGACGCCCTGCTTCTGCAGGTCCTTGCGGGCCGCGAGCATCGCGCGGGCGTACGCCGAGTTGATCTTGTGCTTGCCGTAGCCGGGGATGTCGACGTAGGAGTCGCGCGGCAGGGACATCGCGACGGCCTTGCTGCCGTCGTTCGGGATGTGCACGAAGATGAGCGAGTCGGTGTTGAGCTCGCCGTCGGACTCGCCGGCGCGCAGCTCGTCGAGCACCTCGCGCGGCAGGGGGTTGCCCTGGGCGTCGGTGCGGCTGTCCAGGCCGACCAGCAGGATGTCGCGGGCGCCGTCGGCCGGCTTGTCGCCGCCGGCGTCGTCGCTGATCACGTTCGCGTAGTTCAGCCCGTTGACCAGGCCCTGCATGGCCGCCCACGCGTACCCGGTCAGGCCCATCACCAGCAGCGAGACGACGGCCAGCGCGATCTTCGCGCCGCGGAAGGAGTTGCGGCGGCCCCGCGCGACCGGGCGCGGCCGGGGGCGGCGCTGCGCGGGAGCGGGACGGCGGGCGTCCACGGGCTCGCGGCGGGGCGCCGGGCGGCGGGACGGCGGTGGGGTGCGCCGGCCCGGCTCGTCCTGCCAGGGCCGGGCGGGGCGGCGGTCGCCTTGCCCGTTCCGCGGCGGGTGATCCACGCGGGCGACTCCTCACTGCTTCGATCGGTGGTCCTGGGGTTGGGACGCATGGTGCCTGCCCCGGGTTGCCGTAGCGTTACACATCCCCCCACGAATGTGTCATGCACCACCCAGTTTCCCGCAGGACCGGCGCTTTCGCCTGGTCACGAAGCCGCCCCCGCCGGACGTCTGGCCGGCAGCAGCGTGCCGGCCGCGGCGAGCAGGGCGAACGCCGCCGTCACGACGTGCAGGGTGACGCCGAGGAAGCCGGGCGTGCCGCCGTCCGCGGCGAACAGCAGTGAGGGCGCGCAGGCCAGCGCCGTGGCCAGCCAGGTGCCGGTCGCCGCGCCCGCGCCGATCCGGATCGTGTGCAGCAGGAAGACCCCGAGCAGCAGGTGCACCAGGCTCTGGATCGGGTCGAGCCGCAGGCCGAGCAGGTCGGCGTCGGCGGCCACCCCGCCGAACCGGGTCAGCGCGAAGCCGAACACGCCGAGCATCGCGTAGCCGATGCCGAGCACGGCCGCGGCCCGCGTGAGCACCGCCGTCCGGCGGCCGGGGAGCTCGGCCGCGCGAGGTGCCCGTGCACCGTGGCTGTGCCGCTCGAACCACCAGAAGACCA
The DNA here is from genome assembly GCF_023008405.1 of Amycolatopsis sp. FBCC-B4732. Lineage (NCBI taxonomy): Bacteria > Bacillati > Actinomycetota > Actinomycetes > Pseudonocardiales > Pseudonocardiaceae > Amycolatopsis > Amycolatopsis sp. FBCC-B4732. The sequence goes on from NZ_CP095376.1 coordinate 9,995,613, forward strand.
CGGTCGCGGGCACCGCGAGCAGCCCGACCGCGACCAGCGTCCGCGGCCGGATCAGCCAGCTCAGGCCGTCGGCGATCCGCCCCGGCAGGTAGACGACGGCGACGAGCAGCAGCATCGCGGCGAGGAACGCCAGGTAGAGGCTCATCGGCGCGCGCAGGACGAACCGGCAGGCGGTGGCGACGCCGGGACGGCGGCCGAGGCGCGCCAGCGGGCCGGCGAGGAGCCCGAGCAGGCCCAGCTGGACCAGGCCGAGCAGCAGCACGCCCCACGGCGGCGCCGACAACGCCGCCGGGGCGCCCGGGCTGCCGAGCAGGACAGGTGGCCCGCCCCGCAGGACGCTCGCCACGACGAGGCCCGCTACCCCGCTCGCGGTGGCCACGGCGAGCAGCCGTCGTGCCGGGCGTACGCCGTCGGCGTGGGCGAAGGCGAGCTGCTGGGCGAGGAGCGCGAGGGCGAACGTCGCCGCGTAGCGGGGCAGCGGCGAACCCGCGGCGTCCGCGAGCACCTCGCCGCCGACGACCAGCGCGAGCAGGACGGCGGCCGCGCTCACCGGCGCCCGGCGGTGCAGGGCCAGCAGCGCGGGCGCGCAGACGATCGTCAGCAGGTAGACCCCGAGCAGCCAGAGCGGGTGCAGCGCGATCCGCATGACCGTGGCCGTCGTGCCGGCCGGGATGCCGAGCAGTTCGAGCGCGAGCGGCGTCAGCAGCGCGACGACGGCGAAGATCAGCGCCGGGCGGAGCAGCGGGCTGGCGCGTTCGGCCAGGAAGTGGCGGTAGCCGCCGCCGGCTTCCTGCTCGGCGCGCCAGCCGGCGGCGTTGGCGTGGCCGCCGGCGAAGAAGATCAGCGGGGTGAGCTGGGTGAGCCAGGTGAGCGGCCACCACGCCGTCTCGGCGGCGCCCGCCCAGTGCGCGAGCGCCGTCACGGACTCGCCGAGGAGCAGCAGGACGACCCCGCCGGCGCCGAGCAGCGCCCACCGGCTGACGTCGGCGGGGGTGGCGGGGGCCGGCCGCCGTGGTTCGCGGCGGGTCCGCAGCCAGCCGCGCAGCCGGAACACCAGCAGGCAGGCGATCACGAGCACGCCGGCGACCATCGGCCCGATCGGGTCGCCGACCGGCGGGCCCCAGCGCTGGTGCCACGAGTTGACGACCAGGCCCGCCGAGTAGAACGACGCGACCACCCGGCAGGTGAGCGCGGAGTTCATCGGGTTGAGGTCGCAGGCGTGGTGCATGTCGTAGGAGAGTCGGTCGTCGAGCGCCGCCCGGACCTCCGGGCCGAGCGGGTGGCCCTTGCGGTCGGCGTAGCGCAGCAGGTCGTAGCCGAGATCGTGCGCCTTGCACGGCACGGCGTAGTCCCACTTGGTGTTGTCGTCGCCCCACGGCGTCGAGCAGCCGCCGTCGACGTGGACCGCGCGGACGGTCCCGTCGCGCGCCGGCAGCGCGCCCGGGGTGACGCCGCTGAGCGCGGTGAAGTCCTTCGGCAGCAGCGCGAGCGCGTCGGGGTGCGGGCCGGGGTGCACGAGCGCCTCGACGGCGTTCTGCGCGGCGAGCACGTCCCCGGTCGGCGGCCCCTGGTCGGGCGGCGACGGCGGGCGCGAGGCGATCAGCCCGAACGCGAAGACGACCAGCAGCACCAGCAGCAGCCACCCGGACGTCGACCAGGGTCGGCGACGACGAGGCGGCTCGGGCTCGGCTGGCATGGGTCCAGGGTGCCAGCCCGGGGGTGGGCCCGACATGGGGACAACCCCAGTGTCGCGGCGCGGGTTTCCCCTAAGCTGCCCGATCGGCCGCCCGATCTCCTCTTCCCCGCGCGCACCCGGGTCGGTGACGCTGTCCCCGGGGGCGCGGTGACCAGGAGGGCGTGCGGTGAGCTCGACCGATCCCGGAGTACCGGTGGAGAACGCGGTCCGCGCCTTGCGCCGGCTGGCCCCCGGCGCGCTGGTGCGCCGGCCGCGGAGCCCGGAGCTGCGCGCGCTGGCGCGGGCGTTGCGGTCGCTCGCACCGCGCGAGCTGGCCCGGACGTGCCCGGACGCGGTGGCGCGGGTGGTGCTGGCCGGGCAGCTCGATGCGCTCGGCCGGGCGATGACGGGGTGGTACGGCTCGGCGGGCCCGGAGGCGGCTCGGCTGGTGCGGGCGGCGCGGTACAGCCGGCGGTTCGGGCGGGCCGGGCCGCTGCGGGAGCGGTTGCGGGCCGAGCCGGGCCTGCGCACGGCGGCGTTGGGGTGGGCCGAAGCGAGCGGCTGCCGGTTGTTGGTGGACGAGCTGCTGGGAGCGCCGCTGGTCCCGGGGGTGGAGGACGGACGGCGGGCGGCGGAGCTGGTGGTGGCTGCTGTGCTGCCGCAGGTGGAGCTGGGTGACCTGGGGCCAGGCGGCCCGGTGCCGGGCAGAGTGGCCGGCGGCGGTGACCGGGCCGGTGCCGGGCTCGAAGTTCGGGCGCTGCACCTCGGTGAACTCGGCTTCCGCGTCGACATCGAGGCCGATCCCCCCGTCGACCTCGCTCGCGACGACGGCGGCCTGACCCTGCGCGCCCTCTGGTGGAACGGGCTCGGCCGCGTCGCCGACGACCTCGGCCACGAGTACCTCCTGCTCGCCAAGGACCCGGCCGGGACCGGAATTGTCCGGCACTGGTGTCACCCGCGGCCCGCGGCCGGGGCGCGGGTGCTGCGGCTCGAGTCCGGCGGCTACCGCGGTGAGCTGCTGCGGCTCGATCCCTCCGCCGCCCGGACCTGCGCCGACGTCCTCGTCAAGCTCGAGCTCACGGTGCGGCTGGCGGCGTGAGCGTGTCCGGCGCGAAGCAGACCTGGTCGCGGCCGTTCTCCTTGGCCAGGTAGACCGCCGCGTCCGCGGACTGGAGGAGGCGCTCCAGGGTGTCGCCGTGGCGGGGGTGGCGGGCCACGCCGATCGAAGTGGTCCGGTCCGCGATCGTCGCCGGGTCGCCGCGCTTGTCCGTGGTCACGATGTGCAACTTGGCAATCGCGACGCGTATCCGTTCGGCCGCGTCCCAGGTGGCTTCTTCGTCGATGTCCGGGAGCAGAATGAGGAATTCCTCACCGCCGAAACGGCCGACCAAGTCGCTCGGTCTCGTCACTTCGTCCAGCGTTTGCGCAACGGTGCGGAGCACGTCGTCGCCCGCCGGATGTCCATAGGTGTCGTTAATCCACTTGAAGTGGTCGAGATCGACCATCAGGAGCGCCAGCTGATCACTCGATCGAGCGGTCCGTTCCAGTGCCCGCTCCGCCGACTCCGACCAGCCGCGCATGTTGAGAATGCCCGTTTTCGGGTCGGTCCGGACGTCGTTCTGGAGCTGGTCGAGTTCCGCGAGCCGATTGAAGACCACGGTGGCGACCGCCATCACCACGACCATCGGCGGGACGACGGCGAGCAGAATCGCGGTCACCGCGCCGAGGCCGACGGTGATCGCTTCGAGCATGTTGTCGGCCGGGCTGCCCAGGACGTTACGCAGGGTCGGCTCGGAGGACATGCCGAGCGCGAGTGCCCCGCCGACGTAGACGATCTGGATCGCCTCGTAGATCGCGGCGGTGACGACGATGGCGCCGAACTCGGCGAGGAAGTCGTCCCAGCCGGTGCCCAGGAAATGGGGGCCGAGCGCGGTGTAGGTGAGGTGCGCGAGCACCGCCGCGAGACCGTGCGTGATCGACGAGAAAATGAAGTTGTGTGCCGGGCGGCGGGCGATGAACCAGTGCTGGAGCCGGACGACGAAGATGACGAGCAACGTCAGCGGAACCGGGAGGATCATCGCCGCGGAAAAAGTCCACACGGCGGTGAGGTCGATCAGCACCGTCTTTTTGCGGTTGCGGCGCCGTTCTTCCTGCCGCTGGGTCAGCTGAATGTGCACCGTCGCGCCTGCCGCGAGGATTCCGAAATTCAGCCAATCGCGGGAAACGAGCGCCTGTGAATAGGCGAGCGAAACCGCGAGAACGGCGATGGCCAATCCCTCGCTGCCCAGCATGAACGCGATGACGCGGGGACGTCGCCGCCAGAGCGCCCAGTTCCGCGGCGAGTGCGGGTGGTCGCGTCGGACCGTCCCGGGTGGACCACCGGGCGTGGTCGGCTGGTCCGGCTGTTCGTGCGGCGACGTCGGCCGCGGCCGGTCGCCGCCGGCCGGTTCGCCGCCGCCGGTCGCGGCGTCGTCTGGTCCGGGATGCAATTGGTCACCTCCTTTCCAGCCTACTTCGGGTGTTGAGTAATCTCATCGGTACCTGCCAGAGTGTTCACACATTCCGTCGGCGGGTACCATCCCACTGCAACGGAACTGCCGAGTCCTCGGTGGAACTGCCGGGAACGCGGACCAAAAGCATCTTCAGGCTCCCCACACGGAGGTGGCACCGTTGACCAACCGCGATCTCTGATGCGCCGTCGAATTGTCCTCCCCGATTACCCAGAGAGGTGGCGACCATGCGCAACCGCGACCTGTGACCGCCTGAATACCATTCATGATCTTGACCGCACGGAGAGGTGGCTCCCGATGGCCAACCGTGACCTCTGAACCCCCGGCTCATGACGGCCGCGGTTCCCGTTCGGCACCGCCGACCCGGCGCCAGGCGAACCCGACCGGCACGGCCAGCAGCAGTCCCACCGCACCGGCGAGCGCGATCGTCGCGTTCGCGGAGCCGAGCCACTGGGCGACCAGCCCGCCGATGCCGACGCCCACACCCTGGGCGACGCGCAGCCCGGTCCGGTACAGCCCGCCGGCGCTGCCCCGGATGTCGTTGGGCACCCACGTGATGAACGTGGCGGACACCGTGATGACGTACGCGCCGGTCGCACCGGCCAGCGCGAGCAGGACCAGCGCGAGCGCCAGGTTCGGGTGCAGCGCGAACGCCGCGAGCGCGGCCAGCGGCAACGCGGCCAGCACACCCAGCAGCTTGCGGCGGTGCTCGGTGGAGACGAACCGCGACAGCAGGAACGTCCCGAGCACGAACCCCAGCGGATCGGCGGCCAGCAGCCAGCCGACCGCCTGGTCACCCGCGCCCAGCTGCGCGGCGAGCGGCGCGGCGAGACCCTCCGGGATCACCGCCAGGCCGACCAGCCAGGACAGGTAGAGCAGCACCCGCAGCCGTTCGTCGCCGAAAACCTGCCTCACGGCGCCGAACCACGGGGCGTTCCCGTTCCCCGCGGCCGGGCGCCGCAGCATCATCAGCCGCACCACGGCGGCGGCGACCAGGAACGTCAGCGCGTCGATCGCCAGCGCCCACGACGTCCCGATGCCGGTGACCAGCAGCCCGCCCGCGGCGAGGCCGGCCAGCATGGCCGTGTTGTTCGTGATCCCGCGCAGGTCCTGGCTCTGCAGGTAGACGTCGTCGTCGGCGAAGATCTCCCGGCCGAGCGCGTTCTGCGCCGCGTTGCACGGCGCGTTCGCCAGCCGCGCGAAGACGAACAGGACGAACAGCCAGGCCATCGGCATCCCGGGCACGGCCATCAGCCCGATCAGCACGGCCTGCGCGAGCGAGCCGGTCGCCAGCACCGCCCGGCGGGGGAACCGGTCGGCGAGCTGGGAGAGGCCGAGCCCGCCGGCGAGCGCGGGCAGGAACGTCAGTGAGTAGACGACGGCCGACAGCAGCGGCGAGCCGGTCCGGTCGAAGATCAGGATGGCGAGGGCGACGATGGTCAGCTGGTCGCCGAGCATCGACTGGGTTTCGGCGAACCACAGCGCGCGGAACTCGCGGTTGGCCAGGACGGCCCGCAGCCGCGGCGTCGCGCGCGTCGTCACCTCGTAACCACCGTCCCCCGATCGAGTGAATATGGACCGTCCGCATTGTGCCTCGCCAGTGACGACCCCGTCCGGGGGAGTCACCGCTGACCTCCCGGAAGCACGAACAGTATGGCGCCGATTACGCGCCGATGTCCTCGGAACGGGCGGCACTCACCCCGTCGAGGGGCGATCGGGTCACACACCCGAAGAGGCGGCGGACGGTGGCTGTGACCGGCCCGCGGGTACCTCCGGACTGATCGAACCGGATTCGCTCGGCGCAGGGCGGCCGCCGCTCGTCGTCGGGGCGCTGCCCCGCTGGGCCGGATGGGCCAAGACTGGACCCAGAGCCGGCCGGGGTGGACGGGACGCGCGCCGCCGGCGCCGCAGAGCGGGGAGTGGACGATGGACGGGTTGATGCAGGGCAAGGCGGTCGTGGTGACCGGCGCCGGGCGGGGCCTCGGCGAGGCGTTCGCGGTGCACGTGGCCCGCGCGGGCGGCGCGGTGGTGGTCAACGACGTCGACGCCGAGCTCGCCGAGCGCACGGCGGAGAACATCCGGACGCACGGCGGCCGGGCCGTCGCCAGCGGGCACAGCGTGGCCGACGCGGGGCAGGCCCAGGAGATCGTCGACCTCTGCGTCAAGGAGTTCGGCGGGATCGACGGGCTGGTCAACAACGCCGGGCTGAACTACGAGGCCCTGCCCTGGGAGGACGACGCCGAGCAGGCGCGCGAGCTCGTCGCCGTCAACGTCATGGGCGTGGTGAACACCGGGCTGGCCGCGATCAAGGCGATGGTCGGCGCGGGCACCGGCGGCTCGATCGTCAACATCTCGTCGGGCGCCTCGCTCGGGCAGCGCAAGCTCGGCGTGTACGCGGCGAGCAAGGGCGCGGTCGCGTCGCTGACCTACTCCTGGGCGCTCGACCTCGAGGAGCACGACATCCGCGTGAACGCCGTCTGCCCGCTCGCGCACACGCGCATGGTGTGGAAGTCCGAGCGCTCCCTGCGCGCGTGCCCACCGGACCGCACGCCGGCGCGGATCGCCCCGGTCGTGCTGTTCCTGCTCGGCGCCGGCTCGCACGGCATCACCGGCCAGATGATCCGGTGCAACGGCCCGCAGCTGCACGTCATGGGCCAGCCGTTCCTCAAGCAGCCGATCCTCGAGCGGCCGGTCTGGGACACCGAGACCGTGCAGAAGGCGTTCGACGAGGTGTTCTCCGCCCACTTGGAGAACTACGGCCTGGAGAAGCGCGTGCCGCCGAGGCTGCGCAAGTGGACGGAGTCGACCTCACCCCGCACCGCCTGACGCGCCGGGGCTCGCACTTTCACGTGAAAGTGCCGACCTGGGGCTCGCACTTTCACGTGAAAGTGCGAGCCCTGGGGGCGGAGCTTTCGTAGGGAAAGTGCGGGGGTGGTCAGGCGCCGGCGGCCGGCTCCGGGTCGCGGGTTGCCGCGTACAGGGCCTCGATGTTCGTCGAGTAGCGGTCGTTGATGACCCGGCGCTTGAGCTTGAGCGTCGGGGTCAGCTCGCCCGACTCGGGCGTCCACGCCTTCGGGAGCACGTGGTAGCGCTTGATCTGCTCGATCCGCGCCAGCCGGCTGTTCGCCGACTCGACCGCGCGCTCCAGTTCCGCGCGGACCGCCGGGTGCGAAGCCAGCTCCTCCGGCGTCGCCTCGACGCCGTTCGCCGCGGCCCAGCCGGGGGCGATTTCGTCGTCGAGGACGATCAGGGCCGTCACGTACGGGCGGTCGTCGCCGATCGCGACCGCCTGGCCGATCAGCGGGTGCTCCTTGAGGAGGCCCTCGATCCGCGTCGGCGCGATGTTCTTGCCGCTCGAGGTGATGATCAGTTCCTTCTTGCGGTCGGTGATCGTCACGAAGCCGTCTTCGTCGATCGTGCCGATGTCGCCGGTCGCGTACCAGCCGTCCGCGTCGGTGGCGTCGGCGATCGTACCGTCCTCCTGCAGGTAGCCGAGGAAGACGATCGGGCCGCGGACCAGCAGTTCGCCGTCGTCGGCGACCTTCACCTCGACGCCGTCGAGCGGCTTGCCCACCGAACCCGCGCGGAAGTCCGTGCTCGAGTTCGACGTCGCCGCGCCGGTGGTTTCCGACAGGCCCCAGACCTCGCAGATCTCGACGCCGAGGCCGGCCAGGAAGTAGATGATCTCCACCGGCAGGGCGGCCGCGCCGCTCGAGGCGACCAGGAGCTTGTCGAGGCCGAGCAGGCCGCGGACCGGCGCCAGCGCGGCTTCGTCGGTCTGGCGGATCTTCTCGGCGAGTTCGGCCGGTACCTCCTGGCCGGCGCTGCGCAGCTTGTAGCCCTGCTGCAGCAGCTCGTTCGCCTGCAGCAGCGCCGTGCGCCGGTCTTCGGGGACGCTGCCGAGCATGTTCTTGAGGCCGGCGACCATCTTCTCCCACACGCGCGGGACGCCGAAGAAGCTCTGCGGGTGCACCTGGCCGAGCGCGCCGGCGACCGCGGTCGGGTCGGCGAGGGTGTGCACGTGGCCGGCCCACACGATCGGCAGGTACACCGACAGCTCGCGCTCGGCGATGTGCGCGAGCGGCAGGTACGCGATGTTCGTCGCGTGCATCGGCGGGTGGTGCAGCTCGGTGACCGCGTACGCCTGGTGGATCGCGTTGCGGTGCGAGAGCACGACGCCCTTCGGGTCGCCGGTGGTGCCCGAGGTGTAGATCATCGACAGCGGGTCGTCCGGCTTGATGTCCTGCCACGACCGCTCGAACGCCTCGGGGTCGGCGGCAAGCGCTTCCCGGCCCCAGCTCCGGAGGTCGGCGAGGGAGACGAACCGGCCGTCGCCTTCGGGGATCGCGGTTTCGTCCATCACGACGATGCGGCGCAGCGCCGGGAGGTCGTCGAGCACCGGGCGCCAGCGCGCCAGCTCGGTCTCGCCGCCGAGCACGACGACCGGGGCCGCGCTGTGCCGCGCGACGAACCGGATCTGGTCCGGGCTGAGCGTGGCGTAGGCGGTGCACGGGATCGAGGACAGGTGCGTCGCGGCGAGGTCGGCGATGATGTGGTCGGGACAGCCGGGCGCCATGATCAGCATGCGGTCACCCGCGGCGAGCCCGAGCCCGGCGAGGCCGCGGGACACCTCCGCGATCGCCGTGCGGAATTCCAGCCAGCTCAGCGTCGGCCGGCCTTCGAGGTCGAGCGAAGTGATCGCCGGCAGGTCCGGGTAGTCGACCGCGTTGCGGTGCAACAGCCGCGGGATCGTCTGGCCTTCGGTCTGCTCGGCGACGGACGGGGTGGTCAACGCTGGCCTCCTCGGTGCTCCGGATGGCCACACTGTAGGGGCTCCCGGCCGAGGTGGATAGAGAATCGCGGCCAGGTCAACCGTCGCCGTCGAACCGGACATCCCGGTCAGCCGCCCACCACCGTCCACTGTGTACACGGGCGCCCGCGCGCCGGCCGCGCTTCAATGGAGGTACCACGGACTCCAGGGGGAAGCGATGACGCGGTCGGCTCGTGAGCTGCTTGACCGGATCCAGGCCGAACTCGCGCCGCGCGACGGCGACAACCGGCTGGTCCCGCTGATCACCGCCGGCCGGGCGCCGCGCGAGGTGTTCGCCGCGCTCGCCGCCGAAGAAAAGCTGATCACCGCCAGCGACTGGCGGAGTTTCCACGCGCTCGCCGCCCGCGCCGACGAGCCGAACGCGCGCGCCTTCTTCGGTGGTCTGGCGCCGGGGGAGCAGCAGGCGAACGGGATGCTGGACGCGTTGCTCGCGGCCACTGGCCCGGACCACGGGAAGGAACTGCCGCGCGCGGGCTGCCAGGCGTACCCGGCGTACGTGGCGTGGCTCGCGCTGAACGGCGAGTCGGCGGCCGCCGTGGCCGGGATCTTCGCGAACTTCGCCGCCTTCGGCCGGTACTGCCGGGACGTCGCCGCCGCGATGCGCGCGCACTACGGCTTCACCGCCACCGAGTGCGCGTTCTTCGACTTTTTCGCTGCGGACGTCCCCGAAATCGAAGAACAAGCGCTCGCGGCCGTCCAGGCCGGCCTCGACGCGCGGCGGCTCGACAGGGCCGAGGCGCATCGCTACGCGCGGCTCTTCCAGAGTTACGAACTGCTCTTCTGGAACACCCTCGCCGACGAGTTCCCGGCCTGACCGCCCGCGGAACCGGTACCGGCGCCACGGGCCGTGTCCGCGCGAGCGCGCATGCGGAATGGCGGGAATTCCGGTGTGCGGTCCGGGGAATCCGTGGCGGTCTTCGCGAATGCCGCGCATTTCCGCTTTACGGAAGCCGTCCGGCCCGGACGAAGTGGCGGCGGACGGCCGGCTTCGCGAACCCGTGACGTTTCTCACCGAACCATCCGGCGCTGTCGTACGTAGCGGACCCGCGGCGGGACGGCGGGCGGACCGCAACCGGTACCAGCGTGCATCCCTGCGGTGAAACGGAAGTCGACCTGGGACGAACGTCACGACTTTCGGTGGTGGACTTTCCAAGAGCAGGCAGCAAGTGTGGACGGGTCACCGTGCCAAGATCACGTTCGCGCCACGGACTTGACGCGCCCTGAGCGGCTGCATACCGTCGTCGCGGGCGAAGCAGACCACGGTGATGTTGATCCGGCTGGTCGGAATCCGGGTGTTGACCGCCTCGGGCGACCCGAAACCATGTACTGCCGGAAGGAAAACGGACCCAGGTGAAGCAGATTTCTCTTCGACGCAACCGGGGATCCTCGATTCGGAAGCGCGTGCTCACGATCGCGCTCATCCCCAGTGTGGCCTTGTTGCTGGTCGGCGTGGCCCTCGCGGGCTACCTCATCTACGACGCGGTGACCGCACGCGACTACACCACGCGCATCCGGAATTCGGAAGCTCCGGCGATCCCGTTCTTCGCCGCGCTCCAGCAGGAGCGCCAGGCGACGCTGAGCCTCCTCGCCGGCCAGGGCAACCAGCGGGCCGTGCTCGCGGCCGTCCGCCCGAAGGTCGACTCGACCGCCGCGAAGGAGATCGAGAACCTCCGGGACAACTTCGCGGACTACGACGACACCCCGCCGAGCGTCCAGAAGAACATCGCCACGTTCTTCGGGGTCTTCCAGCAGCTGCCGCAGACGCGTCAGGCGGTCGACAGCGGCCAGATCCAGATCAGCCAGGCGTTCGCCTTCTACAACAGGATGCTCGACCAGTTCACCGACGGCGTCGCCGGGCTGGCGCAGAAGGCCCGCGGCGCGCAGAACGCGTTCGACCGGCTGACCGCCATCCCGCTGTTCACCGCGGCCGACGCGATGCAGCGCAGTGACGCGCTCGCCGCCGCCGGGCTCGCCGCGGGCGGGCTGACGAACGACGACTTCCGCGCCTACGTCGGCCAGGTCGGCGCCTACCACGCCCAGCTCGACGCCTCGGCGCCGAAGATGATCCCCGAGGTCAAGGCCAAGTACGACCAGCTGCTGGCCAGCCAGCCGTGGCAGACCGTGACCCAGGTGGAAACCGCTTTCCTGCGTGGTGACCTGACGAAGCTGCCGGTCGCGCAGGACCAGTGGCGCACCGCCGCCCGCCAGGTCGGCGACGCGCTGATGGGCATCTTCGTCGCGCAGAGCTCGAACGCGAGCCAGGCCGCCATCGAGGACGCCGACTCGACGTTCACCGAGTCGCTGATCGCCGGTGTGATCGCCGTCCTGTTCGCGGTCTTCGTGGTCTTCGTCGCCGTCCGGCTGTCGAACCGGCTCATCGGCCGGCTGCACCGGCTGCGCGAGGACACCCTCGACGCGGCGGAGGTCCGGCTGCCCGAGCTGGTCGCCCGGGTCCAGGCGGGCGAGCCCGTCGACCTGGAAGAGGGCGGGCACTTCCTCGACCACGGCACCGACGAGATCGGCCAGGTCGCCGACGCGTTCAACAAGGCGCAGCAGACCGCCATCGCGGCCGCCATCGACGAGGCGAAGATCAAGGAGGGCACCAAGGCGGTGTTCCTCAACATCGCCCACCGCAGCCAGGTCATCGTGCACCGCCAGCTCAAGGTGCTCGACCAGGCCGAGCGCAAGCAGGAGGACCCGGAGCAGCTGGACACCCTGTTCCAGCTGGACCACCTCTCCACCCGCGCCCGCCGCAACGCCGAGAACCTGATCATCCTCGGCGGCGGGCAGCCGGGCCGGCAGTGGCGCAACCCGGTCGGGCTGGCCGAGCTGGTCCGCGGCGCGTCCGCCGAGACCGAGGACTTCGCGCGGGTCAAGACGGCGGCGCTGCCGCAGATCGCCATCCGCGGCCCGGTCGTCGGCGACCTCGTGCACCTGCTCGCCGAGCTGATCGACAACGCGACGTCGTTCTCGCCGCCGCAGTCGCGGGTCGAGATCCGCGGCAACGTGGTCGGCAAGGGCGTCGTGATCGAGGTCGAGGACCAGGGCCTCGGGCTCGAGCCGGACCAGACCGAAGAGATCAACACGATGCTGGCCAGCCCGCCGGACTTCGGCATCATGGCGCTGTCCGACGAGCCGCGCCTCGGCCTGTTCGTGGTCGCGCGGCTGGCCGCCCGCCACGGCATCCAGGTGCACCTGCGCGAGTCCGCTTACGGCGGCACCCGGGCCATCGTCCTGGTGCGCACCGACCTGCTGGCCCCGCTCGCCGAGTCCGAGCCGGAGCAGCCGATCACCCCGCCGAAGCCGGAGCTCGTCCCGAACCCGGTCGAGCCGGAGCAGGGCAACGACGAGGTCGCGCCGCTCAAGCGCCCGCAGCGCCGCCCGGCCCGGCACCGCACCGAACCGCCCATGCCGACCCAGCCGGCGCCGGTCTCGCCGCCGCCGTCCGCGCCGACCCCGGTGGCGGCGCCGCCCGCGCCGCCGTCCGCGCCGACGCCGGTCCCGGTCGCTTCCGTCCCGGAGCCGGTGAGCCAGCCGACCCAGGCGCAGCCGGTGGCCCCGCTCCGCCCGCCGTCCCCGCCGAACCGGACCTCGCGCCCGGCCCGCCCGGCCGCGCAGCAGCCGGCGTGGCCGCCGCAGGAACCGCGCCCCGCGGTGCCCGAAGGACGGCCGCAGCAGCCGCGCCGCCCGGAGGCGCCCGGCCGCCCGCCGCTGCCCCAACGGCGACGCCAGCAGAGCCTCGTGCCGCAGTTGCGGGAAGATAAGCCCGCACAGGAACGCGAAGAGGTGCGGCTGGACTCCCCGGAGGCCGCCCGCAGCAGGCTGTCCGCGTTCCAGCAGGGCACCCGCCGGGCCCGTGACGAAGAGTTTCCCGAGAACGACGACACGTACGGAGAGCGCGAGTAATGGTCAACTCAGGCGCCCACGAGCTCGACTGGCTGCTCGACGACCTCGTAAAACGGGTCGCCGGGGCGGACCGGGCGGTGGTCCTGTCCTCGGACGGCCTGCTCATCGGGCGATCGGGAAACCTCTCCGAGGAGGACGCCGAACACCTGTCCGCGGTGGCTTCGGCGTTCCAGAGCCTCGCGCGCGGGACCGGACGGCACTTCGGCGGCGGCAACGTCCGGCAGACGATGGTCGAGATGGACCACGCGTTCCTCTTCGTGACCGCGGCCGGGCGGGGTGCCTGCCTGGCCCTGCTCGCGCGTGAAGACGCGGACATGGGCCTCGTCGCGTACGAGATGAACCTGATGGTGAAGCGCGTCGGCCAGGTGCTCACCTCGGCCCCGCGGACCGGTGCCGGCGTCCTGCCCACGTCGCCATGAGCGGACGGCACGAAGCCTGGTTCGACGACGAGGCCGGCCCCCTGGTCCGGTCGTACGCGGTCACGGGCGGCCGCACGCGGTCGGACACGCTCGGGCTCGACCTCATCACGCTCGTCGTCGCCCTGCGTACCGCGCACGAAGCGGGCATGCTCGAACCGGAGTACGCGCGGATCATCGCCCTGTGCCAGCGGCCGGTCTCGGTGGCCGAGGTGGCCGCCCGGGTCGACCTCCCGCTGCCCGTGGTCAAGGTGATGCTCAGCGACCTCATCGAGCAGAACCTGGTGCTGTTCCGTACCGCGGCACCGGCTCAGGAATCCCCCAACCGACACGTATTGCAGGCGGTCCTTGATGGCATCCGGAAACTCTGACCCCCGGCGGAACCTGACCGCGACCGCGGTCAAGGTACTCATCGCCGGCGGGTTCGGGGTCGGCAAGACCACGATGGTCGGCTCGGTGAGCGAAGTGCCGCCACTGCGGACCGAGGAGGTCATCACCACCGCCTCCGAAGGCGTCGACGACCTGTCGGGCGTCGAGCAGAAGACCACGACGACGGTCGCGCTCGACTTCGGCCGCATCACGATCAACCCGGACCTGATCCTGTACCTGTTCGGTACGCCGGGGCAGGACCGGTTCTGGTTCATGTGGGACGAGCTGGCCGAGGGCGCGCTCGGCGCCGTCGTCCTGGCCGACACCCGCAGGCTGGACAGCTGCTTCGCGGCCGTGGACTTCTTCGAGCGCCGCAACCTGCCGTTCGTCGTCGGCGTGAACTGCTTCGACGGCGCGTACCGCTACGGCACCGAGGAGGTCCGGCAGGCGCTCGACGTCGGCATGGACGTCCCGCTGCTGCTGTGCGACGCCCGGGACCGGGAGTCGACCAAGCAGGTGCTGACCAGCCTGATGGAACACGTGATGGCGCGGTCCGATCTGGCAGCCGCCCAGGGTGGCTACTGACCGGACCGCGCTCTCGCGGCGTCAGCGACGGCGCTTGACGAGCGTGTCCACGGCGAAGCGGCCCGGGCCGATCGCGGCGAACAGCAGGAAGACCCATGCGTAGACCGCGGCCGGCTCGCCCATGTTCTGCAGCGGCAGCAGGCCCATCGGGGCGTGCACGGTGAAGTAGGCGTAGGCCATCACGCCGGAGAGCAGGATCGCAGCGGGCCTGCTGGCGAGCCCGACGAGGAGCAGCAGCGCGCCGGCGAGCTCGAAGACGCTGCCCCACCAGCCGGGGAACGAGCCGAACGGGACGCCGCCGCCCTGGCCGTCGACGCCACCGAAGAAGCCGAATCCCTGCAAGCCGTGGAAGCCGAACAGGAACGAGATCACGATCCGGCTCGCGCCGATGACGATGCCGGTGACCTGCGTCTTCGGGGTGGCGGTGGACTGGGTCTCGCGGGCGATGGTGGTGGTCATTTCGGGGTTCCTTCCCTGGGTTGCTTCCGTGCCTTCTGCCTACGCGTCGAGCGGGTCACCACCGGATCGACAACCCCGGCGGATTTTTTTTCCGGGGGTTTCGGCAGACTGGGCCGATGGCGGGCAAACGCAGTGCCGGGCTCCTGCTCCACCGCGGGCGGGGCGAGGCCGTCGAAGTGCTCCTCGGGCACATGGGCGGGCCGTTCTGGGCGAAGAAGGACGCGGCGGCGTGGTCGCTGCCGAAGGGCGAGCTGGAGCCGGACGAAGAGCCGGAGGCCGCGGCGCGGCGTGAGTTCGCCGAAGAGCTGGGCCTCCCGGCCCCGGACGGCGAGTACGTCCCGCTGGGCGAGGTGAAGCAGTCGGGCGGCAAGGTCGTCACGGCGTGGGCGGTGGCCGGCGACCTCGACCCGGCGCTGGTGGTGCCGGGGACGTTCACCATGGAGTGGCCGCCGCGCTCGGGTCGTCAGCAGGAGTTCCCCGAGGTGGACCGGGTCGAGTGGTTCTCGCTGGCGGCGGCGCGCGAGAAGCTGCTGAAGGGCCAGCTGCCGTTCCTGGACCGGCTGCTGGAGCTAGTGCGCGAGTAGGGCGTCCAGCGGTTTGGCGGTGAAGGACGGCAGCACGACGTCGGCCTGCCCGAAGTCGAGGCTCTCGGTGATGGCGTTCGGCACGGCGACGCAGGTCAGCCCGGCGGCCTTGGCGGCGGTGACGCCGTGCGGGGTGTCCTCGAAGGCGATGGTCTGCGCCGCGGTCGTTCCGAGGGCGTCCAGCGCGGCGAGGTAGAGGTCGGGATCGGGCTTGGCCTTGTGCCGGTCCCCGGTGAGGACGGCGTCGAAGTGGTGGGCGATGCCGAGCCGGTCGAGGTGCGGGTTGACCCAGCCCCCGGACGAGCTGGAGGCGACGGCGAGCTTGAGGCCCCTTTCGTGCGCGGCCGCGAGGTAGGTCTCGACGCCTTCGCGGGCGCCGAGGGTCTCGAGGAGCTCGTAGACCCGGGCCTTGGTCCGGGGGCGCAGCGCGTCGACGTCGATGCCGGGCACGTGCTCGGCGAGCAGCGCGAACATGGCGGGCGTGGTGTGCTGGGTCCCGATGACGGCGTACCAGGCTTCCAGGGGGAGCTCGGTGCCGTGCTCGAGGAAGACCTCCTGCCACGCCTGGAGAACGGCGGACTCGGTGTCGGCGAGCGTGCCGTCGAAGTCGAAGACCAGGGCGCGGGTGGGCACGGGTGAACCCTGCCCGGTCGGTGATCGTTCAGGCAAGGGGGTTGTGACGAGCCTCGAAGGCCCGCATCGCCTGTTCGCCGCGGAGGGCGAAGACGACCTCCTCGATCCCGCCGGGGTCGGCCTGGCTGACGGTGGCGAGCGCGATCTCGGCGGCCGAGTCGAGGGGCCAGCGGTAGCTGCCCGTGGAGATGGCCGGGAAGGCGACGGTCCTGGCGCCCAGCTCCTTCGCGACTTCCAGGGCGTTGCGGTGGCAGTCGGCGAGCAGCCCGGACCGGTCTTCGGTGGCCGACCAGACGGGACCGACGGTGTGCACGACCCACTCGGCCGGCAGGTTCCCCGCGGTGGTGGCGACGGCTTGGCCGGTCTTGAGCCCTTTCCCGTAGTGCCCGGCCCGCAGCTCCCGGCACGCGGCGAGGATCTCGGGGCCGCCCTTGCGGTGGATGGCCCCGTCGACCCCGCCCCCGCCGAGCAGCGAGGAGTTGGCGGCGTTGACGACGACGTCCACCTCGAGGGTGGTGATGTCGGCGTCCAGGATCCGGATGCGCATGGGGTGGATCCTCCCGGACAGAATGGGTTCGTGCTGCTGAATTCCATCGCCGAGCTGGCCACTGAGGAGTACCCCGGCGAGTTGCCCTTCGGCGCGGAGTCGCGGCAGAACACGTGGCCCCTCGGCGGCCCTCGGCCGGCGGTCCGGTGCGCCGTCGGACCTTCTGAGTGTGGCACGACCAGCAGATCGGGGCGCTCACGTTGTCGCTCTCGTCGCTCGGCCCCGGCGAGTTGCCCTTCGGCGCGGAGTACGTGCCGACTCGTGAACTGACGCCGATCGGCGAGGAGGTCCTCGCCGATCCGAGTTCCGGCTTCGTGGCGTGGAGCGCGATCACTGCCTAGCCCAGGAAGAACTTCGTCAGCACCGGGGCCAGTGCCGTCGCCTTCACGATGTGCGTCTGGCCCGGCAGGGTCGCGTACTCCGCCGACGGCAGCACCTTCGCCAGCGACGACACCCCGTGCCGCATCCACTCGGGGCTGCGGTCGCCGTCGATCGCCAGCGTCGGGGTCGTCACCTCCGGCCACGACGGCGTCAGGGGCTCGCCCGACTGGCGGTCGCCCACCACTGCCGTGTCGTACGGGATCGTGTGGGCCACCTTCTTCAGCTTCGGCCAGAACGGCATCACGCGCATCATCGCCACCGTCGCGCGGCCCAGGCCGACGCCCTCGGTCATGAACAGCTTGACCGCCTTGCCGCGCTTGCCTTCGGCGAGAGCCGCGTCGAGGCGGGCCGGGTAGTCGGCCGGGACGCGGGGGCGGGTGGCGTCCACCACGAACGGGGGTTCGTACAGCGCCAGCTTCGGGACCGGCAGGGTGCGAGCCGCTTCGAGGGCCAGTGCCGCGCCCGACGAGATGCCGAACAGGAACGCTTCGCCGCCCGCTTCCTTCAGCAGGGCCTCGATGTCCTCGACCTCGCGCTCGATCGCGTACGGGCCCGTGTCGGTGCTCTCGCCCCGGCCGCGGCGGTCGTACGTGTACACCGCGAAGCGCCCGGAGAGCTCCTTCGCCAGCGCGTCGTTCGGGGACGAGCCGCGGTAGCACATCGCGCCGTCGACCAGCACGAGCGCGGGGCCGGTGCCCGAGCGCGTGTACGCGATCTTGGTGCCGTCGGCGGAAATCGTCGTGGTCATCGGGACTCTCCTCGCGGCATCAGGTGGGCGGACGTCGTGGCGAGCCAGGCCCAGGCGAGCACCACGGCCGCCCAGAAACCGAGGGTGACGGCCGGGCTCGCCGAGCCGGACGCTACGCCGCCGAAGCCTACGAGGAACAGCAGGCCGGTGATCCGCGAGTACCACGCCCGGGCCGTCGGCAGGTGCGCGCCGATCGCGAAGCACGCGGCGACCAGCGCGGCGAAACCGACGCCGCCGCAGGCGAAGTGCAGGGCGCCGTGCCAGCTCACCGACGACGGCGGGCCGGCCGGCGTGCCCAGCGGGAAGCCGTCCTGCGGGTCGGCGCGGAAGACGCCGGCGCAGATCAGGCTGACGCCGTACACCGCCAGCAGTCTCGGCCCCCACCTCCCGGGCAGGACGCGCCGGAGGCCCGCCGCGGCCGCGAGCGTCAGGAGGCCGGTGACGAGGAAGTTCGCGACCTGAACGAAGCCGAGCGAGCCGTTGGCCAGGATGCTCGCCGGGTGCCGCGTGAAGTCGAAGCCGGCGCGGGTCAGGCCCTGGAGCACGGCGGTGCCGACGAAGACCGGTCCGGCGAGGATTCCGCAGGTCAGCAGCGTGCGGGTGGGTGCGGAGACGCGGGTGGGAAGCGTGGTCGTGGTCATGCGGACAGCCTGGCATCCGATCATTCGAACTGTCAAGACAAAAAAAGTTGTCGGTGACACCGGTTCGGATCGGCTGCGGCCGAGATTCGGCTCAGGCGGAGCGCAGGGTGAGGAGCGTGATCTCGCTGGGCGCGAAGACGCGGAACGGCGGACCCCAGAACCCGGTGCCCCGGCTGTTGTACAGCTGGGTCGGGCCGTGCCGGGTCAGGCCGGACAGCGTCGGCTGGTCGAGGCGCACCAGGAGGTGGAACGGCCAGATCTGCCCGCCGTGGGTGTGGCCCGAGATCTGCAGGTCGACGTCGGCCTCGCGGGCCTCGCGGACCTGCTTCGGCTGGTGTGCGAGCAGCACCACCGGGACGCCTTCGGGGCGGTCGGCCAGCGCCGCGGCCAGGTCGGGGCCGTGGCCCGGGAGGCCCGAAGAGGTGCCGGTCGGATCGTCGATGCCGGCGAACAGGATCCGGTCGCCGCCGCGCTCCAGCAGGGTCGAGCGGTTGTGCAGCGTGTCCCAGCCGAGCCCTTCCATGTGGTCGAGCCACGCCTGGGCTTCGCCGAAGTACTCGTGGTTGCCGGTGATGTAGAAGCGCCCGAGCGCGGCCTCGACGCCGCCGAGCGGGTCGACCTGCTTGCGGCGCTTGGCCACTGCGCCGTCGGCGAGGTCGCCGGCGTGGCAGACGACGTCGGCCTGCAGGGCGTTGACCGCCGCGACGACCTGCTCCGACCACTTCGTGCGGTCGATCGGGCCGAAGTGGGTGTCGGTCAGCACGGCGACGCGCAGGCCGTCGAGCCCCGGCCCGAGGCGCGGGACGACGACGTCCGTCCGCTTCACCGGCGGCACGCGCATGGCGACGCGGTTGCCGTGCACGAGCAGGACGGCGGCCACCAGCACGGTCGAGCCCGCGACGATCCGCGACCGCAGCGGGTCTTCGACGCCGAGCAGCGCGACCCGCAGGACGAGGCTCAGGATGCACCAGCTGAACAGCACCCAGATCACGGCGAGCAGGGAGTCGCCGAGGCGCGCGGACGCGTCGCTCTGGCGCTTGGAGTGCCCGCGGAACATCGCGATCGGCATCGTGACCAGGCCGGCCGCCAGCACGACGGTGCCGGCGATCGTGCCCGCCAGGCCCCATTCCGGCGCCAGCACGAGCGTCCACCACGGCACGCCGTACAGCAGCAGCATGGCCAGGATCGGCACGACGACGAGTTGCCCTCTCATCGAACCAGGTTACAGCCCATCGGGCTGTTAGCGTTTTCGCTACCCTGGGAGGCGGAGGAAGGGGGACGGCCGTGAACACGCTGCTCGAGCTGGCGTTCCCCGCGTTGACCGGCCCGACCGCGCTGGTCGCCTTCGCCTCCCTCGCCGCCGCGAGCCTCCTGGTCGTGCTGCTGGCCGGCAGCACGCACCGCAGCGAAGTTGCGCTGTGGTCGGCGCCGGTGCGCAGCCGCGTCACGGCGTTGCGCCGCCGGGCCCGCCACGCCGAGTCGATCCGCCTCCGCGACCCGGGAAGAGCCGGCCGCAGCAGGCCACGAGCACCCGGGCACCGCAGCACGGCTGCGTGAGCTCGGCACGCAGCCATTCCGCCTGTCCCATTCCTTTTCACTCACGCGGAGTGCTGCCCATGTTCGGCTTTCTCGACGTGCCCGTTTCCGGCGCGTACCACCTGATCCACGCCCTCACCGGCCCGCTTTCGACGGCGCTGGCCATCGTCGTGTTCACCCTCGCCGTGCGGCTCCTGCTGCACCCGCTCGCCCGCTCGGCCGCCCGCGGCGAGCGCGCCCGGGCCACTCTGCTGCCGGAGCTGCGGGCGCTGCGGGAGAAACACGGCGGCGACCGCGACAGGCTGGCCGCGGAGATGACGAAGCTGCGGCAGGAGTCCGGGACGTCGTTGTTCGTCGGCTGCCTGCCGATGCTGCTGCAGCTGCCGTTCTTCACGGTCATGTACCGGCTCTTCACCGCCCCGGCGATCGGCGGCGAGCCCAATTCCCTGCTCGGCGCGACGCTGTTCGGGACGCCGCTGGGCGCGCACGGCCTGGCCGGCAGCCCGCTGGTGTTCGTCATCGCGGCGGGGCTGGCGGTCGTGGCGTGGTGTTCGGTCCGCTGGCAGGACCGCCACCGCTCCGAGACACCGGGCGTCCCGGACGTCCCGGGCGGCAAGCTCCTGCGCCTGCTGCCGTACGGAACGGTGCTCGCAACCCTGGTCCTGCCCCAGGCGGCGGGCCTCTACCTGCTCACGACGACGGCGTGGACCGCGGCCGAGCGCGCGCTGCTACGACGCGGTTCGTGAGCGGCGCCAGTCCCGGACCGCTTCCTCGACGTCCACCAGCGCCACCGTCAGCGGGGGACCCGTGTGGTGGTTGAGGTAGGCCTGCCGGATCCGCTCGTTGAGGTCGGTCACGACCTCCCGCACGCGCGCTTCGGTGCGCTCGGCGGCGAGCGTGGCCGGCAGGTCCTGGACTTCGCGTTTGAGCGCCAGTGCCGGCGGCAGCAACGCCTTCGTGTCGTGGCCGCCCCTGCGGACCTCGCGCAGCACCCAGTCGGTCGCCGCGTCGTTGCCGGTCGGTTTCGGCAGCGGGCGGCCGGTGCCCGGGAGGTCGTCGAACTCGCCGCGGTCGCGGGCTTCGGCGATCTGCCGGTCGACCCACCAGCGGAAAGAGACTTTCGTCGGCTTGCGCCGGGTCATCGCCGCACCCCCCTCGTCCGCCGTCCAGGGTAATCTCCGGGGAAGGAGCGAGGGGACCGCATGACCGTCGAACGCAGTGGCGCCGATGCCGTCGACCGCACGCTCGCGCTGCTCTGGCGCGCCCGCGGTGGCACTTCCGAACCGACCAGGGGCCGCAAGCCGACGTTGACGGTCGAGCGGATCGTCGCCGCCGCGATCGGGGTCGCGGACGCCGACGGGCTGGCCGCCGCGTCGATGCACCGGGTCGCCAAGGAGCTCGGCGCCGGCACGATGACGCTCTACACCTACGTGCCCGGCAAGGCCGAGCTGGTGGACCTGATGGTCGACGACGTGCTCGTCGAGCGCCGGCTGCCGGGCCCGGGCGAACCGCGGTCCGGGGACTGGCGTGAACAGGTGGCGCTCTACGCCGAACGGACCCGGGCGGCCTACCGCGCCCACCCGTGGCTGTGCGAGGTTTCGCGGGTCCGGCCGCCGCTGGGGCCCGGGCAGCTGGCCGGGCAGGAGTACCTGCTGTCCATTGTGGACGCGCTGGGGCTGGCGCCGCGGCAGGCGGTCGCCGCGGCCAACGCGATCGGCACGTACGTCGACGCGAACGCCGCGCTCGGCGCGGAGAACACCAGCCTCGAACGCAGCACCGGCCAGTCGACCGAAGCCTGGTGGCACCAGCGGTCTTCCTTCTGGGAGGACTACTTCGTGGTCGACGCGCACCCGGCGATGAACCGGATCTGGCTCGGCGGCGGCTTCGACCAGAGCGCCGAAGCGCAGGGCGAAAAGGCGTACGAGTTCGGCCTGAACCGCATGCTCGACGGCATCGAGGCGCTGGTCGGCTAGCGCCGGCTGCGCCACCGCAGCCGGCGTCGCTCCTGGCGGGGCACTTCGACCGCCGAGCCGCCGCGCAGCAGGTCGCGGCAGACCGGGTCGAACCGGCCGGGTGCCTCGATCATCGGCGCCGCCAGGACCAGGTGCCCGCACACCGCCCGGAACCGCCCGTCGTGCCGTCCCGTCGCGAACTCGTCTTCGGTGACGGCGTGGGTGTAACCGTCGGTGTCGCAGCGGATGTGCACCAGGAACGGCTCCACCGGGCTCACCCGGCCGGGGTGGTCGAGGTGGTTTCGGTCGGGGTCGCCGGAGCGTCGGCCGGGTTGGTGCTCGAAGGCGTCTCCGGCGGCGGGGTGGTGGTGGCCGTCGTCGACGGCGGCGGCGTGCTGGTGGACGGCGGCGGCGTCGACGGGTCCGTGGTCGGGGTCGTCGGCTTGGTGGTGGTGCTGGTCGGGCTGGTCGGGGACGTCGGCGTGGTGCTGCCCGGCGGCGTCGACGTGCCCGGCAGCGAGCCCGGCGGCTGGGCGGTCACCGGCGGCGCGGGCGGGGCCGGGACCCCGACCGGGGCACCGGCCGCGGCGGCGTCCGGGGCGTCGGGCGCGCCGATCGGCACCTGGCTGTCGGGCAGCTGGGCCACCCCGCCGCGGTAGGCCGACGCCCACGCCATCACCGTGTCCACATAGGACTGCGAGTTGTTGTAGCGGCGCACGGCGATGCGCTGCCCCGCGTCGGTCGAGAGGTCCAGCCCGCCCGAGCACAGGTAGCGCGCGGTGGCCAAGGCCTCGTCGTAGACGTTGTTCGGGTTCGACACGCCGTCGCCGTTGCCGTCGGAGGCGTAGCCGCGCCACGTCGACGGGATGAACTGCGTCGGGCCGACCGCGCGGTCCCACACGGCGTCGCCGTCGTACTTGCCGCCGTCGGTGTCGGGGATCGCGGCGAACGCGCCGGCACCGTTGAGCACCGGGCCGAGGATCGGTTCGAGGGTGTCGCCCTTGGCGTTGACGTACCCGCCGCGGGCGTGGTTCGACTCGATCCGGCCGATGCTCGCGATCAGCGCCCAGTCCAGGTGGCAGTTCGGCTGCTCCTTGGCCAGGATGTCGGCGGCGTTCTGGTACGCCTTGAGCATGCTGCCCGGGATGCCGAGTGGCCCGGAGATGCCCGCGGAGCCGGCGCGCCCGCCGGGCACGACCAGCGGCGTGGGCAGCGGGGGCTGGGGCAGGCTGCCGTCGACGGCGATCGGCGGCATGACGATGGTGGGCTGCTGCAGCGGCGCGGCTTGGTCCGGCAGGGCGTTGCCGGCGTCGGCGACCACGACGGGCGCGGGCAGGCCGGTGGTCAGCGTCGGCAGCACGACGAGCGCGCCGCCCGCGAGCGCGGCCGCGGTGCGGCGTACCGCCCGCGAGCTCTTGCGACGTGGCCGGTGCTTCGGCATGGTCGTCCCCGCTTCCCTCGATCTTCGCTGATCGCCTCACCCGATCGGCCCCACCCACCGGTACTGACCGGTAGGAGCAAGCTATCCGATGGGAGCGAACTTTGGCGAATGGCACAGCGAAATCCGGCCGTCGCGGAGAAGTTCGTCCTGATGGCACAAAACCTTAGTAGGGAATCTGTCACATTCACCAGGACTTAACGGGTCGCCGAGGACAGTTTGCCGAGCAGTGCGCCGGGCACGGTGATCCCGCGCTGTGCCACGTCCGAGGAAAACCGCCGGACGAGCGAATCCGAAGGCGTAGCGGCGAACACCACGACTTCGCGGTGCAGCGCCGGCTTCAGCCGCCGCAGCGCACCGGCGAAGGTCCGGGAGAGCGCGGTCGTCGGGACCAGGGCCAGACCGAGCCCCGCCGCCGCGAGCTGAGCCGCCGTAGCCGCTTGCTTCGTCCGCATCACCACGTCCAGCACGGCCCCGCGGCGCGCCGCTTCCTCGTCGAGCCAGCCGCCGAGTCCGTTGTCGGGGTGGTAGTGCACCACCGGCAGCCCGGCGAGGTCGGTCATCGCGAGCGCCGTTCGCGCGGCGAGCGGGTGGTCCGCGGCCAGCGCCACGACGACCTCCTCGCGCCCGACCACCTCGACCGGCCCGGTCCAGCGGCTCGGCCGCGGCCCGGCGGCGACGTCCGCTTCGCCTGATTCCAGTGCCTTGACCAGCGCGTCCGCGCTCGTCGTTTCGGTCAGCGTGATCAGCACGTCCGGGCGGTGGCGGTGCCAGGCCCGCAGCACCGGGGCGAGCAGCCCGGCGGTCATGCTCTCCGCGCACGCGATCCGCAGGGTGCCCGCGCCGCCGGCGGCCACCGCGCGCCCGGCCCGGACCACCCGTTCGGCGGCGGCGAGCGCCGCTCGCGCGTCGGCCAGGACCGCCCGCCCGGTGGCGGTCGGCCGCACCCCGCGCGGCAGCCGTTCGAGCACGGGCGCGCCCAGTTCGCGTTCGAGCGCGCCGATCTGGTGGGACAGCGCGGGTTGCGAGAGGTGCAGCCGCGCGGCCGCTTCGGTGATCGACCCCGCGTCCAGGACGGCGACCAGGCACTCCAGCGCGCGCAACGTAGGCATTCGCCGATTTTATCGCAACCTTCGAAAACATCGAGATCAAGACGGGATTGTCCGCGGGGCCGTGAGCGCTGAACGACGTGTGCGAGACGGAAGGAGCACGGAAATGTCGTTCGAAGGAAAGCGCCTGGTGGTCGTCGGTGGCGGTTCGGGAATCGCCCGGCGGATCGCGGTGGACGCGCGCGACGCGGGTGCCGAAGTCACGGTCGCCGGGCGGAACCCGGCGCGGTTCGCCGAATCCGGGGTGCGCACCGCATTCGCGGACCTGACCGAAGAATCGTCGCTGAAAGCGCTTGCCGAAGAGGCCGGCGAAGTCGACTACCTGGTCGCGCTCGCGTCGGCGCCGGCGAACGGCCCGGTCACGACGCTGGAGCGCGACGCCGTCACCCGGGCGTTCGACGCGAAGGTGATCGGGCCGCTGCTGCTGGCC
Organism: Amycolatopsis sp. FBCC-B4732; assembly: GCF_023008405.1. Classification (NCBI taxonomy): domain Bacteria; kingdom Bacillati; phylum Actinomycetota; class Actinomycetes; order Pseudonocardiales; family Pseudonocardiaceae; genus Amycolatopsis; species Amycolatopsis sp. FBCC-B4732. The sequence goes on from NZ_CP095376.1 coordinate 10,020,363, forward strand.
AAGCACTTCGCCCCGCGGTTCCGTGAGGGTGGGGCCGCGGTGCTGTTCTCCGGCGTCGCCGCGTGGCGGCCGGCGCCGGAACGGACCGTCATGGCCACGACGAACGGCGCGGTGGCCTTCCTCGCGGCCGCGCTCGCGGTCGACCTGGCGCCGATCCGGGTCAACGCCGTCTCGCCGGGCATCGTGGACTCGGGCGCGTGGGATCGGCTCGGGGACGCGAAGGACGCGTTGTTCCGGCGGACGGCGGAAGCGAACCCGGCGCGCCGGGTGGGTACCGTCGAAGACGTGTCGGCGGCGACCCTCCACTTGCTCCTGAACCCGTTCGTCACGGGCACGGTGCTGCATGTGGACGGTGGCGGCCGGCTCGCCTGAAACCCAGGGTGAGCAAGCCTTTACACGGCGGTTGACCATTCCTATGATCGGGCCCGACCGGACGCGCCGCCGCGGTCCGGTCGGCCCGAGGTGGAGGGTTCAATGGCACGTAGGGCGCCGCGACGGGAGCACGTCACCGTCGCCGAGCTGCTGGTCCGGACCACCGCGCCGCGCGAGCAACCCGACGGGGCGCGGGCCCGGCACCGGGAGAAACCGCAGGTCTTGCGTTCGCTCGCCCGGCTGCGGGTGTTCTCGGTGGTCGCCGGGGCGCTGGCGCTGACCGGCGGGGTCGGCGCGGCGGTGTCGATGCCGGTGCAGCGGGGCGCGGGCGCGTCCTGGCCCCCGGTGGGCCTCGAACCCCCGCCGATCGCGCTGATCCCGTTGCCCGCCGACGTCGTGGTGCCGGCCGCGCGGCCAGGTGCGGAATCCGTGGTCTCACCCGCGAATCCCGCCACGACTTCCCCTGAGGCGGCTTCGGCGAATCCGGATTCCGGAATTTCGCCGGGACACCGCGGAACCCTCGCCCGTGCGGTCAAGATCGTCGAGAAGGCGAAACCGGAACCGCGGCACGCCGCGCCGGTGCGGCACGAAATCCCGGACGTGCCGGTCTGGTCGCGCGGCCGGGCCCCGGCTCCGGAGCGGCAAGCGATCCACACCGGACGCCACCGCGGCGGCGGGCACCACGAGTGCGGTGGCCGGCACCGGCGTTAGGCGTCCAGGGGGATCTGGTACTGCATGAATCCCTTGTCGACGGCGACCTGGTCGTAGAGCCGCCGGGCGGTCGTGTTCGACGTCTGCGTGTGCCAGTAGACGCGGACGCACCCCTTCGCGCGTGCCCAGCCGGCGACGGCTTCGATGAGCGCCCGGCCGACGCCATGCCCGCGGGCTTTCGTGTCGGTGAACAGGTCCTGCAGGTAGCAGACGTCGTCCGAAGTGGTGCTGACGTGGGTGAAGAAGTGGACGATGCCGACGAGTTCGCCGTCGAGCCGCGCGCCGAGGGCGTGCATGCGCTCGCCGGTCGCGAACTCGCGCCACGCCCGGTCCACCCGCTCGGCCGGGAGTGTCCTGCCGTAGAACGTGTTGTAGCCGGCGAACAGGTTTTCCCAGGTCGCGCGGTCGCTTTCGGTGAGTCCCCCGGTGGTGATCATGGAATCAGGCTAGTCCACCGGACACAACTCACCAGTAAGGTGACGAACCCGAATCAAATTCATAGAATCAGGGCGCTCGTTCGGCAGCAGTCAAGCGGAGGTTCCTGATGGCGCGCACGGCGCACCGCGGCAGTGGCAGACCCGTCTCGGTGGGCGAGCTGATGCTCCGCTCGGACGTCCACGGCAGGCGCCGCCCGGAGGACCTCGAGGTGCTGGAACTGGCGTACCGGATGCGCCGCCGCACCGGCGCGGCCGCGGACCTCCCCGCGGTGAAGAGCGGTGGCTGGTGGCAGGTGCTGCGCCGCGGTTTCCGCCGCGGCTGACCTACCGGAACGCGACCGCCACGGCCAGCGCCGCGGCGAGGGCGCGGTGGCCCGCCGCGCTCGGGTGGACGTCGCACCCGCCGGACGGCAGCTTCACGAGCAACCCCGCGGCGCACGGGTCGCCACCGGCGCGCAGGGAAGCCAGTCGGAACGCGGTGAACCCGTCGGCGACGGTGCCGCGGTGGTGCCGGGTCACCTGGGCCAGCGTCGCGTTGATCGCCTTCACCTGCGCGACCTGCGCCGGATCGCGGTAGTCGAGCGAGTAGTACGACACGAGCACGAGCTCGCCGCGGTACTGCGCGCGCACCGCGCCGAGGATGGTCGCGAGGTTCGCCCCGACCTGCTTGAGCGCGGCGTCGAACGTGGCGCCGGTGCAGTGGTCGGGGGTGGTGTCGCGGCAGCGGAACAGGTCGTTGGCGCCGACGGTCAGCGTGACTAGCCGGGTGTCCCGGTGCGTCTTCAGGTACTGCACGGCGTAGCCGATCTGGCTGCCGGGATAGGCGACGTGCAAGGGAAAGGCCAGGCGGTAGGCGTTCTCGCAGCCGTTGCTCGGCGCGGCGACGTCCAGCATGCTCCCCGTCGTCTCACCCGGGCAGGACGCGTTGGCGAGCTTCAGCCCGCGCGCGGCCGCGTACTTCTCCGCGTAGCCGCGGAAGTTGGCCGCGTCGAGGTAGTCCGCGCCGGCGTCGGGCCGGTAACCGAACGCGACCGAATCGCCCAGGGCGAGGTACCCACCGTGGGACCGGGCCTCCGCCGGGGCCGTGAGCAGCGCGCTCGCCGCCAGGACCGCCGCTGTGACGGCGAAGAATCGACGAAGTACCAATCCGGCCGAAAGCAGGCGGACACGGTCCGCAGCCGATCTGCACGACGCACCAGGTTCCGCCGTGACTGCCGTCGGGATTGGTACTCGACGGCACAGCATCTTCGGCTCCTTCCGCGCACCGGTGCGTGGCCGGGACCGATTCTGCCGGTTCCGGCCACGCGGCGGTAGGCGTCAGAAGGCGATCGTCGACGGTGCCTTCGGCCCGGCGACCCGCGCCTCGGGCGTACCCGGCTCGACCGCGGCGCAGTGCGTGCCCTTGGCCGGCAGCTTGCCGGTGATCAGGTAGTCGTCGGTGGCCTTGGTGACGCACTGGCTGTTCTTGAAGTACGCGCCGTGGCCCCAGCCGTCGTAGGTGAGCAGCGTGCTGCCGCTCTGCCGGGCGGCGGTCTGCGACCACGCGTACGGCGTCGCCGGGTCGTGGCGGCTGCTGACCATCAGCAGCGGCGGCGCGCCGTGGACCTGCAGCGGGTGCTGCGGGTTGCTCGCCCGCTCCGGCCAGCCGATGCAGCCGGTGACGGCGGTCCAGCCCAGCGAGTTGACCTTGACGTCGGGTGCGAGCGCCGCGGCGGCCCGGCGGTAGGTCTCGAGTTCGGCGAAGTTGTGCACCGGCAGGCGCCAGTCGTCGCAGAACACGCTCTGGAAGACGTTGTTGATCGGGACGTCGTCACGCAGCCGCGCCGACGCGGCCGGCGGGGTGCCGTCCTCGAACGACTTGAGCACGGTCGCGAGCCGATCCCAGCTGGGGCCGTAGAAGCTGCCCTGGATGATCGCCGCGAGGTCCAGCGGGGTGACCGGCTCCTCGCTCCGCGGGTCCTTCAGCTCGCCGCGCGCGGCCTTGTCCTGCAGGTCCCTGGTCACCTTCGAAACGTTCTGGCCGTGCAGCGCGCAGCTCGCCGTCCGGGCGCACCAGGCGGCGAGCTCGCCGAATTCCGCTTGCACGGACTGCGTTTCGCTGTTCAGGAAGTCCCACGCGGTGTACTGCGAGTGGTCCATGTTGCTGTCGAGGACGAGCGCGCGGACCTTGTCCGGGAACAGTTCCGCGTACTGCTGGCCCATCAGCGTGCCGTACGAAACGCCGTAGTAAGTCAGCTTCCGCTCGCCGAGCGCGGCGCGGATGGCGTCCATGTCCCGCGCGACGCTCTTGGTGTCGCCGAACCGCGCCAGCGGCCCGGTGAGCCGGCCGCAGCTTTCGCCGAGCTTCCGGTTGTACTGCGCGAGCTGCTCGAACTCCGCCTGGTTCGCCGGTACCTTCGGGTGGTCCGCGATGATTTCGTCGAGCCCGCACTTGATCTGCGTGCTGTCGCCGACGCCGCGCGGGTCGAACCCGACGGTGTCGAACCGCTTGGTGATCTCGGCCGACAGGGTCCAGCCGGCCTTGACCTCACCCGCGCCCGCGCCGCCGGGACCGCCCGGGTCCATCAGGATCGAGCCGATCCGGGCCTGCGGATCCGTGGCCTTGCGCCGCGCGAGCGCGATGCTCGTGGTGCCGCGGTCCGGGTGCCCCCAGTCGATCGGCACGGTGACCGTGCCGCAGTCGACGTCCGGCGCGTCCGCGCACGGCTTCCAGGCCACGGATTCCGCCGCCGAAGCGGGCGCCGCGAACAGGCTCCCCAGTACCGCCGTTGCCGCCGCGGCCGTCAGCAGCCGCTTCACTACCCCCGACATTGCCAGCCCTTCCCCTCACCGACAGTGTTTGCTCGGCTCCAGGAAATCACCGATCCGGTGATCGCGCCAGCTTCCCAGGTGAACCGGCCCTTGGTGTCTATTGTGGACAGATTGAGCGGGCCGAGCTGCCGCGGACGATCAGCTGTGCCGCCAGCGTCGTCGTGGTCGCCGGGCGGGCGCCGCCGTCGGCGATGCGGTCGAGGAGCAGCCGGGCGGCCCGTTGTCCCATCGCGTAGGCCGGTTGGGCGACGACCGTCAGCGACGGCGTGATCAGCGTGGCCCACGGCACTTCGTCGAACGAGACGATCCCGACGTCGCGGCCCGGGCGCAGGCCCAGTTCCGCCAGCACCTGCAGCAAGCCGACCGTCATCGGGCTGCCGGAGACGAGGAGCGCGTCCGGTGGATCGGGTGCCGTCAGCAACCGGGTCGCGGCTTCCCGGCCGCCGGCTTCGCGGAATCCGCAGCGGTGCACCAGGTTCGCGGAGTATTCGCGGCGGGCCGCGCGGAGCCCGTCGCGGTAGCCCGCGAGCCGCGCGTCCGCGGTGGTGATGCCGGGCGGGCCGGCGACGCAGCCGATCCGCCGGTAGCCCCGGCCGGTCAGGTGCCGCACGGCTTCGGCGGCCGACTCGCGGGAATTGACGAGGACCGCGTCGCAGTCCGCCGAAGCGAGCCGCCGGTCGACCGTCACGATCGGCGTCCGGTGCGTGCGCAGCGGCCCGACGTCGCTGTCGGGTGTCGTCGGCGACAGGACCACGCCCGCGAGCCGTTCCTGCGCCGCGACTTCGACGTACCGGCGCTCCTTCGCGACGTTTTCGTCGGAGTTGCAGAGCATCACCGAGAACCCGGCGGCCTGCGCGGTGTCCTCGGCCCCGCGCGCGATCGCCGTGAAGAACGGGTTTTCGACGTCGGAGATGATCAGCGCCAGCACCGCGGTCTCGCGGCGGCGCAGGCCGCGGGCCAGTCCGTTCGGCGTGTAGCCGAGCTGCGCCACCGCCCACGCCACGCGTCCGGCGAGCACTGGGTCCACAGTGGACTTGCCGTTGAGCGCCCGCGACACGGTCGCGGTCGAAACCCCGGCCAGCGCCGCCACGTCCGCTGCTCGGCGTCGACATCGGCACGGCGGCTCGAAAGGCGTACTGCTGGACCCCGGTGGCGCGGTGCTCGCCCGGGCCGTCCGCGAGCACGCCGTGTCGACGCCGCGCCCCGGCTGGTTCGAGCACGACGCCGAAACCGTCTGGTGGGCGGACTTCACCGCGATCTTCGCGGAGCTGCTGCGCTCGGGGTCAGCGGCATCGGGCCGTGCCTGCTCCCGGCGTCCGCGGCGGGCGAGCCGGTGCGGCCGGCGATCCTCTACGGCGTCGACACCCGCGCCGGCGAGGAAATCGCGGCACTGAACGAAGAACTGGGCGCGGCCGCGATCCTGGCGCGCGGCGGTTCGCCGTTGACCAGCCAGGCGGTGGGGCCGAAGCTGCGCTGGCTGGCGCGGCACGAGCCGGACGTCTACGCGCGCACGGAGAAGCTCCTGATGGCGAGCTCGTTCCTGGTGCACCGGCTGACCGGCCGGTACGTCCTGGACCACCACTCGGCCGGCCAGTGCACGCCGATGTACGACCTCGCCGCCGGCGGCTGGGCGGCGGACTGGGCCGAGCGCGTCGCACCCGGGCTGCCGCTGCCGGAACTGCGGTGGCCGAACGAGATCGCGGGCGAGGTCACCCCGGCCGCGGCCGCGGCGACCGGGCTGCCCGCGGGGTTGCCGGTGACGGCCGGGACGGTCGACGCGTGGGCCGAGGCGGTCAGCGCCGGCGTCCGCGAGCCCGGTGACGTGATGGTCATGTACGGCAGCACGCTCTTCCTGGTCCAGGTGCTCGCCGAACCGCGCCCGCACTCCGGTTTGTGGAGCACCCGCGGCGTCGACCCGGGCAGTTTCACGCTCGCCGCGGGCATGGCGACGTCCGGCGCGGTCACCGGCTGGCTGCGGGACCTGGTCGGCGGTTCGTACGCGGAGCTGACGGCCGAGGCCGCTTCGGTGCCGGCGGGCAGCCGCGGGCTCCTGCTGCTTCCCTACTTCGCGGGGGAGCGGACGCCGTTGTTCGACCCGGCCGCGCGCGGGGTGCCGGCCGGGCTGACGACCGGGCGCGGCCGCGCGGAGATCTACCGCGCGGCCCTCGAAGGCACGGCGTACGGCGTGCGCCACAACCTGGAAGCGATGGCCGTCGCGGGCGGTGTGGCCGGGCGGCCGGTCGCGGTCGGCGGCGGGACAACGGGCGGGCTGTGGACGCGCATCGTCTCCGACGTCACCGGGCTGCCGCAGCAGATCCCGGCCGAGACGATCGGGGCCGCGTTGGGCGACGCGGTGCCGGCGGCCGCGGCCACCGGCGTCGAGCTGGATTTCGCCCGCGTGAACCCGATCGCCGAGACGGTCGTGCCGGACCCGGCGGCCGGCGCGCGGTACGGGGAGTCCTACCGGCACTACCGCGCGCTTTACGAGGCCACGGTCGAGACCACGCACTTCCCGGCCGCGCAGCAGCACGCGGCCGGTCAGCTCCGGGGCGCCTGCCGGCGGGTGGCCGCGCCCCGCCACCCGCGGCCGGCGGCCAGCCCCCGGTAGTGCTCCAGCGCCGCCACGGATTCGGTGACCTGCTCGAAGCTGGGCAGCGCGCGGACGTTGGCCACCAGCGTCATGTCCTTGCGCGGGATTTCGACGAAGCACACCTCGACGCCGGACCGCTCGGCCTCGGCGGCCACCTGGGCGCGCCAGCCGGGGAGGTCGTGGTCGTCGCCGAGCCATTCGTGCAGGTAGACGCACCACTTGCCGCGCTGCAGCTCGCCCGCGATGGCTTCGAGATCGACCAGGTACGGATCGGTCACGCGTTCGGCCATGACCGTTCCCCGCAACACCAAGGCACTACTTCCCTCCTGCACTCCGGCGGTGACCCCTACCGTCCGGAAAGCGCTTCCTCCGGCGGTCACCTCCCCCGCTTCCGCCGTGCAGCGCGTCGCCAACTTACCGGCGGAACGCGCTGCACGGCAACCGGATCGGCGGATCTTGACATCCCGTGCACGACTCGCGTGCGGATGCACGTGCCGAATGGACCTTTCAGCGCACCCGCAGGAGGTTCGGCGTGCCGCCGAAGTACGCACTGTCCGTGACGTACAGTTCGCCGCCGCGCACGGCGATCGCGGTGGGGTTGGCCAGGCCGTCCGAAGTGGACAGGATGGTGCGGACGCCGTCGCGGCCGGTCACGACGACCCGGTTCTCCTGGTTGATCGCCGCGACGACGGTGGCGCCGCGGAAGGCGAAGTCGTCGACCGGTCCGAGTCCGGTGACGGCGACCCGGCCCGGTGCCCGGTTCAGCGGGAACCGCACGAGCGTGCCGCGGTCCAGGTTGGACACCCAGACCGCGCCGTCGTGGACTTTCACGCCGTTGGCGCCGAAGCCGCTCACCGGGGCGAGCAGGTCGCCGGTGGCCCAGTCGGTGACCTGCCCGGTGCGCGGCGAGACGCGCCGGACGACCGAGCCGAACGAGTCGGCGACGAAGAGGTCGCCGCTGGCCGGATCGCGCGCGACGCCGTTCTGGAACCCGGACGGGGGCAGGGAAGCCACCTTGACCGGGGTGCCGCCGGGGCGCACGCGGTAGAGGCCGGTCGCCGCCGTGCCGGTGGAAACGGCGACGTACAGGTCGCCGCCGGGGGACCGCACGATGCCCCCGAGGAACAGTTTCTTGTGCACCACGGGGATGTCGCCGTCGTCGGGCACGGGGAAGCGGGCGATGACGCTGACCCGTCCGCCGGGCGTGACGCGGCCGATTTCGCCGGTGTAGGCGAAGGTGAGGTCCGCGGAGCCGTCGGGCTCGAGCGCGATGTTTTCCGGCTGCTGCCCGGCGGCGAGGTCGAGCGGAACGAGCCGCGTGGCCGCGTGGGCGGGCGCCGCGGGGAGGACGAGGGCGGCGGCCGCGGTCAGCGCGACGCCGATCTGCTTGATGCGCAAGGGAACTCCGTCGTGGTCGGGATCTCCGTGCTTTCGACGGTAGGGGCGGCGCACCCCCGGCCACCAATAGCTCGACGTGGGCCGCCCATCGGAAAACCGATCACAGGTCGCGCGCGAAACACCGCGAGAGCGGCTCGCCGACGTAGGGCCCGTAGGCCTCGATCGGTTCGTAGCCTTCGCGCTGGTAGAAGCGGATGGCGTCGGGCTGCCCGGTGCCGGTCTCCAGCAGCAGCCGGGCGATGCCGAGCTCCCGCGCGTGGTCTTCGAGCGCGCGCAGCAGGGCGGTCGCGACGCCGGTGCCGCGGGCCGCCGGGTCGACGTACATGCGCTTGACCTCGCCGGGCCCCGGCCCGAGCAGCAGCAGCCCGCCGCACCCGAGCGCCGTTCCGGAGGCGTCGCGCGCGACGAGGAACACGGCCATGGTTTCGGCGGTCGGGAGCGCGCCGGGCTCGTGGTCGTCGGTGCCGTAACGGGCGTCCAGCTCGGTGCGCTGGGCGGCACGCAGGCGGACGGCGTCGGCGTTGTCCCAGGTCACCGAATCGATGGCGAACGTGCAGTCGAGCATCAGGTCATACCCCCGTTTCGTAACGCTTGTTACCGTAGCATCTGTTACGCTTCCGGGGAAGGAGGCGGACTTGCCGAAGCAGCGTGACGTCGAGGCCCAGCGCGAACTCCTGTCCGGCGCGACGTGGCGGGTGCTCGCCGAGAACGGCCTCCCCGGTCTGACGCTGCGCGCGGTCGCCGAGCGCGCCGGCTGCACGACGGGCCTGGTCATGCACGCGTTCCCGACCAAGAAGGCGTTGCTGCTGCACGCGCGAGACCTGCTCTACGAACGCACGGCCGTCCGCGCCGACGCGGCCGAGGCGGCGAGCCTTGACGCGTTCGGGGCGCTGGAAGCGGTCCTCGGCCAGGCGGTCGACCTCCCGCACGGCCACCACGACGAATCCCGCGTGTGGGTGGGCTTCCTGGCGGCGGCACTGGCGGACGACGACCTGGCGGAGCGGCACCGCGCGGCGAACCGTTCGTTCCTCGCCAGGGTCGGCCGGTTGGTGGCGGCGTGCCGTCCGGAGTGGACGGAGGAGCGGCTCGAGCTGACGACGAAGAGCCTGGTGGCGTTGGTGGAGGGCCTGAACGTCCTGGCGGCGGCCGACCCGGGCGGTTACCCGGCGCGGCTGCAGCAGAACGCGCTGGCGGCCGCCCTCGCCCCCCTGCGTTAGCTCCCGCCGTGGTGCACGTTCCCGTGCACGCGGCCGATCTGGATGGCGGTGCCGCCGTGCATCTGTTCGATCACGTTCGAGGTCACTTCGGCGCGTGCTTCTTCGGTAGCGGCCAGCTTCTTTTCGTATTCCTTCCCGACGCCGTTCTTCAGGAGGTCGCCGCTCGGATTCGGCACGTAGAGGTAGACCGTGCCGCGGTATTCCTTCACTTCGACGTCAGCCGGGATGACGCGCGATTTCGGCAGCTGCGCGTAGCCGCTGGCGAGCACGTCGTCGAAGATCCGCTGCGAAAGCACGACGGCGAGGAACGTCTGATCGGGATCGGACGCGGTGAGTACTTCCCGCACCGGCGCGGAATCGAGCAACCGGTGCGTGGTGATCACGGCGGCCCCGATGGCGACCGCGGAGCTTTCGCCGTCGGCCTCCCGGATCGGCCCGACGTTCAGGCTGGCCCGCATCCGCATCCGCAGGTACCGGCTGGTGGCCCGAAGCCGGACATCCCGCTCGGCGAGCACGCTTTCGAGCGCGTCGAAGAGTCGCGACACGACGGCGGGCAGAAACCGCGGCTCGAACCCGATCCCGTACCCGTCCCCGGTCCCGTGCGGGAAAAGCGCGGTCTTCCAGACCTCGTCGAGCCCGGCCCGTTCGAAAGCCTGGGCGAGCACATCCGGAATCATCGCGGCGAGCACCCCTTGATCGGCATCGGAATTGCTCCCGAACGCCTTGGTGTCCACCACCAGCAAAGCCCGATAAGGCGGCAGCTCGACATCGGCCGTCATGCGGTCCTCCCCTGTCCGTCATCACCGAGTGTGGTTCGGCCGAGCGGGTGAGCTTTCCGCTTTCCACACGGCCACCCGATCCACCGGTCCCGCAGAATACGCCGCAGGAGCGGTCCCGCGTGGGAGGATCCCGGCCCGGCAGGACCTCAAGCCGCCGGGCCGAAGCGGCGGCGGTACGCACTCGGGCTCAACCCCGTGTGCCGCCTCAACTGCAATCGTAGATTCGCCGCCGTTCCGAAGCCGCTTGCCGAGGCCACCCGGTCCAAGCGCAGCTCGCCTCGCTCGATCAGGCGGCACGCCAGCGTCACCCGCTCCGTCGTCAGCCAAGCCAACGGCGTTGTCCCCAGCTCGGCCCGGAACTTCCGGTGCAGGGTCGCCGGGCTGGTTGAAGCGTGGGCCGCTAGGTCAGCGACCGTAAGGGGCTCGTCCAGGCGAGCGAGGGCCCAAGCCAGCACCGGAGCCAGCGAAGTGTCCGGGACCGCAGGCACCGGGCGGGCGATGAACTGCTGCTGCCCGCCGTCGCGGTGGCCCGTGAACACCAAGCGCCGGCTGACGGCGTTCACCACCTCGGCGCCGTGGTCGCGGTGGATCAGGTGGAGGCCCAGGTCGAGGGAGGCCGCGCTGCCCGCTGCCGTCAAGATCGTGCCCTCGTCGATGAACAGGACGTCCGGCTCCCACCGGACCGCCGGGAAGCGCGAAGCGAACTCCGGGGCCCACTGCCAATGGGTCGTCGCGCGGCGGCCGTCCAGGACGCCGGCCTCCGCGAGGGCCAGGGCGCCCGTGCAGAAGCTCACCAGGCGCGCGCCTCGGGCGGCTGCGCGGTGGATCGCCGCGATGATCGAAGGGTTCGTCGGGACTCGCGTGTTCGGGCGGGCCGGCACGATCAGCGTGTCCGCTGTGTCAGCCGCCTCCAGGCCGGCGACTCCGGACAAAGTGAACATGCCCAGGTTCATCCGCACGGCGGGCGTTGCCGAGCACAAGGTGAAGTCGTACCAAGGGCGGTTCAGCTCGGGTCGGCGGAGGCCGAACAGCTCCGTGGTCACGCCCATCTCGAACGGGTTCGACTCCTCCGTCACGATCGCCACGACGCGGTGCGAGAATTCTTGCGGCATGTGCGATTCCTAGCACTCGTGCCCGGGAAACGCCAGGTCGAGGATGGGGTGCATGAACCCGATCGACCTCAATGAAGTCCTCGCGAGCTTCGACGCCGCCTGGAGTCCGCGGATCGTCAGTCGTGTCAACGACTACGACGTCCGGCTCGCTCGCTTCGAGGGTGAGCACGTCTGGCACGTCCACCGGGACACCGACGAGTTCTTCCTCGTTCTCGACGGGGAGATCGAGATCGGGCTTCGCGACCCGGACGAACGAATGGTCACGCTCGGAAAGGCGCAGGCTTTCGTCGTGCCCAAGGGCGTCCACCACAAGCCGTCGTCGAAAGCGGGGGCCAGTGTTCTGCTGGTCGAACCCGCCGGGACGCTCTCGGTCGGGGACGACCACGACGAGGTGCCCGGCCACGTCGACGTCACCACCGGGCACCTTGTCTGACGGCGACCGCCGCTGACCTGCTGAGTCTCTCTGCGAAACGGCGTACCCTCGGCCGCATGAAACGGACGTCGTTCGCGCAGTGGCCGTGCTCGATCGCGCGCACCATCAATCTGCTGGGAGACTGGTGGACCCCTCTGGTGCTGCGGGACGCCTTCTACGGCGTGCACCGCTTCGACGAGTTCCAGCAGGCGCTCGGCATCGCGCGCAACACCCTCGCCGACCGGCTCAAGCGGCTGGTCGAGGAGGGTTTGCTGGAGAAGGTCGCCTACCAGACCGAGCCGGTGCGCTACGACTACGTGCTCACCGAGAAGGGCCGCGACTTCTACCCGGTGCTGCTCGCGATGACCCGCTGGGGCGACAAGTGGCTCGCCACCGAAGCCGGCCCGCCGATCACCGTCCACCACCTCGCCTGCGGGCACGACACGCACGCCGAAATCGTCTGCGCGGAGTGCGGTGAGCCGATGACGCCCGAGGAGACGCGCATGCGCCGCGGGCCCGGGTTTCCGCCCCGGCTGGCGCAGCGGCCGGACGTCGAGGCGCGCTTCGCTCGGCAGGAGTGACGTTGACAGCGTAGGTCTATCTACGCAACTATCGTGGTCAGACGGCTCTTCGAGAGGGGTGCGACCACGATGGAGTGGACCGGCGCGAGGTACGCCGACCTGCCGACGGCCGAGGTTTCGACCTGGATCGACGCGGTGCCCGAGGACGTCTGGCCGGTCGTTTCGGACATCGCGCTGATGCCCGAGCTGAGCGCCGAGCTCCAGTCCGTCGAGTGGTGCGAAGTCGGGCGCAAGTTCCTCGGCCGCAGCAAGCACGACGCCTTCGGCGAGTGGGAGACCACCTCGTACGTCGTCGAGTGCGAGGCCCCGCGCGTGTTCTCGTGGGCCGTCGCCGATCCGGCCGAGCCGAGCGCGACCTGGAAGTTCACCCTCGAACCCGACGGCGGCGGCACCCGGCTGAGCCAGTGGGTGCGGATGGGGCCCGGCCGGTCCGGGCTGTCCTTCGCCATCGACCGGATGCCCGAAAAGGAACAGAAGATCGTCTTCGTCCGGCTGCGGGAGTTCGAGACGGCGATGGCCGGCAACCTCGCCGCGATCAAGGACCGGGTGGAGAACCGGTGAGGACCGCGACCACCGTCGAGTTCTCGAAGGACACCCGCGAGACGGTCGACTTCGTGCTGGAGGCGGAAAAACTCGGCCTCGACGTCTGCTGGGTCGCCGAAGCCTGGGGTGCCGACGCGCCGTCCGCGCTTGGCTACCTCGCCGCGCGCACCGACCGGATCCGGCTCGGGTCGGGCATCATCCAGCTCGGCACCCGCACGCCGGTCGCGATCGCGCAGGCCGCGCTCACCCTCGCCGACCTGTCCGGCGGCCGGTTCGCGCTCGGGCTCGGCGCGTCCGGGCCGCAGGTCGTCGAGGGCCTGCACGGCGTCCCGTTCGCGAAACCGTTGACGCGCATGCGGGAGACCGTCGAGATCATCCGCCAGGTGTTCGCCGGCCAGAAGGTTTCCTTTTCCGGCAAGGCGTTCGAGATCCCGCTGCCCGGCGAGGCGCGGCCGATGCGGCTGTCGACCGCGCCGAACCCGGACATCCCGATCTACCTCGCGACGCTGTCGCCGAAGCTCCTCGAGCTCACCGGCGAGGTCGCGGACGGCTGGCTCGGCACCAGTTTCGTCCCCGAAGGTGCCGAGGCGTACTTCGGCCCGCTCGACGCCGGGCTCACGAAGGCCGGCCGGAAGCGGGCGGACATCGACGTCTGCCAAGGCGCCGAAGTCGCGTTCGCCGACGACGAAGCCGAACTGCGCGCGCTGGTCGGCAGCCGCAAGAAGGAACTCGCCTTCAGCCTCGGCGGGATGGGCTCGGCCACCACGAACTTCTACAACAACGCCTACAGCCGCCAGGGCTGGGCGGACGTCGCCGCCGAGGTCCGGGAACGCTGGCAGGGCGGGGATCGCGACGGCGCCGCCGCGCTCGTCACCGACGAAATGGTGCTCGGCACGACATTGATCGGCACCGAGGACATGGTGCGGGAACGCCTGCGCGTCTGGCGCGAAACCGGCGTCGACACCGTCCGGCTGTACCCGGCCGGCGAAACGCTCGAAGCGCGCTTGAGCACCCTCGGCCGCGCGCTCGACCTGCTGTGAAGGGAACCGCCATGGGCGAGTGGCAGCGCACCGCGTGCAGCCTCTGCTACCTCAACTGCGGCCTGGAGGTGCAGGTCGAGGGGCGGAAGATCACGCGCGTCCGCGGGGACAAGGCGCACCCGCGCTCCGCCGGGTACCTCTGCCAGAAAGCGCAGCGCCTGACCTGGTACGGCGACCACGACGACCGCTTGACGACGCCGCTGCGCCGTCGTCCGGACGGCACGCACGAGCCGATCGGCTGGGACACCGCGCTTTCCGAGATCGCCGCCAAGCTGCGCGCGATCCGGGACGCCGACACCGCGGCCGGGCGGCCCGGCTCGTTCGCCTACGTCGGCGGAGGCGGCCAGGGCAACCACTCCGGCGGCGCATACGGCGCTTCACTGCTGAAGTGGATGAACTCGACGCGCCACTTCAACGCGCTTTCGCAGGAGAAGACCGGCGACTTCTGGGTCAACGGGCAGCTGTTCGGCTCGGCGCTCGTGCACACCGCCGAGGACGTCGAGCACTGCGACCTGCTGGTCGTGCTCGGCTGCAACCCGTGGCAGGCACACGGGTTCAGCAACGCGCGGCACGCGCTCAACACGCTGAAGAACGACCCCGCGCGCCGGATGATCGTGATCGACCCGCGGCGCACCGAGACCGCCGAGATGGCCGACCTGCACCTGCCGCTGCGGCCGGGCACCGACGCCTACCTGCTGGGCGCGATCCTGGCGTTGCTGCTCGAACGCGGTGGCGCGGACGAGGAATTCCTTGCCCAGCGCACCGAAGGTTTCGACTACGTCGCCGCCGTCCTGGCGAAAGTGCCGGTGGACGCCTGGATCGCGCACGCCGAAGTGTCCCGTGTGGACGTCGAGCGCGCGGTCGAGCTGATCCTGGCGGCGGAAGCGATGACCGTGCGCGTCGAGCTGGGGATCCAGCAGGGGCGGCACTCGACGCTCAACAGCTACCTCGAAAAGCTGCTGTACCTGCTGACCGGGAACTTCGGGCGGCGCGGCACGAACAACCTGCACTCGTGGCTGCTGCCGCTGTGGGGTTCGGGGAGCGGGAAGCGGTCGGAGATCACCGGGTTCGAGTACATCGGCGGGCTGCTGCCGGCGAACACGCTGGCCGAGGAGATCCTCGCCGACCACCCGAACCGCGTCCGCGCGCTCTGGGTGGAGTCGTCGAACCCCGCCAACACCTTCGCGGGGACGCGGGAGGTCGAACGCGCCATCCGCGCCGCCGAGCTGTCCGTGGTCGTCGACATCGCCTACACCGAAACGGCCGCGCTGGCGGAATACGTGCTGCCGGCCGCGTCGCAGCACGAAAAGTGGGAGTTCACGCTCTTCACGTTCGAATGGCCGACCAACTACTTCCAGCTGCGGCCGCCGTTGCTGGACCCGTTGCCGGGCACGCTCGTCGAAGCGGAGATCTACACGCGGTTGTTCGACGCGCTCGGCGTGCTGCCGCCGTCGGATGTGCTGGCTTCGCTGGCGCTCGGCCCGCGGTCCGAGGTGCAGGCGGGGATCGGCGCGCTGGTCCAGGCGATGCCGGAGCGGGCGGCGATCCTGCCGGTGCTGCTCTACCGGACGCTGGGGGCTTCGCTGCCCGGCGGCGCCGCGTCGATCGCGCCGCTGTGGGCGGGGTGCCACCGCGCGGCGAAGACGATGACCGTGCCGGTGCAGCGCGCGCTGGGCAGCACTTCGACCGGCTCGGAACTCGGCGAGGAGCTCTTCGACCGCATTTTGGCCGGGCCGACGCCGTTTTCCGCGCACGAGCAGGACGAAGTGTGGAGCCTGCTGCGGCGCCCGAAGGTCCGGCTGGCGGTGCCCGAGTTGCTGGACTGGCTGACCGCGCTCGACCCGGCGGCCGAGGCGGCGGACCCCGCGTTCCCGCTTTCCCTGCTGAACGGGCAGCGCCGGGCGCACAACGCGAACCAGATCCTGCGCGACCCGCGCTGGCGCCGCACCGACCCGGACGGCGCGTTGCGGGCGCGTCCGGAGGAACTGGCGTCGATCGGTGCGGTGCCGGGGGATTGGGTGGCGGTCGTGACGCCGGCGGGACGCGTGGTCGTGCGCGCCGAGGCCGATCCGGGGATGCGGCCGGGACAGCTGGCGCTGCCGCACGGTTATGGCATGGCGCACCCGGCCGCGGACGGTGGCCGGGTGGTGAGCGGGCCGCGGATCAACCTGCTGACCGATGCGCTGGACCGGGACCCGATCGCGGGGACGCCGCACCACAAAGACGTTCCGGCGCGGTTGGCGGTGGTGACGGCGGAGGAACGGGCGCGGGCGGAAGCGGACAGCGCGCGGGTGCGCGTCTCCAGTGGACGGTCTTAGCGTTTCGCCGGTTTGCAGTGGGCCGATGCGGAAGATCGTCGCGAACCTGTTCATTTCCCTCGACGGCGTCGTCGAAGCGCCCGACAAGTGGTCGCTGAAGCACTGGAGTGACGAGATCGGACAGGCGGTCGGCGGCGGGATGGCCGCGGCCGACGCGATGTTGCTCGGGCGCGTCACCTACGAAGGGTTCGCCGAGGCGTGGCCCGGGCGGACCGTCGAGGACGACGAAGGCGCCGAGTTCATGAACAATGTGCGCAAGTACGTGCTGTCGTCGACGTTGTCCGAGGTCACCTGGAACAACTCGGTTCTGCTGACCGGCGACCCGGCCGAGGCGGTGCGGGCGCTTGAGGCCGAGGCGGGTGGGGACATCATGACCAGCGGCAGCACCACGGCGGTGCGGTGGCTGCTGTCCGAAGGCCTGGTCGACGAGCTGAACCTGCTGCTGTACCCGATCGTCGTGGGGCGCGGGCGGCGGCTGTTCCCCGGCGAAGGCCGTCGTTTCCGTTGCGCTGGCGAAATCGGCCACGTTCTCCAACGGCGTCGTCCAGCTGACCTACGTTCCCGAGTGATTTCCCTTCGGGCCGGCCCACAGCACGACGCCGTTGTCGAAGAAGAACCTCAGTTCACCTGGCGCGGCTGGCCCTGCCAAAACGGCTCCCGCAGCTTGAACTTCTGGATCTTCCCCGTCGCCGTCCGGGGGAGCTCGGCCAGGAACTCCACCCGCTTGGGGCACTTGTACCCGGCCAAGTACGAGCGGCAGTGCTTGATCAGGTCGTCCGAAGTCACCGGCGAGCCGTCGGTGACGACCAAAGCCGTTACCAGTTCGCCCCACTTTTCGTCCGGGATGCCGATCACCGCGGCCTCGCGGACCGCCGGGTGCGAGTTCAAGGCGTCCTCCACCTCGATCGACGACACGTTCTCGCCGCCCGAGATGATCACGTCCTTCTTGCGGTCCGCGATCGTCAGGTAACCCTCTTCGAACGTGCCGCCGTCGCCCGTGTGGAACCAGTTTCCTTCCTGGACGCGGGCCGTCTCCTCGGGGTTCTCCCAGTAGCCGTCCAGGTTGTGGTTCGACCGCGCGAGGACCTCGCCGTCGGTGTCGACGTCGATGCGGACGCCCAGGGCCGGCGTGCCCGCGCGGCCGAGCAGGCGGGCCTGCTCGTGCGGGTCGAGGTCGGCCCACTCGCTGCGCATGCGGTTGACCGTCAGCAGCGGGGCCGTCTCGGTCAGGCCGTAGATCTGGATGAACTCCCAGCCCAGCTCGGCGCGCACCCGCTCGATCGTGCGCGTCGGCGGGGGTGCGCCGGCCACGACGATCCGGACGCGGTCGCGGCCCGGGATCTCGCCCTCCCAGGTCGCCGCGCCGTCCAGGGCCGCCGTCACCACCGCCGGGGCCGCGCACAGGATCGTCACGCCGTGCTCCTCGATGCGCCGCAGGATCTCGGTGCCGTCGACCTTGCGCAGCACGATGTGCCGCCCGCCGAGGCCGGTCACCGCGTACGGCATGCCCCAGCCGTTGCAGTGGAACATCGGGAGGGTGTGGAGCAGGACGTCGTTGTCGCTCAACGTCGTGTGCAGGCCGAACACCACCGCGTTCAGCCAGATGTTGCGGTGCGTGAGCTGGACGCCCTTGGGCCGGGCGGTCGTGCCGGAGGTGTAGTTGACGGTCGCCGTGGCGGACTCGTCGCCGTCCCAGGGCTCTGGGGTGCCGTCGCCGCCCCAGAGGGCGTCGTCGTCGCGGCCGAGGACGAACACGTGCTTCGCCGTCACCGTGTCGAGCAGGTGTTCCAGCTCCGGGTCGACGATCAGCACCTCCGCGCCGGAGTGCTCCACGATGTACTTGACCTCGGCCGGTGCCAGCCGGAAGTTCACCGGCACCAGGATCCGGCCCCAGCCGGATACGCCGAAGAACGACACGAGCAGCCGCGCGGCGTTGTGCGACACCATCGCGACGCGCCCGCCGGCCGGCACGCCCAGCGCGTCCAGGTGCGCGGCCTGGGCCCGCGCCCGCTTCGCGACCTCGCGGTAGGTGAGCGAACCCCAGCTCGGCGCCGGCTGGTCCGGCTCGTCGACCACCGCGACGCGGTCCGGGTACACCGTTTCCGCGCGGTCGAGGAAGTCCCGGACACCCAGATCGAAGAACATGCCCCCGATGATGACTCTTCGCGGGTGCTCGCACCAGTCCGATGTGGTTCGCTGGAGCACGATGGACTTGGACACGGTGGCCGGCGAGCTCTACGGGGGTGACCTCGCGGAGTTCGTCAGCGCGCGCAACGCCGCCGCGAAGGCCGCCAAGGCCGAGGGGGACGCCGAGCTCGCGAAGCAGATCAAGGAGCTGCGGAAGCCGACGACGGCCGCGGCGATCGTCAACCGGCTGGCGCGGGAAGACGACAGCCAGCTGCGGGAACTCGCCGAGCTGGGCGAGGAGCTGCGGGACGCGCACACCCGGCTCGCCGGCGACGATCTGCGCGCGCTGACCCGGCGCCGAGGCGAGCTCGTGCGGCGGATCGTGCACGGGCTGCCGTCGATGAGCGACACCGTGTCCCGCGAGGTCGAGGCGACGCTCGAAGCCGTCGCGGCCGATCCGGACACCGCCGCGCTCGCGGTCGCCGGGCGCCTGACGTCGGTCGCGCACCAGGACACCGACCAGTGGTTCACCCTCGCCGCCACCGTCCCGCCCGCCACCGGGAAGCGGTCGAAGAAGCTGGTGGACCAGGCCGAGCCGGCGAAGCCGAAGCGCGATCACCGCCGTGAGGAAGAGGAGCGGGCGCGCGCCCGCGCCGAACGCGACCGCCTGCGCAAGGAAGCCGCCGAACTGGCGAAGGAGCGCGCGGTCGTCGAGCGCGACCTCGTCCGCACGCAACGGGCCGCCGAGCAGGCGACCGCGCGGGTCGAGGACCTGCGCACGCGGCTCGCCGAAGCCGAGGAACGCGCCGAGCGCGCGACGGCCGAGTTCGAGCAGGCGAAGGAAAGCTACGAACAGGCCGACGCCGCCGCCAACGAGGCGCAGAAAGCCGCCGACGCCGCGCGCTGATCCCGTGCTACTGTGCGAATGCGCCCCGGATGGGCCTACGCACGGAGGTAGTGGCTACTCAGCCCCCTTGAGATCGACACGTTCTGCCTTTCCCCGGCAGGAGTGTGCCCTCCGCGCGCCCCATTCCGTGTCGGCTCACGGCCTCCGGTGATTTCCCTTCATCGGAAAGGACCAGCTTGATCCAGCTCACCACGACCGGTTCCCGCACGGGCCGGCCGCACCGGGTTCCCCTGGGGGACTTGACGATCGACGGCCGGCTCGTCGTCGTGGCTTCGGCGATGGGGTCGCCGAAGCACCCCGCCTGGTACCACAACATCCGCCACAACCCTTTGGTCACCGTGGAAACCCACACGGAGACGTTCGAGGCGATGGCCGCGCTCCCGCCGGACCGCGACGCGTTGTTCGCCGCGGTGGTCGGGCGGGAACCGGGGTTCGCGGCCTACCAGGCGCGAACGACCCGGATCCTGCCCGTGGTCGAGCTGCACCGGCTCGACCACGGCCGTCGCCTGGGCGATTGGCTCGTCGAGGTGCACGACTGGTTCCGCGCCGAGCTGCGGGACCTGCGGGGCGGGGAATTGCGGCGCTTGAGCACGAAGTGTTCCGGCTTCTGCACCGCGCTCACCCGCCACCACACCGGGGAAGGCACGGCGATCTTCCCCATGCTCGCCGCGCGCTTCCCGGCGCTCGCGCCCGCGTTGGCGAAGCTCGGCGAGGAGCACGCCGTCGTCGCGCTGCTGCAGGAGGAGATCCAGCGGCTCGTGGACGAAGAAAGCGATCCTGCGCGGCTACGCGCCGAGCTCGACCGGCTCGCGTCCGAATTGGAAGGTCACTTCGCCTACGAGGAGCGCACGATCGTCAAGGCGCTGAACGCGCTGGCCCCGGCACCGGACTGATCAGAGCAGCACCTCGGCCAGCTGGCGCTGGTGCGCCAGTTCGACGTCGGGGGACGGGCCGAGCACCTGCACCGCCACGTGGTCCGCGCCGGCGTCCACATGGGACCGCAGGTCCTTCGCGATCGTCTCCGGCGAGCCGTGGCGGACGAGGTCGTCGATGAGGCGGTCGCTGCCGCCACTCTCGACGTCCGCCTCCGGGTAGCCGTGGCGCCGCAGGTTCGTCACGTAGTTCCGCAGGCCCAGGTACGGGTTCTGGACGTACGGGCGGCCGATGGCGCGCGCGGCCACCGGGTCGGTGTCGACGACCACCTTCTGCTCGGGGGCGAGCAGCTTGCCCGGGCCGAGGATCGACCGGGCGTGCCGTGTGTGCGCCACCGGGACCAGGTACGGGTGCGCGCCCGCGGTGCGCTCGGCGGCCAGCTTCAGCACGCGGTCGCCGAGCGCGGCGAGGATCCGGGCGTCCGCCGGGACGCCGGCCGCGTCGAGCCGGTCGAGGTAGCCGACGATCTTGTCGTAGGGGCTGCGGTATTCGGTCACCGACTCGGGGTGGCCGACGCCGATGCCCAGCAGCAAGCGCTTTCCGTAGCGGCCGGCGAGCCGGTGGTAGGACGCCGCCAGGGTTTCCGGCTCGTCGACCCACATGTTGACGATCGCCGTCGCCACGGTGATCCGCTCGGTCGACGCGAGCACGTCTTCGACGAACGCGAGGTCGCCGACCGAGTTCCGGCCGGTGCCGAGCCAGACCGCGCCGTAGCCGAGTTCGTCCGCCGCGATCGCCTGCTCCTTCCGGGCCGCGTCGTCGCGGTGCGGGGCGAGGAACAGGCCGAACTGCTTCACTACACTTGTCATAGACGTCAATGTAGCGAATGTAGCGCCGAGCGTCAGCCCGCGATCCGGTGCAGCCACTCCCGCAGCATCTGACGCTCGGTGGTCGTCAGCGCGTCGACGTCGTCGGCGAGCGCGGTCGACAAAGCGACAGCCAGTGCGCCGACGGAAGAGCCGCCGGCCGGTTCGTCCGCGAGCAGCCCGGCCAGCACGGACTCCCTGACCTGCGCGGACATCGCCGGGTCGCGGTCGTCCGCGGGCTGGGCGATCAGGCTCAAGGTGACCCCGCTGTTGGCCGCCGCGAACTGCCGCGCGGCCTCCGCGGCCTCGACGCGCAACCGGCCTTCGCGCGCCAGCGGCGTGAACAGCTCCAGCAGCAGCGCTTCCGCGCTCGAGGTGAGGTTGCACGGCACGCCCGGCTCGATCTGGCCGTAGAGCAGCACGTAGAACACGGGGTGCGCCAAGCCGTACTCGACGTGCCGGTCCCAGCCCGCGCGGATCCGGTCCACCGGGTCGCCGCCGGCGTCCGGGGCCTGGACGTACTGCGTGAAGCCGTAGTTCACGACCGCGTCGAGCAGGCCCTGCTTGCTGCCGAAGTGGTGGTAGAGCGTGGGTGCCTGGACGCCGGCGCGCTCGCAGATCGCCCGCGTCGACACCGGCCCGTCGCCGGCCTCGTGCAGCAGCTGACCCGCGGCCAGCAGCAGCCGGTCACGGGTGCTGGTGGCGTTGCTCGATCGCCCGGCCATATAGCAATTGTAGCGCCGCCCTGTAACGTCGTAGCTTTCCCTATGAAAGTGGCGCGCACTTTCACGTGAAAGTGCGCGTTGGCGGGGTCAGCGGAGGCGTAGCTGGACGCGGCGGAGGCCGGCGAACGCGGCCAGCACCAGCGGGTCGGTCGTCGCGGCGGCCGGGCGCACCGAGCGGTAGCCGTCCAGCAGTGCTTCCCGCAGCTCTTCCCGTTGTGGCAGGTGCCGGAGCTCGGCGAGCGTCACCGCCAGGTCGTACGCGTAGTGCCCGAACCCGCAGTCGTCGAAGTCGATCGCCCGCACCCGGCCGCGGTGGAACAGGTAGTTCACCTGGCGCAGGTCGCCGTGCACCAGGCCGAACGCGTCGGCGCCGAAGCCCAGCTCCGCCCGCACCGCGCGGGCGCGGGCGACCGCGTCGCGGATCCGTTCGTCGCCCGTCCGCGCGACCGCCCGGTCGACGACCGCCGGGGAGAAGCCGTCCACCTGCGTGCGGCCGAACTCGGTGAGGTCGTCGACGCGGCCGCGGTCGAGGCCGTTCATCCGGGCGCCGTGCAGGTGCAGCCGCGCGGTGAACTCGCCGAGCGCGTACAGCTGCGGCGGGCTGAGCCGCTCGTCGACGAACCGGCCGTCGACCCAGTGGCAGAGCACGCACGTGCGGGGTTCCGGCACCGCCGGGTCGGCGACCACGGCGATCAGGTCCCGCTCGCGCGTGGGCACCGGCCGCGGGACGACGAGGTCGGTTTCGCGGCACAACGCGGCGAGCCAGGCCATCTCGGACCGCACCCGCGCCGGTCCCGGCCCGTCCGGGCGCTGCACGCGCAGGACGTACCGGTGGCCGTCCGCGCCGTCGACGCGGAACGCCGTGTTGAGCCCGTGCGCCAGCGGGGTCAGCCGGGCCACCGGCACGGCGTAGGCGGTCAACGCCGCTTCGGCGAGCCGGCGCAGGCGGCGCGTGCGGCCGGCGCGGTCGAGCTCGGCGAACGGTCGGGTGTTCGCCTGGAAGTCGGCCATCGCCCAGGTGCTCAGCTGATCGACCGTTCCGGTTCGCGGGAGTGCGAAACGAGCTCGATCGCCGGCGTCGCGTGCCGCCCGCCGCCGAGCCGCTCGACCCCGCGCAACCCTTCGACCAGCCGCTCGACCTCGGTGTCCGGCCGCACCCCGAAGCGCATGAACTGGCTGGTCATGCCGATCTTGTTGCCGCATTGGCGCACCAGGAGGTGGTGCTCGGCGAGCAGGTATTCGCACAGCTCGGCGCCGTCGACCGAGCCGGGCAGCTTGACGAGCAGGAAGTTCGCCTGCGACGGGTAGACCGTCAGTTCCTGGAACTGGTTCAGCTGCGAATTCATCATGAACCGGTCGAGCGCGAGCTTCTTGAGGCTTTCCTCGTATTCCGCGCGGCGCTCGGCGAGCATGAAGATCACGGTTTCGGCGAGCGAGTTCAGGTTCCACTTCGGCAGCGCACCGGACAGCTTGCGCGTCAACGCCGGGTTCGACACCTGGTAGCCGAACCGGATCCCGTGCAGCCCGAAGTTCTTGCCGAGGCTCTTCAGCACGATCACGTTCGGCCGGACGACGGCTTCCGCGGCCACCGACGCGTTCATCTCCACCTCGACGAAGTCGATGAACGATTCGTCGATCACCACCAGGTCGAGGTCTTCGAGGGCGTCCATGAACCGGATGACTTCGCGGCGGGACAGGTAGCCGCCGTCGGGGTTGTTCGGGTTGCACAGCACCGCGACCCGGGAACCGCGGCGCTTGATGAAGTCGAGGTACTCGTCCACGCGCAGCTCGAAGTTGTTCGCTTCCTTGAGCACGAACATGTCGACGCGCTTCCCGGTTTCCAGCGGCTGGTCGGTCCAGCGGCCGAACGTCGGGATCGGCACCGCGACGCTGGACCCGACCAGCAGCTGGTCGATCCAGGTGATCAGCTCGGTCGAGCCGTTGGCGAGTGAGATCGTCGACGGGTTGAGCCGCAGCACGCTCGCCAGCTGCGCGGTGATCGCGCCGGAATCGCTCGGGTAGAACTTGAGGATCGTGCGGAGGTTGCGCTCCAGCTCGCCGAACATCTCGTCGGTGGGGAAGTAGGGGTTGCAGGGGATGCAGAAGTCCGCGAGGTCGTCGGCGTGCTGCCCCATCGCCCTCGCCACGGAGAAGAACGACGGGCTGTGGGCTTGGCCCTGCTGGAAGAGGCCCCTGGTGGTCGTACCGTGCCGCACGCGTGTTCTCCGTCCGCCGCTTTACCGGCCCCTTGCCTTCCCATCGCCAACACGTACGGATCGGGAACGCGGTTCACCGCCGCTCAGCGCGTAGCCGCCGGTGCCGGCCAGCACGAGGGCGGCCAGCGCGGAAAGGGCCATGACCGGCAGCGGGGCGGCGAAGGGATCCGTGCCGGTGAAGGACTCGACGCCGATGACGGCGGTCAGCACGGCGTCGGCGGCGACGGCGACCTTCACCACGAGCAGCCGGTGCGCCTCGGGCCGGCGGGTGGACCGCAGCAGCCAGGCCAGCCCGGGCAGCACGAGGATCGCGTGCATCGCGACCGCGTGCAACGGCTTGAGCGCGCCCGCCGTCGTGTAGGCCAGCTGCGGGTCGCCGCCGCGGGCCGCCACGACGCCGCGGCCGACCATCACCGCGCCGGTGGCCAGCGCGACGAGCAGCACGAGGAGACCGGCGCGGACGGCCAGGCGCAGGCTCGGCGCGGCCGGCCCCGGCTCGACCAGCGCGGCGGCCGTGAAGCCGATGACGACCACGATGAGCACGCCGCCGCCCGCGGCGAGCGTCATCGAAACGACGTTGTCGAACGGCGTCTCGAAGTTGAAGTGCGACGGCACCCCGCGCCAGGCCTGCAGGCTGACCAGGACGACTTCGACGACGCTCGCGGCGGTGAAGGCGCCGAGCAGCGCGGCGCGCCACCGGGTGCGGAGGGTGAGGAACGACGTCGCCCAGGCGACCGACGCCAGCGTCAGCCCGAAGGACAGGCCGAACGTGACGGCCTTGCGCAGCGACAGCGGCCCCAGCCACGAGCCGCCGGTGGCGAGCAGCGCGACCGCGTGCCCCGCGCCGCTGAGGAACAGCGCCGCGCCGACGACGTAGGCGAGGCGTTCGGCCCGCCGTCCGTCGTGCCAGATCCTCGTCAGTGCGTTCATGGTCTGAAGTGTCGCGCGCCGGCGAAGCCGCCGCGTCGGCTCTGCGGCGACACCGCGTCGTACGACAACGGGCGTACGGCAACCGGCGAGAATGTCGAAAAAGTGTTGGTAAAGGAATTCTCTTTTTCTTGACCGGAACTTCGGGTGCGCGGTGGCCGCCGGAGTTCTACCATCGAATCATGTACATCGCACTGCTGACCTACACAGCGCCCGAAACAGAAGTCGACTACGCGCTCCCGGACCATTCGGAGTGGGTGCGCAAACAATTCACGAAAGGACTGTTCCTGGTTTGCGGAAAAGGTAGCGGCGCCGCCGACCACGTGATACTGACCCGCCCGATGCTGCGGGGCAAGCTCGACGCCGTGCTCGCCAGCGACCCGTTCGTGGTCCAGCGCCTCGCCCGGTACGACGTCATCGAGTTCGCCGCCACCCGCACGGCGCAGGAACTGCAGGCGATCAACGAGGCGCTCGCCTCCTGAGGAAGTCCGTCGAGAGTCGGGTGGCCCGGCGACGGTGCCCCGCCACCTGACGGCGAAGGGTGTTGCCCTGCCTGCTCGCTTATGATCGCGAAGCACGGATGTCCAGCAGGGAGCACGCGATGAGAACCCCCGACCTCGTCTTCCGGGGCCGCCGGTCGAGCAGTGACCACGCGCTGGTGCTGGCCGTGGTGCAGGTGCTCCCGGAGCCCGACGCGGCGAGGGAAGCGGTCACGAGCGCCGTCGCGGACGGCGCCGACCTGGTGGGTTTCGCCGGAACCGGCGTCGAACCCCTGGTCGCGTGGGCCCGAGAGACTTTTCCCGGCCTCGTCCTGGCGGTCGACACCGCGGACGCTTCGGTCGCGGCGGCCTGTTGTGACGCGGGCGCCGACCTGATCCTCGCGCGAGCCGACCTCGTCGACGTCGCGGCCCGGTACGGCGCGGGTTACGCCGGCCCGTCGGTGTCCGACGCGGTCGCGCGCGGGGTGCCCGCCGAGGGGGCCGTCCTCGACGTGGGAGTGGTGCGCGAAGCGCCGTCGCTGCCGTCGGACGTGCCGGTGCTGGCCGCAGTCGCGGGCGACGGCACCCCGGCCGGGCTGGCGCTGGCGGCGCTGACGGCGTCGGCCGGCGCGGCGATCCTCCGCACGGCGCACCCGCGCGCGACGCGGCACGTGGCCGAGATGGCGGCGAGCATCGCGGGCACCCGCCCGCCGGCGAAGGCGGTCCGGTGGGAGTGATCCGGCAGGTCTGGCCGGCCGGGCGCGACCTCGCCGACGCGGACCTCGAGCAGCTGTACGCCTACCCGGCCGACCCGCGCTGGGTGGCGGTGAACTTCGTGTCGAGCGCGGACGGCGCGATCACGGTCGACGGCGTGTCGGGAGCTCTCTCGACGCCCGCGGACCGGATCGTCTACCGCCTCGGCAACGACCTGGCCGACGTCGTCCTGGTGGGCGCGGGGACGGCGGTGGCGGAGGGGTTCGAGGGCATGCGCCCGGACGAGCGGACGGCCGAGCGCCGCCGCCGGTTCGGGCTGGCCCCGATCGCGCCGGTGGCGGTGGTGACTTCCGGCCGTTCGTTGCCGGCGGACGCCCCGGTGATCACGAAAGCCGCGGTCCCGACGCTGGTGTTCACGTCCGCGGCGGCCCCGGCGTCGTTGCGCGCCGCGTGGGCGTCGAACGGCGCGCGGGTGTTCGTGGTGGACGGGGTCTCGGGCGTGGTTTCGACGTTGGTGGCCGAGGGTCTGGGCCGCATCGACTGCGAGGGCGGGCCGAAGCTGTTCGGCTCACTGATCGAGGCGGGCGTGGTCGACGAGTTCCGGTTGACGGTGGCGCCGTTCCTGGTGGCGGGGACGTCGAGCCGCGCCGCTGTCGGCGGGATGGTGGATCCGGCGGCGCTGGAGCTGGCCTCGGTGCTGACGGACGGGGCGAGCGTGCTGTTGCGGTACCTGGTGAAACGAGCTCCGGGCGGCTGACGGCCTCTTTGCCGGCTTCACCCGCCCGTCGATGCCGTCTCGGTGACCGCCGGCAGGCCCCGCCGGTGACGCGCAGGACGTGGGGACCGCGCGCAGGCCCTTCATGCTCTCGAACCCGTCCTCGCGCCAGTCGTCCACGACCGCGGCGCGGCCGATCCGCAGGCCCGGGGTGGGCGGCATCGAGCAGCGGACGTCGTCGCGCAGCAGGGCGGCGAGCGCGTCGATGTCCGTGGCGACGCTGGCGTCGGTGAAGCGTCGGACCAGTTCGCGCGTGCCGGCGTCCTCCTCGCCGCTCGTCCAGTCCCGGCGCTCGCGCAGGCCGGCGCGGGCCGGCCGAGCACGTCACGCAGGATCAGCACGGCCCGCGGCCGCGGCGCCAGGTGCTGGACGGCGACCAGGTGGGCCGGCTCGATCGTCCCCCGCGCGACGGCGACGGTCTCGGGTTCGTCCGCGCGGCCCGCGGGCAGCTCGTCGAGCAGCCGGTCGGGGTAGGGCTGCAGCCACCGCACCTCGCCGCCGGTCGCGGGCTCCGGGCGGCACTTGGCCGGCAGGTCCAGGCAGGCGTTGGTGGCGATCCGGTAGAGCCAGGCCCGGAACGTCGACGCCCTTCGAAGGTCTCCCGCCGCCGCCAGGCGCGCAGGAACGTCTCCTGCGCGGTGTCCTCGGCGTCCTCGAAGGACCCGAGCATCCGGTAGCAGTGCACGTGCGGCTCCCGCCGGTGCCGCTCCGCCGGCCCGGTGAAGGCCGGCTCGTCGACCTGGGCCAGGTCCTCCGGTGCGCTCATCCCGGTCATCCTTCCGCTCGTGGTGTCCGGTCGAAAGGTGAGACGGAGAGAGGCTCGAGAACTCCTCACGCGCCGCTAGCATCGGGGCATGCGGCGGCAGCGCTTCACCGGGACGATCACGACCGGCCCCCGGGGCCGGGTGTACCTGCCGGTGCCGTTCGACCCGGACGAGGTGTGGACCCGCAAGGACACCCACCACGTCACCGGCACCGTCGGCGGGCGCCAGGTCCGCGGCCCGCTCGGCCGCTTCGGCACCGACCTCGGCCTGGGACTGGGCGAGGCGTGGCGGCGGGACAACGGCCTCGGGGCGGGCGACCGGGTCGACGCGGAACTGGCGCCGGAGGGCCCGCAGCGCCAGGACCTGGCCGACGACATCGTGGCGGCGCTGGCGGCGAGCCCGGCAGCCAAGGCGTTCTTCGACTCGCTCGCGACGTTCTACCGCAAGGGTTACCTGCGCTGGATCGACGCGACGACCCGCCGCCCCGACGTCCGCGCGGCCCGCATCGCCGAACTGGTCACCCTGCTGGAGCAGGGGAAGAAACAGCGCTGAGCTGCCTACTCCGGTGCCTGGAAGCCGCCGATTCGTTGTTCGAGCAGTTCCGCCAGCCGCAGTGGGGTGCGGTCCTCGAACGCCGGGCCGATGAGCTGGACGCCGACCGGGAGGCCCTCCGGCGACCGGCCCGCGGGGACGGCCGTGGCGGGCAGGCCGGGCATGGTGGCCAGGCCGGCCCAGACGAGCTGGTCGAAGTACGGGTGGTCGGCGCCGTCGATGGTGATGCGCCGTTCCATCGGGTTGGGGTGGTGGTCGTGCGGGAACGCCGGGGTCGGCGTGATCGGGCAGACCACCGCGTCGAACTCCGCGAACAGCTGCCGCCAGCCGTGGCGGTGGGCCTCGCGGCGGTGGTTCGCCTCGAGCCAGTCGCGGTGGCTGAACTCCATGGCGTGCAGCCGGACGGCGTCGAGACCGGTGGCGTGGGCCCGCAGCCGCTCCAGCGACTCCAGGGGAAAACGCGCGATCGCGCCCGAAATCAGCAACTGCATGTAGACAGTCGCGGCTTCGGTCAGGTCGGGCAGCAGCGGGCTGTGCCGTTCGACGCGGGCGCCGCCGTCGGCGAGCGCGGTGGCCACGCGGTGCACGCCCGCCCGGACCGCGGACCCGACCGGCAGGAGCGGGTGGTCGTCGAGGACCAGGACCCGGAAGTCGCCGAGCCGCTCGTGGCGGGCGGGCGGCAGCGTCAGGTCGTACGCCTTGCCGAGCGTCAGCGGGTCCGGCCCGGCCATGACGTCGAGCAGGAGCGTGAGGTCGCGGGCGGTGCGCGCCATCGGGCCGACGACGGCGAGGTCGAGCTCGACCGGCAAGGCCGGCTCGGACGGCGCGACCATGCCGCGGTTGGCCACCAGCCCGAGCGTCGGCTTGTGCGCGTACACCCCGCAGAAGTGGGCGGGGGTGCGCAGCGAGCCGGCGAGGTCGGAGCCGACGGACAGCGCGCCGAACCCGGACGCCAGCGCCGCTGCCGACCCACCGGAGGAGCCGCCCGCCGTGCGGTCGCGGTCCCACGGGTTGGTGGTGGTGCCGTAGAGGTCGTTGAAGCTCTGGATGTCCTGCAGCCCCAACGGGACGTTGGTCTTGCCGAGCACCACCGCGCCCGCGGCCTTGAGCCGCGCCACCGGCACCGCGTCCGCGGCCGGCCGGTGGTCGCGGTGCGCCGGCAGGCCCCAGGTCGTGGGCAGCCCGGCGACGTCGTAGGACTCCTTGACCGTCACCGGAACGCCGAGCAGCGGCCGGTCCTCACCCCGCGCGCGGGCCTGGTCGGCTCGGTGTGCGGCGGCCCGCGCGCGGTCGAAGTCGGGCACGCAGATCGCGTTGACCACGTCGTCGTCGCGCTCGATCCGGGCGATCGCCTCGTCGGTCAGTTCCCCTGATGTCACGGCGCCGGTGCGCAGCGCGGCAAGGAGTTCTTCGGCTGGTTTGAAGCTCCATTCCATGGGTGCGAAGCTAAGGGCCTGCTCGAGGAGCCACGAAATGCCGGTTCGCGCAATGGGTGGCGGGAAGGTGCGCTCCACCTGGGACGCCACGAAATGCCGCGTGGCGCAACGGGATGGACGTCACGGCGTGGTCGAATGGTGCGTGCTCGAAGCTTGGCTCGACCCGCGCCGGCCGTCCACGATCCGCGCCCGGCGTCACGCCCGGCTCTCGGCGCCGGAGGACGGGGACGCACTGGTCTCCGCGTCGATCGGCCCGGCGGGCGAGGTCGTCGCCTTGTGGGCGGCGGAGCCGGAGGAGCTGATCGCGCGGACGGAGAGCCCAGGCGCCGCGACGTTCCCGGGCACCCGGACGTCACGGCCCGTCGCGGCGCGCGTGGCCGTGTACTCGCCGGAGGTGGTGATCGCCGCGCGGATCTCGGGTGCTCGTCGTCGGTTCCTGCTGCCGGTGGCGGCCGGAGGGCAACGCAATCGTGTACGACTCCACCGGGACACCGCTGCTCGAAGGGACGCTCGGTGACGGCATCGAGCACGTGCGGACTTCGGCTGGGGTGAGCCGGAAGGCCGCCGCCGCTGGGCGCGAGCGGGCTGGTGCGCTTCTCCGCCGCGCTGACGCGGGAATGGGAGTTCTCCGCGCAGAACGCCGGGCGTTCGATCGACGACTGCCACGCCCTCAACGACACCGTGTGGGCCTGCTACTACAGGGACTTCC
This sequence comes from Amycolatopsis sp. FBCC-B4732, assembly GCF_023008405.1. Classification (NCBI taxonomy): domain Bacteria; kingdom Bacillati; phylum Actinomycetota; class Actinomycetes; order Pseudonocardiales; family Pseudonocardiaceae; genus Amycolatopsis; species Amycolatopsis sp. FBCC-B4732. The sequence goes on from NZ_CP095376.1 coordinate 10,050,754, forward strand.
CGCTCGTCCGGGTCCGCGATGACGCGGTGACCGGCTGGCACAACGACGTCAGCGGCGCGAAGACGCTCGCGACGGACGGCTCCCGCGTCGCCCTGTACGGCGGTTACCGGCCTGACGGCAACCGGCTCGTGACCGGCGTCCTGACCGACGACCGCTTCCAGGTGACCGGCGAGCACCTGCTCGCCGACCCGGACGGGAAGCCGCTGCCGGCGGGGACGCGGGTCATCGGCAGGGGACCGGACTTGCACGTGATCGCGGGCGAGAACTGGTGGCGGCTCGGTCTCGAGGACCTCGAAGGCGCCCGCTGATCGTGGTCAGGATCCTCGGGGCGCCATTTCGAACGGTTCCCAATCGGTCCATCCCGTGCCAGTCCAGTACCAGCGGTGCAGCAGAGCCCCGTGGCGGGTCGTGGCGAACAGTTCCAGGTGTCCAGAGGTCAGTGACGAGCTGGTGATGGCGACGACGGGTTCGGAGGCCGACATCGGTGTCCAGTCCGGAGCCCATTCCTTGCCGGCGTGGCCGTATCGCCGGGCGAAGGCGGTACCGTCCTCCAGAACGACAACCAGGTCCTGTTGGGCCCGCCGCGGTGATCCGGCTGTGGCGGTCCGGACGCGGCCCGGAGCGTGCATGTCGGTCCAGTCGCTCCAGCCTCCGCCGGTGTCCAGGTGATCCCACCGGTGCAGGACTCGTCCGGCTTTGGTGACGGCGAACAACTCGCGATGACCGCGCGGGCGGTTCATCCCCGACCAGGCCACTCCGACGACGGGCTCCGGTGCTTCGAAGTCCTCCCACTCCGACCAGTCCCGGGGATCGCCGTCGGGAAATCTTCGGGTGAAGACCCGGCCGTCGGCGGTGACCACGAACAGATCCTGGTGGCCGTCCCAGGGCGAGCCCGCGGCGATGCCGGTGATCTTGCCGGGGGTGGCCTGGACCCGCCACGGAGACCACCTCCCCGGGCTGCCCTCGTACCAGCGGTGGATCAAGCCCTGATCGCCGGTGACGGCGAAGATTTCCAGGTGCCCGGCGTGCAAGCTCGAGCAGGCTATCCGGTATACGGGTTCGGGCTCGTCCATCGGCCACCACCGCGACCAGCCCGATGGTGCTTCGCGCCCGTATGGCTGCTCCAGGTCGTTCCACCGGCGTACCAGTCGACGATCGCGGTCGACCACGAACAACTCCTGGTGACCGTCCTGCAGCGATCCGGCGGCTGCGCAGCCCCGATGGGCTCTCCCGGTGACGTGCGCCTGGTCCGCGGAGTCTGTTGCGTGCCTGTCGGCTTGTCCCGTCGACTGCCGCCGCAGGTAGTCCGCCCACCCGACGGCCGTATTGGTGGCCAATGCCTCGCCGGCCCCGATCAGCGTCCGGGGTGAGCCACCGAGAAACGCGGCCAGAGCTCGAGCCGCCGGCTCGGTCAGTGCTCCTGCCGTGTGCCGAAGCAGGCTGGTGGCCGCTTCGACGGCGAGCGGCTCGACTTCGATCGTGGTGTAGTTCCGCCACCCGGAGGCGGCACTGGTGATGATCACGTTGCCGGGCCCGGCGGCTGGAATCAACCGCCACCACAGGTTCGGGTACCGGACGTCGTCCAAGACCAGCAGCCACGGCTTGCCCGGCCTCGCCAAGTGGCCGTGCAGCACATCCACGGGATTGCCGACGGCGGGCTGACCCGGGGCCAGCACGTTCAGCAAGTTACCGCACTGCTCGGCGGCTTGGCTCGGCTCACGGGCATCGACCCACAACATCGACCCGTAGTGATCCTGATGACGACGGCCGTGGGCCGCGGCCAGCACCGACTTGCCCACTCCACGCTCGCCGACGAGCACCCGGACGACCGGTCTGGACGGGACGCCCGTGAATGCGTCCGCCAGCACGTCGAGTTCAGCCGAGCGACCGGTCAAATCCGGAGCCAGGGAAAAGTCGACCGAAACAAACTCACGGGAATACCGGTTGTCGAGGAAAATGCTGCCTTGCATCGACCCCACCTGGATCAGGGTGCCATGCGCCTCGCCGTCGAAACGGTTCGCCGCACTGACAGAATCAGCCCGCTCCTGTGCCATCGACCCAGTATGACATTCCGAGGTCGGCCGAAGCTGCATGTTTGCGTAATGGGTGTCGGTGGCCGAACGACACGCTCTGGGTGAACGGCTGGATGACCCTTGTCGGCACTGTGCTCGGTGGAATGCTCGGCCTCTGGAACCAGTGGTCGGCGAGGCGTGATGCCGAGCGGCGCGAGCGACGTGAACGCGCCACGCATCGTCGCGAGGTGCTGCGGCAGGCCGTCGATGCGCTGTTGGTGTCCGCCCAAGTGGTTCCCCGGGAGCGCTTCGATGATTCCGCACATCGTGAGCTCGATGTGGAAATCTTCGGCGATGGGGCCGCCGTCGCCGGACGGTAGGTCATGACCGTCACTGGTGACGCCGGCGGCGGCGCGGTGTTGACCTGCAGGGCGGGTTGGAAAGACGTATCGTTCCTCTCTCCTGCCCGCATCGTGCTCGGGAGGAATCCGGTGGATGACACTCCGGATCGACCACCCACGGGTTCCACGGACAACACCTCGACGGGAAAGAAGATCGCGAACGTCGTGCCCGAGATATCTCGGGCACGACCCATTTCCACGGACGATCGGGCGCCGGCCTGGTCGTGGCTGTCGCCGCCGCCATCGTGCCGGCCCTCGCCGCGCCGGCGATGGCTGCGGCAGGACGAGGCGCTGCACGCCTGAAGCTGCTGGACCCCGAATCGCGGAAAGGTGCAGGACTACACCAACGGCATTTGGAAGGCCGCTGATCCCGCTGACCCGCGTACGCTCATTTGCCAGTACGTGAGCTTCGTCAACGCCGATGAGGCCGAGGTGGCGTTCGGCGCCATGGTCAAGATCAAGAAAGGCCAGCCGGGTGACGCCGTCCTGATGACGCCACCGAACATCGGCCGCAAAGCCGTCATCGCCGACTCCGGTGCGCACTGGGTGCTTGCCGAAAAAGCCGGCTTCGTCGTCGACCTGGAGTGAGGGACTCAGCTCTTCTTGCGCTGGTTGGCGTTGAAGCGCGCTTTCTTCTGCCGGTTCCCGCACGTGTTCATGTCGCACCACCGGCGGCTGCGGCTCTGGCTTGTGTCGAAGAAAGCCGCCCGGCAGGTCGGCGACGCGCACAAGGCCAGCTTTCCGTCCCGTTCGCCCGCGACGATGCTGATCGCGTCGGCCGCGATCACGCCGAGGGCGTCTTCCACACCGGACGCCGGGCCGAGCCGCCAGATCCGCTTTCCTTCGGGCGTCAGGAAAGCCGCTGCCCGGCCCTGGGCGCTGCGGGCGTTCAGGACTTCGACGGCGGCCGCGGGGAGGGGCTCATCGAGGGCCGCCGCGGTCGCCGTGGCGTGGATCGACTCCCGCAGTTCGCGCGCGAGGTCGAGCTGGGCCGGGGTGCAGGACGGCACGGCGAGGCCGCTGACCGCCAGCCAGTCGGCGAGGCGGTGCGGGGTCGGGATGCGCTCCACGGCGTTGCCCTGACGCTCGGTCAGCGTCGCCGTGAAGCTGGTCGCCAGGACGCTGCCGAGGCGGAAGTCGGGGTGCTCAGCACGCATGGAACCAGCTTAGCCGGTTGCCCGCGGCCGTGTCGGCATGTTAGAACCGTCTAAGCCGGTTCACTCTCGACCGAGGAGGTCCCATGCCCACCAGCGACGTCCACGCCTTCGAAGCCCGCGCGACCGACGCCGACCTCGACGAACTGCGTGCGCGGCTGGCCGCCGCGCGATTACCAGAAGCCGAGACCGTCGACGGCTCGCGCCGGTGGGACCAGGGCGTTCCGCTCGCCGATCTCGCCGAGGTCGTCGACTACTGGCGCACCGGGTACGACTGGCGGGCGTTCGAAGCGCGCCTCGACCGGATCGGGCAGTTCCGCACGACCGTCGACGGGCTGGGAATCCACTTCCTGCACCGCCGATCCGCGCGTGCCGACGCGACGCCGCTGCTGCTCACGCACGGCTGGCCGGGCAGCGTCGCCGAGTTCGTCGACGTCGTGGCCGAGCTGGCCGACCCGGAAGACGCGGCCGCGCCGGCGTTCCACGTCGTGGCGCCCTCGCTGCCGGGCTTCGGTTACAGCGACAAACCGGCCACGACCGGGTGGGGAACCGAGAAGATCGCGGCCGCGTGGGTGGAGCTGATGAGCCGGCTCGGCTACCGCGAGTTCCTCGCGCACGGCGGCGACTGGGGCGGCAACATCACCACGGTGCTCGCCGGCCGGTTCCCGGCGCACGTCCTCGGCATCCACACGACGTTCGCGGAGGGGCCGCCCGGGCTGCCGGCGGACGGGCTGACGGCGCTCGAGCGGAAGTGGGCCGAGGAGACGCGCGACTTCTGGCGCAACCGCGCGGCGTACGCGAAGCAGCAGGCGACGCGGCCGCAGACCATCGGCTACTCGCTCGTCGACTCACCGGTCGGGCTGCTCGCCTGGATCCTCGACAAGTTCGCCGAGTGGTCGGACACCGAAGACAGCCCGTTCGAACGGATTTCCCGCGACCGGATCCTCGACGACGTCACCCTGTACTGGCTGACGCGGACCGGCGCGTCGGCGGCTCGCATCTACTACGAAAGCCACAACTCGCTCGACCCCGAGCTCCGGGTCGACGTCCCGGCCGCGATCACCATGTACCCGCGCGACATCGAGAAGTGCCCGCGTCCGTGGGCGCGGGAGCGGTACCGGCGGATCGTCCGGTGGTGCTCGCCCGAAGCCGGGGGACACTTCCCGTCGCTGGAAGTGCCCGGGTACTTCGTCGGGGATCTGCGCGAGGGCCTCGCCGCGGTGCTGGCCGCCCGGTCAGGACGGACCGAGCAGTCGCCGGAAGTGGTCCGGTAGCGGCAGTTCCCGGGCTTCCGCCGGTGTCAGCCACGCGAAGTCGTCGTGCTCCGCCGGGTTGAGCACGACCTCGCCGGTGCCGGTTTCCTCGGTCGTGTAAACGAAAGCGTGGATCCGCAGATCGCGCCCCGCGATGTCCGGCCACGAATCCCGCGCCAGTTCGCCGGTGACGCGAACCCGCAAACCGGTTTCCTCCACCGCTTCCCGGACCGCCGTCGTCTCGAACGGCTCGCCCGGCTCGGCCGTCCCGCCCGGCAGTTCCCACTCGCCCGCGCGGAACACCCCGGCCGTGCGGCGGAGGAACAGCACCCGCTCGCCGCGCGGGATCCAGCAGTACGCCAGGTTCTTTTCCTTCATGGGCGCCGATTCTCGCTCAGTTGGTCTTCGACGTCGGCAGGTGGGCGCCCAGATAACCGACATACACCCGGCCCGTGCGGTCCGTGTCGTCCAGGAAGTGCAGGCGCGGCGCCGGTGCTTTGAAGCGCTCCAAGGCGATGTGGGCACCGAAGTAGTCGCGGCCCGCCGGGTTGGTGCGGGGGTCGACGCGGAACGTCCTGGCCTGGCGGAGCCGTTCGTTCGTGGTCACCGTGTCGGACTCGGCCAAGGCGATGATGTTGGCGCTGATCAGGGAACCCGGCTGGCCGGTGCGGGCGAACGCGAGGACGTCCGACAGCTCGGGGCCGGGGTCCTGGCCCGCGTCGAGCAGCGACGTGCGCGCGCTCGCGTACGCGTCGAGGGTCCGCAGCGCGTCCCACGCCTTGCGGCGCCAGGCCGCGGCTTTCGGGTGGTGGTCGAGGATCGCGGCCGGCGCCGGTTCCGCCGTGAGCACGAGGTGCGCGAGCGACGCCGCCGCCTTGACCAGCTCGGCGAAGCTGGAGAACTCCTCCGGCGGGCGGCCGGCGGCGGCCACTTCGTCGTCCGCTTCGTGGTGGCGGGCGAGGCGGCCCGCCAGCAACCCGTTGACGCGCCTGAGTTCGTCGCGTTCGGCTTCGGTCTCCTCGAATTCGCGCGCGTAGTCGTCCACCGTCGCCTGCAGCTGCGCGAGCTGCTCGCGCAGGCACCCGACTTCGGTCGCGGAGACGTCCTCGAGCCGGCTGCGCAGCGCCTTCACCTCGCAGGCGTGGCGATCGCGCTCTTCGGCGTGGGCCTTGGCCTTCTTCCGCAGGATCGTGATCACCCGGCGGGCCTCGGCCAGCTCGCGCTCGGCCCGGTCGAGCTTCTCGGTCAGGCCGGCGTCCGGCTCGCGCTCCGGCGAGACGAACGGATCGGCCGCGTACCAGGCCCGCACGCTCGCCACGTCGGCCCACTCCTCCGGCAGCGGCGTCCGGCCGCGCGCCTGGATGAGCTGCGTGATCGCGCCTTCGAGGGCTTCGCCGTTCACCGGGCTGGCCGTCTCGACGAAGTCCGGGAGCTGGTCGCACGGCGGCGCGTACAGCCGCGCGCCCGCCGGGACCGCGCAGCCGAGGGGGACGTTCCGGTTGAGCGTGCGGCGGAAGCGGTCGTCGACGTCGAAGACGTTGACCAGCCCGGCCCAGCCCGCGACCGGCACCGTCGGCGGCTCGGCGAGCACCAGCACCGCCGACGTCCGCCACGGCGCCACCAGCGCCTCGCCCAGCAGGTCGGCGAGGTGGTCGCACTCCTCGCGGGACCAGCCGCGCATGGCCAGCACCGGGGTTTCGATCGGGATTTCGTCGTGGCCGCTCGCGCCCAGCTCCTCCAGCCCGATCCGGTGCGCGGGCGCGACGTGGCAGCTGCGCCACGGCCGCGTGCACGCCGCGGCCAGCAACCACGTCACCCGGTCCTCGCCGGCGCGGTAGCAGAGGGACAGGAATACCTGAACGGAGTAGCGTCCTTCGCCGTCGCCGTAAGCGAATTCGAGGTCGCACCGGCGCGATCCGCCGTCGTCGGACGAGCCGAGATCGGTGACGGTGTAGTCGTCGTGCTGCCGCTGGCGGGTGATCAGCCTGCTGCGCAAGGCGTCCAGGGGGCGTTTTCCTTCGGTGGGGACCAAGCCGTGGTGCCAGATCCGGTGCACCCCCACAGGACTCAACTCCGTTCGCCACGACCAGGACCTGAGCCGAACATAGCGGATCCTGTGACCGGTCGAACGCGGGGCGTCACCTCGTCCAGAGGCAGAACGGGTGCCCGGCGGGATCGAAGCAGACGCGCACGTCGTCCTGCGGCTGGAAGTCCGCGACGACGGCCCCGGCGGCTCGCGCGGTGGCGGTCGCTCCCTCGAGGTCGTCGACTTCGATGTCGAGGTGCAGCTGCATCTGCTGGGTGCCGTCGGCGGGCGGCCAGACGGGCGGCACGTGCCCGGTTTCGAGCTGGAACGACAGCCCGGCGCTCCCGTCGTCCGGCCGCAGCGTCACCCACTCCGGCTCATCGGTCCGGATCGGCCAGCCGAGCAGTGTCGAGTAGAAAGCGGCGAGCGCGCGCGGCTCCGGCGCGCCGAGCACGGTGGAGGTCAGCTTCATGGTCGGGTGGTACCCGCGGATCCGCCCGGAATGCACGTCCGGTGTGGACGTCGTTACAGACTTCACCCTTTAGGACGTTCCCGCCGGGACGTCGAGCCTGTTCACAGCCGGTTGGGCTGACTTTCCGTAGCTAAAACCCTCCCGATCATTGCTCCGTTGTGCAACTATTGGGCCGTTCGCGGGGAGAGGGCCTCGCGACGGGGGACTCACCGTCACGGTCAGCGTCCCCATGCAGATCCCCAGGGGAGAGGAGATCGACCATGTCGACGCCCACAGACACCAAACCGGAAGAGACGCCGGAACCGATCGAGAAGGCCGGCCCGGTGGTCCCGCACCCGGAGCCCGACGAGTACGGCTGGGTCCACCTGGACCACGAGCACATCGCGGTCCCGAAGACCGACGGACCGGTCGTCACGCCGAACTGCGCGCCGCCGTGCTACCAGGTGGCCCGCTGAGCTTCACCAAGATGTGACCGCCCGCCTGCCGATCTTCGACCGGTAGGCGGGCTCCGTTCTGCAACAGCCTGTGCTGTCATAGGGGAGTGCCTGTGACAAAGCTGGACCCGACCGAAGTCATCGTCAGGGTCCGCGAACTCCAGCAGACAGCTTCGGACGTGTCCTGCCTCGGGCGTTTCCACGAAGGTGTCCGCCTGCTCCGCAAGGGGATGGGCCTGCTGGACGGGATGTATCCGGTCGCACCCGAGCACCACACCGACTGGATGGTCACGCGGATCCGGCTCTCCAGCACGCTGGTGGCCCTGACCTCGGAGATCTCCGGTGACTTCAAAGCCGGGCTCGCGGGACTCGACGACATCCGCCGGCTCATCGCCGGCGTCGAGGATCCGGTGGTGCGCGCCGAGCTGAGCGCCGCGCTGGAGCACAACTACGGGGCCCGGCTGATGAGTGTCGGCCGGAACGAAGACAGCCTCGGGTACTTCGCTGCCTCGATGGAACACCGGCGCTACTGGCTCGACCACACCTTGGAAGCCGAGCCCCGCATGGTCGGGCTGGTCCAGACCCTCGCCGCCCGCGGGTGGGTGCACACGAAGCTGGGCAACGTCGCCCAAGCGCGTGAAGACCTGAACCGCGCGATCGAGCTCGCGGAGAAGTTCGAGCTGCGGGCCGACGCGGCCGACGGGCGCCGTTTTCTCGGGACCTTGGCGCTTCGCACCGGTGATGTCCCGGAGGCGCTTCGCCTGTACGAGGTCAGTGAGCGGTCGTACCGGGCCCTCGGCCTCGATGTGCCGTCGCAGCTGAGGCTGGAGCAGGCGGAAGCGCTGCTGGCCGCCGGCCTGGCCGGTGAGGCCGGCGAGCACCTCGACGACCTCGCGGAGTCGATGCGGTCGCAGCCGAGCGTCACCCGGGAACTGGCCTACATCGAACTGCACCGCGCGGAGGCCGCGTTGCTGGCCGACGACCTCGTGCTCGCCAGGCAGATGGCCGGATCCGCCCGGCGCCGGATGCTCAAGGTGGGCTGCCAGACCTGCGCGGGCAACGCGAAGATCATCGGGTTGCAGGCCGATGTCCGGGAGGCGTTGCGCTCCGGGGAGATCCCCGCCGCGCTGCCGAACCGGGCCATCCGGACGGCCGAAACCCTGCCGCTCCCGCGCCTGGCCGAGCAGGCCGCCACCGCGCGGATGCTCGCCGTGCGGCTGGACATCCGGCGGGGCAACCTCAAACGAGCCGCCGAGACGCTCCGCACCGTCCCGCGGCCCGGGCAGCTCACCCCCATCGACTACCGGATGCTGCGGCGCCTTTGCCGGGCCGAGCTCGCCGTCGCGCAGGGGAGCCGGGCGAAGGCGCTCACCGAAATCCGGTCCGGGCTCACCGAACTCGACGCCGTCCGTGACCGGATGGGCGGGCTCGACCTCGTCTCCGGGACCGCGTTGCACGGCCAAGAGCTCGCCGACCTCGCCGTGAAGCTCGTGCTCGAACGCAACGATGCCCGGCGCCTGTTCGTCTGGCTCGAACGCACCCGCGCGCAGACCTACCGGTACGAACCGCTTTCCGCCGGGACCGATCCCGAGCTCGCCGCGAGCGTGGCCGAGGTGCGGGGTCTCGGGCAGGCGATCCAGGAGGCCCAGCACGACGGGCACCCGATCGCCGGGCTGCGGGCCAAGTACAACGAACGGCTGCGGGAGGCCCAGCGGCTCGGGTGGCACACCGGGCGGTGGGGGCGGCCGCGGCCGGTGGCCGGGCTGCACGAAGTCGTCGCGCGGCTCGGGGAGCGGGCCATGATCAGCTTCGCCGCTTCCGGGGACGAGCTCGTCGCCGTCGTCGTGGCCGGCGGCGAGTGCCGGCTCGTGCGGCTCGGGTCGGCCGGGGCCGCCGCGGAGTCCGCGCGGGTGCTCAACGTCGACCTCGACGCGCTCGCGCCGGACAACCTGCCCGAGCGGCTGGCCGAGGTCGTCATGGCGTCCGCGCGCAAGCAGGCCGACAAGATCGACGCGCAGCTCATCCAGCCGCTCGCCGAGCTGTTCGGCGACCGCGAACTGGTCATCGTGCCGACCGGGCCGCTCTACGCCGTGCCGTGGGGCGTGCTGCCGGGGCTGCGGGGACGGCCGACCGTCGTGGCGCCGTCGGCGACCGCGTGGCTCGCCGCCGAGCTCACCACGCTGTCCCGGGCGCGGCGGATCGTGCTCGTCCGCGGGCCCGGGCTGGCGGGGGCGCGCGGTGAGCTGGAGAAGCTGACGACGCACTACCGCACCGCGACGACCATGACCGGCGCCAAGGCCACCGTGAAGTCCGTGTTGCGAGCGATGGACGGCGCGAAGCTCGCGCACTTCGCGGCGCACGGAGCCCACGAGCCGGAGAACGCGCTCTTCTCCCGGCTGGAACTCGCCGACGGCGCCCTCTTCGGCCACGAGATGGCGGGGTTGCGGCAGCCGCCGCGGCAGGTCGTCTTCGCCGCGTGCGAGCTGGCGCTCAACCGGATCCGGCCCGGCGACGAAGCTCTGGGCTTCGCCAGCGCGTTGCTGGCCAGCGGTTCGCGGACGGTGATCGCCCCGCTGTCCCGCGTCGGCGACCTCGCCTCGGCGGCCGCGATGGACGACTACTACCGGGCGCTGGCGGAGCGGGAACGCCCCGCGCTGGCACTGGCCGACGCGATCGCGGTGGACCCGTTCCGCAGGCCGTTCGTCTGCCTCGGGGCGGGTTGAGTGGGTGGGGAGCTGGTCTTGAGGGTGGCGTGAGCTGGGCGTGGTGTCATGAACGGGTCGTTCATGTCGTCGGACGTGGTGAACGACTCGTTCATGACGTCTGGGGGTGGGATGCCTGGTTCGGTCCGGTGTCGCTGGGGTTGGGTTCGCCTCAGGCTGGGGTCGTTCGTGCTGGCTTTGCCGGTGCTCCGGTCGTCGGTGCGGGTTGAGTGGGTGGGGAGCTGGTCTTGAGGTTGGCGTGAGCTGCGTGCGGTGTCATGAACGGGTCGTTCATGTCGTCGGACGTGGTGAACGACTCGTTCATGATGTCCGGGGGCGGGACGTCCGGTCGATCCGGCGCGGCTGGGCTTCGGTCTGCCTCAGGCTGGGGTCGGCCGGCTGGCTTTGCCGGTCGGCGCGGGTTGAGCGGGCGGGGACCACACCAGGCGCGGGTCGGTCTGGACGAAACGGCCGAGGAGGTGGTCGATCCGGGTCAGGACGTCCAGGTCGAGACGGATGCCGGCGGCCTTCGCGTTCTCCGTGACCTGCTCGGGCGTGCTCGCGCCGGCGATCGTCGAAGCGACGCCCTCGTGCTGCAGCGTCCACGCCAGCGCGAGCTGCGCCATCGTCAGGCCGGCGTCGTCGGCGACTCCGCGCAGTAGCGCCACCCGTTCCAGCAGCTCCGGCATCAGCAACGGCCGCGCGTACGCCGGTCCCGCCGCGCGGGAGCCCGCCGGGATGCGGCCGTCGTGGTACTTGCCGGTGAGCACGCCCTGGGCGAGCGGCACCGAAGCGAACTGCCCGACGCCGATCCGGTCGCTCACCGGCATCACCTGGGCCTCCGCGACCCGCCACAGCATCGAGTAGTGCGGCTGGTTGGCGATCAGCGGGACGTCGTAGCGCTGCGCCGCTTCGTGGGCCTGCAGCAGCTGCTCGGCTGTCCACTCCGAAGTGCCGGCGTAGCGGACCTTCCCCTGCCGCACCAGATCCGACAGCGCGAGGAACGTCTCCGCGACCGGGGTGCGGTAGTCGAAGCGCAGCAGCTGGTAGACGTCGACGTGGTCGGTGCGCAGCCGCCGCAGCGAGCCCTCGCACGACGCGATCACGTGCTTGCGGCTCAGCCCGGCGGCGTTGGGGCCCGGGCCCTCCGGCCAGAAGACCCCGGTGCACAGCACCAGTTCGTCGCGGTCCAGTCCGGAAAACACGGCCCCGTAAGCCTCTTCGGCCGCGCCGCCGTCCCACGCCGCCGCGGTGTGGAACGTCGTGACGCCGGCGTCCAGCGCCGCGGTGACGCAGCCGGGTTCGCCGTGCGTCAGCCAGTTGCCGTACGCGATCTCGCTGACGGCGAGCCCGCTCGCGCCGAGCCTGCGGTACTCCACTTCAGCCTCCCACGGCCATCTCGTCGATCCACGCGTCGACCGCGCTCGCCTTGCGCGCGAACGATTCCCGCACGGACTCGTGCGGCAGGATCAGGAACTCCTCCTTGCCGAGCCCGTGCACGACCGCCTCGGCGACGTCCTCGGGCTCGAGCAGCGGCGCCAGCGCCGCGATGGCCAGCGCGGCCGGGTGACCGGCGGCGATGCCGGGTTCGAGCAGTGCCGTGCGGACGCCGAGCGGGCACAGCGCGCTGACCCGGATCCCGCGCGGCCGGTAGGTGATCGCCAGCCACTCGGCGAGGCCGACGGCCGCGTGCTTGGTGACCGAGTACGGCGCGTCGCCCGGGGTGCCGAGCAGGCCGGCGGCCGACGCCGTGATCAGCAGGTAGCCCTCGCCGCGCGCGAGCATCGCGGGCAGCACCGCCTGCGCGGCGTGCACGTGCTGCAGCACGTTGAGCTCCCAGGACTTCTGCCACTGCTCGTCGGCGGCGTGCACGCCGGTGCCGAACGCCGCCCCGGCGTTGGCGCAGAACAGGTCCACCGGGCCGAACTCGTCCCGCGCGGTCGTGACCAGCGCTTTCAGGTCCTTTTTGGACGTCGCGTCGGCGGCCGCCGCGACGGCCCGGCCGCCCGTGGTGGTGATCTCGTCCGCCACCTGGGCGGCGCCGGCCTCGTCGACGTCCGACACCACCACGCCCGCCGCGCCCTCGGCGGCGAAGCGACGGGCCATCGCGGCCCCGATCCCGTGGGCCGCGCCGGTCAGCACGACGACCCGTCCAGTCAGTTCCACGCGGGCTCCAGGTATTTCGGTGTCGAATTGTCACTTGCGTGCGGGAATTGCATTCCGAGATTGCGATCCAGGTGATAAAAGTGCTGGTCAGGGCCATGATCGTGGGGCGCTCTCGCTTTCGTACCCTAGCACGAGTATTGCTTTTAACCGGTCCGGTGCGTTATTTCTGAAGATCGCCACACCCCGCGCTCAGGAGGTCCGACGATGGCCGAGCTCGTCCCGCCGTCGCACGTTCGACGGCTGCGTTGCCTGGGCGTCGGCGACCCGGACGCCGTAGCCGCGGTCGCCCGCGGTGGCGGCCTCGGCGTGCTCGACGGCGCCGATCCGGCGGCCGTGGCTCTGGTCGCGGCCCGGGTCCGCGTGCCCTACGCTGTGCGCACGGACGGCCCGCTGCCCGCCGGCGCGGCCTTCGCCGTCCGGACGAAAGCGCCGTGGGCGGGTGCGCTCGCCGAAGTCGGTGACGTGACCACGGCTGCCGAGGCGTTGCGCGGTGGTGCGCTGGGACTGGTCGCGCGCGGTGGCGAGCTGAGCGACTTCGTTCTGCTGCAACAGCTCCTGAGCATCTTCGACGTGCCGGTGTGGGGGACGGTGGCCGGACCGCGGACCGCCGTCGGCGCGCTGGCGGGCGGTGCGGCCGGCGTGGTCACGAAGTCCACAGTGGAATTGAACGCTGTGGAATCGGACGTGCGCCGGATCACCGGTGCCGCCGTGCCCGCGGTGCCGCCGCCGGACCGGCTGCTGCGGACGCTGGGCACCGCGCTCCCGGTGGTCCAGGGCCCGATGACGCGGGTGAGCGACCAGCCCGGGTTCGCGGCCGCGGTCGCCGACGCCGGCGGGTTCCCGTTCGTCGCCGTGGCCACCGCGAACGGCGCGCGCACCACCGAACTCCTGAGCCGCACCGCCGAGTTGCTCGGCGACCGGCCGTGGGGCGCGGGGATCCTCGGCTTCGTCCCGGACGACCTGCGGGCCGCGCAGCTCGCCGCGATCCGGGCCGCCCGGCCGCGGTGCGTGCTGATCGCGGGCGGGAAACCCGGGCAGGCCAGGGCTTTGGAGGCCGAGGGGATCGCGACCTTCGTGCACGTGCCGTCGCCGATCCTGCTCGGCCAGTACCTCGACGCCGGGGTCCGCCGGTTCGTCTTCGAGGGCGCCGAATGCGGCGGGCACGTCGGCCCGCGCCCGAGTTTCGAGCTGTGGGAGGAACAACTGGCGGTGCTCGGCGCGGCCAAGGACGTCGAAGTGCTGTTCGCCGGCGGCATTCACGACGCCCGGTCCGCCGCTGTGGTCCGGGCGATGGCCGCGCCGCTCGACGCCGTCGGCGTGCTGATGGGCACTGCGTACCTCTTCACCGAAGAAGCCGTGACGCACGGCGCGATCACGGATCTGTTCCAGCGGCGGGCGATCGAAGCCGGCACCACCGTCACTCTGGAGACCGCGCCGGGTCACCGCACACGCTGCCTGCCGAGCCCGTACACCGCGGAATTCGAGCAGGTCAAAGCGAACCTGCGGGACGTGCCCGCGCAGGAGGCCTGGCAGCGGCTGGAGGAGCTGAACACCGGACGGCTGCGCGTCGCGAGCAAGGGCGTCCGCCACGGCGGGGTGGTGGTCGACGAGGAAACCCAGCTCGCCGAAGGGATGTTCATGGCGGGGGAGGTCGCCGTGCTGCGCGACCGCCGGACGACGATCGCGCAGCTGCACCGTGAGGTCACGGCCGGGAAACCGTTCACCCGCCTGGAAGAACCCGTCCCGGCGGAGGCCACCGGGGACATCGCCGTAATCGGGATGGCCTGCACGTTCCCGGGCGCCCCGGACCTCGAAGCGTTCTGGTCCAACATCTTGCGCGGCGAGGACGCCGTCACCGAGGTGCCGCCGGAGCGCTGGGACCCGGAAGTCTACTTCGGACAGTCGACGTCGAAGTGGGGCGGCTTCCTGCCGCCGGTGGCCGTCGACCCGCTCGACTTCGGCATCCCGCCGTCCGCGATGGGCAGCATCGACCCGGCCCAGCTGGTGTCGCTGGAGACCGCCCGCCGGGCACTGGAAGACGCCGGGTACGCCGGGCGCGACTTCGACCGCGAGCGCACGAGCGTCGTGTTCGGCGCGGAAGCGGGTGGCGACCTCGCCAACGCGGGCACCCTGCGGTCCCTGCTCGACGGCTACCTCGACGAGGTGCCGCCCGAACTCCTCGCGCAGCTGCCCGAACCCACCGAGGACACCTTCCCCGGCACGCTCGCCAACGTCATCTCCGGCCGGATCGCCAATCGGCTCGACCTCGGCGGCGCGAATTACACCGTGGACGCCGCCTGCGGTTCGTCCTTGGCCGCACTGGACCTGGCCACCAAGGAACTGCGCGCCGGCACGAGCGAACTGGTCCTCTGCGGCGCGGTCGACCTGCACAACGGCATCCACGACTACCTCATGTTCACCTCGGCGGGCGCGCTCTCGCCGACCGGCCGCTGCCGCCCGTTCGACGCCGCCGCCGACGGGATCGCGCTCGGCGAGGGCGTCGCGTGCCTGGTGCTCAAGCGGCTCGCCGACGCCGAGCGCGACGGCGACCGGATCTACGCCGTGGTCAAGGGCGTCGGCGCGGCCAGCGACGGCAAGGCGCTCGGCCTGACGGCGCCCCGCCCGGAAGGCCAGTACCGCGCTCTCGAACGCGCCTACCGCGACGCCGGGGTGTCCCCGGTGGACGTCGGGCTCGTCGAGGCGCACGGCACGGGCACGGTCGTCGGGGACGCGACCGAACTGCGCACGCTGACCGGGTTCTTCGCCGACGCCGGTGCCGCGCCCGGCAGCTGCGTGCTCGGGTCGGTCAAGAGCCAGATCGGGCACACGAAGTGCGCGGCCGGGCTGGCCGGCCTGATCAAGGCGGCGCTGTCGCTCTGGCACGAGGTCGTCCCGCCGACGTTGCACCTGAGCCGGCCGAACGCCGCCTGGGACCCGGCGGCCAGCCCGTTCACGTTCACCACCGCGGCCCGGCCGTGGGCCGAGCCGGCCCGGCTGGCCGGGGTCAGCGCGTTCGGCTTCGGCGGCACCAACTTCCACGCCGTGCTCGGGGCCGGCCCGGTCGCCCCGGACCGCAGCCACGGCCCGCGCGACTGGTCCGAAGGCGCCGAGAAAGCCCTTGCCGGGATCCGGCGCGCCGACGCCGACCCGGGGAAGATCGCGTTCCTCTTCCCCGGGCAGGGCAGTCAGCGCCCCGGCATGCTCGCCGAGCTGTTCGTGCACTTCCCGGAGCTGGCCGAGCCGCTGAAGCTCGCCCCCGACGTCGCCGGGAAAGCGTTCCCGCCGCGGGTGTTCGACACCGGCGCCGACCAGGAGCAGGAGAAAGCCCTTACCGACACGCAGGTGGCGCAGCCCGCGCTCGGGCTCGTCGAAACCGCGGTCGCCCGGCTGCTGGCGCAGGTCGGTGTCCGTCCGGACTTCCTGGCCGGGCACAGCTACGGCGAGCTGGTCGCGCTGTCGGTCGCCGGCGCGTTCGACAGCGAGACGCTGCTGCGGCTCAGCCGGGCTCGCGCGCGGGCCATCGCCGACGTCGCCGAGCCCGGCGCGATGGCCGCGGTCAAGGCACCGCGGGACGCGCTGACCGCCACCCTGATCGGCCCGGACGTCGTGGTGGCCAACCACAACGCGCCCGAGCAGGTCGTCCTCTCCGGCTCGGTGGCCGCGGTCGAACGCGCGATCCGGCGGCTGCGGGAGACCGGGTTCGCCGCCAAGCGGATCCCGGTCGCCTGCGCGTTCCACAGCCCGCTGGTCGCCGCCGCGGGCGACGTCTTCGCCGCGGCACTCGCCGGGGAGTCCGTCGTGGACCCGAAGCTGCCGGTGTGGGCGAACCGCACCGCGGCGCCCTACGGCGACGACGTCAAGGCCGAACTCGCCGCCCAGATCGGCGCCCCGGTCCGGTTCCTCGACCAGATCGAGTCGATGTACGCGGCGGGCGCGCGGACGTTCGTCGAGGCCGGGCCCGGCCGGGTGCTGTCCCGGCTGGTCGCGGAGATCCTCGGCGACCGCCCGCACACCGTCGTCGCCTGCGGTCCCGGCCTCGACGGCTTCCTGGCCGCGTTGGCGGCGCTCGCCGCCGCCGGGGTCGACGTCCGCACCGATCGCCTCCGGCGCGCGCGGCCCCCGGCGCCTTCCCCCACCGCCTGGGCCGTGGACGGGCGCTCCGCCCGCGCACCCGGCGCCGAAGTCCCCGCTTTGCCCCCGGCCCGACGAATCCGGAGTACCGCCATGACCCAGCCCGCTCCCGGCCGCGACCAGGCGGTCGTCGACTTCCTGCGCACCACTCGCGAACTCGTTGCGGCGCAACGGGAAGTGATGCTCGGCTACCTCGGCAGCACACCCGTCCCGGCGCCCGCGCCCGCGATCGCTCCGGCTCCGGTACCGGTGGTGCACGCGGAACCCGAACCGGAACCCGAACCGGTGGCCGAACCGCCGGCCGACGTCCTGGGCACGGTGATCGGCGTGATCAGCGAGCGCACCGGCTACCCGGCCGAGATGATCGCCGGTGACCTCGACCTCGAAGCCGACCTGTCGATCGACTCGATCAAGCGCACCGAAATCGCGGGCACGCTGCTGTCCCGGCTGGGGCTCCCGGCCGACGACCGGACCGACCAGCTCAGCCGCGACCGGACGGCCGACGCGCTGACCGCGCACCTGGAGAGCTGGCTGAACCCCACGCCGGCGGCCACCGCGCCGACCCGGTACCGGCTCGACCGGGTGCCGGTGCCGCTCGACCCGGATCCCGCGCGGCTGCAGGGGAAGTCCGTCGCGGTGGTCGGTGACGACCCTGCCGTGGCGGCCGCGTTCGCCGCGGCCGGGGCGGCGGTCGTCGCCGGGGACGCGGACATCACCGTGCTCCTCGCCCGTGACCTGACGGACGTGTTCGCCCGGCTCAAGGCGCTGCGGGGGACCGTGCTCGTGGCGGCCGCGCCGGACGCGGTGCCGGGGCTGCGCGGCCTGGTCCGGTCCGCCGCGCTGGAACGCGACGGCGGCACCCGGCTCGTCGAGGTCACGCAGGACGTCGCCAAGGTGCTGGTCGACGAGGCCCTCAGCGACGGGCCGTCGGTGGTCGGGCACGACGACCGCGGTCGCTTCACGATCGAACCCCGGCCCGCCGGCCTCGGCTCGATCGCCTACTCCGGCGCCGGGCCGGGCGGCGGCGAACTCGCCGCGCTGGGCCTGGGCCCGGACTCCGTGGTCCTCCTGATCGGCGGCGCCCGCGGGATCACCGCCCGCGCGGCCGTCGCGTTCGCCGCCGCCGGCGGCCGGATCGAACTCGCCGGCCGCACGCCGTGGCCGGGCGAGCCGGACGACCTGCCCGCCGACCCCGCCGCGATGCGGGCGGTGCTGGCCGGGCGCGGGGGTTCGGTGGCCGACATCGAACGCCGGGTGCGGACCGTGCTGGCCCAGCGCGAGATCGGGCGCACGCTCGACGAGGTGCGCGCGGCCGGCGGCGACCCCGCCTACCGGTCGCTCGACGTGCGGGACCCCGAAGCCGTGCACCAGCTGGCCAAGGAGCTCGGCGGGCGGATCGACGGCGTCGTGTTCGCCGCGGGCGTCATCGACGACAAGCTCATGGCGGACAAGGACGAGCGGTCGTTCCGGACCGTCTTCGAGACCAAAGTGGACGGGGCGCGCACCCTGCTCGCCGCGCTGGCGGAGACCGGCGCCGAGCCCGGGTTCGTCACCTTCTTCGGCAGCATCGCCGCGGTGCTCGGCAACCGCGGCCAGACCGACTACGCCGCCGCGAACGACGCGCTGGAGTCGCTGGCGAGGACCTGCCCGGGCCGCGCGGTGACCGTCCACTGGGGACCGTGGGCCCCCGCGGCCGACCACGGCGGCATGGTCTCGCCGGAGCTGGCGCGCGAGTACGAACGCCGGGACGTCGGCCTGCTCGACGCGGACGAGGGCGTCGCGGCGCTGCTGCGCGAACTCGCCTACGGCACGGACCGCGCGGTGCTGTACACGGCGTCGTTGTGGTGAGCCAGGAGCCGGTGGCGATCGTCGGGCTGGGCGTGTTCCTGCCCGGAGCGTCCACTGTGGACCAGTACTGGCGGAACCTGGTGGCGGGCACCGACGCCGTCACCGAGATCCCGCCGCACCGCCGCGACCCCGCGTTCCACGGCCACGGCGGCAGCGCGCCCGACCGGACCCACGGCCGCCGCGGCGGCTTCACCGCGGAGACCCTGGACTTCGACCCGGTCGCGCACGGCGTGCCGCCGACGTCGCTCGAGGGCACCGAGCCGGACCAGCTGACGGCGCTGGCCGTCGCGGTGGCGGCGGTCGGGGACGCCGGCGGTCTCGGCCGGCTCGGCGACCCCGAGCGGATCGGCGTCGTGCTCGGCCGCGGCGGGTACCTTTCGCCCGGGCTGCAGGGCTTCGACCAGCGCGTCCGCACCGTCCGGCAGATCACCCGCACGGTCGGCGAGCTGCTGCCTTCGGCCGGCCAAGACGTCCTCGACCGGCTGCGGACCGCGTTGCTGGAACCCCTCGGCGAGTTCCGGCCGGAGACCGCGGCCGGGCTGGTGCCGAACCTCGCCGCGGCCCGCGTCGCGAACCGGCTCGACCTCGGCGGCCCGGCGTACACGGTGGACGCCGCGTGCGCGTCCTCGCTGGTCGCGGTCGACCAGGCGATCGGCGAGCTGACCCGCGGCCGCTGCGACGCCGTGCTGGCCGGCGGGGCGCACCAGACGCAGGACGACACGCTGTGGGCGCTGTTCACCCAGCTCGGCGCGCTGTCGCCGAGCCAGCGGATCAGCCCGCTCTCCCGCGCCGCCGACGGCCTGCTCATCGGCGAGGGCACCGCGATCGTCGTGCTCAAGCGGCTGGCCGACGCCCGCCGCGACGGCGATCGCGTGTACGCCGTGATCCGCGGCAGCGGCACGTCGAGCGACGGGCGGGGCGCGAGCCTGCTCAGCCCGTCCGTCGCCGGGCAGACCCTCGCCCTGCGGCGCGCGTGGGACGGGCTGGACCCGGCGGAGATCGGCCTGCTCGAAGCGCACGGCACGGCCACGCCCGCGGGCGACGCCGCCGAGCTGACCACCGTCGCCGACGTCTTCGGCCAGGCGAGCGAGTCGCGATCGGTGATCGGCTCGGTCAAGTCGATGATCGGGCACACGCTGCCGACCGCCGGGGTCGCCGGGCTCGTCAAGGTCGCGCTCGCGCTGCACCACGGGGTCCTGCCGCCGACGCTGCACTGCGCCGACCCGAACCCGCTGCTGGACAAGACCCGGTTCCGGGTGCTGGCCGAGGCCGAGCCGTGGGGTGACCTGCCGCGCGTGGCCGCGGTCAACGCCTTCGGCTTCGGCGGGGTGAACGCGCACGTCGTGCTCGAAGCCGCGGACCCGGCGCCGAAGCGGCGGGTCCGCGTCGACGAGCCGGAACGCGTGCTGCGGCTGGCCGCGGCGACGCCGGAAGCGCTGCTGGAGCAGCTCGACGAGCCCGGCGGGGGCGACGGGCCCTGCCGGCTCGGGATCGTCGGCGCGGACGAGCGCAAGCTGGCCACGGCCCGCCGCGTGCTCGCGAAGGTGACGGCCGAAGGCCGGTCGTGGCACGGCGGTGGCGACGTCTGGTGCAGCCTCGACCCGTTGCTGCCGGGCGGGAAGACCGCCTTCCTCTACCCGGGCCTGGAGGCCGGCGCCGAGCCGCGCCTCGACGACGTGGCCGGGCACTTCGGCCTCGACCGTCCACAGTGGTCGACGGCGACCGTGCCCGCGCGGGCCACCAGCGTGTCGTCGACCGGGCTGCTGCTCGACCACGCCCTGCGGCGGCTGGGGATCCGCCCGGACGCGCTCGCCGGGCACAGCGCGGGCGAGTGGACGGCCATGCAGGCCGCCGGGATGTACCGGGCCGAGCCGGACCTGCTGGAGCGGTACTGGCCCGGCGGGTTCGAGCTGCCCGAAGCGGACTACCTGGTGCTGGGCTGCGCTGCCGCGCGGGTGACCGAGCTGCTCCCCGGCGACCTCGTGATCTCGCACGAGAACGCCGCGCGGCAGACCATCGTGTGCGGCCCGCCGGACGCCGTCGCGGAGTTCGCGGTGACCTGCCGCGGGCTCGGCATCGTGGCCCGGACGCTGCCGTTCCGGTCCGGCTTCCACACGCCGCTGCTGGAACCGCACCTCGCGCCGTTCGCGCGGCTGGTCGCGGACCTGGACCTGCTGGCGCCGGCGGTGCCGGTGTGGTCGGCGACGACGGCGCGGCCGTACCCGTCGGCCGCGGCCGACGTCCGCCGGCTCTACCTCGACCACCTGCTGCGCCCGGTCCGGTTCCGGCAGCTGACCGAGGCGCTGCACGACGCCGGGTTCCGGGCGTTCGTGCAGGTCGGCGCCGGGCAGCTCGGCTCGTTCGTCACCGACACCCTCGGCGAGCGGCGGCACCTGGTCGTCGCGGCCGCATCCGGCACCCGGCCCGGGCTCGCGCAGCTGCGGCGGGTCGCGACCGCGTTGTGGACCGAGGGCGGCGACCCCGACTTCGCGGCGCTGGAACCGCGGCGGATCCGGCTCAACACCGGGAAACCCCTGCTGTCGCTGGGGGAATCTGCCCGCGGACTGCTGGACACCGCGGCGCCGCCGGAGCTGCCGGCGGGCGTGCCGGACGCGATCGTGGCCGAGTTCACCGCGCTGCTCACCGAAACCCGCCGGACCGCGGCGGACGTCGTCGCGGCGGCCGCGCGCCGGCGGGTCGAGTCCACTGTGGACGTCTCGCTCGACGCGATGCCGTACCTGCGCGACCACCGGTTCTTCCGGCAGCGCGACGGCTGGCCCGACGAGGCCGACTTCCGGCCGGTGGTGCCCGCGACGACGCTGGTCGACCTCGCCTGCCGGGCCGTCGAACGCACCTGGCCGGGCACGAAGGCGGTGGCCGTGCGGGACGCGGTGTTCTCGCGCTGGCTGATCGCCTCGCCCGCCCGGCGGGTGCCGTTGTCGCTGAGCCGCGAGGGCGACCGCGTCACCGTCGAGATCGGACCGTACGCGCTGCTGACCGTCGAGGTCGGAGTGTTCGCTCCACCGCCGTCGCGGGCCGCCGTGCCCGGGCCGGAGACCGCGCCGCCGTTGAGCGCGGCCGAGATCTACGAGCGGCGCGAGATGTTCCACGGCCCGGCGTACCAGGGCCTGGCCCGGCTGACCGGCCTCGGCGAGCAGCACATCCGCGGCGAACTGGTCGTGCCGTCCGCGCCCGGCGGGCTGCTCGACAACGTCGGCCAGCTGCTCGGCTGCTGGCTGATGGCGACCCGGTCCGACGACCTCCTCGCGTTCCCGCGCTCGATCGGCAGGCTCACCTGGCACGGGCCGGAACCCGGGCCGGGGACGCGGCTGGAGTGCCTGGTGCGCGTCCGGCTGCCGCGGCCCGAGGTCCTCGAGATGGACGCCGAGCTGGTGCGGGACGGGCAGGTGCTGGCGAGCATCGAAGGCTGGCGGGACGTGCGGTTCCCGTGCGACCGCGCGGCCCACCGCGTCTACGCCTTCCCCGCGGAGAACCTGCTGTCCGAACGGCGGGAGGACGGCTCGGTCGCGGTCACCGACCGCTGGCCGACGGTCGCCGCGCGGGACATCTACGCCGGGATCTACCTCAGCGCGGAGGAACGGGCCGAGTTCGCCGCCGTGCCCCCGCGGCAGCAGCGCGGCTGGCTGCTGCGGCGCATCGCCGCCAAGGACGCCGTCCGGGCCCGGCTCGCCGAACCCGTGTACCCGGCGGAAATCCGCGTCCACGACGACGGCACGGTGTCCGGCAGGCACCGGGACCTGCCGAGTTCCGCCGTCACGGTCGAGCTGACCGGGGAGACCGCCATCGCACACCACAGGAGCACGCCATGACCACCGACCACGCGTCCGCGACGTTCGACGTCGTCGCCGAGCTGCTCGCCGAGCTCGTCGGCGACGCCGAGGTACTCGGCATCGAGATCACGCCCGACACGACGTTCCACGAGGACCTGCAGCTGGAGAGCATCGACCTGGTGACCTTCGCGAGCATCCTCGCCGAGCACTTCGGCGCCGACGTCAACCTCGCCGAACACCTGGCGGAGAAGGACCTCGACGACGTCATCGGCCTGACCGTCGGCGACATCGCCCGGTTCGTGGGGGAGCGCACGTGCCCACGATGACCGTCAACGGGCTGCGCACGAACGTGCAGCTCGTCCCCGCCGGCGGCACCGAGACCGTGGTGTTCCTGCACGGCATGGGCACCGACAGCCTGGCCAGCTTCTACCTGACGCTGGCGCCGCCGGTCGCGGCCGCGGGCATCGACGTGATCAGCTACGACCTGCGCGGGCACGGCAAGACCGAGCGCCCGGTGCACGGGTACACGCTCGGGGACTTCGTCGCCGACCTCGACGACCTGCTGGTGCAGCTGGCCGTCGACCGGCCGGTGCACCTGGTGGGCAACAGCTTCGGCGGCACGCTCGCCTACAGCTACGCCGTGGCGAACCCTTCGCGGGTCCGCAGCATCGTGTGCATCGAGTCCGAGCCGGCGACCGAGGTGTGGGCGGGCAAGATGAGCGAGATCCTCGCGCACACCATGCGGTTCCTGCAGGTCGAGGAGAGCTTCGACTGGATCGAGGCGAACTTCAGCGCACACCACCGGCGGCTGGCGCGGCTGGCGGCCGAGCGGATCACCTCGACGAAGATGGCCGAGGAGGTGCCGCTCGGGCCGTTGCTGACGTGGGACCAGGTGGCGGCGATCGGCTGCCCGGTGCTGTCCATCCTGGGCAGTCACGGCTACCAGGCCGACGACCTCGAAGCCTTGACGTCGTTGCTGCCGAACGGTGAGCTGCACGTCTTCGAGGGGCAGGGGCACTCGGTGCTGGTGGAGCAGCACCGCGAGGTGCGCGAGCTGGTGCTCAAGTGGATCGATCGGCACGCGGCGTGAAGTTCCTGCTGGTCGTCCCGCCGCTGGCCGGGCACGTGGCGCCGTTGCTCGGGGTGGCTTCGGTGCTGGAGGCGCGGGGGCACTCCGTGGCCTGGTGCGGCCCGGTGCCCGCACTGTCCACAGTGGTCCCCGGCCGGGTCTTCCCGGCCGGGGACTCCGCGCCGTTCTCGCTGGCGCTTCGGCCACCGGAGCTGCGCGGGTTCGCGGCGCTGAAGTACCTGTGGGAGTCCTACCTGGTGCCATTGGCGGACGCGATGGTGCCCGGCGTGCTGGCGGCCGTCGCCGTGTTCGAGCCGGACGTCGTCGTGGTGGACCAGCAGGCGATGGCGGGCGCCCTGGTGGCCGCGCGGTGCGGGCTGCCGTGGGCGACGTCGGCGTCGACGTCGACCGAGCTGGCCGACCCGCTGGGCTCGCTGCCGAAGATCGCGTCCTGGGTGGACGACCTGCAGGCGGGGTTGCGCGCCCGGCACGGCGTGCTGCTCGGCGACCTGAGGTTCTCTCCGCACCTGGTGCTGGCGTTCACGACCCGGGCACTGGCCGGCGAATCCCGGCTGGCGGTGCCGGTGTCCTACGTCGGCCCGGCGCTGCCTTCAGCGCCCGGTGAGTGGTCCCCTGTGGACGATCGGCCGCTGGTCGTGGTGACGCTGGGGACGTCGAACGCGGCGGCCGGGGCGCGGTTCCTCGCCGAGAGCGTGGACGCGCTGGCCGGGATGCCGGACGTGCAGGGGCTGGTGGTGGATCCCTCCGGGCGCCTGATCAGTGAAAGTGTCGCGCTGGCCCGGCGGATCCCGCAGGTGGCGGTGTTCGCGCGCGCGTCGGTGGTGGTCTGCCACGGCGGGCACAACACGGTGTGTGAAGCGCTTTCCGCCGGGGTCCCGCTGGTGGTGGCACCGATCCGGGACGACCAGTCGATGCTGGCCCAGCAGGTGGTCACGGCGTCGGCGGGCGTGCGGGTGCGGTTCGACCGTGCGAAGGCGGGCGATCTCCGGCGGGCGATCGAAGCGGCCGGGGAGTACCGGCCTGGGGCCGAGGAGATCCGGGAGTCGTTCGAGGCCGCGGGTGGCGCGGAGGAAGCGGCAACCCACCTGGAGGCACTGGGTTAGCCGCGATTGCGGAAGGTGCGGGCGGCCAGGGTCGAGCCCGCCACCGCGGCCACCGCCGCGATCACCAGGGCCGTCAGCACCGACCAGCCGATCGGGCGGGCCAGTGCCAGCGCGCGGGTCGCGTCGATCGCGTACGTCAGCGGGTTGACCGCCGAGACCGCCCGGACCCATGCCGGCATCGTGTCCAGCGGCATGTACGCGCTCGAGGAGAACATCAGCGGGAACATCACCACGAACGACGCCGCCTGCAGGGTTTCCGCCTTGCGCAGCCACGTCGTGATCGCGACGAACACCCAGCTCAGGCACCAGCCCACCACCAGCGTCAGCAGCAGCGCCAGCCCGAGGCCCAGCACGCCGCCCGCCGGGCGGAAGCCGAGGAACAGCACGCTCGCCAGCGCCGTCACCACCAGCTGGACGGCCAGCCGCGCGGAGTCGGCCAGGGTGCGGGCGACCAGCACCGAGACCAGCGAGATCGGCAGGCAGCGGAGCCGGCCGGTGAAGCCGCCGTAGATCTCCGCCAGCAGGCCCGCGCCCGAGCTCATCGCCGTCGTCATCGCGATGTTCACCAGCGTCGCCGGCACCAGGAAGTTCACGTAACCCTGGTACGCCGCCACGCCCGGCAGGGCGCCGACGCCGCTGAACACCTGGCTGAACAGCAACAGCAGGACCACCGGCTGCAACAGTCCGAAGAAGACCAGCCGCCGGTCGCCGAACGCCGTGCGCAGCGAACGGCCGGCCAGCACGCGGACCTGCGTCCAGAAGCCGGATTCCGGCCACGCCGTGGGATCGCCGAGCGCGGAGACGGCCGCCCGGTGCCGTGCCTGCGTCACCAGCCGACCGCCGTCCGGTGCAGGGACAGGTAGACGTCGTCGAGCGTCGGCTCGGTCACCGTCAGGTCCCGCAGCGGCGCGCCCGCCGTGTCGAGCGCGCGCACCAGCACGGGGATGTCGCCGGGCCCGGTCAGCGGCACGGCGAGGACGAGCCCGGTGCGCCCGGCCGCCATTCCCAAGCGGGACAACGCGTCCACGGCCCGCTGCAGCGCCAGCTCGGTGCCGAACGTCAGCGTCGCCGTCCGGTTGCCCAGGCGCCCCTTGAGCTGCGCCGGCGTCCCGGACACCGTGATGTGCCCGAGGCCGAGGACGACGACGTGGTCGGCCAGCCGGTCGGCCTCTTCGAGGTACTGGGTGGTGAGCACGACGGTCGTGCCGCGCGCCGCGAGCCCTTCCACGATCGACCACAGCCCGGACCGGCTCACCGGGTCCAGCCCGGTCGTCGGTTCGTCGAGGAACAGCACCTGGGGCGCGCCGACGAGGCCCGCGGCCAGGTCCAGCCGCCGCCGCATGCCGCCGGAATACGTGCCGGCCCGCCGGTCGGCGGCGTCTTCGAGGCCGAAGGACGCGATCAGCTCGGCGGCCCGCGCCTGCGCCTGCCGCGGTTTCGCGCCCAGCAGCCGCGCGATCAGCACGAGGTTCCCGCGCCCGGACAGGGCGTCGTCGACCGCGGCGAACTGGCCGGTCACCCCGATCCGCCGCCGGACCGCGCGCCCGCGTTGCACGACGTCGTAGCCGCACACGCGGGCCGTGCCCGCACTCGGCCGGACGCGGGTGCTGAGGATGTCGATCAGCGTGGTCTTCCCGGCGCCGTTGTGGCCGAGGACCGCCAGCACCGCGCCGCGGGCGACGGTCAGGCTGATCCCGGCGAGCGCGGTGACTTCGCCGTACTGCTTCGCGAGGTCGGTCACGGCGATGACCGGCTGGTTCATGGCCGCTCCTTCCCCTACTTTCGGAAAAGGTAACGGGACGCGGGCGCTGCGAGCAAGAAGATCGCGGCCACCGGCCGTGCGCGTGACAATTTCCGCCGCCCCGATCCGTCCGCACGTGACAAGCGCTGACCTGCATGACCCTTCCCGGCGGGGGCGTTCCCATGCGCGTGACAAAGAAATCCGAGCGGCTTGTTCGGCCGGAATCGCGGAGGTAGTTTTCGCTGAAATTCCCCCATTCCCTGAGGTGACGACCCGTGAGATTTTCGTGGAAGTCGAGAAAGCCCGCGTACGGCTTGGCCGCCGCTACCGTCGCGGGGGTCGCGGCGACCGTCGTGCTCGTCGGGGCCGGGCCGACCGAGGCCGCGCCGGTGAGCTTGACGTTGAACTACAACTGCCCGTTCCCGCTGATCGGCGACCAGGTGCTGGCGGTGAAGATCGACACGAACCTGCCCGACAACGCCGTCGCGGGTGCCTCGTCGACGCCGATCACCTTCGACGTCGACGTCACCGTGCCGGAGACCGCCACCGAGGGCCTCGCCCTGGTCGGCGCCACCTCGCTCGACGGCTCGGCGAAGGCCGCGGCGCAGCTCAAGTACCCGGTCGACAAAACGCTGAACCTGAACCTGCCGCTGACCATCGCGTCGACGCCGGTGCCGCCCTCGGGCGCGTTCCACGTCAAGAGCAGCGGCAAGGCGCCGGCGGTGACGTTCCCCAGCCCCGGCACCGCGTCGGTGACGGTCGGGAACTTCAGCACCACGATGACCCCGCGCACGGCGGACGGCCAGCCGACCGACCTGGGCACGTTCACCTCGGACTGCGTCGCCGTCCCGGGCCAGAACCAGCAGCTGGGCACGTTCGAGATCAAGCCGGCGGGCGGCACCACGACGCCGACGACCCCGACCACGCCCACGACGCCGACCACGCCGACGACTCCCACCACGGAGCCGACGACCCCGACGACGGAGCCGACCACTCCGACCACGGAGCCGACGACTCCCACGACGGAGCCCACGACTCCGACGACCGAGCCGACCACTCCGACTACGGAGCCGACGACTCCCACGACGGAGCCGACGACCCCGACCACGGAACCGACGACTCCCACCACGGAGCCGACGACCCCGACGACGGAGCCCACGACTCCCACGACGGAGCCGACCACTCCGACGACCGAGCCGACGACCCCGACCACGGAGCCGACCACTCCCACCACGGAGCCCACCACGCCGACGACGGAGCCGACCACGCCGACCACGGAACCGTCGACGCCCACCAGCGAGCCGACGACCCAGCCGACCACGCCGCCGGGCGGCGTCGAGGTCAAGTACTCGGTCAAGGGCAAGTCGGTCCTCAAGCAGCTGCACGCCACGCTGCCGCTCGGCCCGGGCAGCCTGGACGCGAAGCTCGACGCCGCGTCCGGCAAGTTCGGCGCCCAGCTCGCGCTGCCGAAGTCGGACGTGGACTTCCGCGTCCTCGGCTTCATCCCGGCGTCCGCGACGGTGAAGCTCGACCAGGCCGGTGCGATCAACGGCACGCTCACCGGCGGTGCGGTCAAGGCGAACGCGCGGATCGACGTCCAGCTGACCAAGGTGCGGGTCTTCGGATTCCCGATCCTGCAGTCGAAGTCGTGCCACACGGTGAAGCCGGCCGACGTGCCGCTCGTCTCGGCGCCCGGGTTCGACCCGCTCAAGGGCGGCAAGCTGACCGCGACGTACGGCATCCCGCAGTTCACCGGGTGCGGGTTCCTGACCGGGCTGATCAGCGGGCTCACCTCCGGCCCCGGCAACAAGCTGGAAGTGACCCTCACCAAGAAGTGAAGTAGTGGCGAGAAAACGCAGACCCGCGTGACAAGAACGTGAACAACCCTTGTCCCGCAACGAGAATCGTCAGTAGCTTCGGAAAGGATCGCCTTCGATGAGGAAGTCCGAATGTCTTCGCTGACCCGGTTCTCGCTGCCGCTCGTGCTGACGCTGGTGGCGTTCTCGTTGGGTGCGGCGGAAGCCGCACCCAACGAGAACGCGCCGTCGGTGCAAGCGGCCAACCCGATCCCCTTCGGGTTCACCCTCGGGGACGCGCAGCAGCCGACCACGAGCCACGTCGCCAAGCTCGGGTCGGACATCGCGTTCCCGCCCGGCACCTTCGACGGCGCGCTGGGCGGCCTCACCAGCACCGTGCCGATCACCGGCAAGTTGAACATCCCGCCCACCGACGGCTACTTCGTCGCGTTCCGGTTCATGGGCACCACCGGCCGGGTCGAGATCGTCCCGGACGGCGACGCCACCGGCACGGCCACCGTGCACACGGGCAAGGACAAGGACTGCAAGGCCACGCAGACGAACATCTGCGCCGACACCGACGTGACCGCGAAGGTGTTCATCAAGCTCTCGAACGTGAAGGTGGACGGCAAGGCCCTCGAAGTCGGCCCGGACTGCCGGACGGCGCAGCCCGCGTCCGTGACCATCAAGGCGCTGGTGCCGATTTCGCTGCCGGCCCCGCCGGTGAAGGTGACTTCGACGTTCAGCACGCCCGCGTTCGCCGGGTGCACCGGGCACGAGGACCTGAGCCGGCTGCTCACCGGCCTGGTTTCGGGGCCGGGCAACACCTTCGTCTCGAACCTCACGTTGCGCTGCTTCAGCGCCGGGTGCAAGCAAGCATGACCACCCTGCTCAGCGAAGCTCCCCGGAAAGCGGCCAACGGCCTGCGCGAATTCGGGCGCATGTGCGCCATGGGCCTCGACATCGTCCTCGCGATGTTCCGCCGCCCGTACCAGGTCCGCGAATTCGTCGAGCAGTTCTGGTTCATCGCCAGCGTGTCCATCATGCCGGCGATCCTGGTGTCCATCCCGTTCGGCGCGGTCATCTCGCTGCAGCTCGGGTCGCTCACCAGCCAGATCGGCGCCCAGCAGTTCAACGGCGCCGCCAGCGTCCTGGCCGTCGTGCAGCAGGCGAGCCCGATCGTGACGACGCTGATCATCGCCGGCGCGGGCGGCAGCGCCATCTGCGCCGACCTCGGCGCACGCAGCATCCGCGAGGAGATCGCCGCGATGGAGGTGCTCGGCGTCTCGCCGATCCACCGGCTGGTCGTGCCGCGGGTGCAGGCCGCCGTCGGCGTTTCCGTGCTGCTCAACGGCTTGGTCAGCGTCGTCGGCGTGCTGGGCGGCTACTTCTTCAACGTGATCATCCAAGGCGGCACGCCCGGCGCGTACCTGGCCAGCTTCAACGCCCTCGCGCAGCTGCCGGACCTCGTCGTCAGCTCCGTCAAAGCGGTGATCTTCGGCTACCTCGCCGGGGTGGTCGCGTCCTACCGCGGCCTGAACCCGAAGGGCGGCCCCAAGGGCGTCGGCGACGTCGTCAACCAGTCCGTCGTCATCACCTTCCTGCTGCTGTTCTTCGTCAACACCGTGCTGACCGCGCTGTACCTGCAGCTCGTCCCGGCGAAGGGAACCTGAGTGGCCATCCTCGGCAAACCCGGCGACCGGCTGTTCGAACTCGGCGACCAGCTGATGTTCTACGTCCGGGCGATCGCGGCCGTCCCGCTCGCGGTGACCCGCTACTTCCGCGAAGTGGTGCGGCTGCTGGCGGAAGTGACGTTCGGCAGCGGCGCGCTCGCGGTGATCGGCGGCACGATCGGCGTGATGGTCGGGCTGTGCGTGTTCACCGGCGTCACCGTGGGCCTGCAGGGGTTCAGCGCGCTGAACCAGATCAACATCTCGGCGATGACCGGGTTCCTGACGGCGTACTTCAACACGCGCGAGATCGCGCCACTCGTCGCCGGGCTCGCGCTTTCGTCCACAGTGGGCAGTGGCTTCACCGCGCAGCTGGGCGCCATGCGGATCTCGGAGGAGATCGACGCGCTCGAGGTGATGGCCGTGCGGAGCATGCCGTACCTGGTCACCACCCGGATCGTCGCGGGGTTCATCGCGATCATCCCGCTGTACGTCATCGGGCTGCTGATCTCCTACTTGGGCTCGCGGCTGACCACCGTCGTCTTCTTCGGCCAGTCCGGCGGCACCTACGACCACTACTTCACGCTGTTCCTGCCGCCCGGTGACGTGCTGTGGTCGTTCGGCAAGGTGCTCGTCTTCAGCGTCGGCGTGATCCTGACCCACTGCTTCTACGGCTACCGCGCTTCCGGCGGGCCGGCCGGGGTGGGCGTCGCGGTCGGCCGGGCCGTGCGGACGTCGATCGTGCTGATCAGCGTGCTCGACCTGTTCCTGTCCCTGGCCATCTGGGGCGCGACGACGACGGTGAAGGTGTCCGGATGAGCCGCTTCGCCACGCAGCTCGCCGGGGTCGCGTTCCTCGGCGTGCTCGTGCTGCTCGGCTACCTCGCGGTCGCGATCTACGACAAGGACTTCGACGACGCCGAGCTGGTGACGCTGAAAGCGGATCGGGTCGGCAACCAGCTCGCGCCGACCGCCGAGGTCAAGGTCAAGGGCGTGCCGTTCGGCGAGGTCCGGGCGGTGCGCAGCACGCGCACCGGCGCCGAGATCGACCTGGCGCTCGACCCGGCGAAGATCGGCCAGCTGCCCGGCAACGTCTCCGCGCGGCTGCTGCCGAAAACCGTCTTCGGCGAGCGGTACGTCAACCTCGTGCTGCCCGACCGTCCACAGGGGAAGCTCGCCGCGGGCGACGTCATCGCGCAGGACCGCTCGTCGAGCGCGATCGAGCTCGAACGCGTCCTCGGCGACCTGCTGCCGCTGCTGCGCGCGGTCCAGCCGCAGAAGCTGAACAGCTCCCTCGGCGCGATCTCGCAGGCCCTCGACAACCGGGGGCAGCCGATCGGCGACAGCATCGTGAAGCTGCAGGACCTGCTGGCCCAGCTGAACCCGCTGATGCCGCAGTTCAAGGCGGACATCACCGGCCTGGCGAACGCGGCGGACGTCTACACCACCGCCGCGCCGGACATCCTGCAGGCGCTCACCGACCTGTCGACCACCGCGAAGACCATTGCAGACACCCGAGCCGACCTCGACAACCTCTACACGAGCGTCACCAGCGCCACCGGGCACCTGAACGACTTCCTGCGGAAGAACAAGGACAACATCATCGGTGTCTCCGCCGCCGGCCGCCCGTCGCTGGAGCTGCTTTCCCAGTACTCGCCCGAGTTCCCGTGCCTGTTCGACGCGGTGAACCGGCTCAAGCCGCTGATGGAGAAGGCATTGGGCAAGGGCACGAACGAGCCGGGGCTGCACGTCACGCTCACCGTGCAGGACCCGCGCGACAAGTACGTCCCCGGCCGGGACACCCCGCGCTTCGACGCCACCGGCGGCCCGAAGTGCTACGGCGGCGGGGCGGCGGCCTCGGGCGCCGCCTTCGCGACCGACGGTGACCTCGGGCCGGCCAACTCCCCGGGGGAGCGGCAGCTCGTCGCCGAGCTCCTGAAGCCGGCGCTGGGCGCCGTGCCGGACTGGAGCAGCGTCCTGATCGGACCGGCGCTGCGCGGAACGGAGGTGACCGTCCGATGAGGAGCATCGCTGGTCCGGCGATCAAGGGCCTGATCTTCTTTCTCGTCACCGCGGTCGCGACCGGCGTGCTGGCCATCA
Source organism: Amycolatopsis sp. FBCC-B4732 (assembly GCF_023008405.1). Lineage (NCBI taxonomy): Bacteria > Bacillati > Actinomycetota > Actinomycetes > Pseudonocardiales > Pseudonocardiaceae > Amycolatopsis > Amycolatopsis sp. FBCC-B4732. The sequence continues at coordinate 10,082,643 of NZ_CP095376.1, forward strand.
CGATCGCCAACGCCGGCGTCGGCTCGACGATCGGGTACACCGCCCGGTTCACCGACGCGACGTCGGTCAACCCCGGCGACGAGGTCCGCATGGCCGGCGTCCGGATCGGCCAGGTCGACGCGGTCCGGGTCGTCGAGCACCGCCTCGCCGACGTCGACTTCTCCGTCGACCTCACGCACCGCCTGACCGCGTCGGCCGCGGTCACCATCCGCTACCGCAACCTGGTCGGGCAGCGGTACCTCTCGGTCGACCCCGGCGCCACGGACACCTCGCCGACGCTGGCCGAGGGCGCCGAGATCCCGCTGGACCGGACCACGCCGGCGCTCGACCTCACCGCGTTGTTCAACGGCTTCAAGCCGCTCTTCCAGGCGCTCTCGCCCAACGACGTCAACCAGCTCTCGTCCGAGATCATCCAGGTGCTGCAGGGCGAGGGGAGCACGATCGAAAGCCTGTTGCGGCACACGGCGTCGCTGACGTCCACATTGGCCGGGAAAGACGCCGTCATCGGACAGGTGATCGGCAACCTCAACACCGTCCTCGACACCGTGAACGCCCAGGGCGACCAGTTCGACGCGCTGGTCGACACCACCGCGCAGCTGGTCACCGGCCTCGCCGCGGACGCGAAGCCGATCGGGCAGGCGATCGGCGGGCTCGGCGAGCTGACCACCGCCACCGCCGGGCTGCTGGAGCAGGGGCGGCAGCCGCTCAAGGACAGCATCACCGCGCTCGGGGACCTGTCGAAGAACCTGGCCGACAACACCCCGGTGTTCCAGCAGTTCGTCGACAACCTGCCGAAGAAGCTCGACCGGATCGGCACGCTGTTCTCCTACGGCTCGTGGGCGAACTTCTACCTCTGCTCGGTGGAGACCGACGCGAAACCGGCGCCCGGCGGCCCGCCGCCCGGCATTCCCGTCACGGCCGGGAGGTGCCGGTGAAACCGCCCCGCGTCAAGCCGTTCCGCTCGCGGAACCCGATCGCCGTCGGTGCGGTGACCGCGCTGGTGATGGCCCTGTTCGGCAGCGCCACCTTCTTCTCCGACGACCTGCCGCTCGTCGGCGGCGGCACCACGTACCGGGCGGAGTTCCACGAGGCCGCCGGGCTGAAGCCGAATGACGAGGTCCGGGTGGCCGGGGTGAAGGTCGGCGAGGTCACCGACGTGCGGCTGGCCGGCGACCACGTCGAGGTGCTGTTCCGGGTCAAGGACACCTGGGTCGGGAACCGGACGACGGCGGCGATCAAGATCAAGACGCTGCTGGGCCAGAAGAACCTCGTGCTCGACCCGGTCGGCAACGGCGAGCTGGACCCGGCACAGCCCATCCCGCCCGAGCGCACGAGCTCGCCCTACGACGTCACCACGGTCTTCAACGACCTGGCCGGCACGGTCGGCGCGATCGACACCGACCAGCTCGCACAGGCGTTCCGCACGCTGTCCGACACGCTCGGCGCGTCGGCCCCGCAGGACGTGCGGACCGCGTTCGACGGCATCGCCGCCCTGTCGCAAACGCTTGCCTCGCGCGACGATGAGCTGGTCAAGCTGTTCCAGAACACCAACCAGGTGTCGAAGACGCTCGGCGAGCGCACCGGCCAGATCGAGGCGCTGATCCGCGACGGCAACACGCTGCTGACCGAGCTGAACGCGCGCAAGGACGCGATCGCGCAGCTGTTCGGCGGCATCAAGAACCTCTCGATCCAGCTGCGTGGGCTGGTCGCGGACAACCAGAAGACGCTCGGCCCGGCGCTCGACCAGCTCGACCGCGTCGCAGGAGTGCTGCAGCAGAACCAAGGGAAGCTCGAGGACAGCCTGCGCCTGGCCGGGCCGTTCTACCGGCTGCTCGGCAACGCCGTCGGCAACGGCCGGTGGATCGACACCTACATCTGCGGCCTGATCCCCACCGGCACCACGCCGGGAAGCTGCCTGCCGCCGAAGAACGGGGGACGCTGATGGCGCACCAGCTGACCGACCTGGGAGCGCAGGCACGACGGCGGACGCGATTGCGCGCGCTCACCGTCGGTGTCCTCCTCGCCCTCGTCGTCTCGGCGGCGTGGCCGATCGCGACCGCACCCCGGGAGCGGACGCTGACCGCGTACTTCACCGCCGCCGTGGGCATCTACCCCAACTCCGACGTGCGCGTCCTCGGTGTCGCCATCGGGTCGGTGTCCGAAGTGGAGCCGAACGGCACCGACGTCAAGGTGACCATGACGCTCAAGCCGGACGCCCAGCTGCCCGCGGACGCGGGAGCAGTCGTGATCACGCCGAGCCTGGTCGCCGACCGGTACGTGCAGATCACGCCCGTCTACCGCGGCGGGCCGCAGCTGCCCGACGGCGCTTCGATCCCGCGGGAGCGCACCGCGACCCCGGTCGAGGTCGACGACCTGCTGCACAGCCTCAACCAGCTGATGTCCGCACTGGGACCGCAGGGGGCCAACAAGGACGGCGCCGTCAGCGAGGTGCTGACCAAGTCGGCCGAATACCTCAGCGGCAACGGGCAGACCATCGGCACGGCGATCAAGAACCTCGGCGAATTCGCCCGTGCCGCCAGTGATTCGAAGGACGACCTGTTCGGCTCGGTCGACAACATCAGCAAGTTCACCGCCATGCTCGCGGCCGACGACGGTCAGGTGAAGCAGGCGATCTCGCAGATCGCGTCGCTGAGCAAGGTGCTGGCCGACCAGCGCGACCAGTTCTCCGGCGCGCTGACCGAGCTGACCCAGGCGCTGAGCGTCGTGCAGGGGTTCATCAAGGACAACCGCGGCAAGGTCCGGACCGATGTGGACAAACTGGCCGACGTCACGAAGATCCTGGTCAACCAGAAGGAGTCCCTCGCCGAAGCGCTGCAGGCGGCGCCGAACGCGCTGACGAACCTCCTGGGCGCCTACGACAAGGCGAACGGGACCCTCGACGGCCGCGGCAACCTCCTCGAGTTCCCGGAGGGGAAATGAAGTCCCTGGTCAAGCTGGCCGCCGTGGTGACGCTCGCGCTGGTCACCACCGGCTGCGGGCGCGGCGTCAGCGTCTACGACATCCCGCTGCCCGGCGGCGCCGCGCTCGGCGACCACCCGATCCACGTCACCGCGAGCTTCACCAACGTGCTCGACCTGGTGCCGCAGTCCGGCGTCAAGGTCAACGACGTCCCGGTCGGGCAGGTCGTGAAGGTGGAGCTGGCGCCGGACGGGCACAGCGCGATCGTGGAGCTGCTCCTCAACGGCGACGTCGACCTGCCGGGCAACGCCGTCGCGCGGCTGCGGCAGGCCAGCATCCTCGGCGAGAAGTTCGTCGAGCTGGCCGCGCCGCCCGACGCGACGCCGTCGGGCCGGCTCCTCGACGGGTCGACCATCCCGCTGGACCAGTCCACGCTGACGCCGGAGATCGAGGAGGTCTTCGGGGCGCTGTCGCTGCTGCTCAACGGCGGTGGTGTGGCGCAGGTGCAGAACATCAGCCACCAGCTCAACGAGGCCCTCGGCGGCCGCGAGACCGCGGCCCGCAGCCTGCTGTCCTCTTTGGACGAGTTCGTGCGCGGTCTCGACGAGCACCGCACCGAGATCACGCGGGCGATCGAGAGCGTCAACAAGCTGGCGCAGACGCTGAACGCACACACCGACCAGATCACCACCACGCTGAACGGCCTCACCCCCGGCATCGGCGTGCTCAACCAGCAGCGCGAGGCGCTGGTTGGGATGCTCAAGTCCCTCGACGGGCTGACCTCGGTCGCCGTCGACACGGTCAACCGCAGCAAGGACGACCTGGTCGCCGACCTCAAGGCCCTCGAACCGCTGCTGCGGCGGCTGGCCGACTCCGGCGACAAGCTGCCGAAGGCGATGGAGATGATCTTCACCTTCCCGTTCCCGGACGCGGCGCTCGACACCATCCGCGGCGACTACCTCAACGGCTTCCTCAAGGTGGGTCACTGATGCTGACCCGGTTCGTGCGCCTGCAGGTGACGATCTTCGTGGTCATCGCCGTGCTCGGCGTGGCCTACGTCGGAGCCACCTACGCCGGTCTGGACAAGGTGTTCTTCGACCGCGGCTACACCGTGAAAGCGCAGTTCCCTACCGGCGGCGGCATCTTCGCAGGCGCCGAGGTCACCTACCGCGGGGTCCCGATCGGCCGGGTCGGCGAGCTGCGCCTGACCCCGGCCGGGATGGAAGCCGACCTGGAGATCGACTCGGGCACCGCGCCGGTCCCGGCCGACACCGAGGCCGTCGTCGCGGACCGCTCGGCGGTCGGCGAGCAGTACGTCGACCTGCGGCCACGCAGTGCTGGCGGGCCGAAACTGGGGGACGGGTCGGTGATCACACAGGCCGATACGAAGATCCCGCTGCCGGTCGACGTCGTCTTGTCGACAGTGGACACGTTCGCCAATTCGGTGCCCAAGCCCGCGCTGCGCACGGTCGTCGACGAGCTGTACAACGCGACCACCGACGCCGGTCCGGCGCTGGACCAGCTGGTCGGGCGCGGCATCGAGTTCGTGCAGGCGGCGAGCGCGCACGTGGCGCCGCTGACCCGGTTCGTCACCGACGCGCACGTCGTGCTCGACACCCAGGTGCAGCAGGCGGGCGCGATCCGCGAGTTCGGTGCCAACGCGAAGCTGCTGGCCTCGACGTTGAAGCAGGCCGACGGCGACCTGCGCACGCTCATCCCGGCGGTGCCGGCCGCGGCGAACGAGGTCGGCGCCCTGATCCGCGACTCCGGGCCGCAGCTGGGCGTGCTGCTGGCGAACCTGCTGACCACCGCGGACGTCCTGGAGAACCGGCGAGACGGGCTGCGGCAGCTGCTGATCACCGCACCGCAGGCGGTCGCGGCGGGCAGCGCGGTGATCCGGCCGGACGGTGCCCACTTCGGGCTGTCGCTGACCTTCTTCGACCCGCCGCCGTGCACGACCGGGTACACGACGCCGTACCGCGACGGCCTGGACACCTCGACCCGCCCGCTGAACACGGCCGCGCGCTGCGCGCTGCCGAGGGGCAATCCGACGAACGTGCGGGGTTCGCAGAACGCACCGGGAGGACGGCCGTGAAGATCCTGACGTGGCTGGCCCCGGCGGCCGCGGTCGTGGCGACCGCGGCGGCCGGGTGGTCCGGGTTCACCTGGTGGCAGGCGGCGCACGACGACGGCGTCGCGCGCGCGGTCGTCCGTGAAGACGCCTTGCAGGCGGGCCGGACGGCCGTCGCCGGATTGACCACTTTGGACTACCACCAGGCAGCGCCGGGTTACCAGCGCTGGCTGGACCTCGCCGGCGGCGCCCTGCACGACGAGCTGGCCGCCGACCGGCAGGGCAGCCTCGACCGGATCGCCCAGGCGAAAACGGTCACCACCGGGAAGGTCACCGACGCCGCGGTGACCGAAGTGGACACCGGTGCGGGGACGGCGAAGCTGATCGCGTCGGTCGAACTGGTCGTCGCACCGGACGGCGGTGACGCCGTGACCAAGCGCAACCGGTTCCAGGCTGACCTGACGCGCGGGCCGGACGGCTGGCACGTCACCGGGCTCGGCCAGGTCCCGGCCGGGGAGGCACCGTGACCCAGACGAAGAAGCGCCCGGTGAAGGTCGCCGGCCGCCTGCACGACGAAAAGCCGGCCGCCGAGGACCAAGAGGGTCGTGAGCGTGAAACCGGGGCAGAACACCGTTTCTCACTCACGACCCCCGGGCCACGGCGGCGGGTGGGGTGGGTGTGCGCCGTTGTTGCGGTGGTGATGGCCGGGGTGGCCGGGTGGTTCACCCTCGAGGCCCAGGCGACGAACGCCGTCGTCGCGCACAACAGCGCGTTGGCCGATGCCGCGGGTACCGGTGATGCGGCGAAGCAGATCAGCGCCGCGCTCGGCACGGTCTTCTCCTACCGCTTCGACGACCCGGCCAAGAGCGAGCAGGCGGCGAAGGACGTCCTCACCGGTCCTGCGCTGGCCCAGTACGACCAGCTCTTCGGCCAGGTGCGCAAGCTCGCCGCGGACCAGAAGCTGGTGGTCACCTCGACCGCCGTCGCGGCCGGCGTGAAGCTGCTGGACGGCGACCGCGCGGCGCTGCTGGTGTTCCTCGACCAGACCGGGACGCGGGGCGACGGGCAGCGCAGCACCGGGGCCGCGCAGCTGAGCGTCACGGCCGAGCGCGCCGGCGGGAAGTGGCGCGTCACCGGCATGTCCGCCGCCTGAGAATGCACGAGGGACCGATGCTCACGAGTTCTGAACGGGCCGCCGGGGCCACGACGCTTTCGACGCTGCTGACCGCCCGCGCGGCGGCCTCGGGCACCGAGAGAGCGCTTACCTTCCTCGGCCCCGAGGGGACGACGGTGACCTGGGCCGAGCTGGACGGCCGGGTCACCGCCGTCGCCGCGGCCCTGCGCCAGGTCACCGAACCCGGGCAGCGCGTGGCGATCCTCGTCGCGCACCCGGTCGAGCAGGTCGTCGCGTTCCTCGGCGTGCTCCGCGCCGGGCTGGTCGCGATCCCCGCCGGCCCGGACCGCGCCCGCGTCTTCGCGGACGCGGAACCGGCGATCGTGCTGGCGACTTCGGCGACGGTCGCGGCGACCCGGCGCTTCCTGTCCACCTTGGACACGTGTGGCCACCGCGTGCTCGCCGTGGACGCCGTGCCCGCGGCACCGGGCTTCACCGAGGACCCGGTGCCCGCCGAAGACGTGGCGTACCTGCAGTACCCGGGCGGGGTGATGGTCACGCACGCGAACGTCGTCGCCAACGCCCGGCAGGCGGCGCCGGTGCTGGGGCCGGGGACGCTGGTGAGCCGGTTGTCGCTCAGCGATCCCCTGGGCCTGCTGCTCGGCGTGGCCGTGCCGCTCACCACCGGCCGGCCCGCGGTGCTCGTCGAGCGGCTGGAACCGCTCGAGGCGCTCGGGCCCCTGACGACGTTGGCGAGCACCACCGACCCCGAGCTGGACCGGCTGCGCGAGGCGGTCGGACAGCTGCGGGTCTGCTACCGCGTGCCCGAAGCGACCGCGCTGGTCGCGTGCGGGCACCCGGCGGGCCAGCGGGTCGCGATCGTCGATCCCGGCGGACGGCGGCTGCCCGCGGGCGAGGCCGGCGAGATCTGGGTGAGCGGGCCGAACGTCGCCCGCGGCTACTGGAACCGGCCCGAAGAATCGTCCCGCGTCTTCTGCGCCATCCTCGCCGGGGACGACGAACCCCGGTGGTGGCTGCGGACCGGTGACCTCGGCGTGCTCGACGAGGCGGGCGAACTGTCCATCCTGGACGAAGACTTCGCCGCCGGGCACCACCCGCGCGACCTCGAAGCGACCGCCGGGGAAGCCCATCCGGCGATCCGGGACGCGGCCGCGTTCGCTGTTCCCGGTGCGCAAGTCGTGCTGGTCGTCGAGCTGGCCTCGGGGATCGTCCCGCCGCGCGGCGTGGTCGAGCGGGCCGTGCGCGGTGCGTTGGCGGAGCGGCACGGGCTCACGCCGCGCCGGGTCGTCGTGCTGAGCGCGGGCGCGCTGCCGGGGAACCGGGCCGAGTGCCGGGAAAGCTACCTGGCCGGTCTGTCGACTCCGGACGGCCTGCGGTGACCGGGCCGGTGGAGGACGAACGCGCGTTGTCGCCGGGCGTCCCGTTCGCCACCCGGGCGTTCGAGGTGACCTGGCCCGAAGCCCCGTTGCCGCCGGCGCCGCCTCTGCCGCCAGGGTCGTGGCTGCTGCTCACCGACGAGCACCCGGCCGCGCTGGCCCGGGCCGTCGCGCTCGCGCTGTCGCTGGCCGAGACCGGGGACGAGGCCCTTTCCCTGCCCCAGGACGACTTCGGCGAGCTGCCCGGGTTCCTGGCCGGCCGCCGGGTGCGCGGCGTCGTGTTCCTCACCGGGGCCCCGCACGCCTACCACGATCCCGAGGACGCGCGCGAACTCCTGCAGGCGGTCTCGTCGGTGGTCGCGCGGCTCGACCGCGGCGTCCGCTTCCACCTGGTGACGCAGGCGCGGGGCGAGCCGGGGCTGGTGTTCCTGCGCGGGCTGATCCGGGTGCTCGCCTGCGAACGCCCGGACCTGCGGGCCAGCATCGCCGACTTCGACGTCCGGTCCACTGTGGACGCGATCGCACGGGAACTGCGCGCGGACGCGCCGGAAGACGAAGTGCGCTGGCGCCACGACGTCCGGTACGCGGCGCGGCTGACGCGGGTTCCGGTCGCGCCCGAAGTGCCGGCCGGGCCGGGGGCGTACGTGGTCACCGGCGGGTTCGGCGCGCTCGGACTGGCTACCGCGCGGTGGCTGGCGGACCACGGAGCCACCCGGATCGTCCTTTCCGGACGGCGCGGCGGGGTGGCCGACCTCCCCGGCGTTGACGTCGTGGTCGTCGCCGGTGACCTCGCCGACTCCGGCGTCGCGGACCGCTTGATCGCCGAAGCGACGGCGGGTGGCGTGGCGTTGCGGGGGATCGTGCACGCGGCCGGGGTGTTCGCCGAGGACGCCGAGATCGTGTGGCGGGCCAGGGTGCTCGGTGCGCGTCGGCTGCACGAGGCGATCGCGGAAATCCCGCCGGTCTGGTGGCTGCTGTGCTCGCCGGCGACGGCGCTGTTCGGTTCGCCGGGCGGGGTCGGGGACGCGACGGCCGACGCGTGGCTGGACGCGTTCGCGGCCTGGCGGCGCTCCCGCGGGCTGCCCGCGGCGATCACCCGGGTCGGCACCGGGCAGCTCTCGCCGGCGGTCTGGCGGCCGTACTTTTCTTCCGTGCTTGAGGAATTCGTGCACCGGACCGACCTGTTCGGGGAGGACGCGTCAGGCGTCTGACGGCAGCCGTCCGGCCAGCAGGCCGCGGAAGTGCGGGCAGGTCATGATGTCGTCGTGCGGGCAGGGGCCGCCGCCGAGCAGGTCGAGCGCGGCCTGCGTCCGGGCGAGCCGGGCTTCCAGCCGCCGCCGGTGCCCGGCCAGCAGTTCCTCGCGCGCCGACGCGGTCGGGGCGGCCAGCACCGCCCGGATGTCGGCGAGCCCGAGGCCCGCCTCCTTCGAGACCAGGATCGCCGCGACCCGGTGCTGGTCGGCATCGCTGTAGCGACGGCGGTTCCCGGCGCGTGCGGGGGCCAGCAGCCCTTCGGCCTCCCAGTGGCGCAGCACGTGGGACGGCACCCCGAACCGGGCCGCCACCTCGCCTATTGACTTCATGCCGACATTAAGTCCCAAGATGGCGGCCATGTCCACGTTGCTCGCTCTCCTGGATTCCTTCGACGACCGGCCCGCCGCCCGCGACCTGCGCGAACTCACCTACCGCGGCCTGACGGGCACGGTGGTCGACGTCGGCTGCGGCGGCGGGCGCGCGGTCGGCGAGCTGGTCGCCCGCGGCGTCCGCGCCATCGGCGTCGACCTGAACGCCGCCATGGTCGAGGCCGCCGCCGAGCGCTGGCCGGCGGGCGAATTCCACGTCGCCGACGCGACCGCGTTGCCCCTCGGCGACGGCGCGGTCACCGGCTACCGCGCCGACAAGGTGCTGCACGCGCTCCCCGATCCCGGGGCGGCGGTCACCGAGGCCCGCCGGGTGCTCGCTCCGGGTGGCCGCGCGGTGCTCACCGGGCAGGACTGGGACGCCATCCTGATCGACTCCGACGACCCCGGCCGCACCCGCGCGCTCGTCCACGCCCGGGCGGACCGGCTGCCGCACCCGCGGGTGGCGCGGCGCTACCGGAACTTGTTGCTGGACAACGGGTTCACCGGCGTGACGGTGGAGGTACGCACGGCGGTCTGGACCGACGCCGCGTGCCTGCCGATGCTCGCCGACCTCGCGGGCGAAGGCGACTGGCTCGACGAGCAGACGGCGAGAGCCCGAGACGACCGCCTGTTCGTGGCGCTCCCGTTCGTGGTGGCGGCCGGCGTCCGCTGAGCCGGCCGGGCGATGCGCGGTGGAGGGCTCACGCTTCGGCGGCGCCGTAGCGGAGGCCGTCGACAAGGACGGCGACCATGCGCCTGCCGTGCCCCGGCTCGCGCCCGGGTGCGGGCTGGCACAACAACGCGATCGCGTGCAGGAGGTCCTCGGCGCCGAGGTCGCCGCGGATCGCACCGTCGGCGGCCGCCGCGTCGAGCAGAGCCGTGAGCGTAGGCCCCAGCCGCTCCATGAAGTAGCCGGGCAGCCCCTCGAACGCCGGATCGCCCGAGTGCAGGGCCGAGGCGAGCCCGCGCTTGGTCCCGAGGAGCTCGACGAATCGGTCGATCCAGAGCGAAAGCGCCCGCTCCGGCGGGTGGGCGGCGCTCAGCTCGGGGCCGGCGTCGGCGACGGCGTCGATCCCGGTCCGCACGACGGCCTTGACCAGGTCCGAGCGTTGCGGGAAGTGCCGGTACAGCGTGCCGACGCCGACTCCGGCGAGGTCGGTGATCTCCTTGGCCGGCGCGTCCACGCCGGAGGTGGCGAAGACCGTCCGCGCCGCCTCGATCAAGGCCTCGACGTTGCGCTGGGCGTCGGCACGCCGGCGTCGGGTGTCCTGGGTCACTTCGCCCCTCTCGGTTGCGTAACCGGAAAGCCTTTCCGTATAGTTCCGGAATAGCTTTCCACTTACGGCCAGCGTACGGCATCCGCGCCGGCCGGCACCCCGACGGGAAGAGACCCCATGCACTACCGCACCCTCGGCCGGACCGGGATCAAGGTCAGCCCGTACGCGCTCGGCGCGATGATGTTCGCGACGTCCTTCGGCAACCCCGACCCGGACGACTCCGCCCGCATGATCCACAAGGCATTGGACGCGGGCCTCAACTTCATCGACACCGCCGACGCCTACGGCGACTCCGAAGAGGTCGTCGGCAAAGCGTTGCGAGGCCGCCGCGACGACGTCGTGCTCGCCACCAAGTTCGGCCGCCAGGTCGGCGGCGACCCGCGCCACCAAGGCGCCTCCCGGCGCTGGATCGTCACCGCCGTCGAGAACTCGCTGCGGCGCCTGCAGGTCGACCACATCGACCTCTACCAGCTGCACCGCACCGATCCCGCGACGGACGTCGAGGAAACGCTTTCCGCGCTGACCGACCTGCTCCGGACCGGCAAGGTCCGTGCGATCGGCACCTCCCAGAGCCTCGCGTCCGACATCGTCGAGGCCCAGTGGGTCGCCGAACGGCGCGGCCTGGCGCGGTGCCGCGCCGAGCAGGCGGCCTACTCCCTCCTCAACCGCGGCGTCGAACGCGAAGTGCTGCCGCTGGCCCAGCGCTTCGGCATGGGCACGCTGATCTGGGGCCCGCTCGGCCAGGGACTGCTCACCGGGCGCGTCCGCAAGGGCGAGCGGAACGACCTGCGCCGGGCCCACCTGCTCAAGCACCTCAGCGACGAACGCCGGCTCGACGTCGTCGAGCAGCTCGTTCCGCTGGCCGCCGAAGCGGGCCTGCCGATGACCCACCTCGCGATGGCCTTCGTCATCGCCCACCCCGGCGTCACCAGCGCGCTGCTCGGCCCGCGGACCATGCCCCAGCTCGACGACCTGCTGGCCGGCGTCGACGTCCGGCTCACCGATGACGTCCTCGACCGCATCGACGAAATCGTGCCGCCCGGCACGAACGTGGGCGCGCTCGACCAGAACTACCAGCCGCCGGCCGTGCACGAGCCGGGCCTGCGCCGCCGTCCGCTCGCCGAGCGCGCCGCGGCCTGAGCCGGGGACGGGGACGGGGACGGGGACGGGCCAGGATGCGTTGGCCGGTACGGATGCGACGCCCTCGACGGTGTGTCCGCGCAGGCGGCGGCCGGAACCGCGGCCGCCGGCCTCGAGGTCGCTTGCGCGTGACCCGGCTACATCAAGGTCGCGCGCAGAGCCAGGATCATCTCGAAGCGGTCGTCCGGGTTGCGGAGGTGGTCCTCGAACAGGGTTTCCAGCTCCTGCGCCCGGGCCCGGACCGTCTGCGGGTGGATCGCCAGCCGGTCCGCCACCTCGCGGACGTTGCCGCACGTCTCCAGCCACGCGAGCAGCGTGCCCGCCAGGCGGTTGTACTGCTTCGGCGTCAACGCCGTCAGCGGAGCGAGCCGGCGGCGGCAGACCTCCGTGGCGAGGAACGGTTCCTTGCGCAGCCACAACGTCGCGAGGTGGTCTTCGCACCAGGTCAGCGGCTCGTCCGGGAGGGCGTCCGCGGCCACCAGGCGCAAGGCCTCCTGCGCCGTCGCCAGTGACCGGCCCGCCTGGCGGGGCGGCACCGGCGGCCCGACCGCCGCGCGGTGCCCGGCCAGCGCGGCCGTCAGCGCGTCGCGGTCTTCGGGGGCGGCCAGCAGCAGCCGCGGTGTCCCGTCTTCGAAGTCCTCCAGCGCGTTCAGGCCGCTGACGTCGGCGGCCTCGTCGAGTGCCACCGCGACCAGCCGGTGCGGCAGCGGCCACTCCGCCGCCGTCGAGGCTTCCTGGACCGTCCGGGACGGCGACGGCGGGTCCGCCAGCAGCAGGTCCAGCAACCGGCGGCGCCGTCGTTCGAGCGCACCCGCGGCACGGGCCTGCGCCGCCGCGTGACCTTCGATCGACAACGCCGACAGCTCGTCGATGTAGGCGAAGATCGCCTCGGCCAGCAGGCACAGCGTCGCCGACGGCACGCCGGCGCGCGTCCCGACCTCCGCCATCCGGCGCCAGGTCACCCGCGCGCCGACCCGGTAGGCCGCCTGCAGGACGTCGAGGTTGCGGCCCTGCGCGAGCTCGTGCACGCCGAGCCCGACGAACAGCTTCCGCCGGTCGTCGGGCGCCGGGCCGGACGCGGCGATCCGGTCGATGAACTGCAGGATCGCCGCCTGCACGCCGGCCCGCAGCGCCTTGCCGAACGCGCCGTCGAGCGGCCGCGCGTAATCCGGGATGGTCCGCTGGATCTCGCGCAGCACCTCGTCGGCGACGTCCAGCAGCCGCGGCCGGAACACCGCGGCCAGCTCCCGGGGGAGCAGGGCCCACAGCTGGCCCGGCCGCCCGTCGCCGCCGAGCATCGGCCCGTACGTCGTTTCGACGGGGGGTCCCGTCATCGCCCACCTCATCGTGGTCAGGAACCTAGGAGAGCCTCCGCGCGCAGGGCGATCTCCATGTCGAGCCGGTCGTCGGCGTTGTTCAGCCGGTCGCCGAACAGGTCGATCAGCTGGTGCATGCGGTACCGCACGGTCTGCGGGTGCACCTTGAGCCGTTTCGCGATCTCGGGCGCGCTGCCGCGGGACTGCAGCCAGATCAGCAGCGTCTCGCCGAGGCGCGCCCGCTGCTTCGGGGTGAGGTCCTTGAACGGCTCCAGGCTGCGCGAACACAGCTCGCGGACCAGGAACTCGTCGGCGAGCAGCCACAGCGTGGACAGGTGGTCGGTGCAGCGCGTCACCGGTGCGTCCGGCAGCACGCCGCGCTGGACGAGCTTCAACGTCCGGCGCGCCCAGAGCAGCGACCGCGGTGCGTCGGTGAGCCGCACGGTCGGGCCGACCACCGCGCGCCAGCCGCGCAGCCGCTCGGACAGGTTGGTCAGGTGCTTGGCCGGGTCGCCGGTGACCAGGCACGGTTCGCCGCCCTCGAGGTCGACGAGGACGTCGGAGTGCAGGTCCGGCGCGGTGAGGCTGTGCTGGTCGGCGCGGGGTTCGAGGGCGACGACCGTGACCTCGGCCGGCAGCGGCCACTGCGCGGTGGCGGCCTGCGCGGAGATGGTCTGCGGTGCGGACGGCGGATCGGCGAGCAGCAGGTCGAGCAGCCGTCTCCGGCGGCGCGCCCGGGTGCCGGCGGCCCGCGTCTGGGCCGCCGTGTAGCCCTCGATCGACAGCGCGGAGATCTCGTCGACGTAGGCGAAGATGGCCTCCGCGCTGGTGCACAGCGTGTCCGCGGCGAGGCCGGCGGCCTGCCCGAACTCCGAGATGTGCCGCCACGCGACCCGCCCGCCGACCCGGTACGCGGTCTGCAGGCAGTCGAGGCTGCGGCCTTCGTTGAACTCGATCTTGCCGAGGTTGCGGAACACGGTCGTCCACGTCTCGAGCGGGACGGCACCGGGGGTGCCGACACTGTCGAGGCACTGGATGATCGACTGCCGCACACCCTGGGTGATGATGTGCCCGAAGGCGCCTTCTAGGGGCTGGCGGTACTCGGGCACCGCCCGCTGGACCTCCTGCAGGATGGCGCGGGCGAGCGGGTCGACCCGCGGTTTGAACCGCACGGCCAGTTCGCGGGGCAGCGAAGCCCACAGCCCGATGGCGCCGGAAGCGCGCCCGTGCTGGGGGTCCGTCGGGGTTCGAGGGGCGGGTGGGTAGGCGGGCCGGGGCCGGTCGGCCGACACGGACTGCTGCCGGTGAGCCGGTCCGGAAGAGCGCTCGCCGGGATGAGGCCGGTTGACCCGCAGTGCGGGGCCGGCGAACCCGGTGTCCACGTCGGTCATGTTTTTATCCTTGCTGGCAACAAAATCAGCCTCTTCGTCGTCGAAGCCGATCCAGATTTTGTGGCTCAGGCAACATAATTTCGCGCGAACGGCACTGTCAACGGGTTCTCCGCTGACTTCGGGGTAACCCGTCCGGACTACACCCGAACGGGTGGAACGGCGCGAGGGGAGGTGACACTTCCGCCGCGGGCCGATGGTGCGCGGGTGACAACTTTTCCGGCGGCCTTTTCGGACGGCTCAGCCGGCCAGGAGGCGGGCGACGACGTCGTCGAGCGTCAGCCGCGCGGGCGTGGTCCCCGAGACGAACTCGTTCAGCAGCAGGCAGAACCCGTCCGGGTCGGCCACGTGCGGAAAGTGTTTCACGTTTTCCAGCACCGTCAAGCGGCTGTCCGGCAGCAATGTCGCCGTCCGGCGCCCGTGCGCGGCCGGGATCAGCGGGTCGCGCGCGCCCCAGACCAGCAGCATCGGCACCGACTCGGCCAGGTAGAGCTTCTCCACGGCGCTCGCGCGCTGGCCGCGCAGGTCGATCAGGCTGCGCGCGATGGCGAGGAACGCGCGCCGCCGCCCGGGGTCGGCCAGCGAGCCGAAGTGCCTGGCCAGTTCCCGTGTTTCAGGTTTCAACGATCCCCCGAGCCGGCGGCCGGCCCGTGCCACGGCCCGAGCGAGGGCGAGCGTCCACCGGTTGACCGTCAGCGCCAGGAAGACCGGCGCCCCCGGCAGTGCGGTCGCCCGCAGCACGGGGCTGACTTCCGGGCCGAGGCCGGCGCTGCCGACCAGGACGAGCCGGTCGCACATTTCCGGGAACTGGTAGGCGAACTGCATCGCGATGCCCCCGCCGAGCGAGTGGCCGACGACGGTCGCGTGCCGCACGCCGGACACCGCGAGCACGTCCCGCACGATGCTGGCCATCGCGCCGAGGCCGTAGTCGGTGCGCGGTGCGTCGGAATCCCCGTGCCCGGGCAGGTCCGGGGCGAGGACGCGGCGGCCGAGCCCAGCGCACCGCTGCAGCACCGGCGCCCAGGTTTCGGCGCTGCCCGCGATCCCGTGCAGCAGCACGATCGCTTCGTCGCCGTCGTCCGTCGCGGGCAGGTGCTCGTGCACCCGGACGCGCCGGCCGTGCAAGGTGAGGTCGTGAGTTCGGAGTGTCATCGGCGCCCTTTCTCGCGGAGCCGAAAATAGGGCATCCGACTACTTCCGCCGATGTGGTGAAGACCACCCCGGCGAAATCCGCACCGAGCATGACAAGAAATTTTGCGGAAAGACGCGCACGCGTGCGGGTTTCCGGGAAGCACGGGGAAAGTGTATCGACATTCCGGTGGTATCCGGGTAATTCTCGAAGGCATGGTCGCAATGACGCACCGGACGCGCTGATGTCCTGCCGCGCGAGTATTCATTTCGCCCCGCCCCTGCCGCGCCGCCGCCCGGGGCACCGTCCCTGGCGCCGGGTGCTGCCGATGCCGGTGCGCACGCTGGACCGCGTGCTGAGCGGGCCGTCACACGCACGGGGAGCTGCGCAGGGGAACCGCTGAGCACCTGCGCGGGCGAGGCGTGCTGGGTGCTTCAGCTCTCCGGGGGCCGGTGGGCGCGCATCAGCCGTTGCGCGCGCAAGGCCAGCTGCATGCCCAGGCGGTCGTCCGCGTCCTTCAACCGGTCGCCGAACAGCTCCTCCAGCTGGCGCAAGCGGTTGCGGACCGTCTGCGGGTGCACCCCCAGGCGCTGGGCGATCTCCGGCGCGCCACCGCGGGTCTCCAGCCAGGCCAGCAGGGTCTCGCCCAGCCGGTCACGCTGCTTCTCGGTCAGCGAAGCGAACGGGTCGAGGCTTTGCCGGGCCAGCTCCGCGGCCAGGAAGTCCTCGGCCAGCAACCAGAGCGTGGCCAGGTGGTCGCGGCACCAGATGATCGGGCCCGGGGTGTCCGGGCCGGACAGCGACAGCGCGCGGCGGGCCGTGCGCAGGGCGGCCGGGGCGTCGGCCAGGGGCACCGTCGGGGAGACCGCCGCGCGCCAGCCGTCGAGCTTGGCCTCCAGCGGGGTCAGTTCCGCGTCGGGGTTGCGGGTCAGCAGGTGCGGCTCGGGGCCGTCGAGATCGGCCAGGACGCCGTCGCCGAGCAGGTCGGCGGGGAAGTCGGCCGCGTCCGGGCCGCGCTCGAGGGCGACCATCGCCGCCGTCTCCGGCAGGGGCCAGCCCGCGCCGCCGGCCAGCTCCGCGATGCTGCTCGCAGCGCCTTCCGGGGCCTGGACGATCAGCTCCAGCAGGCGCCGCCGCCGGACCGGGACGGCGCCCTCGGCCTTCGCCTGCGCCTCCTGGTAGCCCTCGATCGCGGTGGCGCACAGCTCGTCGACGTAGGCGAAGATGGCCTCCGCCGCGACCGAGATCACGGCCGGGTCGACGCCCGCCGCGACGACGCCGGGGTGCATCGCCCGCCAGGCCACCCTGGCCCCGAGCGTGGCGCTGTCCTGCAGCGCGTCGAGGTTGCGGCCTTCGGTGAACTCGATCCGGCCGCGGCCGCGGTAGAACTCGATCCAGTGGTCGTGGGACAGGGCCGGCTCGCCCATCGAGTCGACGCAGTGCTGCACCGCGTACTCGACGCTCTTGACCAGGACCTTCCCGAAGACGCCCTTGAGCGGCTGGCCGTAGGCCGGGACCGTGCGCTGGACCTCCTGGATCATCGCGGCCGCGGCGTGCCCGACGTGCGGGCGCAGGCCCGCGCCGAGCGCGCGTGGCAGCGAAGCCAGCAGGCGGAAGCTGCGGTACTCGACCACCAATCCCCCTTCGAGTCCGGTGTCGGCTGAGCGTATCCGACCGGTGCGTGACTGAATAATCAACGACTGGTTCCCTGAAAGGGTGACGCGCACCCGTCCTTTTGACACGGACGGGTGGGCGTTCTACGCTCCGTGTCAGGTGGCGGGGTTATTTCTGAGGCGCCAATTCCCAGTGGAGGACTGAATTCCCCATGCGCGTTCCCGCTGCCTCGGACGGCTCCGTGTGGGCCCGCCTGCCGCACGAACTCGGCGACGTCGTGCGCCCGCGGATCCCGGAGATCGCCCGGGCCTGCGTGGACGCCATCGCCGCCGAGGTTCCGGAATATTCCGGGAGTTTCGCCCCCGGCCCGGCGCGCGTCGCCGCGATCGAGCAGACGCGGCGCGGGATCGAGCGCGACATCGACCGCGTCGGCACGCCCGCGATGTGGCAGGCCGACCGGCTCGCCGAGTTCCGCGGGCACGGGCGCGCGGCGTTCCACAATGGCCTGAGCCGCGAGGCCGTGCAGGCGGCCGTGCGCGTGTCGAGCCGCGTGACGTGGCGGTGGATCGCCGACACCGCACGGGAAGCGGGCCTGTCCGGCGACGTCCTGTACGGCGCGGCCGAGGGCATGTTCGCCGACGTCGAGACGTCGATGGCGGCGGTCGCGGAGGGCTACAGCGCGGCCGAAGCGGCGGTGTCCGGCACCGGCGAACGCCACCGCCGCGTGCTGCGCGCCCTCCTGGGCGGCCGCACACCGGCCGAAGTGGACGGTCTGGTCGCCGCGTCCGGGCTGCCGGCGCCGTCGCGCGTGGCGGCGGTGGCGTTCCGGGCGCTGCCGGGTGCCCCGGAGTTCCCGCCGGGCCTGCTGCCCGAGCACGTCCCGGCCGACCCGTCGGGCGACCCGCCGGCCGCGCTGACCTCGGCCCCGGACACGGACCTGGCCGGGCTGTCGGCCCTCCCGGCGGGCTGGACGGCGGCGGTGGGCCCGCTGGTGCCGGTGGCGTCGGCCCCGGAGTCGTTCCGGGTGGCCCGCCGCGCGGTCGATCTGGCGGCGCGCGGCCTGCTGGACGCGCCGGGCCCGGTGGTCTGGTGCCGCGACCACGTGACGACGCTGCTCCTGCTGGCGGACGAGTTCCTGGTGGCGCAGCTCGCGGAGACGACGCTGGAGCCGCTGTCGAGCCTGTCCGGACGCCGCCGCGAGCAGCTGGCGGAGACGTTGCTGGCGCTGGTCCAGACCCGGGGGAGCGCCCCGGAGCTGGGCCGCCTGCTCGACCTGCACCCGCAGACGATCCGGGCCCGCTTGAAGAAGCTGTCGGAGCTGTTCGGAGCGCGCCTGGACGACCCGGGCGAGCGCCTGCGGCTGGAGTTGGCGCTGTTGGCGGAGCGGGCGTTGCCGGGTCGCGACTGACGCGGTGCTTGCCGCGCCGGATGGCTTGGTCCGGGGCGCGGGATTGGTGCTGGGTCGGATCCGGGGGAGCGGCTGCGGATGGAGCTGGCGCTGGTGGCGGAGCGGGCTCTCCCGGACCGCGACTGGCGAGACGTCATGAACGACTCTTTCCTGTCGTCAGGCGTGGTGAACGACTCGTTCATGACGTTGTCGCGCCGAGTGGTCTGGCGCGGGGCTGGGGCGGACCCGGGAGAGCGCCTGCGGCTGGATCTGGCCCGCTGGCGGAGCGGGCGTTGCCGGGCCGCGAATGGCGAGACGTCATGAACGACTCTTTCCTGTGGTCAGGCGTGGTGAACGACTCGTTCATGACGTCGCCGCGCCGAGTGGTCTGGCGCGGGGCGCGGGGCTGGGCTGGGCCCAGGGGAGCGTCTGCGGCTGGAGTTAGCCCGCTGGCGGAGCGGGCGTTGCCGGGCCGCGACTGGCGAGACGTCATGAACGACTCTTTCCTGCCGTCAGGCGTGGTGAACGACTCGTTCATGACGTCCCCGCCCCGAGTGGCCTGGTCCGGGACGCGGGGATTGGCTCTGGGGAAGGGGCCACGCCGGTCCTAAGCTCCCGGCATGACCGGATCGCGCACCGAGCGGCTGCGGCAGGCCGGCGGCAACGCCGTCGCGATGTGGACCGCGCTGGCCCGGGCTCGCGGGGACGGGGTCCTCGAACGCCCCGGCTTCGCCGCGATCGACGGCCGCCGGTTCCGGATCATGCTGCGCACCGGTGAGCCGGACGGGGACACCACCCGGGAGCTCACCGAACTCGCCCGGGTCAAGCGGGCCGAGGGCCGGGCCGTCGTGGTCGAGGATCCCTTCCGCGTGCTCGAGCTCCACCACCTCGGGATGACCGCGGGGCGGCTGCCGGTCATGGTCCGCGAACCCGCGCCCGTGCCGGACGAAAGGACCGTCACCCGCGTCCGGACCGCCGCGGAGCTGGCCGTGGCCGAAGCTGTCGTCGTCGACGGCTTCCCGCTGGAGGAGTACCAGCCCCTCGAACCCGGCACGGTCTTCCCCCACGTGCTCCTGGACCAAGCCGTCTTCGTCAAGGGCGGCGAAGGCGCCTGCGTCACCATGGATCACGGCGGCGTCGGCGGCGTCTACTGGGTCACCACACTGCCGGAACACCGCTCGAAGGACGTCGGGCGGGCGCTCATGCACGCCGTCCTACGGCACTTCGAGGACCGTCCCGTCACGCTGACCGCGGCCCGGGCCGGGAAGTCGCTCTACGACAAGCTCGGGTTCACCGAACTGGGGGACGCCAACTGGTGGCGCTGACCGCGGGAAGACCCACCGCCGGTAGCCGTACCAGCGGAACGCCGTCCCGCACAGCGTGCCCAGCACCATCCCCGCGACGAAGTCCGCGATCTCCTGCGCCAGGAAGCCCACGTGCGGCTCCTCCAGCCGCAGCACGTACCGCGACACCAGCGGCGGCACCAGGTTCACGGCCACCGCACCCGCGTTGACCACGAAGAACAGCGTCGCCTCGCGCAGCCGCTGGTGGCCGCCGCGGCCGGCGAACGACCAGCGGCGCGACAGCAGGTAGGCGAACGCCGTCGAGGCGATCGTGGCGAGCGCGAGCGCCGTCACCGGCTTCTCCCGGAACACGGTGAGCTTCAGGCTGTAGTCGCCCAGTAGGGTGACCCCGTACGCGGCCAAGCCGACGACGGCGAAGCGGAGCAGCTCTCGCGGCTCGGGCATGGTTCCTCCAGGTGACGCCGACAGGGTGGAGGTCTTTCGATGGCACGCAAGGGCGAGGGGAGCGAGCTGCCCTCGGTCGCCGAACTGGTGGACCTCTCGCAGACGAGGCCGCTGATGATCCGCGGTGACCTCGACGCGAAGCTCGCCGAGGAGCCCGCGCCAGAACCGGAGACCAAGCCCGACCCGCTCGCCATCCTCGACGCCGAACTGGCGGCGCCGGAGCCCGCGGACGAGCGCCCGCAGGACGCTCCGCCCGCCGACACCTCGCGCCGGACCAAGCCGTTCATCCTCGCCGCCGGCGGGGTCGTCGCGCTCGGGCTGGCCGCCGTCGTGCTGTTCCAGCCGCACCAGGTCGGCGGGACGGCCGTGCCGCCGCCCGGGGCCGGCGCCCCCGTTCCGCCGCCGACCTCCAGCGAGGCGGTGGAGACGATGAGCGCGTCCGCCGAAGCGCCGCCGCTCACCGCGGAGGTGCACGACTCCCCGGCCAGGAAGCCGAGCGCGCCCGCCGTCGCGGGCCGCAAACCCGCGGGTCCCGCGACGACGGCGCCGCCACCGCCGGACCAGCAGGACCAGTGGCGCGAATACGTCAGCTCGGTGATCAGCTCGTGGCAGCAGCGCCCGCACGGCGGGCGCACCCGCTGATCAGCAGTTCGAGCTCGCCGGCTTGCCGTCGATCCGGTCCTTGACGAAGGCCAGGACGTCGGCGTTGCCGGTGTAGACCAGCGTGATGTGGTCGGTGTCGTAGGTCTTCCACGTCTCGGCGACACCGGCCGCGCAGTACGCCTTGTGCAGCGCGTCGGCCTGCGCGAACTGCACCAGCTGGTCGCCGGTGCCGTGGTACTGGAACACCGGCACCTTCGGCGGGGTGCCGCCGAGCTTGTTCTCGTTCAGCCGGGCCACCCACGCGGGCTTGATGTAGCCCGGGCCGGTCGTGTAGTCCGCGATCTTCTGGTTCGCGTACGTCGTGAGCAGCTCGAACGTGCATGCGCTCTGCTTCATTTCGGCGAGCTTCGCGCGGCCGTTGTCGCTGAGGAACGAGTCGAGCTGCAGCTCGGGGTAGGCCTGGTCGAGGCCCACCAGTGCGTAGGCGAACACGCCGAACCCGAACTTCCCGTCGAGCTGCAGCGTCACCTGGACCAGGTCCGCGGGCACCCCGCCGGCCGCGATCCCGACGAGGTTCAGCTCGGGTGCGTACGCCGGCTGCAGCTCGCCGGCCCACGCCGCGGCGCCGCCGCCCTGGGAGTAGCCGCGGAAGACGACCTTCGCCGCCGGGGACAGCCCGGCCGCGGTGAGCCGCTGAGCCGCGCGGACGCCGTCGATCACCGCCGGACCTTCGGCGCGGCCCACGACGTAGGTCGTCTTCGGCGTGCTCTGGTAGCCCTCGTAGTCCGGGACGGTGACGGCGTAGCCCGCGTCGAGCAGGTCGTCGAGGCCGGGCTGCTCGTAGAACGCGCCGATGTCGATCATCTTCGACGGCGTGCACGCGAACGCGGGGCCGTGCGTGCCCGGGTCGAACGAGACGATCGGGGCGGTGGCGCGGTTCGCGGTCTTCGGCACCAGCACGGTGCCGGTGACCGCGTCGGGCTGCCCGAGCGCGTTCGTCGACAGGTACATCACCTGCCACGCGTCGACCGACGCCTTGCGCGGGCCCGCGTTCGACGGGCGCCAGCGGAGCACGTCGCCCGGCTTGCCCGCAGGCAGCGGGGACGGCGGCGTGTAGAAGGAGTCGTCGGCCGGCCCGGTCCCGGCCGCGGGCGCGGGGGCCGCCGAAGCGGCGGGGGCGAGCGCCGTCGCGAGGACCAGCGCCACCAGCGCGGCGAGTCCGCGGCGGGCGCTCACGCGCCGCTCCCGTAGACGCGCTTGCAGGTCGCGGACTCGCTGAAGGCCAGGTCCAGCTCGGGGTTGGCCTTGAGGTCCTTGATCGGGCCCTCCGGGTCGGCGAGCTGCCCCATGGTGGCGTCGGCTTCGGAGATGACCTTCCGCAGGCTGGCGTCGTCGGTGACCTTCGCCTGCTCCATCTTGGCCTTCGTCTCGCCGACCTTGGTCTTGGTCGCGGTGAGGTTGCCGGTGGCCTTGTCCACTGCGGACTGTCCATCCGGGACGGGCGGGACGCCGGCGCCGCGGATGCCGCCCGCCATGTCGTCGAGGGCGGAGCCGAGCCTGCTCAGGAAGTCGACCATCGCGTCGCGGGTCTTCACCGGGTCGGCGCTGTCGACCGCCGGTGGCTGCGAAAGCTTCGCCGAGCCCGCCGCCACCCCGGTGCACACCTTGTCGACCCAGGCGAGCGCCGCGGGGTCGGCGTGGCGGCCGGGGTCGGCCGCCGGGGCGTCCGAGCCACAGGCGGCGCACGACAGAAGTGCGGCCGCCGCCATTGCGAGCACCGCGCTGTGCATTCTTTTCATGGGTTTCGAAGCTACGCGGCGCGGTTGTCCGCGAGCAAGGAGAGAATGACCGGTTGGCACCTCCGTCAACATTCGGCGGCGGGGACTTGTCACGTGCGTCAGCGGTTCGGTGACGGCGCTGTGCTGGGGAAACCTTCCTCCGTCTGCTAGGAACCCGGCCCGGCCGACGTGCCCGTGTGACAATTTGCGGGTGTGGCGTGGCGTTTTCACCAAAAGCTCTTGATTGCCGCCATCCGCGCTCGTTAGCTTACGGTCGGTCGCGATTCTCGCAGAATGTGCGCGCCGTTTCGTATCACTGTTGATACACGGAAGGACCATCGTGAGTCACCCAAGAGGCAAGAAGAAGACGGTCGCGGCCGCCGCGGCCACGGCGGCGGTGGGGCTGGTCGCCACGGCACTCGTGCTCGGGGCGCAGACCAGTGCCGCCGACCCGATCTCGCTGACGCTGAACTACCACTGCACGCTCCCGCTGGTGGGTTCGCAGTCGCTGAAGGTGGTGATCAACACCGATCTGCCGACCACCGTCAACACCGGCCAGCCGACCGGCGCGTTCGACATCAAGGCCGTGTCCACGATCAACGCGGACACCGTCGCCGGCCTCAGCCTGATCGGTGCCACGACGATCGAGGGCACCGCGACGGCGGCCGCGACCGTCGCCGCGCCGAGCCTCAACCTGCCGGTGAACGTCCCGATCACGCTGGAGAAGACGAACATCCCGGCTTCGGGTGAGCTGAACATCAACGCGTCGGGCAAGACGCCGTCGCTGACGTTCACCCAGCCCGGGCAGGCGAAGATCACCGTCGGCGACCTGAACCTCAAGGTCACCCCGCGCAAGGCCGACGGCTCGGTCACCGGCATCACGCCGGACGGCACCATCGACGCGCCCTGCACGCAGGACGCCGGCCAGAACAACACCCTGGCCACGATCACCATCGCGGGCGGTGGCGGCACGACCCCGCCGACCACGACCCCGCCGGTGACCACGCCCCCGACCACCACCCCGCCGGTGACCACGCCGCCCACCACGACCCCGCCGGGCGGCGGCATCAAGTACTCCTTCGGCATCACCGGCCAGACCGCGCTGAAGTCCCTCGGCAGCACCGCGCCGATCAAGGGTTCGTTCGACGCCGACGTCAACCTGTCGGCCAAAACGTTCGTCGGCGACCTGAAGCTGGACCCGACGCACACCGACTTCAAGCTCCTCGGCTTCCTGCCGGGCAGCTCGGACGTCAAGGTCGTGCAGAACGGCCCGCAGACCGGTGAACTCGTCGGCACCGGTTTCAAGGCGCACATCAAGTTCGACACGTTCCTCACGCAGGTCAACCTGTTCGGCTTCCCGATCAGCAGCGACCCGAAGTGCGGCACGGTCAGCCCATCGACCAGCGAGATGACCACCGGCCCCGACTTCGACCTGCTCAAGGGCGGGAAGCTCTCGGGCACCTACTCGCTGTCCGCGCTGCAGAACTGCGGCGCGTTCAACGACTACATCAGCGCGTTCGCCAAGAGCGACGGCAACTCGCTGGACCTGGTGCTCGCCAAGAAGTGACCCGAACTGCCGGCCCCCGTCGCGCCGCGGCGGGGGCCGGTGCCATGCCCTCGAAGGGAGAGCCCGTGCGGAAAGCCCGGTCGTTGCTCGCGGCGGCCCTCGCCTGCCTGGTGCTGCCGCTCGCGGCCGTGCCCGCGCACGCGTCGACGCCGATCACCAAGAAGCTGAGCTACACCTGCCCGTTCCCGTTGATCGGGCGGCAGAAGCTGGACGTCGAGATCAAGGCAGCGTTCGACGTCCCGTCCGCGCCGGGGGGCACGTTCACCACGGCGGACCTCGCGGTCTCGGTGACCGTGCCCGACAAGTCCACCCGCGGCCTGGCACTGGTCGGCGCGGCGAGCATCGAAGGGACGGCGTCCGCAGGGGTGACGCTGACCAACGGCCCGCTGACGCTGCCGCTGGCCCTGCCGCTCACGGTGGCGAAGACGGCGGTGCCGTCGTCGGGGCCGTTCACCACGCCGGCGACCGGCTCGGTCCCGCCGGTGCAGCTGCCGAACGCGGGCAAGACCGCGCTGACGATCGGCGGCTTCAGCACGCGCCTCACGCCGAAGAAGGCCGACGGGTCGTTCACCGGGCTCGGCTCGTTCACCTCGGACTGCACGCTCGACGCCGGCCAGGACCCGGTGCTGCTGAGCTTCGACCTCGGCAGCACGCAGACCCGGCACGACTACGGCGTGACCGGCTCGACGACGCTCAAGGCCCTGGGGGCGACGGCGCCGCTCACCGGGTCGTTCGCCGTCCCGGGCTTCGCCGCGGCGTTCGACCCGGCGAAGGCGGAGTTCAAGGTCTTCGGGTTCGTCCCCGGGACGGCGGATCTGCGGTTCACCCCCGACGGCCCGCAGACCGGCGAACTCACCGGGGACGGGTTCGTCGCGCACGCGAACCTCGCGCTGGCGGTGCCGCAGGTGACGCTGTTCGGCCTGCCGGTCGCCGACGCGGGCTGCCGGGCGAGCGCACCGATCTCGGTGGACCTGCGCACGGGCACCGGCTTCGCGCTCGCCACCGGCGGCCCGGTGACCGGCGGGTTCGCGATCCCGGCGCTGACCGGCTGCGGCACGTTCACCGCGTACCTGAGTTCGCTGTTCCAAGGCGACGGCAACACGTTCGCCGTCACCTTGGCCGCGCGCTGACCGGCCGGCACGCGTACGTCGCCGAGACGAACTCCGGACGTCCGTTGTTCCGAGCTGTCGATTTCGCCGACTCTCGCGTGACGGGGTAGGAAAGGACCACGACGAGAGGAACGGACTTGCCGAAGGAGATCGTGGACCGGCACATCGGGCTGCCGGACCGGATCGGCGAGCCGGGCGGGAAGGTGACCGCGGGCTTGGCGCTGCAGCCCGACGAGACGGCCACCGCCCTCCGCGGCGACCTCGTCACCGACGGGCCGTTCGTGGAGACCAGGGAGGTGCTGGCCGGGGTGTACCTGCTCGAGGCCCACGACCTCGTCCACGCGCTCGCCTGCGCGAAGCTGACGCCGGTCGCCGAGGGCGGCGTCGAGGTCCGGCCGCTGATCGACTTCCAGGTGGTGCCGGACTGCGTCCCGCCGCGGACGCCGTCGCCGCGGCGGTGCGGGTCACCCGCGACCTCGACGAGGCCGAGGAGGCCGTGCAGGACGCCTGCCTGCAGGCGCTGCAGCGCCGGGCGCGCGACGGCGTCCCGGACCGGCCCGGCGCGTGGCTGACCACGGTCGCGCGCCGGACCGCGCTCAACGGCGTCCGGCACCGGGAAGTGCTGCGGCGCAAGCTGCCGCTGCTGGTCGAGCCCGAGGCGACCGAGCCGCCGGAGCCGGCCGGCCCGATCCCGGACGACCGCCTGCGGCTCGTCTTCACCTGCTGCCACCCGGCGCTCGCGCAGGAGGCCCAGATCGCGCTGACGCTGCGGCTGGTGTGCGGGGTGGCGACCGCCGACATCGCGCACGCGTTCCTGGTGCCGGAGCCGACGATGGCCGCGCGGATCACGCGGGCGAAGAAGAAGATCGCGGCCGCGAGCATCCCGTACGCGGTGCCGTCGGCCGCGGACCTGCCCGCGCGGGTGTCGGTCGTGCTGACCGTCGTCCACCTGCTGTTCTCGGCCGGGCACACCGCGTCCACCGGCACCGGCCTGGTCCGCGACGAGCTGACCGGCCGCGCCCTCGACCTGGCGCGGATGCTGCGGGCCCTGCTGCCGGCCGACACCGAGGTCGCCGGCCTGCTGGCGCTCCTGCTCGTCCACCAGGCCCGCCGCACGACCCGGACCGACGGCACGGGCCGGTTGCTGCGGTTGGCGGAGCAGGACCGCACCCGCTGGGACACCGCGTCGATCGCCGAGGCCGACCGGCTCGTCGTCGAAGCGCTCAAGAGCGGGCCGCCGGGGCGGTTCAGCGTCCAGGCGGCGATCGCGGCACCGCACGCGCTGGGCTTGGGGCCGTCCCCGGTGGTGGCGCTCGACCGCGCGGTCGCACTGTCCATGGTGGACGGTCTGGCGGCGGCACTCGGCGAGCTCACCCGCCTGGAGTCCGACGGCAGGCTGGTCGGCTACCGCTCCTTGCCCGCCACGAAGGCGGACCTGCTGCACCGCCTCGGCCCTCCTGAACACTCACGAGGGCCTGAACAGCAGGACGAAGCCCGCGCCCGAAAGGACCAGCGCGGCCAGGAAGAACGCGCCGTGCCCGTAGGAGCGCGTCACGACGTCGCCGACCAGCTGCACCACCAGGTCCACGATGCCGAGCGCGCCCACGACCGCCAGCGCCGTCCGCATCCCCTTGACCCCGCGGTGCACGCCGTACACCAGAAGCGCGAAAAGCCCCGCGCAAAGCACGTACGCCAGCACCACGACCGGCATCGGCAGAGCCGCCTCCACCGGGGTGCGCCGGCCGCCCAGCAGGGAGCCGAGGAGCCAGCACGCGGTGGCTCCCCACCAGGCGAAAGCGGCTCGGGACGCGGGCACGCCCGGAGCGTAGGCCGGGCGAGCCCGGATCCGGCACGGCCACGAACCGAACCGTTACCCACCCGGTGTCGCATCGGGGTGCTATAAAGCGCTACCCCGGTGAGACCGGTTCCGCGGCCGTAGTGGGCCGGCGCCGGTGCCGCTAGGGTTGATCGTCTGGATGTGCTGGCTCGAGGGCAGCCGAACGGGAGAAGCCGGTGACCGCCGCGCACGACTCATCGTGGAATCCCGGCACCCGCCTGCGGGTGCTGCTGATCGAGGACGACGACGGCGACGCGCTGCTGGTCGAGGAGATGCTGGCGGACACGTCCGTGCCGTTCTCGCTCGAACGCGTCGAAACGCTCGCCGCCGCGCTGGTCGCCCCGCTCACGGCCGACTGCGTCGTGCTCGACCTCCAGCTGCCCGACGCGATGGGCCTCAGCGGGCTGACGAAGCTCGTCCAGCACGCGCCCGGGGTCGCCGTGGTCGTCCTGACCGGGCAGCACGACCAGGCCACCGGCGTCGCCGCGGTCGCCGCCGGCGCGCAGGACTACCTCGTCAAGGACCAGGTGGACGGGCCGCTGCTGGTGAAGGCGCTGCGCTTCGCCCGTGAACGCAAGCGCGCCGAGCAGGTCGAGCAGCAGTTCCTCCAGCAGCAGCTGCTCGCCCGGGAGAACGCGCGGCTCGAACGCGGCCTGCTGCCCGTCCCGCTGCTGCGCGACCCGCACCTCGACCTCGCCTCCCGCTACCGCCCCGGCCGCAACGGCTCCCTGCTGGGCGGCGACTTCTACGACGCCGTCGAGCTCGCCGACGGCAGCGTGCACATGATGATCGGCGACGTCTGCGGCCACGGCCCGGACGAAGCCGCGCTCGGCGTCGCGCTGCGGATCGCGTGGCGCTCGCTCGTGATGGCCGGCCTGCCGATGGCCGACGTGCTGAGCATGGTCGAGCGGGTACTGGTGAACGAGCGGATCGAGCCGCTGTTCGCGACCGTCTGCATGGTCGTCGTCGCGCCGGACCGAAGATCCTTGCGCCTGTCGCTGGCCGGGCACCTGCCGCCGCTGCTGCTCACCCCCGGCGACGGGCACCTGCTCGACGGCGGGCGCGTCGGCGTCCCGCTCGGCATCGTCGAGGGCGCGAAGTGGGACTCCCTCGACGTCCAGCTGGAACCGGGGTGGTCGCTGCTGCTCTACACCGACGGCGTCTTCGAGGGCCGCGTCGGCGCCGGGTCCGAACGGCTGGGCCACGAGCGGATGGCCGAGCTCGTGCTCGACATCCTGCACCGCGGCGGGCTCGACGGCACCGACCTGCTCGACGAACTGATCGCCCGCGCCGAGCGGTTCAACTCCGGCCCGCTCGACGACGACGTCGCCCTCGCCCTGCTCAGCCACGACCCCGGGGAGCCAGCCCGATGACCGCTGACGCACGGGGCTGGTCGATCGGCCGCTGGCTGACCCTGCTCGCCGTCGCCGAAACCGTCCTGCTCCTGGCCGCGCTGATCGGCGGCGGGATCGCGCTCAACAACCTCACCGACGCCCGCAACCGCCTGCTCGACGTGATCGGCCCGCAGCGGCTGGCCGCCCTCCAGCTGTCGACGGCGCTGCTGAACCAGGAAACCGGCGTCCGCGGCTACCAGCTCGGCCGGCAGCCGGACTTCCTCACGCCCTACACCGACGGCGTCCGGGCCCAGGCCGACGCCGTCGGCCAGCTGCGGCAGTCCGGCGTGGTCCCGGGCACCGAGCTCGGCGACGACCTCGACGCCGTGCTGCGGGCGGCCCAGACGTGGCAGGCCACCGCCGCGCCCACCCTCCTGCCGGGCGCGCCGGTCGTGACGCCGGCCGAGGTCGAGCGCGGCCGGGAGCAGTTCGACGCGGTGCGCGCCGCGATGACCGCCCAGCTCGACCACCTCTCCGCCGTCCGCGACGCCGGGCGCGCCCAGCTCGACGCCGCGGCGGACCTGCTGACCGCGATGCTCGTCGCCATCGCCGCGCTGCTCGTGGTGCTGTTCACGGTGCTGTCCATCGGGCTGCGGCGGGTCATCACCCGGCCGATCCTCGACCTGGCCGGCGAGGTCCGGCAGGTCGCCGACCAGGACGTCCACCACCCGGTGCACGGCAGCGGGCCGCGGGAGATCGCGCAGCTCGGCGCCGACGTCGAAGCCATGCGGCAGCGCATCCTCGACGAGGTCGCCGAGCTGGAGCGCGCGCACGCGCTGCTCGACAAGCGCACGCGCGAGCTGGAGCGGTCCAACGCCGATCTGGAGCAGTTCGCCTACGTCGCTTCGCACGACTTGCAGGAACCGCTGCGGAAGGTGGCCAGCTTCTGCCAGCTGCTCCAGCGGCGCTACCAGGGCCTGCTCGACGAGCGCGGCGACCAGTACATCGAGTTCGCCGTCGACGGCGCGAAGCGGATGCAGGTCCTCATCAACGACCTGCTCGCGTTCTCGCGGGTCGGCCGCAAACCGGGCGAGCACGTCCTCGTCGGCGCGGACCGGCTGGTCGACGACGCGCTGGCGAACCTGGAGGTCGCGCTCTCGCTGAGCGGCGGCAAGGTCGCCCACGTCGACCTGCCCGAGGTGCGCGTCGAACCGGCGCTGATGACGGCGGTGTTCCAGAACCTGATCGGCAACGCGCTGAAGTTCAAGGGCGAGGCGCCGCCGGAGGTGCGGGTCACCGCCGAGCGCGACGGCGGCGACTGGGTGTTCTCGGTGTCGGACAACGGGATCGGCATCGACGCGGAGTACGCCGAACGGGTGTTCGCGCTGTTCCAGCGCCTGCACACGAGGTCCGCCTACCCGGGCACCGGCATCGGTCTCGCCCTGTGCCGCCGGATCGTCGAATACCACGGCGGCCGGATCTGGCTCGACACCGAAGCCACCGAAACGACCTTCCGGTTCACCTTGCCGGCCCGAGCGGACAATGGGGAAGCATGACGCAGGCACCTGCTCCGATCGACATCCTGCTCGTCGAGGACGACCCCGGCGACGTGCTGATGACGCAGGAAGCGTTCGAGCACCACAAGATCCGCAACGCGCTGCACATCGCGGCCGACGGTGTCGAGGCGCTCGAGTTCCTCAACCGCGAGGGCCGGTTCCGGGAAGCGCCGCGGCCCGGGCTGATCCTGCTCGACCTCAACCTGCCCCGCAAGGACGGGCGGGAGGTGCTCGGGGAGATCAAGCGGGACCCGGACCTGCGCACGATCCCG
This sequence comes from Amycolatopsis sp. FBCC-B4732, assembly GCF_023008405.1. NCBI lineage: Bacteria > Bacillati > Actinomycetota > Actinomycetes > Pseudonocardiales > Pseudonocardiaceae > Amycolatopsis > Amycolatopsis sp. FBCC-B4732. The sequence continues at coordinate 10,112,821 of NZ_CP095376.1, forward strand.
GTCGTCGTGCTGACGACGTCCGAGGCGGAGGAGGACATCGTGCGCAGCTACGAGCTGCACGCCAACGCCTACGTCACCAAACCGGTCGACTTCGAGAAGTTCATCGAAGTGGTCCGGAAGATCGACGACTTCTGGGTCACCGTCGTGCAGCTCCCGCACCGGTAGCCGTTTGCCCGGGAGTGGTGCACCATAAGGGGCCGTGACGCCTTCCTCCCGGGATCTCCCCGCCACCGACCTGGCGGTCACGCTCGACTGGCGGGGCCGGGCCGCCGTGCTGGGCGTGGCGGGGGAGATCGATCTGCTCAGCGCGCCGGAGTTCGAGGAAGTCGTCGACGCGGTGCTGGCCGAGGGTCCGGAGACGCTGGTGGTCGACCTGCGGTCGGTGACGTTCTTCTGCTCGGCGGGCCTGCAGGTGCTCGCCTCGGCGCACCGCAGGCTGGCCGAGCGCGCGCTGCGGGTGGTGAGCGATTCCCCGGTGACGTCCGGCCCGCTCAAGACGACCGGCCTCGACACGTGGATCAGCGTCCACCCGACGGTCGGCGAAGCGCTCGGATGACGGCCCCCGGTACGGAAGAAGGGCGAGCCCCGATGCACGAACCCGCCGGGTCGTTCCGCCGCCACGGCGTCGAAGCGGCCCCCGAGGCACTGCGGCGGCTCCGCCACGACCTGATGGCGTGGGTGCTGGCGGCGGGCGTCGACGAGGCCCGGGCGCGCGACATCGTGCTGGCCGCCTACGAAGCACTGGCGAACGTGGCCGACCACGCCTACGACGGCGCGGGCCCCGGCGTGGTCGACCTGGACGCGCGGGCGCACGAGGACCGGATCGAAGTGGTGATCAGCGACCACGGCCAGTGGCGCACCCCGGTGGTCGACCCGCGCCCGGTCTCCCCGCGGGGCCGCGGGTTGCTGCTGCTGCGCGCGAGCGCGGACCGCGCGGACATCGCCTCCGGCGAGGGCGGCACGGTGGTCACCCTGACCTGGGACCTCAAGCCTTCCGCCGCGGCCGGTCGTGAGTGAGAAACGGTGTTCTGACCCGGTTTCCCACTCACGACCCGCGGACTAGCTGTGGGTCACCGCACCCGTCTTCGGGTCGAGGGTGACCTTCTTGGCGCGGGGCCACCAGAAGTCGAACATCCCGTCCAGCGATCCCGCGCGGGAGTCGAACGACGAGTCGCCGATCCGGCCGGCGAACCAGTTGTCCTCGATGAACTTCAGCACCGAGGTCTGGTCCGTCAGCGTGTGGTCGACGTGGTTCACCTTGCTGTACGGCGAAATGACCAGCAGCGGCAGCCGCGGGCCGTAGCCGCAGCGGTCCGCGTAACCGCCCAGCTTCGCCGGCTTGCCCGTGCAGACCGCCTGGTCCTGCGCGGCGTCGTGCGAGCCGTTGATCACCTTCGGCGCCTGGTGGTCGTACCAGCCGTCGGAGTCGTCGTACGCCAGCACGATCGCCGTCGACTTCCAGTCCGGGGACTGCTGGATCTTGTTGATCTCGCCGGCCACGAACTGCTGCTCGTCGAGCGGGTCCGAGTAGCCCGCGTGGCCGTCCTGGTACTCCGGAGCCTTCAGGAAGCTCACCGCGGGCATCGAGCCGGCCTTGAGCGAGTCGTCGAAGTCCGAAATGTCGTACTGGTGGTTCGCGCGGTCGGTCTGGCCGATCGCCTGCACCGACGACGGCGCGAGGTGCTTCGGGTTCGCCGTCGACGGGTAGTACTGGAACGGCTCGTGGTGCGGGCTGTAGTCCACGACCGCGTTGCCGCCGACGTTCGTGTGGGTCTGACCGCACACCGCGTAGCCGTTGGCCGAACCCGTCGGGCGGAAGCCGCCCTGGAACCAGCCCCACGTGACACGGCGCTGGTTGAGCAGGTCACCGATGTTCCGGCCGTGCATCGTGGCCAGGTTGTCCTTGCTCGTGTGGTTCTTGCCCGAGCAGTCGTCCCACGCCGGGTCCGGGTCGTTGATCATCGTGCCGACGCCGTTCGCGTCCGGCGACTGCACGGCGTAGGCGTCGCTGACCGGCTCGTGCGTCACCGGGTCGACCGCCTGCACGCCGTGGGTGTTGCCCGAGATCAGGTTCAGCGCGCCCGGCGTCGACGGCCCGAAGTTCGTGTCGAACGAGTTGTCGTTCAGCGCGTAGTTCTGGGCGTAGTTCCACATGCCGGTGACGGTGTTGCCGTCGTAGTAGTCCATCACCAGGCCGGGCTCGCCGAACAGGACCGGCTGGCCGGTGCACTTGTCCGTTTCGGTCTTCTCGACGAACTTGTCCATCTTGCCGCCGTTGAACGCGGCCTGCTCGGCGCCGTAGTTGTGGTTCTGGTCGCAGGTCAGCGCCTGCTCGTGGGTGAGCCGCTTCGGGTTGTACGCGTTCGGGTTGTCGGTCAGCAGCTTCTTGTCGAGGCCGTTGACCTTCGGGGTGCCGTGCGCGGCGGTGAACGGGGTGCCGTCGGTGTTGGCCGCGTTCGGGTAGGTGCCGAAGTAGTGGTCGAACGAGATGTTCTCGCCGAAGATGACCACGACGTGCTTGATCGGCGTCGACGTCGGGATCCAGTGCGCGGGGAAGAGGTTCAGTGGTTGGGCTTCCGCCGCGGTCGACGCGGAGCCGGTGACGATGGCCAGCGTGGCCACCGAGGCGAGGGCCCCGGCGCCGAGCAGGCCACGCCGTCGCCGGCGGGTTCTCTTGTCCACAGTGGAGATTCCTTTCGTGGTGGGATCGCTTGTCAGGCGAGCAAAGTGCGGCCGAAGTGGTCGTCCGGGCCGGTGACGCCCGGCAGCGCGAAGAAGTAGCCGCCGCCGAACGGGGAGATGTAGTCGGTCAGGGGTTCGTCGGCCAGCCGCGTCTGGACCGCCTCGAACTGACGCTCCAGGTCCTGCTGGTAGCAGACGAAGATCAGGCCCATGTCGAGGTTGCCGTTGCTGTCGACGCCGCGGTCGTAGTTCACCGCGCGGCGCAGGATCCGGCTGGCGTCGGTCTCCGGCGTGCGCGGGTTGGCCTTGCGGATGTGGCAGGTCAGCGGGATCACCGTGCCGATCGGGTCGTCGGCGTAGCGCGGGGCGTCGGTCTCCTCGGTGCCGTCGAGCGGGGCACCGGTGTCGCGGCGGCGGCCGAACATGTTCTCCTGCTCGGCCAGCGATACCCGGTCCCAGAACTCCACGAGCATCCGGATCAGCCGGACCACCTGGTAGCTGCCGCCCGCGGTCCACGCGGGTTCGCCGGCCCCGGTCGTCCACACCAGACCGTCCACTTCGGACCCGGTCGGATTGGCGGTGCCGTCCTTGAAGCCCATCAGGTTGCGCGGGGTGCCCGCCGGGCGCGGCGGGGAGCTGAACCCGGAGAGCTTCCAGCGCGGCTGCATGCCGCCGCGGGTCGCGCGGGCGATGTCGCGCAGCGCGTGCAGCACGGTGTCGGTCGAGTTCGCCGACAGCGTCAGGCTGAGGTCGCCGTGGCACTGCGCGGGGTCGAGGGCGTCGTGGGGGAACGTCGTCATCGGCTTGAGCTTGGCCGGTTTGAGCTTCGCCAGGCCGAAGCGGTCGTCGAACAGCGACGAGCCCGCGCCGAGGATCACGCCCAGGTCGCCGCCGGGCACGACGGGCCCGAGCACCCCGGAGTCGGCGGGCGGCGCGCTGATGCCGAGCGCCGCGGGAGCTCCGCCGGTGGTGAGGAACCGGGCCCGGTCGGTGATCGCGCGGAAGAGGTCGGTCAGCTCCGCTTTGGACTCCGCGACGACGTCGAACGAGGCGACGATCGTCTGCGCCGGCGGGTTCCGCAGGATGGCGGCCTGATTCCGGCCGTGGAACGGAACGGGCGCCGCGCTGTCGATGACGGCGGAGGACGCGCCGAGCCCGGCCCCGGCGGCGACGGTCAGGCCCGCGCCCACGGCGGCGCGACGCAGGAAGGAACGGCGCGGCAGGCCGGTCACGAGACCCTCCTCGGCTCGGCGATCGCGGCGATCGGGGCCAGCAGCTCGGTCAGCTCGCCGACGTCGGCGTTAAGCTTTTGGCGCTGCGGCTGGGAAAGCCGCGCCAGTGGGGTCCAGTTGCCGTCCGGGTGGTGCGCGGCGTCCAAAGCGGACTGCGTGCGCGTCAGCCAGCTGTCCACCTTGGACAGCTCCGGGTAGCGCGGGGCCAGCAGCGGGCGGAGGACGTCGAGCACCGCGCGCGTGCCGTCGAGGTTCGCGCGGGCCGTGGCCAGGGTGGTGCCGCTGCCGTAGTCGGTGCGGCCGGTGAGTTCGAACTGCAGCGTGTTCTCCATGATCTCGTGCGCGCGCAGCCCGAGGTCGTTGCCGTCGACCTGGCTGTCGCCGAAGGACGTCCGCAGCGCGTGGGCGTCGGTGTCGAGCCGGTCGGCGACGGCAGCGAGCGCGCCGAGGTCTTCGCCGTGCCAAAGGCCCTGCTCCAGGCGGTGGAAGCCGGTGAACCCGGGGTCGGCCGGGCCGGCGGGCAGGCCGTCGGCGGTGCCGTTGAGGGCGCCGTCGGAGTCGCCGAACGCGTCGTAGGCGGCGCCGAGGCGTTCGTAGGTCAGGTGCGCGGTCAGCCAGGCGGCCTCGCTCGCCGCGCGGTCGCCGCCGTGGACGGCGTCCTTCAGCGCGCCGGTGTTCGCGACCAGCTCGCCGAGCCCGGTCGTGACGTGCTGCTGGTAGGCCTTGAGCGGGCCGAGCAGGTCGTTGTGCGTCACCGGCGCGACGCCCGGCCCGGTCCGGTCGGCCCCGCCGCTGACCCGCACGGCCGGCCCGACGATCGCGCTCGAGTCCTCGGGCAGGCAGCGGAACGCGTAGCTGCCGTTGCCGAGGTTGACCTGCAGCGGCCGGGTGGTGTCCGGACCGAGGCCCTCGACCTCGCCGTAGATCACGCCGGTCGCCGGGTCGATCAGGTCGATTTCGGCGGTCACCGAGCCGGTGTTGTGCAGCCGGAACGTCTGCGGCCCGGGCTTCGGCTCCGACCAGCCGGTGCCGCACGCCGAGCGCGAAACCGCGATCTCCGGATCCCCGGCGGCTGTGCTGCCGGGCCACCACACCACGGCAGCACCCGCCACGACGGCGAGCACGACCGCCGCCACGATCCAGCGAGCACGTACTGACCCCGGCACGCGCACTCTCCCGTCACTCGATCGGACCATCACCGGTCACGGATTATGCGAGCCTAACGCCCGCGAAACCGCATCGGATGGCGTCGATCGGAGGGAATTCACCCGGACTTCAGCCGGCCGCCCACGAAAGGGGGAGGATTCAGACTTTTCCGTGTGCCAGATCTGTCGTGTTCAGGAGGTTCGACCGATTGGCCGGGATCACGGAAGGGGGACGCCGGTTTCCAGCAGCGTCTTCAGGCTGGACAGCAGCGCGGGCCAGCCCTGGCTGCACATCGCCAGCGTCGTGCTGTCGTCGTCGAAGCCGTCGTGCAGCACGGTCAGCTTCACCAGTTCGCCCTGCGGTTCGAGGGTGAACGTGACCTTGGTGCGGCTTTCACCCTGCAGTTTCGCGAGCGTTTCCGCGTCGATTCCGTTACCGTTCGCCCATTCCGCAGTGAAGGTGTGCCACGTGTAGGAAAGCCGGCGGAACGGATCCGATTCGAGGACGACCTGGTCCGGGTGTTCCGTTTTCGCGCCGCTTTCGCGCCAGATCATCGGCGAACCCTTTTTCCAGTCGGTTTCGAAGGAAACGCCCCAGTACTGGCGGGTGAAGGCCGGGTCGGTAAGCGCTTGCCAGAGCTTCTCCGGCGTCGTGTTGATGTAGGTCGTGTACGCGAATTCGTTCATCGGTCCGGACTCCAGCGCTCGTTTCAGGTCGGCCAGCGCGCCGGCCCGCCTGTGGTCGTAGCGGGTCATCCAGCGGTCGGCGATCGCGTTGATCGGGGCGGCGTCGAGGTGGTGCAGCTTTTCCCGGCCGCGCCAGGTCGTCGTGACCAGCCCGGCCGCCTCGAGCACGGCCAGGTGCTTGCTCACCGACTGGCGGGCCATCGCCAGTACCGCGCAGAGTTCGCGCAGGGTCTGGCCGTTGCGCTCGTTGAGCGCGTCCAGCAGCCGGCGGCGGCTGGGGTCGGCCAGTGCCTTGAAGACCTCGTCCATCGCGCTCGCTTCCGCGGTGTCCCGGCAAACGTGCAGCCGGTTGGGTGCCTTTCCGACGATAGGCAGCCAACCGGCTGCCTGTCAACCGGGGACTACCGGAAGCGGATCGCCGTGATGCCGGCGAGGACGAAGAACACGAGGACGACCAGCGTGCCGGTCTGGCCGCCGGACGAGCGGGTGACGACCTGGTCGACGGCCCCGGTCAGCCGCACCCCGCACTCGGCGACGACGGTGTGCCGCCCGGCTTCGATGCGGGTGAACTCGACGGGTGCGGTGAACGCGCCGGAGCTGTCGGTGCGGGCCTCGCCGACCTCGGCGCCGTCGGAGGTGAGCGTGACCGTGCGGTCGGGCTGGCAGCCCCGGCCCGACGCCGCGAGGGTCTCCCCGGGCTGGATGCTCGGCCGGTCGAGCACGAGTTCACCGGGCTTGGGCACGGTGCTGGTCGCGGTGGGGGTGCCGGGCGTGCCGGGCGTGCCGGGCGGCGTGGTGGTGGTCGTCGTCGGCGGGGTCGTCGTGGTGGACGGCGGCGGGGTGGTGGTGCCGGGCGGGGTCGTGGTGGTGCCGGGCCGGGTCGGGCGCGTGGTCACGACCGGCGGGGTGGTGGCCGGGGGCGGCGGGGTCGTGGTTGTGGTGACCCCCGTGACGACGAAGGTCCCGCTGGCGGTCTGCTTCTGGCTCGTGCAAGTCGCGGTCACCGTGTAGGAGCCGGGCTTCGCGGAGGCTGGAACGGTGGCCGGGATCTGCCCGCTGGTCGCGGGCGCCACCTTCTGGGTGAGCGCGGCGCCCGCCCAGAAGAAATTGATGATCCGGCAGGTCGGGAAACCGTTCCAGGAAATGGTGAAAGAACTGCCTGCCGGCCCGCTCGACGGTTTCAAACCAACCGAAGATGTGTATTGTGCGTTGGCGTTGCCCGCGAACGTGAGCAGCAGCAACGTTCCGGCAACGGCGCCCAAAAACAGCCGAACCACGAATCTCATCGGACGTCCCTCCCCGGTGTGTGCTCGCTGTAGCATTCCGGACCAGTCGGATAACGCAAGTAGGGGATGCCCAATGGGACGTGTCATCGCGGCGGGGGTTGCGTTGGGTTTGTGCGCGGTGGTGCTCGGCGCGCCGGCCGCGTCGGCCGATTCCGGCTCGCTCGACGTGCAGGTGTCGATCGACCAGCGGCCGGTCGAGGACGCCACCGTCCCGATCGACCCGGCGAGCCAGGTCGAACTGAAGGTCGTGGCCACCAACTCCGGCACCGCGCCGGTGAAGGTCCGCAGCGTGCGGCTGTCGGGGGTCGCCCTCGCGCTGACGTTCTTCGCCTACGACACGACGGCGCCGTTCGAGGTGCCGGCCCGGGGCTCGGCGACCCGGACGTTCGTGCTCGACCTCGGTGACCTCAGCGGCCAGGCGACGGGGCTGCTTCCCTCGTCCGTGGAGCTGCTCGACGGCCAGCGCGTCACGCTCGGTGAAGCGACGACGGTCGCCGACGTCCGCGGCTCCGTCTGGTCGGTGTACGGCGTGTTCGGCCTGGCGATGCTCGTGCTGACGGTGCTCGCCTGGGCGGCCGCGCTGCTCGCGCTGGCCCGCCACCGGCTGGCGCCCAACCGCTGGCGCCGCGGCTTGCGCTTCCTGCCCGCCGGGTTCGGCACCGGCCTGGTCGCGGTGATCAGCCTGTCGGTGCTGCGGCTCGTCCCGCCGGAGCCGGCGGTCGAGATCCCGGTCGTGCTGGGCGCGGCGGCGATCGCGTTCCTGCTCGGCTACCTGACCCCGCACCCGGCACCCCCGGCGGTCACGCCCGCCGAAGACGGCGCCACGGTCCGGCTGCCGCTGCCGTCCACGCAGGAATTCACCCGATGAGCGCACCGGCCGAGCTGATCGCCGCCCTGCCGCAGTACGACATCGGGGCGGAGATCGGCGAAGGCGGCATGGGCGTGGTCTTCGCGGGGGTGCACCGGACGCTCGGCCGCAGCGTCGCGATCAAGCAGCTGCCCTGGGACATCCTCGACCACGCGTCGAGCAGCGCGCTCTTCGACCGCGAGGCGCGGGTGCTCGCCAGCCTCGACCACCCGCACATCGTCCCGGTGTACGACTACGTCCGCACGGGCCGCGAGCACCTGCTGGTGATGGAGCGCCTCGACGGCGGCACGGTCCACAGCCGCTTCCACGGCGGCGGCGTCAGCGGCGAGCAGGCGTGCGCGATCGGCCTGGCGATGCTGGCCGGCCTGCACGCGGCGCACCGGGCCGGCGTGCTGCACCTCGACGTCAAGCCGCGCAACCTGCTGTTCAGCACGCAGGGCGTGGTGAAGGTGGCCGACTTCGGCATCGCGCGCGTGATCAGCGAGGGCGCGACCCTGGTGACCCACGGCGGCGAGATCCTCGGCACGCCGGCGTACATCGCACCGGAGCAGGCGATGGGCAACGCGCTCAGCCCGGCGGCGGACGTCTACGCGGCGGGCACGGTGCTGTACGAGCTGCTGTCGGGCCGGTTGCCGTTCGACAACACCCGCGGCGCGATCAGCATGATGCGCCAGCACATGTTCACCGACCCGGCGCCGATCGCGGGCGTGCCGATGCCGATCGCCGGTGTGGTGATGCGGAGCCTGGCTCGCGAGCTGGACTCCCGGTACCGGGAAGCGGAGTCGTTGGCGGCGGATCTGGCGTCCGCGGCGACGGCGGTTTACGGGCCCGGGTGGCTGGAGCGGTCCGGGGTGCCGGTGCTGCACCTGACGCCGAGGGTGATCGCGGGGCTCAACTCCCCGACGGGCCCGACCCCGCAGGCCGCGGCCCTCGGCGCGGCGGCCGGCGGTGCCGGCTTGGCGGGTGGCCCCGGCGCGCCTGGTTCCGCGGGCGGCGGCCCGGCGGCACCCGATCCCGCCCGGACCCGTCCCGTGCAGCGGCCCGGCGGGCCCAACCCCACCTTGGCCGCGCCGTACGACCACCTCGACCCGAACCCGACCGGCGGCTCGACCGGCCCGTCGCCCGAAAGCTCGTCCGCCGCCATCGTCTGGCTTCGGGTCGGCGCCGCCGTCGCCGCTCTCGTGCTGGTCGTCCTCGCGCTGCTCAACCCCGAACGGCTGCCGCATTCGGCGTCGCCGAGCCTGAACCTCGGGGGGACCGCCGTGTCGGCTCCGGTCGAGGTGGACCTCAGCAAGCCGCTCATCTTCAGCGGGCCCGGGAACCCGGGGCCGGTCGCGGTCGAGCTGTCGGCGGCCGGGATTCCGCTCGGTTCGGCCGAAACCGCCGCGAAGGCCGAGGGCAACGGCTTCACCGCGGAGCTCACCCTGCCCGGGATCGCGCGGTGGATCGTCGGCGGCGCGGTCACGGCGACCGTCCGGACCGGGCCGATCACCCAGACCTTCACGCTCCTCACCAGCCAGCACCCGCTGGCCAGCGCGATGGGCGCGGGCAGCCTCATCCTGGCGCTGTTCGCGCTGGCCTACCTCGAATCCGGGCTGCGCACGATCCGCAACGGCCACCGCTGGCGCGGCGCGCCGGTCGGCGGCCCGGTGCTGGGCATCCTGTTCGGCGCCGCGGTGTGGCTCTGCGTTTCGGTGCTGCGCCTGCACGAGCCGTCGCCGGGGTTCGGCGCCGGGTGCGCGGTGGCGGGGGCGCTCGCGGCCGGGCTGGTCGTCGCCGCGGCGCGGCGCCGGGCGTCCACAGTGGTCAGTCGACCATCCGGACGGTGACGTGCGGGCTGTAGCTCTTCCGCCTGCTCCACCCGGATTCGGCGCAGAGGCCCAGCTGGATGGCGCGGTCGGCGGGCGCCCAGTAGCCCGTGCGGACGAAGTAGCCCTCCATCGTGGTGAGCGCGCCCAGGCGTTTGCGGGCCGAGCACATTTCCCAGCCCCACTGCCGCCCGGTCTTTTCGACGCCGTTGCGCCGGACGGACAGGCACGGGTTGCCGACCGCGCGGATGTCGGCGTCACCCTCCGTGACGTAGACGACGCCGTCGATCTTGTAGAAGCGGTTGTTGTCGAGCAGGGAAACCTGCCCGGACAACGTGACCGCGACCTGGCGGCCTTCCTCGCCCGCGAGTGTCCAATCGAGACAGAATTCCTGGACCGGGAGTTCCAGCGACTGGGTCATGACGAGTTCCCCTGTTCTAGCCGTGTCCCTTCCCGAAGATAGGGATTTTCCGGGCGCCGGGAAGGGGTGGGCGCGATCTTCACCCGAAGCGGGCGTCACGGACCGTGAAAAATGGTAAAGGAACCATTACCTTCGGCCGGGCGTTGAGCGGGCATGAGCGAGCCCTCTGTCATCGAACTCGGGCCACGCGACATGCTGGTCGTGGCGGGTCTCCCGGGCGCGGGCAAGACGACGATGCTCCGCCACGCGGCGACGGGCCTGCCGGTGCTGGACTCCGACCAGGTCCGCGAGCGCCTCGGGGCGGCGGTCCCGTCGGTGCCGTACCGCTGCTACCGGCCGGTGGTGCACGCGTGGCACCGCGCGCGGATCGTCGGCCGCGCGCTCGGGGCGACGGGCCCGATCGTGGTCCACGAGCCTTCGACGCGGGCGTCGACTCGTGCGCTGCTGGCGTTGGTCGGCGCGGTGAGCGGGCGGCCGGTGCGGTTGCTGTTCCTCGACGTGCCGGCGGAGCAGGCTCTGGAGGGTCAGCGGCGGCGGGGCCGGGTGGTGCGGCCGCGGTCGTTCGCGCGGCACGTGCGGCGGGTGGGGAAGTGGCGCGAGGACCTGCTCGCCGAGCGGGTTCCGGCGGGGTGGAGCAGCGTGCAGGTGATCGACCGGTCCCGCGCGGGACGCACCCGGCTGGTGGCGAAGCTTCTGGTGGAACTGGGTTCTTGAGCGGCCCGGTGCGGATTTGCCGTACCCGGTGCCCCGCTCACCCTCCGTTGGTCTGGACATTTTACATATTGGTCTAGACAATATCGGGTAACTCCCCGACTGGAGGACCCGATGAGGCGTTCCAGACTGTCCGCAACCCTCGCCGCCTTCGTGCTCGCGCTCTCCGGTCTCGTGACCGGGCAAGCCGAAGCCGCCAACCTCCTCACGAACCCCGGTTTCGAAGTCGGCTCGCTCTCCGGCTGGTCCTGTGCCAACGCCACCGCCGTCAGCACCCCCGTGCACGGCGGTGGGTACGCCCTCGCCGGCACGCCCGTCGGTGCCGACTACGCCCAGTGCGCGCAAACCGTGTCCGTTCAGCCGAACACCACCTACACCGTTTCCGCCTGGGTGCGCGGGAATCCCGTCTACCTCGGCATCACCGGCGGTGCCTCCACCTGGTCCGGCAACTCGGGCGCCTACAACCAGCTGCAACTCACCTTCACCACCGGCAACCAGACCTCCGCCCAGCTCTACCTCCACGGCTGGTACGGCGCCGGCACCTACTACGCCGACGACGTCGTCCTCGACGGGCCCGGTGGGAACACGCCCGGCACCCCCGGTGCGCCCGGGACCCCGGCCACCGGCGGCATCACGAACAACTCCATCGCCCTCGGCTGGGCCGCTGCCGCCGGCACCGTCACCGGGTACCGCGTCTACGAAGGCAGCACCGTCGTCGCCACCACGACCGGGACCAGCGCCACCATCGGCGGTCTGAAGGCCTGCGAAACCCACAGCTACGCCGTTGCCGCGTACAACTCCGCCGGGGAGTCGCCGAAATCCGCGACGAACAGTGCCACCACCACCGGCTGCGTCGACACCGGCCTGCCCAAGCACGCGCTCGTCGGCTACCTGCACGCCAGCTTCGCGAACGGCTCCGGCTACGTCCGGATGGCCGACGTGCCCGCCGCCTGGGACATCATCGACCTCGCCTTCGGGGAACCGACCTCGGTCACCTCGGGCGACATCCGCTTCACCCGGTGCCCCGTCGCCGAATGCCCGAACGTCGAGAGCGACGCCGACTTCACCGCCGCCATCAAGGCGAAGCAGGCGCAGGGCAAGAAGGTCGTCATCTCCATCGGCGGGCAGAACGGCCAGGTCCAGCTGACCACGACCGCCGCGCGGGACAAGTTCGTCAGCTCCGTCTCGGCGATCATCGACAAGTACGGGCTCAACGGCCTCGACGTCGACTTCGAGGGCCACTCGCTCTCGCTCAACGCCGGGGACACCGACTTCCGCAACCCGACCACGCCGGTGATCGTCAACCTGATCTCCGCGCTGAAGTCGCTCAAGGCCAAGTACGGCTCGGGGTTCGTCCTCACGATGGCACCGGAGACGTTCTTCGTGCAGGTCGGCTACCAGTTCTACGGCGGCTCGGGTGCCGGTGACGCGCGGACCGGCGCGTACCTGCCGGTCATCCACGCGCTGCGGGACTCGCTCACCGTGCTGCACGTCCAGGACTACAACTCCGGCCCGGTCATGGGCCTGGACAACCAGTACCACAACATGGGCGGCGCCGAGTTCCACATCGCGATGACCGACATGCTCAAGGCCGGCTTCAGCGTCGCGAACACCGGGCAGTTCTTCCCCGGGCTGCGGCCGGACCAGATCGCGATCGGCCTGCCCGCCGCGGTCAGCGCGGGCAACGGCTACACCTCGCCCGCGGACGTCCAGACGGCGGTCAACTGCCTGGTCAAGGGCAGCGGCTGCGGCTCGTACACCTTGCGCGGCGGCACCTCGCCCAGTCTCCGCGGGCTGATGACCTGGTCGATCAACTGGGACAAGTACTACAACTGGGAGTTCCAGAACAGCCACGAGCCGTTCCTGAACTCGCTGCCCTGACGCGTCGCGGTGTGCCCTGGCCATGGCTGGGGCACACTGCCTGACGTGGTGAAACGCGACTCCGTGCTGACGCGCGTCGTCCGGATCTTCGAGACCTTCGAACCGGACGCGCCCGCGCTGCGCGTCACCGACATCGCGCGGCGGACCGGGCTGCACGTCGCGACGGCGTCGCGGCTGATCGAGGAGCTGGTCGGGCACGGCTGGCTGCGGCGCGACACCGATCGGAGGGTCCGGGTGGGCGTCCGCTTGTGGGAACTGGCTTCGCGCGCCTCACCGACGCTGGGGCTGCGGGAGGCGGCGCTGCCCTTCATGGAAGACCTGCACGCCGTCGTAGGGCACCACACGCAGCTCGCCGTGCTCGAGGACCGCGAGGTGCTGTTCGTCGAACGCCTTTCCGCGCCCGGGGCCGTCGTCAACGTGACGCGGGTGGCCGGGCGGCTGCCGCTGCACGCGTCGTCGTCCGGGCTCGTGCTGCTCGCCCACGCGCCCGCCGACCTGCAGGAACAGGTGCTGGCCGGCCCGCTCGGCGCGTTCCGCCGGACGACGCTGACCGAGCCGGCGCGGCTGCGGCGCTTCCTCGCCGACGTCCGGCGGGACGGCTACGCGTTCTGTGCGGGCTTCATCGACGAGGAGACCACGGGGATCGCCGTCCCGCTGCGGGGACGCGGCGGTGACGTCGTCGCGGCGCTGTCGGTGATCGTGCCCAACGACGACTCCGCGCGGATGCAGATCCCGGCGCTGCGCGCGGCGGCCCGCGGAATCTCTCGGACACTCTCTCACTGAATGAGAGTGCGGTGGTGGGGGCCGGGCCCGCCGGGAGATGCTCGGGGCTCTTCGCGTGAAAGGACGTTCCCGTGCGCACCCAGGTCGCCATCGTCGGCGCCGGCCCGGCCGGGCTGCTGCTGTCCCACCTGCTCGGTCTCGAAGGCATCGACTCGGTGCTGCTCGAACGGCAGACCCCCGGCTACGTCCAGGCGCGCATCCGCGCCGGCATGCTCGAGGCGGGCACGGTCGGGCTCCTGCGCGAAACCGGGCTCGGCGGCCGGCTCGACGTCGAGGGCATGGAGCACCGGGGCATCCACCTGCAGTGGCCCGGCGAGCGGCACCACCTGGACTTCGTCGACCTCGTCGGCCGGTCGGTGACGATCTACGGGCAGACCGAGATCACCAAGGACCTGATGGCGGCACGGGAAAAGGCCGGCCGCCCGGCGTACTACTCGGCGTCCGACGTCACCCTCCACGACGTCACCGGGAAGCCGCACGTGACCTTCGTGGACGACGGCGGGCGGGCGCGGCGGGTCGACGCGGACGTCGTCGTCGGCTGCGACGGCTTCCACGGGCCGAGCCGCGCGGCCATCCCGGACGCCGCGATCTGGGAGCGCGCGTACCCGTTCGCGTGGCTCGGCGTGCTGGCCGACGTCGCGCCGTCGGCCGACGAGCTGATCTACGCCTGGCACCCGGACGGCTTCGCGATGCACAGCATGCGCTCGCCGCGCGTGAGCCGGTTCTACCTGCAGGTGGCGCCGGACGAAGACATCGCCGCGTGGAGCGACGAGCGGATCTGGGACGCGCTCGCCCAGCGGCTGGGCCACCCCGGCTGGGCGCTGGAAACCGGGCCGATCACCGAGAAGAGCGTGCTGCCGATGCGCAGTTTCGTCGCGACGCCGATGCGGCACGGGAACCTCTACCTCGCCGGGGACGCCGCGCACATCGTGCCGCCGACCGGGGCGAAGGGGCTGAACCTGGCCGTCGCCGACGTCGCCCTGCTGGCGAAGGCGCTCACCGCGTCCCTCAAGGACGGCACGGACGAGCTCGTCGACGCGTACTCGGACACGGCGCTGCGGCGGGTCTGGCGCAGCACGCACTTCTCCTGGTGGATGACGTCGATGCTGCACCGCCACGGCGACGACTTCGACGCCCAGCTCCAGCTGGCCCAGCTCCGCCGCACGGTGACGTCGGCGGCCGCGGCGACCGAGCTCGCGGACAACTATTCCGGGTTGCCGCTGTAACGACCGATTCCTTTCCGGCTCGCGCGTTGTCCAACCCTCGGCAGAACGCGAAGCGAGCCGCGAGGAGTCCCGAGTGCGCGTCGAAACCCCGCCCACACCGGCGGTACCGGAAACAGGAACGGCGAAGCGAAGGTGGGTCCTGGCGATCACCTCGATCGCCTCGATGATGGTCGTGTTCGACGCGCTGGTCGTGGCGACCGCCTTGACCGCGATCAAGGCCGGCACCGGCGCGTCGGTCGCCGAGCTCGAATGGACGGTCAACGCCTACGGCCTGAGCTTCGCCGTCCTGCTCATGACGGCCGCGGCCGCCGGGGACCGCTGGGGGCGGCGGCGGGTGTTCACGGCCGGGGTGAGCGTGTTCGCGCTGGCCTCGCTGGTCTGCGCCCTCGCGCCGGACGCCGGCACGCTGATCGCCGGGCGGGTGCTGCAGGGCGCGGGCGCCGCGTTCGTCGTGCCGCTCGCGCTGGCGCTGCTGGGCGCGGCCTTCCCGCCGGAGCTGCGGCCGAAGGCGCTCGGCGTCTTCGCGAGCGTGAGCGGGGCGGCGGTCCCGCTCGGGCCGCTGCTGGGTGGCGCCGTCGTGGCGGGCATCTCCTGGCCGTGGATCTTCTGGATCAACGTCCCCGTCGGCGCGGTCCTGGTCGTCCTCGCCCTGACCCGGGTCGAGGAGAGCCACGGGCCCGATCGCGCCCTCGACGTGCCGGGGCTGCTGCTGGCCGGCGCCGGGTCGTTCGGGGTGGTGTGGGGGCTGGCGCAGGTCGGCACCGCGGGCTGGACCGGCGTCGCGGCACCGCTCGCGGCCGGGCTGATCGCGCTCGGCGCGTTCGTCGCCTGGCAGCGGCGGGCGGCGCACCCGATGCTCCCGCCGCGGCTGTTCCGCTCGCGCCGGTTCTCGGCGGGCAACGCGGTGATCTTCTTCCACTGGGCCTCGGCGCTGGGCGCGACCTTCTTCATGGCCCAGTTCCTGCAGGAGGGGCTCGGGTACGGGCCGCTGGCCGCCGGGGCCGGGCTGGCGCCGTGGGGGCTGACCACCGTGGTCGTCCCGCAGCTGGCCGGGCGGCTGGTCGGCCGGTTCGGCGAGCGGCCGTTCATCGTCGCGGGGCTGGGGCTGCACGGCCTGGCCATGCTCTGGATCGCCGCGGTCGCCGGGCCGTCGACGACGTACTGGGTGCTCGCCGCGCCGCTGGTGCTGTCGGGCACGGGCATCGCGATGTGCCTGCCCGCCGTGCAGAGCGCGGTGCTGACCTCGGCCGGGCCGCGGTTCCTCGGCAAGGCGTCCGGCGCGTTCAGCGCGATGCGGCAGCTCGGCGGCGCCTTCGGCGTGGCCGTCCTGGTCGCCGGGTTCTCGCTGGCCGGCGGCTACGAGGCGTTCACCGGGGGGTTCACGGCCGCCGTCGTGCTCAGCGCCGCCCTCGCCGCCGCCGGTGCGCTGGCCGGCTGTTTCGTCCCCCGCCTCGAACCGAAGGAGTGCTGAATCATGACCGACCTGAAAGCCCACGCCGACCTGCTGCGCGAACTGCACCACGGCGACCTGCTCGTGCTGCCGAACGCCTGGGACGAAGCCAGCGCCGAACTCGTCGTCGAGACCGGGTTCCCGGTGGTGGCGACGTCCAGCGCCGCCGTGGCCGACGTGCTGGGGTTCCAGGACGGCGAAGCGGCGCCGTGGCGGGAGATGTTCGCGGCGGCCGCCCGGATCGCCCGCGCCGTGGGAGTTCCGGTGACGGTGGACGCCGAAGCCGGCTACGGGCTGGCACCGGGTGAGCTGGTGGACCGGCTCCTCGAAGCCGGGGCGGCCGGGTGCAACCTCGAGGACACCGACCACCGCGCCGGCGGGCTCGCGGACGCCGAGGCGCACGCGGACTGGCTCGCGGAAGTGCGCGCGGCCGCCGACGCGAGCGGCGTCCCGCTGGTCGTCAACGCGCGGATCGACGTGTTCCTGCCGCCCGCCGGGGTGCCCGAGGCGGACCGGGTGGCGGCGGCCGTCCGGCGTGCCCGCGGCTACCGGGAGGCGGGCGCGGACTGCGTGTACCCGATCGGCGCGCCCGGCGACGCGCTCGCGCGGGTCGTCGCCGAAGTCCCCGGCCCGGTCAACGGCAACACGAACCCGGCGCTGGACCTGGCCGGGCTGGCGGCGCTCGGGGTGGCCCGGGTTTCGTACGGGCCCCGGTTCCACCGCTCGGGGTTCGCCGGGATGCGGGAAGCTTTGGTGGCCATCCACGAGCGGGGAGTGCGCGATGTCAGCTGAGGTGCTGGTCGGGAGCGCGCGGCTGCGGGACGAGTTCGACTCGCACCGCCCCGCGCTGCTCGCCCACTGCTACCGGATGACCGGGTCCTACCAGGACGCGGAAGACGTCGTCCAGGAGACGTACCTGCGGGCGGCGCGCGGGGTCGGCGCGTTCGAAGGGCGTTCGTCGCTGAAGACGTGGCTGTACCGGATCGCGACCAACACGTGCCTGACCGAGCTGAAGCACCGGCGCGTGCTGCCCGCCGGGCTGGGGGCGCCGTCGAGCGATCCGGACGCCCGGGTCTTCGAGGGCGGGTCGCACGCGTGGCTCGGGCCGCTGCCCGACGCGGTGCTCGGCGACCCGGGCGAGGTCGTCGTCCGGCGCGAGTCGGTGCGGCTGGCGCTGATCGCGGCCCTCCAGCACCTGCCGGCGCGGCAGCGGGCGGCGTTCCTGCTGCGGGAGGTCCTGTCGTGGTCCGCCGCCGAGATCGCGGAGACGCTCGACATCAGCGTCCCCGCGGTGAAGAGCCTGCTGCAGCGGGCCCGGCAGCGGCTCGACGAACTCGACCTCGACGCGCCGCCACCGGACGTGGCGGTCGAACGGGCGCTGCTCGACCGCTACCTGGCGGCGTTCGAGGCCCAGGACACCGCGGCCATCCGGACCGTCATCCACGACGACTTCAGCCTCGAAGCCGTGCCGCACCCGGTGTGGTTCAAGGGGGTCAGCGTGTGCCTGCCGTTCCTGGAGCGCTACGCGTTCCAGTCGGACCGGGCGATCCGGCTGCGGCCCACGCGCGCCAACGGCCAGCCCGCGGCGGGCAGCTACCGCCCGGACGCCGGGGGAGTCCTGCGCGCGGAGGGGCTGTGGGTGTTCACGGTGACGGGGGAGCGCCTGTCGCGGGCGGTCAAGTTCCCCGGCCCGGAGCTCGTCACGGCCGCGGGGCTGCCAGCCCGGCTGGCTTGACCCAGGGAGTCCACGCGAGCAGTGCGACCAGACCGGTCAGTATGAAAACCGGTCCCAGTCCGAAGGCGCCGGCCGCGGCCCCGGCCAGCGGGGCGGCGGCGGTCTGCCCGGCGCCGAGGCCGACGAAGGACCAGGTGACGCCGCGGGCGGGCCGCGCGGGGGACACGCGGGCCGCCCAGACGATGCACAGTCCGGTCAGCGCCATGTACGTGCTGCCGAAGAGCGCGCTCGAGATCAGTGCGCTCTTCGGCCCGAGGCCCGGGACGCCCAGGAGGGCGAGACCGGCCGCGGCGAGCGTCCAGGTGGCGAGGTTGGCGGCCCGGAGCCCGACGCGGTCGGCGACCCGGCCGGCGAGCCCGCCGAGCAGCCCGGCCACCCCGATCGCGAACCAGCACCAGGTGGCGGCGACCGGGCTCAGTCCGGCTTCGGCGAGTCGGGAGCCGGAGAAGGTCCAGTAGGGCGCGCTCGTCACGCCGATGAGGACGGAGTTGAGCACGAGCGGCGTGGTGTTCGTGCTGCCGGCGGTCGCCGGCTGGGGGGTGGTGTGCGGCAGCGTCCGCCAGGCGAGCAGCGTCATGGCCGCGCCGAGGCCGGCGAAGGCGGCCCAGACGACGGGCCAGCCGAGGGCCAGGAGCGGGGTGAACGCCGATGCGGCGAGCCCGAGGCCGGTGCCGGTGTTGGCCCAGGTCTGGGCCCGGGCCGGGTTTTCGCTCTCGCTCTCGCTGATGAGCTGGGCGACGCCGGGTGAGACCAGTCCCGCGCCGGCGCCGGCGACCACGATGCCGGCGGCGAAGACGGTGACGTGCGGGGCCGCCGCCATGAGTGCCAGCCCGGTGGTGGCGGCCGCTCCGGCGAGCAGGACGGTGCCGCGGGCCGAGCGTGCCGAAGTCTTCGGGGCGAGGAGCAGTCCCGCCGCGTAGCCGGCGGTCGACAGTCCGCCGAGGACGCCGATGCCGACGGTGGTGAGCCCGAACGTCTCGGTGAAGCGGGGGACGAACAGTCCGTAGGCGTAGCGCGCGAACCCGTAGCAGAGGGCGATGACCCCCGCGCCGGCTGCGGCGAGGGGCCACCAGGACGTCGTTTCTCGTGTCTTGGTCGCCATGGGTCCATCAGACAGACCGGTCTGTTGACTGTCAAGCTCTGCTAGGCTTGGGCCAGGTATTCGGGTAGACCGAAGGGTATGGAGGCGAGATGGGCCGGACTCGCCCCGGCGACGCGCGGGGGAAGGTGCTCGAGGCGGCCTCGACGCTGTTCTACCGGGACGGCATCCACGTGGTCGGCGTCGACACGGTGGCCGCCGAGGCGGGCGTGACGAAGGCGGCTCTGTACGGGAACTTCGGTTCGAAGGGCCGGCTCGTGGTGGCGTACCTGCGGGAGCGCGATCGTTTGTGGCAGGAGCAGGTCGACGAGATCACGGCGGCCTGTCCGGACCCGCGGGAGCGGGTGCTGGCGGTGTTCGACGCCTACGAGGCTTGGTCGTCCCGCGACGGGTATCGCGGTTGCGCGTTCCTGAACGCGACTTCGGAGTTCCCGGACCCGGCCGATCCCGTGCGTGAGGTCGTCCGCCACCACAAGACTGCGCTGCACGGGTACCTGCGGGCGCAGGTCACGCGCGCGGGGGAGCCCGACGGGCTGGCCGACGAGCTGATGCTCCTGCTGGAGGGAGCCACGGTCCGGTCGGTGGTCGCCCAGAACGCGGAGCCGTTCCGCACGGCCAAGCGGTTGGCCGCCAGGCTGATCGGCAACCAGCCCGTCTGAGTTCTCGCGTCACGCGTCCGAGGTTCGCCCGGACCGCGAACGAACCCGCGACGCATCGACACTGATGCGGATCCCGCTCGCGGCGGCCCCCGTATCCGGCCCGCGCCCGTCTTCATCGACCACGCTGTCCGGTTCTGCCTCTTGACTCGTCACCTTCCCCGTGCGCACCATACCCGCGTAGTAATTCGAATTATCATCCTCGGGAAGGCTTCATGACGGAACTGGGCACCGAGATTCTCGTCGTCGGTGGTGGACTCGGCGGGGTCGCCGCCGCGCTGGCCGCGGCGAGCCACGGCCGCCGGGTCGTGCTGACCGAAGAGACCGACTGGCTCGGCGGCCAGCTCACCGCGCAAGCCGTTCCGCCGGACGAAAATCCGTGGATCGAGCGGTTCGGGTCCACTCGCACCTACCGCGAGCTGCGCACCGGGATCCGCGACCACTACCGCCGCCATTACCCGCTCCGCGCCGAAGCCGCGAAGCGGGCGGAGCTCAACCCCGGGGCCGGGCGGGTCAGCAAGCTCTGCCACGAGCCGCGGGTGGCGCTGGCCGTGCTCGAAGCCATGCTCGCGCCGCACGTCAGTGCCGGGCGGATCCGCGTCCTGCGCGACCACCGGCCCGTCGAGGTGCACACCGACGGGGATCGCGTCGACGCCGTGACGCTCGAAAGCGGCCCCGACCGGCTCACCGTCCGGGCCCGGTACGTCCTCGACGCCACCGAGAACGGCGACCTCCTGCCGCTCGCCGGCACCGAGCACGTCACCGGCGCCGAAGCCAAGAGCACGCACGGCGAACCCCACGCCCCCGGCGAAGCCGACCCGGCCAACCTGCAGGGCATCACCTACTGCTTCGCGGTTTCCCACCACGAAGGCGAAAACCACGTCGTCGACCGGCCCGCGATGTACAGCTTCTGGCGCGACTACCAGCCGGGCTTCTGGCCCGGCCCGCTCCTCGGTTTCGTCGCCCCGGACCCACGGACGCTCGAGCCGGTCAAACGCACCTTCGTCCCCAACCCGCCCGGCGACCCCCTCGCCGTGGCCGCCGACCAGAGCGCCGACGCCGGGGACAAGGAACTGTGGGCCTTCCGCCGCATCCTCGCCCGCAACCTGCACACCGACGGCGCCTTCGACTCCGACATCACGCTCGTCAACTGGCCGCTCAACGACTACTGGCTCAAGCCCGCGCTCACCATCCCCGGTCACACGACCGAAGCGGACGTGGCGAAAGCGCACGAGGAAGCCAAACAGCTGAGCCTCTCCGTCCTGTACTGGCTCCAGACCGAGGCACCCCGCGCCGACGGCGGCACCGGCTTCCCCGGGCTCAAGCTCCGCCCCGACGTCACCGGCACGAGGGACGGGCTCGCGAAGTCCGCGTACGTCCGCGAAGCCCGCCGCATCAAGGCCGTCACGACCGTCACCGAACACGACGTCTCGGCCGAGATCCTCGGCGTCGATGGCCGCGTGCGCCGCGAAGACGCCGTCGGGGTCGGGAGCTACCGGATCGACCTGCACCCGTCGACCGGCGGGGACGGCTACATCGACGTCGCCAGCGTGCCGTACGAGATCCCGCTCGGGGCGCTGCTGCCCGTCCGCACCACCAACCTGCTGCCCGCCGGCAAGAACATCGGCACCACGCACATCACGAACGGCTGCTTCCGGCTGCACCCCGTGGAGTGGAACATCGGCGAGGTCGCCGGGCTGCTCGCCGCTTTCGCCCTCGGCGAGGACGTCGAACCGAAAGCCGTGCGCGAGGACGCCCGGCTCTTCGAGGACTTCGCGCGGGTACTGGACGTCGCCGGGGTGGAACGCCGGTGGCCGGAAGTGCGGGGGTACTGACCGTGCCGCCGGTAGGGTCTGCCGGAGAACGGCGGGAGGGAGTCACGGATGACGGCGGGTTCGGGCCGGGTCACGCAGGCCCAGGTGGCGCGCCTGGCCGGCGTCTCGCAGGCCGTCGTGTCCATGGTGCTCAACGGCTCCGACAGCCTGCGCATCACCCCGGAGACCCGCGACCGCGTGCAGCAGGTGCTCCGCGAAACCGGGTACACCGTGGACATCATGGGCCGTCGCCTGCGCGGCGGGTCCAACCAGATCCTCGGCGTCTTCACCTACGAGTCGGTGTTCCCGTCCGGGGTGGCCGACTTCTACCGGCCGTTCCTGCTCGGCATCGAGGAGGAAGCCGAGCAGCAGGGCTTCGACCTGCTGCTGTTCACCAGCGGTGGCCGCCGCGACGGGCGCCGCCGCATCTACGAATCCGGCACGAACCGGCTGCGCATCGCCGACGGCTCGATCCTGCTGGGCCGGCACAACGACCCGCAGGAGCTCGCGCAGCTGGTCGAGGAGCAGTTCCCGTTCGTGTTCGTCGGCCGCCGCGAGTCGCCGACCGGGCCGATCAGCTACGTCGGGGCGGACTACGTCGCCGCCACCCGTGAGGTCCACGAGTGGCTGTGGGGGCTCGGGCACCGCCGGATCGGGCTGCTCAGCGTCACCGAGGAGAACGAGCCGACGCTCGACCGCCGCGCCGGCTACGAGGCCGCCGCGCGCAAGCACCGCCGTCCGCCGCTCGTCTTCCTGGCCGAAGACCCGGCGGTCGCGCTGCGGCAGGCGCTCGACGAGGGTGTCACGGCGTTGCTCGTCGAGAGCTCGGCGATGGCCGACGGCATCCTGGCGTGCGCGCACGACCTGGGGCTGACCGTGCCCGAGGACCTTTCGCTCGTCGTGCTGGGCGACGCCGACCCGTCGCAGCAGCCGCACGCGCACGCCGTGCCGAGCACCGCGACCGACTGGTCGATGTTCCGCATCCCGCGCCACGAAATGGGCGTGCACGCCGTGCGCGTGCTCGTCGAGCTGTTGAAGAACCCCCGGTCGCGCCAGCTGCTCCTGCCGTGCCGGATCCACGAGGGCGCCACCGCGGCCGGACCCTCCACAACAGACTCCCACTGAGGCTCAAGTGGCCTGTTGACAGTGCAGGGGGCGACGCTTACCGTCCCTGCTAATTCGAATAACCAGGAGGCATCGTGGCCTACCGGAGAATCCGGCTGCTCGCCGCGGCCCTGTCCGTCGTCGCACTGGCTTCGACGGCGTGCTCGGGCGGCGCCGGCGACGACCAGAACATCGCACTGCGCATGACCGTCTGGACGACGGACAAGAACCAGCTCGCCCTCTTCGACTCCATCGCCACCGAGTACCGCAAGACCCACCCCGAGGTCGCGTCGGTCAAGTTCGACGTCGTCCCGGGTGACACGAGCGCTTACTCCGCCGCGCTCACCACCCAGCTCTCCGGCGGCAACCCGCCGGACCTCGCGTGGATCCTGGAACGCGACGCCCCCGACTTCGTCCAGTCCGGCGCGCTCACCGACCTCAAGCCCACATTGGACACTGCCGCCGGGTACAACGCGGGCGAACTGGTCCCGTCGGCGACGAAGCTGTGGACCAAGGACAGCGGCCTGTACGCCTACCCGTTCTCGACGTCGCCGTTCGGCATGTTCTACAACAAGAACCTGCTGGCCCAGGCCGGGATCACCGAGACGCCCGACCGGCTGGTCGCGAGTGGACAGTGGACGTGGGACGCCGCCAAGCGGATCGCCGCGCAGGTCGCCGCCAAGGACACCGGCAAGGCGGGCCTGGTCATCCGCGAGTTCGAGTACAAGCAGTGGGTGCTGCTCGCCTCGGTGTGGCGCGGTTTCGGCGCCGACGCCTGGGGCCCGGACGGCAAGACGTGCGGGTTCGCCTCGCCGGAGATGACGTCCGCGATGACGTTCCTGCACCAGGCGATCTTCACCGACAAAGCCCTGCCCGGCCCGGGGACGACGGCGGACTTCTTCGCCGGCGAAAGCGGGCTGACCATCGCGCAGATCAGCCGCGCCGGGCTGCTGAAGGCCAAGCCGTTCGAGTGGGGCATCGTCCCGCTGCCCGCCGGGCCCAAGGCGAACGCGCAGGTCATCGGCCAGGCCGGGATCGGCGTGCCGGTCAAGGGCAAGCACGCCAAGGCCGCGGCGGACTTCCTCGCGTTCTTCACCAACCCGGCCAACTCGGCGAAGCTCGGCCAGTACTTCCCGCCGGCCCGCGACAGCCTGCTCAACGCGGCCACGCTGGCCAAGGCGAACCCGCTGTTCAGCCAGGACCAGCTGCAGAACGTGGTGGTGAACGGGATCAAGAACGGTGCGGTGCTGCCGTCGCACACCGGCAGCGCGCGGATCGCGTCGCTCGTCCAGTCCGCTTTGGACCCGATGTGGAAGCCGGACGCGAACGTGCCCGCCGCGCTGGCCGGGGTCTGCCAGGCCATCGACCCGGCACTGAGCCGATGACGTGGACGTCGAGGAAGCGCGAGGAACTGGCAGGGTGGCTCTTCATCGCCCCGCAAGCCCTCGGGTTCCTCGCCTTCGTCGTGGCGCCGCTGGTCGCGGTGGTCTGGTACAGCTTCCAGGACGTGAACCTGCTCGCCGGGACGTCGTCGTTCGCGGGCGCGGGCAACTACGCCAAGCTCTTCGACGACCCGACCGCGCCGAAGGTCGCCCGCGCGACGGCGATCTTCTGCGTCGGCCTGGTCGTGCTCAACCTGGTGCTGGCGCTGTCGCTGGCGTTGCTGCTGAATCTGAAGCTGCGCGGTACCACGGTGTTCCGCACGGTCTTCTTCTCGCCGGTGGTCGTCACGCTCGTCGCCTGGACGATCGTGTGGAACTTCCTCCTGCAGGACAACGGCGGCGTCAACGCGCTGCTGCAGACGATCGGCGTCGACGGGCCGAACTGGCTGCGCGGCAACGGCACCGCGATGCTGTCGGTGATCGTGGTGCAGGTGCTGAAAAACGTCGGCCTCAACATGGTGCTGTTCCTGGCCGCGCTGCAGGGGATCCCGGCGTCGATCACGGAGGCGTCGCAATTGGACGGTGCCGGGCCGTGGCGGCGGTTCCGCTCGGTGATCCTGCCGATGATCAGCCCGACCACGCTGCTCACCGCGATCATCACCGTCGCCGGTGCGCTGCAGGTGTTCGCGCAGATCCAGGTGCTGACCCTCGGTGGCCCCGCCGACAGCACCAACGTCCTGGTGTTCTACTTCTACCAGCAGGCTTTCGCCAACCACGACCTCGGCTACGGCTCCGCGCTGGCCGTCGTGCTGTTCCTCGTCATCCTCGTGCTCACGCTGCTGCAGTGGCGGATGCGGAAGCGGTGGGTGTTCCATGAGTCGTAGGGCGAAGATCGCCTGCTACGCGGTGATGGTCGTGCTGGCCGTGCCGTTCGTGTTCCCCACCTGGTGGATGATCACGGCGTCGCTGCTGCCGGCCAACGAAGTCCTCGCGTACCCGCCGAAGCTGTTCCCGGACCAGCCGCAGTGGGAGAACTACCGGGTCGCGTTCACCGGCTTCCCGTTGGCGCGGCAGTACTTCAACAGCCTTTACATCGCCGTGCTCGTCACGCTCGGCACGATGTTCTTCTCCTCGCTCGCCGGGTACGCGTTCGCCCGCATCCGGTTCCGCGGCGAGAAGCTGTTCGCGCTGATCCTCATCGGGCTGATGGTGCCCAGCGAAGTCACGATCATCCCGCTGTTCCGGGTGGTCGACGACCTCGGCCTGACGAACACGCACTGGCCGCTCATCGTCGTCCCGATCTTCGGGGCGCCGAGCGTGCTGGCGACGTTCGTGATGCGCCAGTTCTTCATCACGATCCCCGGCGAACTCGAAGAAGCGGGCCGGCTCGACGGCCTTTCGCGGTTCGGGCTCTACCGGCGTGTCGCCCTGCCGATCGCGAAACCCGCACTGGCCGCGGTGGCGATCTTCACCTTCCTCAACACCTGGAACTTCTTCCTGGAACCGCTGGTCTACCTGACCGACAAGGACATGTTCACCCTGCCGGTGGCGCTGACGCAGTACGTCGACGTCTACGGCGGTCACCTCTGGAACGTCCAGCTCGCCGCCGCGGCCACGACCGTCGTGCCGGTGCTGGTCGTGTTCATCATCGCGCAACGCCAGTTCGTCGAAGGCCTCGCCCAAAGCGGCCTCAAAGGCTAGGCGCGTAGCTTTCACGTGAAAGCTACGCCCGGGGGAAGTGGACGGTGAACGTCGATCCGCTGTCCACTTCGGACTCGACGGTCACCGTGCCGCCGTGGGCGTGCACGAGGTGGCGCACGATGGCGAGGCCGAGCCCGCTGCCGCCGGTCTGGCGGCTGCGGGACTTCTCGGCCCGCCAGAACCGGTCGAACACGTGCGGCAGGTCCGCGGCGGCGATCCCGGTGCCGGTGTCCGCCACGGCGAGCACCACTTCGTCCACAGTGGAGGAAACGTGGATCGTCACCCGGCCGCCGGCGGGGGTGTGCCGGATCGCGTTCGTCACCAGGTTGCCGACGACCTGCCGCAGCCGCACCGGATCGGCGGCCAGCGCGGTGTCGCCGGCGGCCTCGACGGTGAGCCCGACACCGGCCGCGGCGGCCCGGTCGGCCTGCGCGACGACGACGTGCCCGGCCAGCTCGGCCGCGTCGAGCGGCTCGGGGTGCAGCCGGAGCTGCCCGGCGTCGGCCGCGGCGAGGTCCTGCAGGTCGTCGACGATGTGCTGCAGCAGCACGGTTTCCTCGAGCAGCGACGCGCTCAGGGCGTGGTCGAAGGGCAGGTGGCCGTCCTCGGCGGCCTCCAGCCGGCCGCGGATGACGTTGAGCGGGTTGCGCAGCTCGTGCGCGATGTCGCTGACCATCGCCTTGCGTAGCTCCTCGATGCGCTCCCGCCGCGCGGTGAGGTCGTTGAACGCGGTCGCGAGGTACCCCACTTCGTCGCGGGACTTGACCGGCGCCGGGCGGTCCTGTTGCGCCGCTTCGGTCAGCGCCCGCAGCGGGCGGGACAGCCGGGTCGCCACCAGCACCGTGAGCGCGACGGCCAGCACCAGCACGCCGCCGGTCACCGCGAGGATCCGGGTCAGGTTCTCCCGGGACAGCGTGAACGTCGGCAGCTGCGACCCGCCCGGGCCGAGCGTGAACAGCAACGCGGGCGGCGCGACGAACGGCGTCAGCTGCTCGCGGCGGGCCGAGTCGAGGCAGCCCTGGGTCGGCCGCTGGTCGGGGACGTCGAGGACCTCCAGGTCGAGGCCCAGTTTCACCGGGTCCGCGCCCTGGCTCCGCAGGCAGCGGTTCACGGTTTCGTCGAGGCTGCGGAGCGCGCTTTCCTCGGTCGGCGTCGGCGCGGCCAGCTCGTACAGGCCGCACTTCGAAGCGAAGTAGCGAGCGGACAGCGGGTCCAGCCCGGTGAGCTGCGCCCGCCCGCTCGGCGACTCCCGCACCTGGCTGGGAAGGCCGACCATGGCGAGGCAGGCGGTGGCCTTCCGGGCCACGGCGGCGAGCTCGTCGCGTTCGGACTGCGGCAGCCGGAACGGGCCGGCCGCCCGCGGGTCGATCCCGCTCGTGCCGGCCTGCGGCAGCAGCACCGGGTCGACGTGCAGCGGGTCGACCGACGCGGTCGCCTTGACCGGCAGCGTGACCGGGGTGCCGCCGGAGTCGCCGAGGACGTGCCGGTCGAGGGTGGTCAGCACGATCCGGCGGCCGGTCTGCTCGGACAGCGCTTTCAGCCGCGGGCCGACCTGGCCCCACGTGTGGTTGGCCGCCGCGTAGCCGAGCAGCTCGGTGTAGATCGTCGCGTCGCCGGAGAGCGCCTGGCCCTGCTCCTGCTGGATCGCGCGCGTGGTGGTCTGCACCGCGAGCCACGCGGTCGCGGCGATCGAGGCGAGCGCGATGAGCAGCGAGACGCCGGTGAGCCGGACGACGAGGCTGCGCCGCCGGGGGAAGCTACGCGTCATGTTCCGCCGTCAGCTTGTAGCCCACGCCGAACACGGTCCGCAGGTAGACCGGCTTCTGCGGGTCGGGCTCGAGCTTCTTGCGCAGGTTGAGCACGTGGACGTCGATGATCCGGGTGCTGACGAACCGGTCGTCGCCGCGGGTCAGCTCCAGCAGCTGGCGGCGGGTGAAGACCCGGCCCGGCTGCCGGATCAGCGTCTCGAGCAGCTGGAACTCGCCCGGGGTGGTCTCCACCGCGCGGCCGCCGACCGACACCTCGTGCCGGACCGGGTCGAGCCGCAGCGCGCCGGCCCGCAACGCCGGGTCCGGTGGTTCCCGCCGGCCGGCGGTCCGCCGCAGCAGCGTGCGGACCCGGGCCATCAGCTCGCGCGGGCTGTACGGCTTGGTCAGGTAGTCGTCCGCGCCGAGGTCGAGGCCGAGCAGCAGGTCGTCCTCGGTGGCGCGGGCGGTGAGCATCAGCACCGCCACGTCGGACTCCTGCCGCAGGATCCGGCAGACGTCGAGGCCGTCGACCTTCGGCATCATCACGTCGAGGACCAGCAGGTCGGGCCGTTCGCGGCGGGCTTCGTCGAGGGCCGCCCGGCCGTCCGGGGCCAGCACGACGGTGTGGCCCTCGCTTTCGAGGTAGAGCCGGAGGACCTCGGCCTGCTTCTCGTCGTCCTCGGCGACCAGTACACGTGCGCACACCGCGTCGAGGTTAGGCGCCCTGACACGGCCACCACCCGATCCTGACCGGATCTTCATACGTTGAGGGCACGAGCCAGGTCTTTGTCAAAGTGTTGACCCGGAGGTGCGGCGCAGGCAAAGGTCGGATGACAAGGCTGTCGGCTCTGGGAGGCACCGGGTGCGGTACAGGTTCATGGCGGCGCTGGTCGCGACGGCGGTGATCGGGGTGCCCGCGGTCGCTGCGGCGACGCCGACAACGTTGTCACCGCTGGTCGGGGACCCGGCGGCCTACGTCGACACCTTGATCGGGACCGGTCGCGGCGGGAGCTCGGTCGGCGAAATCAACAACTTCCCCGGCCCGGCGGCGCCGTTCGGGATGATGCAGTTCTCGCCGGACACCCAGGGCGCGTACGCCGGCTACCAGTACCACTCCGATCAGATCCGAGGTTTCAGCCTCGACCACGCCTCGGTCGGCTGCAACGCGTTCGGGGACGTGCCGATCCTGCCGGTCACCGGCGACGTCGGCAGCGCGCCCTGGGACCGGACCGAGCACTTCGGCCACGACGGTGAGCAGGCCGAGCCGGGCTACTACGCCGTGACGCTGGCCGACTCGAACGTCCGGGCCGAGCTGACCGCCACGACCCGCACCGGGCTCGCGACGTTCACCTACCCGGCCGGCTCGACGCCGCAGGTGCTCGTCAAGGGCGGTGCCAGCCTGGCGGGGAACTCCGCCGCCACCCTGAAGGTCACCGGTGACCGCGAGGTGAGCGGGTCGGCGACCACCGGCAACTTCTGCGGCAAGCCGAACAAGTACACGGTCTTCTACGACATCACGTTCGACCAGCCGTTCACCGCGCACGGCACGTGGGACGGCTCGTCGGTGAAACCGGGCACCGACAGCGTCGACTCGCCGCGGGCGGGCGCTTACCTGACGTTCGGCTCGGGCACGGTGCACGCGAAGGTGGCGATGTCCTATGTGGGCGTCGACGGCGCGAAGGCCAACGCGGCCGCGGAAGTCCCCGGCTGGGACTTCGGCGCGGTCCGGAAGTCCACTCGCGACAAGTGGACCCAGGCGCTGGGGAAGATCCGCGTCGCGGGCCGCGACACCGCGCAGCTCAAGACGTTCTACACCTCGCTGTACCACTCGCTGCTGCACCCCAACACGTTCGACGACGCCGACGGCCGGTACATCGGCTTCGACGACCAGATCCGGACCTTGCCGAAGGGGCGCCACCAGTACGCGAACTTCTCCGACTGGGACACCTACCGCTCGCTCGCGCCCCTGCACGCCATGCTCTTCCCGAAGGAAGCCGGCGACATGGCTCAGTCGCTGACGAACGACGCCGTCCAGGGCGGCTGGTGGCCGCGCTGGCCGATGGCGAACGACTACACCGGGCAGATGACCGGCGACAGCTCGGTCGCGCTGATTTCGAACCTGTACGCGTTCGGCGCGCGGGACTTCGACGTCAAGACGGCGCTGAAGTACCTGGTCAAGGGTGCGACTTCGGTGGACGGAACGCCTGGGGCGTACCAGGAACGGCGGGGCATCGCGGACTACGTGGCCCGCGGGTACCTGCCGAACAACGACGCTTCCCGCGGCGACCACGCCCGCGTCGGCGCGTCGATCACCCTGGAGTGGGCGATCGACGACTTCGCGATCGCGCAGTTCGCGCAGGGCATCGGTGACCGCGACGTCGCGCGCGAGTTCACGAAACGCGGGCAGAACTGGCAGAACCTCTTCAACCCGCTCACCGGCCACCTCCAGCCGCGCGGGCAGGACGGGCGCTTCCCGGACGGTCCGGCGTACGTCCCGCCGCCGCCCGGCAAGTTCGGCCAGGACGGGTTCGACGAGGGCAACGCGGCGCAGTACACGTGGCTGGTGCCGCAGGACCCGGCCGGCCTGGTGACGGCGATGGGCGGCCCGGCCGCGGTGTCGTCCCGGTTGGACACGTTCTTCCAGAAGCTGAACGTCGGCCCCAACGAGCCGTACATGTGGGCGGGCAACGAGCCCGACTTCGGCGTCCCGTGGCTGTACAACCACGTCGGGCAGCCGTGGAAGACTCAGCAGGTGGTCCGCGAGATCGCGACGACGCTGTTCAGCGCGACCCCGGACGGCGAGCCGGGCAACGACGACCTCGGCGCGCAGTCGTCGTGGTACGTCTGGGCCGCGCTCGGCATCTACCCGGCCACGCCGGGGACGCCGGACCTGGTCGTGCACAGCCCGCTGTTCGAGCGGGCGGTGCTGTCGCTGCCGTCCGGGCGGACGCTCGACATCCGGGCGCCGCAGGCGCCGGCGACGTACGTCCATTCGCTTTCCTTGAACGGCCGTGACTGGAACCGGACGTCCTTGCCCGCGAACACCGTGCGGGACGGCGGGCGGCTGGACTTCTCGCTGGTGTCCACTCCGGACAAGCGCTGGGCGTCGAACTCGGTGCCACCGTCCTATCGGGACGGTGAGCGGCCGTACCTGACGTCGGTGACCAACCAGGTCGCCGTCGCGCCGGGGACCAGCGGCGAGTTCACGGTCAGCGGGCAGCGGCTCGCCGGGCGTGAGCGGGCGCTGGACGTGTCCACGCGGGCGCCGGCCGGGCTGTCGGTGACCGGGCCGCGGCAGGTCCGGCTCGACGACCGGACCGGGAGCGGTACGGCGAAGCTGAGCGTGGCGGTGGCCGCCGGGACGGCCGAGGGGTACTACCAGGTGCCGGTGACCGTCGGCGGGAGCAAGACTTCGGTGATCGTGCTGGTCGCGCCTCCGGGCGGCCTGGCGGCCGCGTACGCGAACGTGGGCATCTCCGACGACGGTGACGCCGGTTCGGCGGACATCGACGGCGCCGGCAACAGCCTCTCGCGGCAGGCGCTGGCCGCGGCCGGCCTGGTCGGCGGCAAGCCGGCGTCGGTGTCCGGCACGACGTTCACCTGGCCCGCGGCGCCGGCCGGACGTCCCGACAACGCGGCGGCGGCCGGGCAGGTCGTCCAGGTGTCCGGAACCCGCCTGTCGTTCATCGGCACGGCCTCGAACGGCGACCACCGGGGGTCGGCGACGGTGACGTTCACCGACGGCACGACCGCGACCGCGGACCTGTCCTTCGGCGACTGGGTCTTCCCGGGCGGCGGCACGGACCCGGTGTTCGGCAACACGCTGGTGGCCCGCGCGGACCACCGCAACCAGCCGGGCGGCCAAGGCGGCGGGGCGTCGGTGTACGCGACCGCGCCGTTCGACGCCCCGGCCGGCAAGACGATCGCCTCGGTGACCCTGCCTTCGGACCGCGACCTGCACGTCTTCGCGATCGGCCTCGCCTAGCCCGGGAGGTGCTGGGTCAGGAAGAGGGCGGCGCGGTCGAGGGCCTGATCGGCCTCGTCCAAGACCCCGGCGAAGCACTGGAACACGTGCGGGACGTCGGCGGTGACGTCGAGGACGACGTCCACCCCGGCGGCTCGCGCGCGGGCGGCCAGGCGCGTCGAGTCGTCCAGGAGCAGTTCGTTGGTGCCCACCTGGAGCAGCATCGGCGGGAAGCCGGTCAGGTCGGCCAGCACCGCGGGGCTGATCAGCTCCTGGCGCGGGTCCTGGCCCGCGAAGTACATCGCGCCCGTGCGGTCCAGGCCCTCGCGCGTCAGGATCGGGTCGGCGGCCGCCTTCGTCCGCATGCTTTCGCCGGTCCGGGTGCCGTCGAGCCCGGGGGAGAAGGCCACGATCGCCGCCGGCAGCGGGAGGCCGGCGGCGCGGGCGCGCAGGCAGGTCGTGACCGCGAGGCCACCGCCGGCGGAATCCCCGGCGAACGCGACGGCCGACGGGTCCTCGCCGCTTTCGAGCAGCGCCCGGTAGGCCTCGAGCGAGTCGTCGCTCGCGGCCGGGAACGGGTGCTCCGGCGCCAGCCGGTAGTCCGGCGAGAGCGCCGGGAACCCGGTCCTGGCCACCAGGTTCCCGGTCAGCGAGAGCGCGGTCTCGGGCGAGCCGAACACGAACGAACCGCCGTGGAAGTACAGGATCGTCCCGGGACGCGGCCCGCCGGCCGGCTCGACCCGCAGGGCCCGGCGGCCGCCGAGCGTGGCTTCCGCGGTCCGGATGTCCTTCGGCACGATCATCGTGGCCATCAGCGCCGCGAACCCCGACCGGATCTCCTCGACCGATCGCGGCCCCTCGGGTGCCGGTGCGCGCAGCATCGCGTCGATCTTCGCGCGTTGGTCCTTGCTCATCGTCGTCCTCCGATTTAGATGCCGCTACAGTATATTCCGTGGCATCTAAATCGGGGGACCCCTACGTCTTCTTCTCCGACCTCGTCCGCTGTGAGACGCGCCTCTACAACGCGCTCAACGACCGGCTGCGCGAGCGGCACGGAATCGTCACCTCGCAGTACGAATTCCTGCGCCACCTGCGCGAACACCCCGGCGCCCGGGTAGCCGACCTGGCCGCCGAGTTCGCCATCGGCATCGGCGCGACCAGCAAGGGCATCGACCGCCTGGAACGGCACGGGTGGATCGCCCGGCAGCCGAACCCGGCCGACCGCCGGTCGTCCCTGCTGGTGCTGACCGCCGAAGGCGCGAGCCTGACCGAGGCGGCCGGCCGGACCTTCACCGAGGTGCTGACCGAGCTGGTCGGCGACGCCTTCGACGACACCGCCGTCCAGGCCGTGTCCCGGCTGCGCGCGAGCCTCGAGCGCGACCGGATCGGCTTGCCGACGGGCTGACTCAGCCCGGGGAACCCACCGCGCAGACCTTGATCGGGGTGGCGTGAGCCGGGTCGAGGGCGTTGCGGACCAGGTGCCAGACGTTCAGGTCGTACGCCTCGCCGATGTGGCCGACCGGGTCGAAGGGGCACGAGTCCTGGACGTAGCGGTTGTGGACGCCCGGCTCGCGGATGAACGACGTCTCCGTCGGGGTCACCAGCTCGTCGTAGCGGGAGGTGATCACCGTGTAGTCGATGCCGGGCTGGGCGACCGGGCCGGTGTTGAGGGCGACGATCGCCGCGCCGCCGTCCAGCTCGTCGGCGAAGATCGGCAGGCCGATCGTCTTCACGATCGTGTCCCACGTGCTCTTGCCCAGCAGCGTGTAGGCCAGCGTCAGCAGGCCGGACGCGTTGGCGCCGTGCGTCGGCGGGGCGATCGCGACGACCTTGCCGATCTCGCTCTGGATGCCCTGCATCTTGGCCAGGTAGATCGACTGGAGGCCGCCTTCGGAGTGCCCGACGACGTCGACCTTCGCCGCGCCGGTGGCCGCGCGGACGCGCTCGACGAAGTTCTTGATCTCCAGTGACGACTCCGCGACCGGCTTGAGGCCGCCGACGAAGGGGAACTGGGGGTAGGCGCCGTAGGTCAGGGAGAACGTGCAGTAGCCGCGGGCAGCCAGGTCGGCCTGGAGGAAGTTCAGGTCCTCGTAGTAGGTGGCGAAGGTGCCGTGGAGCAGCACGACCGGGTTCGGGTGGGCGGCGCCCGGACGGCACGCGAAGTCGTTGTTGCCCCCGGCCGCGGCCGCCTGGGCCGGGACCGCCGCGCTCAGCGCCAGTGCGCCCGCCAGGCCGATCGCGGCCAGCCATCGTTTCGTTCCCCGCGCCATTGCGAAGTCCCTTCGTCTGGTTGTCATGCACAGCATGCGCTCCTTGATCAACGCTGTCTGCTGGCAAAACGCGCAGAAACTTGCCCTGGCCGTTTGTGCACGGTGACAATGCCGGGCATGGACGCCGTCGACGCGCTGTTCCCGCGAGCGGGGGAGATCGCGGCCGCGATGATCGCGAAGTGCGCCGCCGAGATCCCCGCGTACCGGCTGCTGCCGGCGAGCGTGCTGGAAGGCGACCTGGTCGCCAACGCGCGGGCGGTGTTCGAGCTGTTCCTGACGACGGTCGCCGAGGATCGCCGGCCGACCGCGCCGGAGCTGGCGCTGCCGATCGCGTGGGGTGCCGAGCGGGCCCGCGACGGCCTGCCGCTGGACGCCGTGCTGAAGATCTACCCGCTGGCCGCGAGCGTCGCCTGGGACCTGGCGGCCGGCGACCGCGCGCTGCTCGGCGCGCGGATGCTGGACTTCCTCGGCGAGGTGATGCCCCGGGTGGCGGAGGCGTACCTGAAGGAGCGCGACGACCTCGACTGGGAGCGGCGCGAGGACCGCCAGAACCTGGCGGCGAGCCTGCTCGCCGGCCGTCCGGTGCGCCGGATCGACCTGGCCGAGAGCTACGACGTCGTCGTCTTCCACCTGCCTTCACTGCCCGCTTCGGCGGGTTCCCGCGCGGCGACGGACCTCTTCCGCGCGGTTCGGTCCGATTTGGACACCCAGCCCGGCGTGCTGGTGACGTTCAAAGGGGACGGTGGCGTGCTCCTGGTCCCCGCCGGGGTCGCGGCCGACGCCGTCGCGGCACGGGTCGACCGCGTCTGCGGGCGCCCGTGCACCGCCGCGGCCGCCCACGCGCGGACGCTCGCGGACATCCCGGCCGCGCACGCCGAAGCCGGCGAAGTCCTCGGGCTGGCGGAGAGCCTGCGCCGGGCGCCCCGGCTGTACCGCTTGGCGGACCTGGCGATCGAGTACCAGCTGGCCCGGCCGAGCCCGGCGCGGGAAGCGCTCGCCGCCGTCCTGCTGCCGCTCGAAGATCACCCGCACCTGATCGACGCCCTGCGTGCGTTCGTGATTTCGGGTTACAACCGCGGTGAGGCGGCGACCGCGTTGAACATCCACCGCAACACGCTCACCTACCGCCTCGGACGCATCCAGCTGATCACCGGCTACGACGCGACGCGGCCCGCGGACGCCCGCCACCTGACCGCCGCGATGACCGCGTACGACATTTCCCGTCAAGAGTTGTCGGGATAACGCTTGCGTCGCGGTTCGCCGGATCCGTTGCGGATCCCGCCGGCCGCCCGATTCCAGGGAGCGGACACGGAAGAAGGTGATGGCCGTGAACGCGACCAGAATCGCCGTGGCCGCCCTGGTGCTGCTGGGTGCGACCGCGTGCGGGATCCCGGTGACCGGCGTGCCCGTGCCGGTCACGGTGGTGCCCCAGGCACCGGTCACCAGCACCGCGACGGTCGCGGTGCCCGCACCGGTGTACGTCCAGCCGCCGGTTTCGTTGCCACCACGGGAAAACCCGGGGGCGGCGGCCACAGTGATCGCGTACTACGACGCGATCAACCGGCGTGACTTCGCCACGGCGTGGTCTCTCGGCGGCAGCCGCATCGCGGGCGGCGGCGGGTACACCAAGTACGCGGGCGGTTTCGCGACGACGGCGTGGGACACGCTGACCGTCACCGACATCCGCGGCAGCACCGTCTACGTCGTCCTGTCGGCGGCCCAGACCGACGGCACGACCCGCACTTTCTCCGGCACATACACCGTTTCCGGCGGCGTCATCGTCGGGAGTCACATGACCAGGACGGGATGAGAACCGCCATGCGTACACTTCGGACAGTCGCGGCGCTTTCCGCCGTGCTCGCGTTGGCGTCGTGCGGGTTGCCGCGCACGATCGCCGGAAGCGCCTCCCAGGCACCGGTTTCGACGGCGACGGTCACCGCGCCGAGCACGCCGACGGTGACCGCGCCGGTGCCGCAGACCGTCTACGTGCCCCCGCCGCAGACGGTGACCGCGGCCCCGGTGGGCGTCGCCGCGACGAGCCAGTGGTACGCCCAGCCGGGCTGGATCAACGCCCAGTCGTGGATCGCGATCACGCCGTCGGCCGGGCAGACCCCGTGCCAGTGGCTGCGCGCGAGGGGGTACAGCTACGCACAGGCCTACGCGGCGTGGGCGCAGAACGGCTACCCGGCGAGCTGGTCGGCGACGAACGACGGCTACCCGTGCCAGAAGTCCTACGGCATGCAGCACTGAGCGACCCAGGCACAGACCACTTCACCCAGGACTTTCAGCGGCAGGGGACCGCTGCCCAGCACGACGCCGTGGAAGTCCTTGAGGGAACGCGGCACCGAGGGCCCGTGACGCGAACCGGCGCAGGCGTTCGATCTCCAGCCGCCCGGTCGTGTAGGCCAGTGCCTGGCCCGGGCACTCGATGTACCGGTCTCTTTCGGACTGCACCTCGGCTTCGCTCAGCACGGTGTGCGCGCGGAGGAACTCGACGCACTGCTCGCGGGTCCAGCGCCGGGAGTGCAGGCCCGTGTCGGCCACCAGCCGGGCGGCGCGGACCGAGTCTTCGGCCACCATGCCGAGCCGCATGAGGTCACCGGAGAACAAGCCCATCTCGTCGGCGAGGCGTTCGCTGTAGAGCGCCCAGCCTTCGTGGAAGGCGGTGATCAGCGCGACCCGGCGCAGCCGCGGCAGCCCGGTGAGCTCCTGCGCCAGCGATTCCGCGAAGTGGTGGCCCGGCACGGCTTCGTGGAACGCCACGGTCTCGGCGATGAACCGGTCCCGTTCGCGCACCTCGTGGGTGTTGGTGTAGTAGACGCCCGGACGGGAACCGTCGTCGGCGGGCGGCAGGTAGTACGCCGCGGCCGCGACCGGCGCGTCCGCGGCCGGCACCGGCCGGACCACGCAGCCGGCCGACGGCACCCGCGGGAACCACGCCGGTGCGGCGGCGGCCGCCCGCGCGACAGCGGCGCGGGCGGCTTCGAGCATTTCGTCGGCGTCGCGCCAGCGGAGGGTTTCGTCGGTCCGCAGCCGGCGGCGCACCGCGGCCGGGTCGGTCAGCCCGAACACGCGGCGGCCGAGTTCGGCGTACTCGGTCTCGAGCCCGGCGAGGAGGTCCAGGCCGAGCCGGTGCAGTTCTCCGGGCGAGTGGTCGGTGGTCGTGTGCGTGCGCGCCAGGGCGGCGTAGTGCGCGTCGCCGTCGTCCAGCCCGCAGATCCCGGGGCGGCCGTGCCCGGCCAGTTCGGTCGCGACGAACTCGCGGTACCGGGCGAGCGCGGGCCGGACCGCCCCGGCCACCAGCCGGTCTCGGCGATCAGCCCGGTCAGCGGGTGCGGGAACGGTTTCTCTTGCTCGAGGAAACGGTCGAGGAAGCCGACCGCGCGGTGCGCCATGCGGTCCACGGGCGACCGCCCGGCGCCCAGCCCGGTGCGCTGGCGTTCGGCGAGGGCTTCGTAGCACGCCGGGAACGCGGCCAGCCGGGCGAGGAAGTCGTCTTCGGCTTGTTCGAGCTGCGGCAGGAAGGAAAGCGGCGTCATGCCGGTCGCGAACATCGGGTCGGCGAGGGTGAACTCCACGACGTTCGCGCCGAGCTGCGCGAGCAAGCCCTCCGCCTGCTGGACGACGACGCCGAGCGTCACGCGGTCCGGATCGGCCGACGCCCGAGCTCGGGCGAGGATCCGGCGGCCTTGGCGCGTAGCCGTTCGTGGCCGGCCTCGCTCGGATCGGGCAGTTCGGTGTCGTGCCCGGGAACGCCGGTGAAGGTCGCTTCGAACGGCGTCCAGGTGCCCAGCGCGTCCAGGAGTTCGTCGGCGAGCGCGGCGGCTTCGGTCGGCATCACCCCAACCTGTCGGCGTCGCTCAGCACCCGTCCAGCGGGTTTCGCCGGGAAAAAGACCGGGCCGGGAGCTTCGCGCTCCCGGCCCGGTCCGGTACCTAGGTCAAACTCGAACAAGGTCTCGCATCAGGATCTTTCGCCCCGTTCGGCACCCACCGCACGTTCGCGAACGACGCCTGGAACGCGGCGTCGGTGTACACCAGGAACGGCGTGTTGATGTGCTCGAAGTCCAGCCCGTTGTTGAAGCAGGACACCGGGATCTTCACCGTCGTCTTCGCGCCGCCGGCCAGGTCGGTGAACAGCTTGGTCGCGTTCACCTCGGAGAAGCACGGGTAGACGCAGTGCATGCTGATCACCGTCCGGTTGACCGGTGCCTGCTGCACGATCGTGTCGAACTCCAGCGCCGCGTCGGCGTTGAGGTAGCCGCGCAGGTCGTTCGTGCCCGCTGTGTTCTGCATGTACAGCTGGGCCGCGCCGGTGCCCGTCCAGGTCGCCTTGAGGCCGTCGGCCTGCACGTTGACGTCCGTCGGGACGACGTTGATCTCGCTGTGCGCCGCGGTCGCGTCCGGGCCGATAACCGTGCCGCCCCAGTTCTCCGCCGAGCCGATCTGGCTCGTGTACGGCGGCACGTCGGTGCGGTCGAAGATCGACAGGTCCTCGGTCGCCGTCCCGCCGCCGCCGGTGGAGCCGCACGTCGCCGGGCCCGGGGTCTCGTCCAGCTGGCCGATCGTCGTGCGCTGACCGCTCTTCAGGCCGTAGCCCAGCTTGAACAGCGGGTCGTAGTCCGGGGACCACGGGTTGAGCGGCGACTGGCACGCGCTCTTCGGCCACGAGTAGCTCAGCGTGCCCTGGTAGCCGGTGCCGTCCTTGCCCTTGACCAGCATGTCGGCGACGCCGCCGCCCTCGGTGCCGGGCAGCCAGGCCGCCACGAACGCGTCGGAGCGGTTGATCTCCTTGTTCATGTACAGCGGGCGCCCGCCGACGTAGACGGTGACGACCGGGGTGCCCTTGCCGCTGACCTTGTCCAGCACGGCCAGGTCCTCGGGGTAGAGCTTCGACGCCTCGAGGGTCTTGCGGGTCAGGTCGCCCACGCCCTCGGCGTATGGCGTCTCACCGATGACCGCGATGACCGCGTCGTACCCCTTCGGGTCCACGCTGCCGGTGGCGTCGAACGTGACGTTCGCGTCGCCGAGGTCCTGCTTGATCCCGGTCAGGATCGAGGTGGCGTTCGGGAAGTCGGCGTTGGTGTTGCCGGTGCCCTGCCAGCTCAACGTCCAGCCGCCGGTCTGGTTCTGGATGTTGTCGGCGCTCTTGCCGACCACCAGCACCTTCGAGGACGGCTTCAGCGGCAGCACGTTGCCGTTGTTCTTCAGCAGCGTCTGCGACGCGCGGGCCGCGTCACGGGCCAGCCAGTTGTCCTTCAGCGCCTCGTCGGAGTTCGCGTAGGAGCGGTCGGACGGCTTCTGCGACTCGAAGAGCCCGTCGCGGAGCTTGACGCGCAGGATGCGGGTCACGGCGTCGTCGATGCGCGCCATCGGGATCTGGCCGCTCTGCACCTGGGCGATCGTGTTGGTGATGAACGCCTTCCAGTCGGCGGGCACCATCACGATGTCGATGCCGGCGTTGATCGCCTGCGGGCACGAGGAGTTCGTGCAGCCGGTGACCTGGCCGATGCCGTTCCAGTCGGACACGACCAGGCCGTCGAAGCCCATCTTGCCCTTGAGGATCTGGTTCAGCGCCTTGTCGCTGCCGTGCAGCTTGCCCTCGTTGATGCCGAGGTCGGCGTTGGTCCAGCTGTTGAACGACACCATCACGGTCTGGCTGCCGGCGGCGAGCGCGCCGTAGTAGCCCTGGCCGTGGATGTTGATCATGTCGGCTTCGGAGGAGGGGTTGACGCCCTGGTCCTGGCCCTTGAGCGTGCCGCCGTCACCGATGAAGTGCTTCGCGGTGGCGATCACGCCGTTGTAGCCGATGCGCTTGGTGGCGCCGTCCTGGAGGCCGTCGATGGCCTCGAAGCCGTAGGAGCGCGTGATCCGCGGGTCCTCGGAGAAGCCTTCGTAGGTGCGGCCCCAGCGGTCGTCCTGGACGACGGCGAGGGTGGGCGAGAAGGCCCAGTCCTGGCCGGTGGCGCGGATCTGCCGCGCGGTGGCGCCGGCGACGTCGCGGACGAGGCACGGGTCGTGCGCCGCGCCGAGGCCGATGTTGTGCGGGAAGACGGTGGCGCCGTAGACGTTGTTGTTGCCGTGCACGGCGTCGATGCCCCAGATGACGGGGATCTTGGTGCGGCTGGTCTTGGAGGCGTTCCAGTAGGCGTCGGCGAGGTTCAGCCAGTCCTGCTGGGTGGCGTGCTTGTTGCCGCCGGGCCACGCGCCGCCGCCGTTGAGGACGGAGCCGATGGCGTACTGCTTGACCTCGTCGGGGGTGATCGAGGTGATCTCGGGCTGCGTCATCTGCCCGACCTTCTCCTCGAGGGTCATCCCGGAGAGGATCTGGGCGATGCGCGCCTCGTCGTCGGCCTTGCCCTTGAACCGGCTGTCGACCTTGGGCCAGTCCGCGAGGGTGGGGAGGCTCTTCTCGATCTTGGCGCAGCCGTTCTTGTCCTTGACGGGCTGGCCGATCACGGGCTGGGCGGGTGCGTCTGCTTGGGCCGGCGTCGCCGAGGCGATCCCGCCCAGCAGACTCAGGCTCATCAGCGTGACGAGCGAACTTCGGCGCGCACGGGACCACGCGCGGGATCTTCTGGCCATGGTCTGGTCCATTCTGCGATGAACGGCGGACCGGCCGATCCTCACTGGGTGAGGGGAGCGGCGTCAATAGGTTTCGGGGTAGTTATTTCTCGACATAAAATAAGAGTCGCCCGGCGACGAGGTCACGTGGTGTCCTGCCTAA
Organism: Amycolatopsis sp. FBCC-B4732; assembly: GCF_023008405.1. NCBI lineage: Bacteria > Bacillati > Actinomycetota > Actinomycetes > Pseudonocardiales > Pseudonocardiaceae > Amycolatopsis > Amycolatopsis sp. FBCC-B4732. Next base: position 10,153,200 of record NZ_CP095376.1, read on the forward strand.
TCGGTGGGGTGCTGAAAGACAAGGGTGCTTGCGGGCAGCGGTTTTGCCCGCGTGTCGGAGAGTGCGCTTGGGCCGTTCGGCTCAGCTCAGCACCGACCCGGGAAGTTCCTCGAAGATCAGCCACGTCCGCGTCGAGCGCACCCCCTCCAGCGCCTGCAGCCGCTCCAGCACCACGTCCCGCAGCGTCTGGTTGTCCGGTGTCCGCACCAGCAACAGGATGTCGAAGTCCCCGCCCACCAGCGCCACGTGGTCCACGTACGGGATCTCGTGCAGATCCGTCGCCATCGTCCGCCACGACGTCTGCTCGACCGTCACCATGATGTACGCCGACGTCCCCAGCCCCGCCCGGCGCGGGTCGATCCGGGCGCCGAAGCCCGTGATCACCCCCTCCGCCATCAGTCTTTCCAACCGTGCGTAAGCGTTCGTGCGCGAAATGTGCAGCTTCTCCGCCAGCGCCCGCACCGCCAGCCGGCCGTCGGCCGACAGCTCCGCCAGCATCGCGCGGTCGACGTCGTCCAGCGCCGGGGCCGTTCGTCCCGGAAGGCCGCCGTGAGCCAGGCCACCGGTGGACGTTTGGTCGCCGGAAGACCCTGCTGAAGACTGTTTGTCGCTCATTTTGCCGAACCCTTGAACACAACACCGCCGAGAACCACCATTTCAGCATCATATGTCTGCGAGAGGTGGTGTCCGTGAAGACCTTGTTGCCGTCCGCGACCCCGGTGCGGTTCCTGGCCGAGGACGGGAGCCGCGTCGAGCTGCACGAGGGGTACGCCGAGCCCGCCGAAGACCGGCTGAAAGCGGCCTACCGGCTGATGGTCCTGGGGCGCCGGTTCGACGTCCAGGCCACCGCGCTCACCAAGCAGGGCCGGCTCGCCGTCTACCCCTCCAGCGCCGGCCAGGAAGCCTGCCAGGTCGCCGCCGCGCTCACGCTGAGCGAGCAGGACTGGCTCTTCCCCACCTACCGGGACTCGGTCGCCCTCATCGCGCGCGGCCTCCAGCCCGGCGAAGTCCTGACGCTGCTTCGCGGCGACGCGCACTGCGGCTACGACCCGGCCGAGACGCGCGTAGCGCCGCAGTGCACTCCGCTCGCCACGCAGACCCTGCACGCCGCCGGGCTCGCGCACGCGATGCAGCGCCGCGGCGAGGACGCCGTCGCGCTCGCGCTCATCGGGGACGGCGCCACCAGTGAGGGAGATTTCCACGAGGCGCTCAACTTCGCCGCCGTCTTCAAGGCGCCCGCGGTGTTCTTCGTGCAGAACAACCGCTACGCCATCTCCGTCCCCTTCGAGAAGCAGAGCGCCGCGGAAGCGTTGGCGTACAAGGGCATCGGCTACGGCATGCGCGCGGAGCAGGTCGACGGCAACGACGCCGTCGCGGTCCTCGCCGTCCTCGACGACGCCGTGAGGCACGCCCGCGAAGGCAAGGGCCCGGTGCTCGTCGAGGCGCACACCTACCGCATCGACGCCCACACCAACGCCGACGACGCCACCCGCTACCGCGAAGCCGGCGAAGTCGAGAAGTGGCGCGAAGCGGACCCGCTGCGGCGGCTCGAGACGTACCTCAAGGGCCGGAACGCCTTGAGCGAGAACGAAATCGAGCTCTGCCACGCCGAAGCCGAAGAGTTCGCCCAGACCGTCCGCGACACCCTGAACGCCGAGCCCGAGCTCGACCCGCTGTCGCTGTTCGACCACGTCTACGCCGAACCGACCCGCCAGCTGGCGGCCCAGCGGGCGGCGCTCGAAGCCGAGCTGGAGGCCTGATGACGACGACGATGGCGCAGGCGCTCAACGCCGCCCTGCGGGACGCGCTCAAGGACGACGACCGGGTGCTCGTGTTCGGCGAGGACGTCGGCGCGCTCGGCGGGGTCTTCCGGGTCACCGACGGGATCACCGCCGACTTCGGCGAGAGCCGCTGCTTCGACACGCCGCTCGCCGAGTCCGGGATCGTCGGGTTCGCCGTCGGGATGGCCATGGGCGGGTTCCGCCCGGTCGTCGAGATGCAGTTCGACGCCTTCGCCTACCCCGCCTTCGAGCAGATCACGTCGCACGTGGCGAAGCTGCGCAACCGCACCCGCGGCGCGCTCTCGCTGCCGATGGTCATCCGGATCCCCTACGCCGGCGGCATCGGCGGCGTCGAGCACCACTGCGACTCCAGCGAGGCCTACTACACGCACACGCCGGGCCTGCGCGTCGTCACGCCGGGCACCGCGCAGGACGCCTACGACCTGCTCCGCGACGCCATCGAGTCGCCGGACCCGGTCGTGTTCCTCGAACCCAAGGCGCGCTACTGGTCCGGCGAAGAGGTTTCGTTCGCCCGGAAGAGCCCGCCCATGGACAAGGCCGTGGTGCGCCGCCACGGCAAGGACGTCACGCTCATCGCGTACGGCCCGATGGTCGCCACCGCGCTGGAAACCGCGGAGGCCGCGAAGGACGAGGGCTGGGACGTCGAGGTCGTCGACCTGCGCTCGCTCTCGCCGTTCGACGACGAGACCGTGACGGCGTCGGTGCGCCGCACCGGCCGCGCGGTGGTCGTGCACGAGGCCGCGGGCTTCGGCGGCTACGGCGCCGAGGTCGTCGCGCGCGTCACCGAACAGTGCTTCCACCAGCTGCACGCGCCCGTCCTGCGGGTGACCGGGCTCGACATCCCCTACCCGGCGCCGAAGCTGGAGCGGCACACGCTGCCCGACGTCGACCGGATCCTCGACACCGTCGCGCGCCTGCAGTGGAACGACACCCCGGTGGTGGCCGGTGCCTGACTTCCTGCTGCCGGACCTCGGCGAAGGCCTGACCGAGGCGGCCATCCTCACCTGGCACGTCAACGTGGGCGACACGGTGAAGGTCGACCAGATCGTCGTCGAGGTCGAGACGGCGAAGGCCGCGGTCGAGGTGCCGGTGCCGTTCGCCGGCGTGGTGTCCGCGCTGCACGGCACGCCGGGGCAGCTGCTGCCGGTCGGCGCGCCGCTGCTGAGCGTCGGCGGGTTCGCCGAGCCCGGCGTCACGACCTCCGCCGGCAGCGGCAACGTCCTCATCGGCTACGGCACCGCGCCGTCGACGCGGCGCAAGCGCGTGCGGCGTCCCGAAGCACCCGCCCCGAAGGCCAAGGCGCCCGGCGTCATCTCGCCGTTCGTCCGGAAGCTGGCCGCCGACAACGGGCTCGACCTCGCGAAGGTCACCGCCTCCGGCGCGGACGGCATCATCCGCCGCGCGGACGTCGAGGCGGCGCTGAAGAAGCCCGTCGCGAAGGGGAAGCGGATCCCGCTGACCGGCGTGCGCAAGGCCGTCGCCGACAAGCTGACGACGTCCCGGCGCGAGATCCCGGAGGCCACGGTCTGGGTCGACGTCGACGCGACCGGGCTGGTCGCCGCGCGGGCGGCCCTCAACGCCGGGACGGACCGGCCGGTGAGCCTGCTCGGGCTGATCGCGCGGTTCGCCGTCGCCGGGCTGCGCAAGTACCCGGAGCTGAACTCGCGCGTCGAGGGCGACGAGATCGTCGTGCTGGACGAGATCCACCTCGGGTTCGCCGCGCAGACCGACCGCGGGCTCGTCGTGCCGGTGGTGCGCGACGCCGGCGCGCTGTCCACCCGCGACCTTTCGGCGGCGATCGGCGACCGCGCCCGCACCGCGCGGGACGGGAAGCTGGCCCCCGCGGACCTGACCGGCGGCACCTTCACCGTCAACAACTACGGCGTCTTCGGCGTCGACGGCTCGGCCGCGATCATCAACCACCCCGAGGCCGCGATCCTCGGCATCGGCCGGATCATCGACCGGCCGTGGGTGGTCGACGGCGCGCTGGCGGTGCGGAAGGTCTGCGAGCTGACGCTGGCCTTCGACCACCGCGTGTGCGACGGCGGCACGGCGGGCGGGTTCCTGCGGTTCGTCGCCGACTGCGTGGAGTCACCCGTCACCGCCCTCGGTGATTTGTAGACGCACCGGCGGCGTTGGCCGGTGGTGACGGATCTGGCACTTATGGTGTCCGCGTGACGACTCCAGCCCAGCACGACCGCGACCTGGCGGAAGGCCGGGTGACCCGGCTCAAGCAGGACCTGCGCGACGGGCTGGCGACCCCGCCCGGCGACGTCGAAGCGATGGACGGGCTCGTCGCGAGCGCCCACCGGCTGCTCGACGCCGAGGTCGCGTTCGACGAGGCCGAGCACCGGCTCGCCAACGCCGAACTCGAGGCCCGGCACGCGGCGACGCAACGCGCGGTCGTGTGGTTCGCCGCCGCGCCGGTGCTGGTGCCGCTGGTCGCCGGGGCGCTCGTGCTGTTCGAGGTGCTCTCGCCGGGGTGGCTGCTCGCGCTGGTCCCGCTGTTCGCCGCGGGCCTGTGGATCGGCTTCGCGCCGGTCCGCCGCGTCGGCGACGTCATCCGCGAGCGGACGCGGGCGGCGTGGGCGGGCAGCGTGACGGCCGGGCTGCTGGCGGGCGCGCTGATCCCGTGGCCGCCGTCGGTGGTCTGCACGATCCTGGCGGCGCTGGGGGTCGCGGCCACGGCCGGGCTGCTATGGCGGGAAAGCCGGATCCCGTGAGCCACGGCTACGCGACCTACGGCGACGACCCCGAGTTCGAGCAGGAGTACGCCGAGCCCGTCGACACGACGCGGCGCGACCTCGACGAGCTGTTCGCGGCGGTCGACGGGCTGCGCGCGGCCGTCGAGGAGACCGACGACCGGGTGCGCCAGGACGTCGCCGACCTGACCGAGAAGCTCGACCGCGGCGACACCCACCGCCAGCAGGACCGGATCGACCTGCTCGGCCGCCGGCTGGAACGGCTGCAGCAGCAGGTGCACGCGCTGGAGCGCGCGGTCCGCGTGTCCGACGGCGTCCCGCAGGCCGACCTCGACGACGTCGGCGCGGAGACGCGCGCGCTCGCGGCCGAGGCGGCGCGGTGGGACGACCTGCACAAGGAGCTCGTCACGAAGGAGCAGCGCGCGCGGTACTCCGACGAGATAGCGCGGCTGCCTTCGGTGCAGGCAGCCTTGTCCCGGTGCGATGCCGACCTGCTGGACGTCATCGGCGTCCTGGCGGCCACCGACCGCGGCACCCGCGGCCGCGGCGACGCGGAGTCCCGGCTGCGCGCGCTGACGACCCGGCGCCGCACGCTGCTGGACGAGGAGATCCCGGCGGCGGAGGCCGCGGCGGACCAGGCCCGGCTGGCCCTGCGCGAGGCGGACGCGGTCGACGCGCGGGTGCTGCCGCAGCTGGAGCGCGCCGAACGCGCGTGGCACGACCTGCAGGTCCGCCTGCGCACCCGCATCACCGACGCGCTGGGCTCGAACGCGCTGCTGCCGACGTGGTTCGGCCACGCGCTGGGGGTGGCTCCGCCGACGGGAACTTCCGGCGACACGTGGATCCGCACGGCGGCTTCGGTGCTGGCGTACCGGGTGACGTTCAAGATCAAGGACCAGGCGCTGCCGCTGGGCCCGCCGGCGGGGGAGGGCGTGGATACGACGGAGCGGCGGTGGACCTGGCGCGCCCGCCTGGAGTCCGATCTGGACGCCCTCGCGCTCTAGCCCCGTTCGTCCGTTCGGCTGGTTCTGCTCCGGTGCGGAACACCGGGGCGGGCACCGGCGACTACAGGGCCATGGAACAGCCCGGATACCAGACGCGGAACACCGTGCGCGGCGTCGTGTACGGCACGGTCGTCCAAGCCGGCACGGTCGGCGACCTGCACATCGGCGACGTCCACCACCACGCGGAACCCGAGCGGGACTTCCGGGCCGACGGGCTGTGGGCGTTGCGGCGCAAGGACTACGAGGCCGCCGTCGCGGACCTCACCCGGGCGGCACCGGCGGATCCCGAGCTGGACTTCTTCCTCGCGCTGGCGCTGCTGCGCGGCAACCGGCCGCACCGGGTCAGGTCGAGCCGGGAGCTGGCCGAGGTGCGCGACCGGCTCCGGCGCGTCGCGCACCTCCCGCACGCCCGGCTCCTCCTGCTGCTGACCGACGAGGACCGGGGGCGGTGCTGGGAGCGCGGCGGGCCGGTTTCCGGCCTGCTGGCCGAGCTCGTCGCCGCGGCCGATCCCGAAGCCGTGCGGACGATCCTCGACCACGTCACCGCGACGGAGAACCGGGTGTGGCGATTCCTGGCCGAGAGCCAGGGAATGGGGGAGCGGGCATGACGGGCTCCGACTACGGCGAAGACCGCCGGGAAGTCGTCGACCGCTACTTCGCGCCGGTACCGGGCGAGCGGGAACGCCAACGCGTCTGGGGGTTCCTGCTCGGCGGGGCCGCCCTGCTCCTGGTCGGCGTCGCCCTCTCGATGGCGGGTTCCTGGCCGGCCGGGATCCCGCTCGTCATCGGCGGTGGAGTCGCCGTGGTGCGCGGTTTCCCGCTGTTCGAGGCCTACCGCGACGCCCGCGAGGCCGCCCTGCCCAAGCCGCGGGACGCCATCATCGACAAGATCCGCGACCACGAGCTGGCCAAGGTCCGGCTCCGCGCGCTGGACCGGCTCGACCTGACCGCCGAGGACCTCGAACTCGAGCCCGCGGACTGGGACCCGCTGGCCCAGCCCCTCCGCGAGGAGGCCCCGCGCGAGCCGCTGGTCGTCACCGGCCCGGTCCCGACGTCCGGGGCGGTGGTCGGCCGGGACGGCGTCTGGCGGTTCTCGCAGTACGCCGTCCTGGTCATCTGCCCGACCGACTACCACCTGGGGCTCTACCGGTGCGTGATCGACCTGCGGGTGGCCGGCCTGTTCCAGGAAGAGACCCACGAGTACCACTACGCGGACGTGGTGGCCGTCTCGACGGCGATCCGCGAGGGCACCCGCGTCACCGCGCAGATCGCGGACGCCGACGACGGCGACCACCGGTTCGAGCGGACGCTGCTGCACGAGTTCCGGCTGGTCGTCTCGAGCGGGGACCGGAGTGCGATCGTCGTCGGCATCTCCGACGGCCGCCACCCCGACCACCAGGCCCGGCTGGCGGGGACGGGCATCGACCCCGTCGTCCGCGCGGTCCGGGGCATGCTCCGCGACAAGAAGGCGCCCGTCAGGCAGATCAGCCCCCGGTGACGCGCAGGGCCGTCTCCAGCTGCCGGTGCAGTTCGCCGAGGCGGGTGCGGCCCGGCTTGCCGGGTGGGAAGCGGCGCAGCAGTTCGGGGACCTCCGGCGGGGCCTGGGCGAGGGCCCAGCGGAGCTCTGCCTCCGCGTCGCCGCCCGCCAGCTCGCGGGCCGACGCGGCGTGCTGAGCCGGGCCGACGATGTGCTTCACCTGGTGCGGTGACTCCAGCGGGTGCAGGTACGCCGCTCCGGCCGCGGCCACCGCGGCCCGGGCGGCGGAAGACGCGACCGGATCGGTGGTCTCGCCCGCCGCCGCCAGTGCGGCCCAGGCCGTCGTGCGCAGCAGTTTCGTGCGGGCGGCTCCGGCGGCGAACGCCCGCGCCGCGCCGATCGCCGCGCGGGGGCGGTCGTCGCCGGGGACGCGGGCCTCGTACAGCGGCAGGACCCGCGCGGCGCAGGCCGCGGCCCAGCCCGTCAGCGCGCGGAGTTCGTCGAGGGTCAGCTCCATGTGGCTGAAGCGTATCTTTGAAACCCCGGTTGAGGCTTCGGGTGACGACCGTCCGGCTAGGGCGGCGCCGACGGGTGGCGGCGGGCACGCGGGGCGTGGTGGGTGATGTAGTCGGACAGGACGGCGTCGCTGGCCCGGGGTCTGGCCCGGCGCAGCAACATGCGCAGGCCGAGCAGGAACACCACCCGGTCGGCGATCCGCGCGATGCCGTAGATGAGCACGGGTAAACCGGAACCGCCGGCGATGGCAGCCGCGAGGGCGGGGTCCAAGCTCATCACCGGCTCCAGGTGTCCGGACGAGGGGGCCTTGCCATCTTCCCCGAGCGGCCGTCATAATTGCCATAGTTTCTGACGAAGTCGGACGAAATTTCCCATTTCTGTCACACGTTGCTCGCTACGAGGCGGGCGGCGCGCAGCCGGATCTGACGTAGTCTGACGCTGGACGAGGAGATGCCGTGGCGGTGGTCGGCAAGCCGGAAGTGCCGCCAGGGGCACACCGGCGGCTCGTCGACGCACTCCACGAGGTGTACCTGCGCGCGGGAGCGCCCGGCGTGCGCGTGATCGCGCAGCAGGGCGGGGTCAGCCGGGACACCGCCCACCGCGTGCTGGCGAGCGCGGCCCTGCCGACCTGGCCGGCGCTGGAAGCCGTGGTGTCGGCGCTCGACGGCGACATCGGCCGGTTTCGCGCGCTCTGGGCCGAAGCCCGGCGACCGCAGGGGCCGTTGGCGGCCGAGCCGCCCGCGGAGCCGGTCGCCGACGCGAGTTTCCCGGTGCGACTGGTGATCGTCGAAGACCACCCGCTCTACCTGCACGCGATCGTGCAGCTGATGCACTCCGCCGGGCACACGGTCGTGGGCACGGCCGGCAGCGGCGAGGAAGCCGTCTCCGTGGCCCTGGACACGCGGCCCGACCTCATCCTGATGGACCACGGCCTGCGCGGGATGACGGGCATCGACGCGGCCGCGCGGATCCGGTCGGCCGATCCGGCCATCCGGGTGCTGATCGTCACCGCCTGGGCGACCGCCGAACTCACGCTGGAGGCGTTGCGGGCGGGGGCGCAGGGGGTGCTGAGCAAGGACGCGGACGCCGACGCGATAGTCCGAGCGATCGAGACCGTGGTCCGCGGGGAAGTCGCGGTGCCCGCCGAGTTCGCCGCGGTGCCGGTGATCGCGGCGGAACGCCAGGCCGCGCAGCATCAGCTGACCCCACAGGAGTTGCGGGTCCTGCAGGCCGTGGCGGAAGGGCTCACGGATGACGAAATCGCCGACCGGCTCTCGCTGAGCTTGCGCACGGTGCGGCGCTTCCTCGAGCTGATCCGCGGCAAAACCGGCGAGCGCCGTCGCGCGGGGCTGGTGCGGCTCGCCGTCGAGAGCGGGTTGGTCAGACCGCGGCCGGGCGCCGGAGGGCTTGGCGGCGCAGGCGGTTGAACAGCTTCGCGTTGTTCAGCGCGAACACCCCGACCGTCGCGCCGTCGCGCTGGAACGTCGCCACGAACGACGAGGACGCCGGGTCGCCGTCGACGAACGAGAGCGTGTCGTCCGGGCGCGGGTGCCCGGCCAGCTGCAGCGTCCCCGAGTACTGGTCCGACCAGACGTAGCCGCTCGGCTCGTACGTCCGCGTGGTCCGCCCGGCCAGCAGGTTCGCCACCGCGACCGGGGCCTGCTCCGACGCGTTCGTCCAGTGCTCGTGCCGCCGTCCGGCGCCGTCGGCGTGGTAACGGGCGACGTCGCCGACCGCGACCACGGCCGGCAGCGACGTCGCCAGCCCCGCGTCCGTGTGGACGCCGTTGCCGACCGGCAACCCCGAGCCCGCCAGCCAGTCCGTCGCCGGGGCCATGCCGACGCCGGTGACGACCACGTCGGCCGGGATCAGCGAACCGTCGGCCAGGTGGACGCCCGCCTCGGACATGCCCGCCACCGCGACGCCGCAGCGCAGGTCCGTGCCGTGGTCGCGGTGCAGCCGCGCGCACACCGCCGCCAGTTCCGGGCCCAGCACCGGGGCCAGCGGAGCGGGCAGAGCTTCCACGACGACGACGTCGAGACCGAGGGAGCGGCACGTCGAAGCCACTTCGGCCCCGATGAACCCGGCCCCGACGACGACCACGCGGACCCCGGGCACCAGCGCCGCGCGCAGGGCGACGGCGTCGTCGAGCGTCCGCAACACGAAAGCGCCCTCGAAGCCCGGCAGCGTGCGCGCCCGGCCGCCGGTGGCGATGACGACGCCGTCCGCGTGCACCGATCCGCCGTCCGACAGCAGGACCCGGCGGTTCGACGGCTCCAGTGCCGTCGCCCGCACGCCGAGCCGGAAGTCCAGGGCCAGGGACGCGAGGTCGCCCGCGTCGAGCAGTTCCAGGGAAGCGGGCGAAGCGGTCCCGGCCAGGAACGCCTTGGACAGCGGCGGCCGGTCGTAGGGCAGGTGCCGCTCCTCACCGATCAGCACGATCCCGCCGTCGTAACCCTGCGCGCGCAGCTCCTGCGCGGCGCGGACCCCGGCGAGCGAGGCACCGACGACGGCGACCCGCTTCACGCGGCGTCCTCGCCGGCCACGCCCTGGACGTAGACGACGCCGTCGTCGACGAGGACGGGGTAGGTGCGCACCGGGACCTTCGCCGGCAGGCAGGTCGGCATGCCCGTGCGCAGGTCGAACATCGCCGCGTGCAGCGGGCATTCGACGAAGCAGCCCTCGAGCCAGCCGTCGGCCAGGGAGGCGTCCTGGTGGGTGCACGTGTCGTCGATGGCGTACAGCTCCCCGGCTTCGGTGTGGAACACCGCGATGGCGGGAGCCCCGGCGATCCGGACGGACTCACCGGGGGGCAGCTCGTCCACCGTGCATGCGCGAATCATGGGTCCTCCGAGACTGTTGCGCATAGGGGAACATCGACTGTGATCCGCAACAAAGTCTGAATCCCCGGCCAGGCGCCGTCAAGGGGTACGCCCCGGTAGTTTTCGTTACCCGCTAACGGATAACCCGGGCACGTCGAAGGCCCGTACCGAGGATGGCGGTACGGGCGCTGCGACGTCCGGGCTAGTTCTCGCCGTGCCGGTAGAAGGGCAGCTCGACCGGGGCCAGCGGGGTGTTGCCGAGGATCAGGTCGGCGGCCTTCTCGGCGGTCATCATCACCGGCGCGTAGATGTTGCCGTTGGTGATGTAGGGCATGACCGACGCGTCGACCACGCGCAGGCCCTCGGTGCCGTGCACCCGCATCGTCCGCGGGTCGACGACGGACTTCTCGTCCACGCCCATCTTGGCCGTGCACGACGGGTGGAGCGCGGTCTCGGCGTCGCGGGCGACCCAGTCGAGGATCTCCTCGTCGGTCTCCACGGACGGGCCCGGCGAGATTTCGCCGTCGTTGAACGGGTCAAGCGCGGACTGGTTGAGGATCTTCCGCGCCACCCGCACGGCCTCGACCCACTCGCGCCGGTCGGTTTCGGTGGACAGGTAGTTGAACTTGATCGCCGGGTGCTGCCGGGGGTCGGTCGAAGTGATCTTCACCGAGCCGCGGGTGTCGGCGTACATCGGGCCGACGTGCACCTGGTAGCCGTGGCCGCCCGTCGGCGCCGAACCGTCGTAGCGGATCGCCACCGGCAGGAAGTGGAACATCAGGTTCGGGTACTTCACCTCGTCGTTGGACCGGACGAACCCGCCGCCCTCGAAGTGGTTGGTCGCGGCCGGCCCGGAGCGCAGGAACAGCCACTGCGCGCCGATGTAGGGCCGCTTCCACTTCGCCAGCGACGGCTGCATCGACACCGGCTGCTTGCAGGCGTACTGGATGTACACCTCCAGGTGGTCCTGCAGGTTCTCGCCGACCCCAGGCAGGTCCTTGACGACATCGATGCCGAGCTTCTCCAGGTCCGCCGCGTTGCCGACGCCGGACAGCTGCAGCAGCTGCGGGCTGTTGATCGCGCCGCCGCAGAGGATGATCTCCTTGCCGTACACCTCGCCCGGCGCGTTCCGGCCTTGCGCGTACTCGACACCGATCGCGCGCGTGCCGTCGAAGAGGATCTGCGACACGAACGCGTGCGTCTTCACCGTCAGGTTGGGCCGGTTCATCACCGGGTGCAGGTACGCGCCCGCCGCCGACAGCCGCCGTCCTTTCCGGACGTTGCGGTCGAACGCGGCGAAACCCTCCTGCCGGTAGCCGTTGACGTCGTCGGTGCGCGGGTAGCCCGCCTGCTCGGCGGCGTCGAAGAAGGCCTGGAACAACGGGTTCGACGCCGGCCCGCGCTCCAGCTCCAGCGGACCGTCGTGGCCGCGCCACTTCCCGTCCGGTGCGTCCGCCAGGCAGTTTTCCATGCGGTTGAAGTAGGGCAGGCAGTGCGCGTAGTCCCAAGTGGACATCCCCGGGTCGCCGCCCCAGCGCTCGTAGTCCATCGGGTTGCCGCGCTGGAAGATCATCCCGTTGATGCTGGACGACCCGCCGAGCACCTTGCCGCGCGCGTGGTAGATGCGGCGGCGGTTCATGTGCGGCTCGGGCTCGCTGCGGTAGCCCCAGTCGTAGAACTTCGACCCGATCGGAAACGTCAGCGCGGCCGGCATGTGGATGAAGACGTCCCACTTGTAGTCCGACCGGCCCGCTTCCAGGACGAGGACCTTGTTCGCCGGGTCGGCCGAGAGCCGGTTCGCCAGCGCGCAGCCCGCCGAGCCACCGCCGACGATGACGAAGTCGTAGGTATCGGAACTCATGCGTCCTCCTCAGCCGGGCAAGGTGTCCGGGGCGTTGTCGGGCATGTGCTCGGGGCTCGTGTGCGACGAACCCCAGGTGCGGCGCCGGACGTAGAGCATGATCGCACCGATGACCACGATCAGCCCGGTGACGATCACCGCGCCCCACTGGAAGTACCAGTGGTCGTCGCCGTAGACCTCGGCGCGCGGCCAGATCAGGTTCACCGTCATCCCGGCGCCGTAGAGCACCGCGACCAGGTTCACCAGCGTGCCCCAGCGGCCCAGCTTGAAGTACGGGCCGTGCCCGGGACGCGGCCACTGCCCGCGCAGGCGGCGCAGCAGCATCGGGCCGGTGACCATCAGGTAGGGGATGTAGAACAGGATGATCGCCGTCGAGGTCAGGATGAAGAACGCCCGCTGGTTGCCGAGGTTGATCAGCAGCACGACGACGGTGAGGCCGCCGGTGAGCAGCGCCGGCAGCACCGGCGTCTTCGACCGCGGCGACACCTTCGCCATCGCCTTGCTGAACGGCAGCCGGCCGTCGCGGGCCATCGCCCACGCCATCCGGATCGCCGCGGTCTGCACGGCGAGGCAGCACACCGTGATCGCGATCGCCGAGCAGATCAGGAAGGCGTTGCCCAGCCCGGTGCCGAGCGTGCTCTTCAGCAGGTACGGCATGCCGGACGTGCTGAGCTCCTCGGCGTTGATGTCGCCCACGGCCATCATCCCGACCAGCATCACCAGGCCGCCGACGATGAACGACGCCGTGATCGCCCGCAGGATCGCGCGCGGCGCGTGTTTGCGTGGCTGGGTGGTCTCTTCGGCGAGCGAGCCCGCGGTGTCGAAGCCGTAGAAGACGTACGCGCTCATCAGCGACGCCACCAGGAACGCCCCGAGGTACCCGAGTGAGTGACCGTCACCCGTGGCGTGCGTCTCGAAGACCACCTGCGGGCCGCGCTTGATGTGGATCGCCAGCGCGATGATCAGCAGGATGACGGCGGACAGCTCCACCGCGACGCCGAAGTTGTTGATCTTCGCCATCAGCTTGACGCCGATGACGTTCACGATCGTGGCGAACACGACCAGCACCAGCGCCAGGATGATGGCGTTCTGCGCGCCGCCCGGTGTCGACGTCAGCCCGGCGTCGGAGTCGCTGCCGACGATCTGGAACACGGTCGACACCTGCGGCAGGATGATCTGGTAGGCGACCGCGACGGCGCCGGCCGTGACGATCGCGCCGATGATCATGATCCAGCCGGCCAGCCACGACGTCGCGGGCTTCGCGATCTGTTTCGCCCATTGGTACACCGAGCCGGCGAGCGGGAACTGGCCCGCGAGTTCGGCGAAGCAGAGCGCGACGGCGAGCTGGCCGAGGAAGACCAGCGGCCAGGTCCAGATGAACGCCGGCCCGCCCGCGCCGAAGCCGAAGAAGAACAGCTGGAACACGCCGGTCATGATCGAGATGTAGGAGAACCCGGCGGCGAAGCTGGAGAAGGAGCCGAGGGAGCGTTCGAGTTCCTGCCGGTAACCGAACTTTTCGAGGTCGGAGCTGTCGTCGGGGGCGGCGTCCGGCTTTTCCTGTGTGGTCATCGTGGCGTCCTCACGTGGTGGGAGTCATCCCTTGAACCAGTGCTGCGGAACGGGATCGATGTTCTGGTAGACGTGCTTGCTCTCCTGGTACTCCGCGAGCCCGGACGGCCCGAGCTCGCGGCCGATGCCGGACTTCCCGAACCCGCCCCACTCCGCCTGCGGCAGGTAGGGGTGGTAGTCGTTGATCCACACGGTGCCGTGGCGCAGGGCCCCGGCGACGCGCTGGGCGCGGGACGCGTCGGACGTCCACACGGCTCCGGCGAGCCCGTACTCGGTGTCGTTGGCCAGCGCGATCGCGTCGGCCTCTTCGGCGAAGCGTTCCACGGTGACGACCGGGCCGAAGACCTCTTCCCGGACGATCGCCATGTCCCTGGTGCAGTCGGAAAACACGGTGGGGCGCAGGAAGAAACCGTTTTCGTACTCCGGTCCTTCGGGCCGCTTGCCGCCCGCCCGGAGCCGGGCGCCGTCCCGGACAGCGCTTTCGAGGTAGCCCTCGACCTTGGCGCGGTGCTGCGCCGAGACGAGCGGGCCCGTCTCGGTTTCCGGGTCCAGGCCGTTGCCGACCCGGATCTTGTCGGCGCGTGCGGCGAGGTCCGCTACGAACCGGTCATGGATTCCCTCTTGGACGATCAGGCGCGCGCCCGCCGAGCAGACCTGTCCCGAATGGACGAACGCGGCCATCAGCGCGTAGTCCAGGGCGGTGTCGTAGTCGGCGTCGGCGAAGACCACGTTCGGGTTCTTGCCGCCGAGTTCGAGGGCGACCCGGCGGACGCCCTTCGCGGCGGCGGCCATGATCTTCTCGCCGGTCGCGTAGCCGCCGGTGAAGGAGACCAGGTCGACGGCGGGGTGCTCGACCATCGCCGCGCCGACGTGGCCCGGGCCGAGCAGCAGGTTGACGACGCCGGGCGGCGCGCCGGCTTCGTCGAGCAGGGCGACCAGCTTGATCGTGGTCAGCGGCGTGACCTCGCTGGGCTTGAGCACCACGGTGTTGCCCGCGGCGAGGGCGGGCGCGACCTTCCAGGACATCTGCAGCAGCGGGTAGTTCCACGGCGCGATCAGCGCGCAGACGCCGACGGGCTCGTGCACGACCCGGCTGACGACGGTCGCGCTGCCGGCGTCGACCAGCCGGCCGGCGTCCTTGTCCGCGAGGTCGGCGTAGTAGCGGAAGACGTTCGTCACGTCGTCGATGTCGATGCGGCCTTCGCCCAGCGTCTTGCCGGTGTCGAGGCTCTCCGTGCGAGCCAGTTCCTCGCGGTCGCGGACCAGCAGGCCGGCCACGCGGCGGAGCAGTTCGCCACGCTCGGTGGCGGTCGTCCGCCGCCACGGGCCCTCGTCGAAGGCTCTCCGCGCGGCCTGCACGGCGGCGTCGACCTCCTCGCGCCCGGCTACGGCGACCTGCTCGATCACCTCGCCGGTCGCGGGGTTGAGTACGTCGAGGTAACGGTCCGTCATGCCGCCCTTCCCGGATCGGTAGTGGCTGCTGGGTGTCTGGAGTGCGTACATTTGTACGCGAAGCGTGTACAGATGTCCACAAGGGGGCTCGATGGCGAAGAGTGAACCCGGCGCGACGAGGCGCCGCGGTCCGAACGACCCGGACCGGCGGGCCCGGATCGCCAAGGCGGCGATCGAGGTCGTCGCCCAGCGGGGGATCGACGGGGTCACGCACCGCTCGGTCGCGGCGGCGGCCGGTGTCCCGCTCGGCTCGACGACCTACCACTTCGCGACGCTGGACGACCTCCTGGAGGTCGCCCTGCACGAGGCGGCCGAGAAGAACGTCCACGCGCTGAAGGAGTGGGAGTCGGCGCTCCCGCCGGACGCCGACTTCGCCGCGGCGCTCGCCGACCTGGTCATGGGCTACATCAACGAGCAGTACCGCGACACCGTCGTCGAGTACGACCTGTACGTCGCCGCGCTGCACCGGCCGGCGCTGCGCAAGGCGAGCGCGGCCTGGGACGAGGCGCTCATCGCGTTCTTCGGCAGCCGCACGGACCCGCTCACCGGCCGGCTCCTGGCGGGGTTGTTCTGCGGCCTCCTGATGCAGCTGGCGCTGGCCGACCCCCGCCCGGACCGCGCGGAGGTCGAAACCCTGTTCCGCCGGGCGATCAACGGCCCCGCCGCTTGTGGATAAGCCGCACTTTCACGTGAAAGTGCGGCTCGTCCACAGGGTTGACAGCCGCGCGTGGTGGCAGTCACTCTGTTCCGGAGTGAGCAACAAGACGCGTTCTGCGCAACTCCCGAACTGATCCGCGGAGAGGACCACGCCGGTGACCGCAATCGATCTCCCGCCGAGCCTGCTCGCCACGCTGCCGGGTGCCGCCTACACCGACCCGGCGATCTTCGCGCTCGAACAGGCGAAGATCTTCGAGGCGGACTGGTTCTGCGCCGTGCGCAGCGCCGACCTCGCCGGGCCCGGGGCGTTCGAGACCGTGCAGGTCGGCAAGGAGAGCGTGCTCGTCTCACGGGGCCGCGACGGCAAGCTCACCGCGTTCCTCAACGTCTGCCGCCACCGCGGCGCCCGGCTGTGCACGGCGGAAAGCGGGACGGTCAAGCGCGCCTTCCAGTGCCCGTACCACGCCTGGACGTACGGGCTCGACGGCAAGCTGGTCGCCGCGCCCAACCTCACCGGGATGCCGGACGTCGACCGCACCGAGTTCGGCCTCACGAAGGTCCACCTGCGCGAGTGGCTCGGCTACGCCTGGGTCTGCCTGGCCGACGAGCCGCCGCCGTTCGACGGCAGCGTCGTCGCCGCGGTCACCGAACGGCTCGGCGGCGCGGAGGCGATCGAGGCGTACGGCGTCGACGGCCTCGCCCTCGGCAAGCGCATCGATTACGACGTGAAGGCGAACTGGAAGCAGATCATCGAGAACTTCATGGAGTGCTACCACTGCGCGACGATCCACCCCGAGCTCACCGAGGTCCTCCCGGAGTTCGCCGACGGGTACGCCGCGCAGTACTACGTCGGCCACGGCGCCGAGTTCGGCGGTGACGTCCGGGGCTTCACCATCGACGGCAGCGAGGGCGTCGACCGCCTCCCCGGTGTCACCGCGGAGCAGGACCGCAAGTACTACGCCATCACCATCCGCCCGCAGGTGTTCGTCAACCTGGTGCCGGACCACGTGATCCTGCACCGGATGTTCCCGCTGGCCCCGGACCGGACGCTGGTGCGGTGCGACTGGCTGTACCTGCCCGGCGTCGTCGAGTCCGGCCGAGACCTTTCCCGCTCGGTCGAGCTCTTCCACCGCGTCAACCTGCAGGACTTCGAGGCGTGCGAACGCTGCCAGCTCGCGATGGACTCGCGCTCCTACGTCAACGGCGGGGTGCTCGTGCCCAGCGAGCACCACATCGGCGAGTTCCACGACTGGGTCCGCGGGCGGTTGAGCCGCTAGATCAGTGCCCGGATGGCGGCCTCGAACCCGGTGACGTGCGCCAGCGTCAGCGCGGCCGCCTTCTCGGCGTCGCCCTCGATGATCGCGGTGAGGAGCGGGACGTGCTCGTCGACGTGGCCGGCCATCCCGGACAGCCGGGGTACGAACACGCCCCAGATCCGGGTCGCGAGGTTGTCGTACCGGATCAGGGTGTCCTCGAGGAACGGGTTGTGCACGCACCGGTAGATCGCCCGGTGCAGGGCGAGGTCGGTGCGCAGCAGTTCCGCGTTGTCCCCGGCCGGGACGCCGGCGTCGAGCCGCGCGCGCAGCTCGGTCAGGGTCGCGCGGTCGGCCGCGGTCGCGCGACCGGCCGCGGCGGCCGTCGCCATCGGCTCCAGGGTGCGCCGGACCTCGGAGATGTGCGCGAGGTCGGAGATGTTGACGTCGGTGGCGAACGTCCCGCGCCGCGGGTAGGCGACGACCAGCCGCTCGGACTCCAGGCGTTTGAGCGCCTCGCGGATCGGCGTGCGGCCCATGCCGAGCGCGGTGCCGAGCTCCTCTTCGTTGATGGGCGAGCCCGGCGGGATGTCGAGCATGACGAGCCGGTCGCGGGCGAACTGGTACGCCTGTTCGGCCAGTGAGGGGGGATTGACCTGGGGGTGCACGCCGCTTAGCCTACATCGACGATTGATATATCAGAAGTCGACCACGAAAGGTTCGCCATGACCGCGACGCTCGGCTCAGCGCTCAACCGGTCCCTGGCCGACTACGACCCGGCAGTGGCCGAAGCGATCGGTGCCGAGCTGCACCGGCAGCGGACGACGCTCGAGATGATCGCTTCCGAGAACTTCGCCCCGCTCAGCGTGCTGCAGGCCCAGGGCTCGGTGCTCACGAACAAGTACGCCGAGGGCTACCCGGGCCGCCGTTACTACGGCGGTTGCGAGCACGTCGACGTCCTCGAATCGCTGGCCATCGACCGGGTCAAGGCCCTGTTCGGCGCGGGCTTCGCCAACGTCCAGCCGCACTCGGGCGCCCAGGCCAACGCCGCCGCGATGGCCGCGCTGCTCAAGCCGGGCGACAAGATCCTCGGCCTCTCGCTCGCCCACGGCGGGCACCTGACGCACGGCATGCGGATCAACTTCTCCGGCCTGCTCTACGACGTCGCCGCGTACGAAGTGTCCGAAAAGGACTACCGCGTGGACCTGGCCGAGGTCGCGCGGCTGGCGCGTGAGCACCGGCCCGAGCTGATCATCGCCGGCTGGTCCGCGTACCCCCGGCACTTGGACTTCGCCCGTTTCCGCGAGATCGCCGACGAGGTCGGCGCGTACCTGATGGTCGACATGGCGCACTTCGCCGGCCTGGTCGCGGCGGGCCTGCACCCCTCGCCGGTCCCGCACGCGCACGTCACGACGACGACCACGCACAAGACCCTCGGCGGCCCGCGCGGCGGCGTGGTCCTGACGAACGACGCGGGCCTGGCCAAGAAGGTCAATTCCGCCGTCTTCCCCGGTCAGCAGGGTGGCCCGCTCGAACACGTCATCGCGGCCAAGGCCGTCGCGTTCAAGATGGCGGCCGAGCCGGAGTTCGCCGAACGCCAGCAGCGGACCGTGCGTGGCGCGAAGATCCTGGCCGGGCGGCTGCTGACCGAGCCGGGGATCTCGGTGCTGACCGGCGGCACCGATGTCCACCTGGTGCTCGTCGACCTGCGCGGCTCCGAGCTGGACGGCAAGCAGGCCGAGGACCGGCTGCACGAGGTCGGCATCACGGTGAACCGCAACGCCGTCCCGTTCGACCCGCGGCCGCCGATGGTCACTTCCGGCCTGCGGATCGGCACCCCGGCGCTGGCCACCCGCGGGTTCGGGGACGCCGAGTTCCGCGAGGCCGCCGACGTCATCGTTGAGGCGCTCAAGCCCGGCCGCGACGTCGAACGGCTGCGGGCCCGCGTCACCGCGCTCGCCGAAGCGTTCCCGCTGTACCCCTCGGAGGAGACCCGATGACCGACCTGCCGGAGCACCCGGACTTCCTGTGGGACGACCCCGAGCCGAAGAAGACCTACGACGTCGTCGTGGTCGGCGGCGGCGGGCACGGGCTCGCCACCGCGTACTACCTGGCCAAGGTGCACGGCATCACGAACATCGCCGTCCTGGAGAAGGGCTGGCTCGCCGGCGGGAACATGGCCCGCAACACCACGATCATCCGCTCCAACTACCTCTGGGACGAGAGCTCCGGCATCTACGAGCACTCCCTCAAGCTGTGGGAAGGGCTCGAAGAGGACCTCGGCTACCCGATCCTGTTCAGCCAGCGCGGGGTGCTGAACCTGGCGCACAGCCTGCAGGACGTCCGCGACAGCGTCCGCCGCGTCGAAGCCAACAAGCTCAACGGCATCGACGCCGAGTGGGTGGACGCCGACGGCGTCAAGGAGCTCTGCCCGATCGTCAACACCGCGCCGGACGTGCGCTACCCGGTGCTCGGCGCGACCTTCCAGCCCCGCGCGGGCATCGCCAAGCACGACTACGTGGCCTGGGGTTTCGCCCGAGCCGCGCACGAAATGGGCGTGGACCTGATCCAGAACTGCGAGGTCACCGGCATCTCCACAGTGGACGGCCGGGTCGCCGGCGTCGAGACGACGCGGGGCCGGATCGCCGCGGGGAAGGTGGCGCTGTGCGCGGCCGGGCACACGTCGGTGCTGGCGCGCATGGTCGGCCTGGACCTGCCGCTGACGTCGCACCCGTTGCAGGCGCTGGTCTCCGAACTGCTGGAGCCGATCCACCCGACGGTCGTCATGTCGAACGCCGTGCACGTCTACGTTTCCCAAGCGCACAAGGGTGAACTCGTGATGGGCGCGGGCATCGACAGCTACAACGGCTACGGCCAGCGCGGCTCGTTCCACATCATCGAGGAGCAGATGGCGGCCGCGCTCGAGCTGTTCCCGGTGTTCGCGCGGGCGCACCTGCTGCGGACGTGGGCCGGGATCGTCGACGTCAGCCCGGACGCGTCGCCGATCGTCGGGCTCACCCCGGTGGAGAACCTGTTCCTCAACTGCGGCTGGGGCACCGGCGGCTTCAAGGCCACGCCCGGGGTCGGCGACGTCTTCGCCGCGACCATCGCGCGGGGCAAGCCGCACGAGTACGCCGAACCCTTCACCCTCGACCGGTTCACCACCGGTGCCCTCGTCGACGAGCACGGCGCCGCCGCCGTGGCCCACTAGGAGCCCTTGATGCAGCTCATTCCGTGCCCGTGGTGCGGGCCACGCGAGGAAGCCGAATTCCACTACGGCGGCCAAGCACACGTCGCCTACCCGGCGGACCCGTCGGCACTGTCCGATGAGGACTGGGCGAAGTTCGTCTTCTTCCGCGAGAACCCGAGCGGACCGTTTGCCGAGCGCTGGAGCCACTCCGCGGGCTGCCGCCGGTGGTTCAACGCCGTCCGCGACACCCGCACCCACGACCTGAAGGCGGTCTACCGCCTCGACGAGCCCCGGCCGGTGATCTCATGACCCGGCTCTCCGGCGTCCCGCTCAAGTTCACCTTCGACGGCCGCGAGCTGACCGGTTTCCTCGGTGACACCCTGGCGTCAGCGTTGCTGGCCAACGGCATCCACCAGGTTGCGACCAGCATCACCCACGGGCGGCCGCGCGGTATCTTCGCCGCCGGCGTCGAGGACTCGAACGCCTTGGTGCAGATCGAAAAGCCGTTCCCGGAGCCGATGCTGTCGGCGACGACGGTCGAGCTGTACGACGGCCTGGCGGCCCGCGGCCTGCGCGGTCAGGGCCGGCTCGCCACCGAACCGGACCCGGCGCGGTACGACGCCAAGCACGCCCACTGCGACGTCCTGGTCATCGGCGCCGGCCCCGCCGGGCTCGCCGCCGCCCGCGCCGCCTCCGGCCGGGTCCTGCTCGTGGACGACCAGCCCGGCGGCGAAGCTCCCGATGGCGTCCGGTTCCTCTCGCGCACCACGGCGTTCGGCGTCTACGACGACGGGTTCGTGCTGGCCTTGGAGCGCCGGGGCGAGCCCGCCGCGCCCGAACGGATCTCGCGGCAGCGCGTGTGGCGGATCCGGGCGAAGCGGATCGTCATCGCGACCGGCGCCCACGAGCGGCCGATCGTGTTCCCGGACAACGACCGCCCGGGCATCATGCTCGCCGGGGCCGCGCGCACGTACCTGAACCGCTACGGCGTCCTGGCCGGGCGGCGGGTGGTCGTGTTCACCACCAACGACTCCGCGCTCGACGCCGCCTCCGACCTGGCCGCGGCCGGCGCCGAGATCGTGCGGATCGTCGACGCCCGCGAGGGCTACGGCGTCATCGGCACCGACGGCGGCTCCCACATCACCGCCGCCCACGTGGCGAAGCTGGGCTCGCTGGAAGGCGAGCGGGTGCCGTGCGACCTGCTGCTCGTGTCCGGCGGCTGGAACCCGGTCGTGCACCTCTACAGCCAAGCCCGCGGCACCCTCCGGTACGACGCCGGGCTGGGTGCGTACGTCCCGGACGGCTCACTCCCGGACGTGAGCGTCGTGGGGGCCGCCGCGGGGGAGGGGCTGCCGGAGACGATGGTGCTCTGGCAGGTGCCCGCCCCGGAGGCGCAAGTGGACACGCGGTTCGTGGACCAGCAGCGCGACGCCACCGTGTCCGACGTTCTGCGCGCCACCGGTGCCGGACTGCGGTCGCTGGAGCACATCAAGCGCTACACGACCATCGGCACCGCGCACGACCAGGGCAAGACGTCCGGCGTGCTCGCCGCCGGCATCACCGCCGAGGCCCTCGGCATCGACCTGGCGACGCAGCGCCCCACGACGTTCCGGCCGCCGTACACGCCGGTGCCGTTCGCCGCGCTGGCCGGGCGCCACCGCGGCGAGCTGCACGACCCCGTGCGCGTCACCACGATCCACCCGTGGCACGTCGAGCACGGCGCCCAGTTCGAGAACGTCGGGCAGTGGAAGCGCCCGTGGTACTACCCGCGGCCCGGCGAGTCGATGCACGACGCCGTGCGGCGCGAATGCCGCGCCGCGCGCACGGACGTCGCGCTGATGGACGGGTCCACCCTGGGCAAGATCGACGTCCAGGGCCCGGACGCCGGGTGGTTCCTCGACATGCTCTACACGAACGTGATGAGCACCCTGAAGGTCGGCCGCATCCGCTACGGCGTGATGTGCGGGCTCGACGGCATGGTGATCGACGACGGCACGGTCATCCGCATCGCCGAGAACCGCTTCCTGCTCACCACGACGACCGGCAACGCGGCGATGGTCCTCGAGTGGATGGAGGAGTGGCTGCAGACGGAATGGCCGCACCTGAACGTGTTCGCGACGTCGGTCACCGAACACTGGACCACCATTCCCCTGGTCGGCCCGCGCTCGCGGGAAGTCCTCGGCCGTCTGGCGCCGGACCTCGACGTCTCCAACGAGGCCTTCGGGTTCATGACCTGGCAGGACGCCGAAGTCGCCGGGCTCGCCGCGCGGGTCTGCCGGATCAGCTTCTCCGGCGAGCTGGCCTACGAGATCAACGTTCCGTCGTGGCACGGACCCGCGCTCTGGCAGTCCCTGGTGGACGAAGGAGCGACACCGTACGGCACCGAGACCATGCACGTCCTGCGCGCCGAGAAGGGCTATCCGATCATCGGCCAGGACACCGACGGCACGGTCACCCCGCAGGACCTCGGCATGTCCTGGGTGGTGTCGAAGAAGAAGACCGACTTCATCGGCAAGCGCTCCTTCGCCCGTGCCGAGAACAACCGCCCCGACCGCAAGCAGTTCGTCGGTTTGCTCCCGGTCGACCCTTCGGTGCTGCTGCCGGAAGGTTCGCAGATCATCGAGTCCGACGTCGTGCCCGAACCGCCGGTGCGGATGCTCGGCCACGTCACCTCCAGCTACGACAGCGCCGCCCTCGGCCGCACCTTCGCGCTGGCGTTGGTGCGGTCGGGCCGCGAGCGCATCGGCGAGACGCTGTACGTGCCGGTCGGCGACCGGGTCGTGCCGGTGACCGTCACCGAATCCGTCCTCTTCGACAAGGAAGGAGCCCGCCGTGACGGTTGACGCGGTCGACGAACCGTTCCGCACCCAGCTCACCGTGCGCCTCCGCGCCGGGCGCACGTTGCTCGGCGTCGCCCTGCCCGCCCCGTGCACGTTCACCAGCGGCAACGGCGTCGACATCCTCTGGATGGGCCCCGACGAGTACCTGGTCCTGGGACCCGCACTTTCACGTGAAAGTGCCGACCTGGAAGCCGCACTTTCACGTGAAAGTGCGGCCGTCGTGGACGTGTCGGCGCAGCGCAACGTCGTGCGGCTGACCGGGGCGCACGCCCGGGACGTCCTGGCGCACGGGTGCTCGATCGATCTCGAGACGGCGCCGCCGGGGACCTGTGTGCAGACCCTCCTGGCGCGGACGGGGATCGTGCTCATGGTCCGGGAAGAAGGCTTCACGATCCTCGTGCGGCAGTCCTTTTCGGACTACTTCCACGCGTGGCTGGCCGACGCCAGCCGGGAGTACGTCTCATGACTTTCACCCTGACGCTCAAGTGCCCCGAACGCTCGGGCATCGTGCACGCCGTCACGACGTTCCTCGTCGGGCAGGGCTGCGACATCGTCGAGCACCAGCAGTTCGACGACGACGTCCGCGGCTCGCTGTTCCTGCGCACGTCGTTCACCTGCACCGAACCGGCCACAGTGGACGACCTCACCCGCGCGTTCGCCCCGGTGGCCGGCGACTTCGGGATGGAGTTCGGGTTCTCCGGCGGCACGCCGCCCCGGATCCTCGTGATGGTGTCGAAGTTCGGGCACTGCCTCAACGACCTGCTCTTCCGCTGGCGCGCGGGCGGCCTCGGCGCCGAGATCGCCGTGGTCGTCTCGAACCACGAAGACCTGCGCCCGATGGCGGAGGCGGCGGGCGTCCCGTTCGTGCACGTCCCGGTCACGGCGGACACCAAGGCGGAAGCCGAGCAGCGGCTGCTCGACCTGGTCGGGGAGTACGAGGCCGACCTCGTCGTGCTCGCGCGGTACATGCAGGTGCTCTCCGACGGGCTCTGCCGCAAGCTCGAAGGCCGCGCGATCAACATCCACCACTCGTTCCTGCCCGGTTTCAAGGGCGCCAAGCCCTACCACCAGGCCTACGACCGCGGCGTCAAGTACGTCGGCGCGACCGCGCACTACGTCACGCCCGACCTCGACGAGGGCCCGATCATCGAGCAGGAGGTCCAGCGCGTCGACCACACGTACTCACCGCGCGAGCTCGTGACCGTCGGCCGCGACGCCGAAGCCCTCGCCCTCTCGCGCGCGGTCCGCTGGCACTGCGAACGCCGCGTCCTGCTCAACGGCAACAGCACCGTCGTCTTCCGGTAAAGGAGTCCGCCATGAGCGCACCGAAAGTCGTGATCATCGGCGCCGGCATCGTCGGCGCGAACCTGGCCGACGAGCTGACCGCCCGCGGCTGGTCCGACGTCACCGTGCTCGACCGCGGCCCGCTGCCGCGCACCGGCGGGTCGACGTCGCACGCGCCCGGCCTGGTGTTCCAGACCAACGCGTCCAAGGCGATGACGGACTTCGCGCGGTACACCGTCGAGAAGTTCCTGACCCTGGACTGCTTCCTGCCGGTCGGCGGCATGGAGGTCGCGACGACGCCGGCCCGCTGGGAGGACCTCAAGCGCAAGCACGGCTGGGCGACGTCGTGGGGCGTGCCCGGGCAGCTGATCGACGCCGCCGAGTGCGTCCACCGCTGGCCGCTCCTCGACGGCTCGCAGGTGTTCGGCGCGCTGCACACCCCGACCGACGGGCTGGCGCGCGCGGCGAAGGCCGTCGAGGTGCTGGCCGCGCGGGCGACCGGGCGGGGAGCCCGGTTCATCGGGTCCACCACGGTCACCGACGTCCGGCAGGAGCGCGGGCGGGTCACCGGCGTCCGGACCGACCAGGGCGACTTCCCCGCCGACGTCGTCGTTTCCTGCGCCGGGTTCTGGGGCCGGGAGATCGGCGCGATGGCGGGCATGGACGTCCCGCTGCTGCCGCTGGCGCACCAGTACGCGAAGACCGGGCCGGTCGCCGAACTCGCCGGGCGCAACACCGAGGAGGTCGAGGCGAGCCTGCCGATCCTGCGGCACCAGGACCAGGACCTGTACTTCCGCGAGCACGTCGACCGGATCGGCATCGGCTCCTACGCGCACCGGCCGATGCCGGTCGAGGAGTCCACATTGGACCACTCGGTGACGGAGACGGCGATGCCGTCGATGCTGCCGTTCACCGAGGACGACTTCGCGCCGTCGTGGGAGCAGAGCAAGCTGCTGCTGCCCGCGCTGCGGCAGACCAAGGTCGAGGAGGGCTTCAACGGCATCTTCTCCTTCACCCCGGACGGCCAGTCGCTGGTCGGCGAATCGGCCGACGTCCGCGGGTTCTGGCTGGCCGAGGCGATCTGGGTGACGCACTCGGCGGGCATCGCGAAGGCGGTCGCCGAACTGCTCGTCGCCGGGCATTCCGAAGTGGACACCCACGAGATCGACGTCCACCGCTTCGAGGACGTCCAGCTCGCGCCCTCGTACGTGCGGGAGACCGCGCAGCAGAGCTTCGTCGAGGTCTACGACGTCCTGCACCCTTTGCAGCCCAAGCTTTCCCCGCGCGACCTGCGCGTGACGCCGTTCCACGCCCGGCAGCGCGAGCTGGGCGCGGTGTTCCTGGAGGCGGGCGGCTGGGAGCGGCCGCACTGGTTCGAGGCCAACGCGCCGCTGCTGAAGAAGCTGCCGCACGACGCGCTGCCGCCGGCCAGGGACGCGTGGTCGGCGCAGTTCCACTCGCCGATCGCGGCGGCCGAGGCGTGGCACACGCGCAACGGCGTGGCGCTGTACGACATGACGCCGTTGAAGCGCGTGGAGATCAGCGGGCCGGGGTCCCTGGCGTTCCTGCAGTCGCTGACCACGAACCAGCTCGACAAGTCGGTCGGCTCGGTGACCTACACGCTGATGCTCGACCAGGCGGGCGGCATCCGCAGCGACGTCACGGTGGCGCGGCTCGCACCGGAGCTGTTCCAGGTCGGGATCAACGGGAACATCGACGTCGACCACTTCGTCAAGCACGCGCCGCCCGGGGTTCAGGTGCGGGACACCACCGGCGGGACGTGCTGCGTCGGCGTCTGGGGCCCGCTGGCGCGGGACCTCGTGCAGCCGTTGAGCGCCGAGGACTTCTCGCACACCGGGCTGAAGTACTTCCGGGCGCGCCGGGCGCGGATCGCCGGGGTGCCGGTGGTCGCGATACGACTGTCCTATGTGGGCGAACTGGGCTGGGAGATCTACACGAGCGCGGACAACGGCCTGCGGCTGTGGGACGCGCTGTGGGCGGCCGGGCAGCCGCTCGGGGTGATCGCGGCCGGGCGGGCGGCCTTCAACAGCCTGCGGCTGGAGAAGGGCTACCGGCTGTGGGGCACCGACATGACGACCGAGCACGACCCGTACGAGGCCGGCGTGGGCTTCGCGGTGCGCCCGGCGAAGGGGGAGTTCCTGGGCCGGGACGCGATCGAGGGCCGGACGCCGTCGCGGCGGTTGCGGTGCCTGACGATCGACGACGGCCGCACGGTGGTGCTGGGCAAGGAACCGGTGTTCGTCGACGGCGTGGCTTCGGGCTACGTCACGAGCGCGGCGTACGGGTACACCGTGGGGCGGCCGATCGCCTACGCGTGGCTCCCGGCGTCGGCGGACGTCGGCAGCAGCGTGGAGATCGAGTACTTCGGCCGCCGGGTCGCGGCCACGGTGGCCGCCGAGCCGCTGGTCGACCCCGGCATGGAGCGGATCCGGCGGTGAGGGTGACCCGGGGGTGGTTACCGGCTGGGGGCGCCGGGTAAATCCACAGCAAGTCCATGGAAACGCGCCAGGAAATTCTCAGGAACCCGGCGTTTCCTGGAGGGGCCGGAGGCTTGTCGAGGGCTGGAGCTGTGCATGAGCGAGTACGACCGAGAACCGCGAGGCGACGGGTACCCGTACGGCTACTACCAGCAACCCGGCGGC
Organism: Amycolatopsis sp. FBCC-B4732; assembly: GCF_023008405.1. Classification (NCBI taxonomy): domain Bacteria; kingdom Bacillati; phylum Actinomycetota; class Actinomycetes; order Pseudonocardiales; family Pseudonocardiaceae; genus Amycolatopsis; species Amycolatopsis sp. FBCC-B4732. The sequence continues at coordinate 10,180,292 of NZ_CP095376.1, forward strand.
CGGCAGTACTACGGCCAGCCCGCCGACCAGCAGTACTACGGCCGGCAGCAGTACTACGACCAGCCCCGTGACCAGTGGGGACGTCCGTACCCGCAGTACGCGCAGCCGATGTACCCGCCGCCGCCCGTGCCGGCGCCACCGCGGCGGCACCCGCTGCGGGCGCTGAGCCTCACCGTGGTCGCGATCGCCCTGGCCGTGGTCGCCGGCCTCGGCATCGGGCACCTGATCGCGGACGCGAACAGCCCCGCCGCGAGCGGCAACCAGAACTTCGGCTTTTCCGGCCGGCCCAGCGCGTCGCAGACGACCCTCGACGTCGCCGCCGTGTCGGCCAAGGTCAACCCGGCGATCGTGAACGTCGAAACCGAGCTCGGCCTGCAGGGCGCGGCCGCGGCGGGCACCGGCATCGTGCTGACGCCGGACGGCGAGGTGCTCACCAACAACCACGTCGTCGCCGGGGCGACCAGCATCAAGGTCACCAGCATCGGCACCGGCGACACCTACACGGCGGACGTCGTCGGCTACAGCCGCAGCGAAGACGTCGCGGTCCTGCAGCTGCGGAAGGCGTCCGGCCTGCCCACCGCCGTCATCGGCGACTCGTCGAAGGTCGCGGTCGGCGACCAGATCCTCGGCCTCGGCAACGCGGGCGGCAAGGGCGGCGACCCGGTGCCCGCACCCGGCACGGTGACCGCGCTCGACCAGTCGATCACGGCGTCCGACGAGTCCAGCGGCTCGTCCGAGCAGCTCAAGGGCCTGATCCAGGTCCGGGCGAACATCGAGTCGGGCGATTCCGGCGGCCCGCTGGTCAACGCGGACGCGCAGGTCATCGGCGTCGACACGGCCGCGTCCACCGGCTACCAGCTCAACGGCCGCCGCAGCGGCGGCGCCGGCCAGGGCTTCGCGATCCCGATCAACCAGGCCGTCGACATCGCCCACCGGATCGTCGCGGGCACGGCGTCGGACACGATCCACATCGGCAAGACGGCCTTCATCGGCGTCTCGGTCACCGACGGTCAGAGCGGCGCCCAGATCCGCCAGGTGGTCCCGCGCGGCCCGGCGCAGAAGGCGGGCCTGGCGGCGGGCGACGTCATCACGGCCATCGACGGCCGGCCGGTCGATTCCGCGACGACCTTGACGAACGTGCTGGACACCCACCACCCGGACGACCAGCTCACCTTGACGGTGACCACCGCGGGCGGCGCCCAGCGGCAGGTCCCGGTGACGGCGATCGAAGGCCCGGTCGGCTAGCGCAGGGTCTCGTTCAGCACTTCGCGGTGCGTCCGCTTCGCCGCGAGGTAGCGCTCGCGGCCCGCGTCGGTGATCGTCACGAAGATGCCGCGCCGGTCCACGTCGCACAGCGCGCGCTCGACCAGGCCTTCCTTCTCCAGCCGGGCGACCAGCCTCGAAGTGGCGCTCTGGCTCAGGTGGATGGCGCCGGTCAGGTCGGCCGAGCGGCACTTGAAGTCGCAGGTCGCGAGGCGCTCGAGGGCCTCGAACTCGTTCGCGCCGATCCCGTGGCGCTCCTGCAGGCGGCACTCGAGCGTGCTGAACACGGCCGAATAGCGCGCCAGCAGCTCGTGCCACTCCTGCACCAGGCCTTGCTCAGCGACGTCGCTCACGGCGACCAACCTAGCATGCACGAACATCAGATGCAAACACATTAAATGCTTAGACATTAGATGCGTGTGCATGTACTGTCGCCGGCATGAGCTCTTCCGTGTCCTTGTCCACCACCTCCACTCGGTGGGACGCACGTCTCTGGGGTGTCCTGCTCACCGTTTCGATCGTCATCGGCCTCGACGCGCTCGACGTGTCGATGGTCGGGGTCGCGCTGCCCGCCATCCAGGCCGACCTCGGTCTGTCCACCAACGCGCTGCAATGGGTCGTCAGCGGCTACGTCCTGGGCTACGGCGGTCTGCTGCTGCTCGGCGGCCGCACCGCCGACCTGCTCGGCCGCCGCCGCGTGTTCCTCGTCGCCGTCGCGGTGTTCGCGCTGGCCTCGCTGCTCGGCGGGCTCGTCGACGACGGCGCGCTGCTCATCGCCAGCCGGTTCATCAAGGGCCTGGCCGCTGCGTTCACGGCGCCGGCCGCGCTGTCCATCATCACCACGACGTTCCAGGAGGGCCCGGCCCGCAACAAGGCGATCAGCATCTTCGCCGTGTTCGGCGCGAGCGGGTACTCCGCCGGCCTGGTGTTCTCCGGCCTGCTGACCGAGGTCGGCTGGCGCTGGACGTTCCTGCTCCCCGCGCCGATCGCGCTGGTCGCGTTCGCCGCCGCGTGGAAGCTGATCCCGTCCTACCTGCGTGAAGAAGGCCGCGGGTACGACTTCCCGGGTGCCATCACCGGTGCCGCCGGTTCACTGCTGCTGGTGTTCGGCGTCGTCGAAGCGCCGGCGATCGGGTGGGCCGCACCCCGCACGCTCATCACGTTCCTCGTCGCGCTGGCCCTGCTGGTGACGTTCGTGGTCATCGAGAAGCGCAGCCCGCACCCGCTGTTGCGCCTCGGCATCCTGCGCGCGGGCCCGCTGGCCCGCGCCAACCTCGGCGGCGCGCTGTTCTTCGGCGCGTACATCGGGTTCCAGTTCGTCGTGATGCTCTACCTGCAGCGGGTGCTCGGCTGGTCCGCCCTGCAGACGGCGCTGGGCTTCCTGCCCGCCGCCCTGATCGTGGCGTTCGGCTCGCCGCGCATCGAGCCGCTGATCGACCGCGTGGGCACCCCGCGCACGATCTTCGCGGGCGTCGTCGCCCACGTCCTCGGCTACGCGCTGTTCCTGCGGGTCGACGAGCACTCGGGTTACGCGGGCTTCGTCCTGCCCAGCATGATCCTGCTCGGCATCGGCTTCACGCTGGCGTTCTCGTCGCTCAACATCCAGGGCACGAACGGCGTCGCCGACCACGAGCAGGGCCTGGCCGGCGGCCTGCTGAACACGTCCCTGCAGGTGGGTGGCGCGATCGGCCTGGCGGTGGTGACGGCGGTCCTGACCGCCAACGGCGGCGGCGAAGCCTCCCCGGCCGCGCTGCTGACCGGGCTGACCCCGGCGTTGAGCGTGGTCACCGGCATCGCGGTGCTGGGCCTGCTGATCGCGCTCAGCGGCCTGGTCGCCCGCAAGCGCCCGGCTCCCGAGCCGGAGCCGGTCCCCGAGGGTGACCTCCTGGCCCTCGCCGACTGACCCCATGCCGTGAACGACTCTTTCCTGTCACCAGACGACAGGAAAGAGTCGTTCACGACGTTGGGGCCGGGGCAAGCCGCGGGGAGCCGCTGAAGCGCAGTGCCGCCACCGCCGTGAGCGCGATTCCCGCCGCGGCCAGCAGGACCGCGGTGCGGAGACCGTCCACTTCGGACCTACCCGTGTTGGCCACCGCGACGAACACCGCGAGCCCCACCGTGCCGCCGACCTGCTGGGCCGTCGACGCCACCCCGGCCGCGATCCCCTGCTCCGCCGGGGAAACCCCCGCCGCCGCGGCGCCGAACATCAGCGTGTACCCCGCGCCTTGCCCCAGTCCCAGCACGATCAGCGCGGGCACCACTTCCAGGTAGGACGCGTCCACCGTCATCGACAGCGCCAGCACGACCGCCCCGCCCCCGCCGACGAGCAGCGAAACCACCAGTGTCGGACGGGTGCCGTAGCGGGTCGCCAGCCGGCCCGCGGCCTGCGAACCCGCGGCGATCGCGACCATCGGCACGCCGAACGCGAGCCCGGTCGCCAGCGCGCTGTACCCGTGGACGCCCTGGAAGTAGCCGGTCAAGAAGTACAGCAGCGTCCCGAACGTGCCCATGTAGAGGAACGTCACGACCACGCCGGTGCCGAGGTTGCGTTCCTTCAGCAGCCGCAACGGCAACAACGGGTCGCGGCCGCGGCGCTCGACCACGGCGAACGCGGCCAGTGAAGAGAGCCCGGCGAAAGCGGGGATCAGCACCGGCGTCCAGCCCAGCTCCGGGCCTTCCACCAGGGCGAACACGACCAGCGTGGTGCCGAGCGTCGCGGTCAGCGCGCCGGCGAGGTCGAACCGGCGACCGGGTTCGCGGGCGGGATCCTTGGCCAGCAACGGGAAAGCGAGCGTGGCGGCGGCCGCGGCCAGCGGGACGTTCACGAAGAACACCGCCGCCCAGCCGAAAGCCTGCGTCAGCACGCCGCCCAGCAGCGAGCCGAGGATCATCCCGCTGCCGCCCGCCGTACCCCAGACCGCGAACGCGCGGTTGCGCTCGCGGCCCGGGGCGAAACTGGTGCTGACCAGCGTCAGCGTCGCCGGGAAGAGCAGTGCGCCGCCGAGGCCCTGGCCGGCCCGGGCGGCGACGAGCAGGCCGGGGTCCCCGGCCAGTCCGCCGGCCAGCGACGAAACCGCGTACAGCGTGCAGCCGAGCGCGAACACCCGGCGCGGCCCGAACAGGTCGCACGCCCGGCCGCCGAGCAGCAGCGCCCCGCCGAACGCCACGGCGTAGGCGCTCACCACCCACTGCAGGCTCTGCGCGGTGAACCCGAGCTCGCGCCCGATGTCCGGTAGCGCCACGTACACGATGTTGTAGTCGAGGGAAACGATGAGCTGCGCGAACGCCAGCAGCGCCAGCACCGCGCCCGGGCGGCGGGTCACCGGGCCACCCGCTCGTCCGTGCCGGGCACCTTCGCCGTGGTGATGGCGATGCGGTTCCACGTGTTGATGGCGAAGATCAGCGCGAGCAGCTGGGCCAGTTCCTCCTCGCCGAACCGGCCGGCTGCGCGGGCGTAGACGTCGTCGGGGACGCCGCCGTCCGAAATCAGCGTGACGGCTTCGGTCAGGGCCAGCGCGGCCTGCTCCTTCCCGCTGAAGAAGCTCGTGGCCTCGTGCCAGACGGCGACCATGTGCAGCCGCTCCTCGCTCTCGCCGGCCTTGCGGGCGTCGGAGGTGTGCATGTGCAGGCAGTAGGCGCAGCGGTTGAGCTGCGACGCGCGGATCTGGACCAGCTCGACCAGCGCGGGGTCGAGCCCGGCGCGGGCGGCGGCGTCGAAGCCGATCAGGGCCTTGAAGGCCTTCGGGGCGGACTTGGCGAAGTTCACTCGGTTCGTCATGACCAGAAACCTATGGCCTGGTTGACCCCCGTGTAGGGTGCATTTCCGTGTCGGATTCGTGGGTCAATTCGGGGGAGCGGCTCGGTGCCGACCTGCACCTGGAGCTGTCCGGCGGCGGCAAGCGGGCCGCGCTCATCACCGCGCTGCGGGACGCCGTCCGCGCCGGACGGCTCGCGCCCGGCACGCGGCTGCCGCCGTACCGGTCACTGGCCGCGGACCTGGGGCTGGCCCGCAACACCGTCGCCGACGCCTACGCCGAGCTGGTCGCCGAGGGCTGGCTCACCGCCGTCCAGGGCTCCGGCACCCGCGTCGCCGAACGCGCCGAGCCACTCGAACCGGTGCGCGTACCGCGGAAAGCCCCCGCGGCGCCGGAACCGCGGTACAACCTCCGGCAAGGCCAGCCGGACGCGACGTCGTTCCCGCGCACCGAATGGCTCGCCGCGGCCAGGCGCGCGCTGAACGTGGCTCCGCACGACGCGTTCGGCCCGGGCGACCCGCGCGGCCGCCCCGAACTGCGGGAAGCGCTGGCCCAGTACCTGGCGCGGGCGCGCGGCGTGCGGACGTCCCCGGACCGGATCGTGGTGTGCTCGGGCTTCGCGCACGCCCTGCGGCTGCTGTTCCCGGCGGTGCTGCCCGGCCCGCTCGCCGTCGAGGCCTACGGGCTGGCGTTCCACCGCTCGATCTTCGCCGCGGCTTCGGTGCCGACGGTCCCCCTGGACCTGGACGAGCACGGCGCGCGCGTCGAGGGCCTCGACGTCCCGTCGGTGCTGCTGACCCCGGCCCACCAGTTCCCGACCGGCGGCCCGCTGCACCACGACCGCCGCACCGCGGTGCTCGGCCACATCCGCGCGCACGGCGGTGTCCTGCTCGAAGACGACTACGACGGCGAGTTCCGCTACGACCGCAAGCCGGTCGGCGCGGTCCAGGGCCTGGACCCCGAACACGTCGTCTACGGGGGATCGGTCAGCAAGAGCCTGTCCCCGGCGCTGCGGCTCGGCTGGCTGGTGCTGCCGGAACGCCTGGTCGACCCGGTGCTCGCGGCGAAGGGCGAGCGCGAGGCGTGGGCGGGCGTGCTGGACCAGCTGACGCTGGCGGAGTTCCTGGACTCGGGTGCGTACGACCGGCACATCCGCCGCATGCGCCAGCGCTACCGCCGTCGCCGCGACCTGCTGGTGACGGCGCTGGCCGAGCGGGCGCCGCACGTGACGCCGACCGGTATCGCGGCCGGCCTGCACGCGGTGCTGCGGTTGCCACCGGGAACGGAGGCGTCCGCGGTGAAAGCGGCGGCGTGGCAAGGCCTCGCGCTGGACGGCCTGGCCGCGTTCCGCCACCCGGCGAGCACGATGTCCACAATGGACGGCTTGGTGGTCGGCTACGCGACCCCGCCGGAACACGCTTACCCGGCAGCGCTCGACGCGTTGTGCCGAGCGCTGCCCCCCGCGTGAAGCGCTACCCGACGATGTCGATCTCGAAGGGGTCCGCCGAGCTGTAGTTGATGTCCGCCCACACCGCGCCCGGCAGCTCGTACCGGCGGTGGGACGTCAGCTTGTTGTTGTACCCCGGGGTTTGCGTGGGGTTGTGGCCGACGCCCTGGTGGTCGTTGCCCCACGCGAAGATGTCACCGATCCACATCGGCTTCGAGAAGCCGTCGCCGCCGAGGCGGGGGCGGATGACGACCGCCGCGCCGGGGCTGCCGGACAGGAAGACGCGCACGGCGTGCTGCTCGGCGTTCGGCGGGTTGACGGTGATGCGCTCCATGATCTCCACTCCAGTCGAGGCGGGTGCGGTGCCGTCCACTCCGGGCCAGAAGTCGACGACCGACGAAACGTCGTAGCCGGGGGCGACGTTGCCGGCGTACTGCTTGGCGACCGCGCCGTCGGGGATCGTGGGATCCCCGTTGTAGTGCGCGATCCAGTAGTGCGGCTCGGCGACACCGGCGGACGAGAACGCCGAGCGCAGCGTCGGCCAGGTCGACAGGCTGCAGTAGACGGTCGGGTCCGCGCCCGCCGCACGGCGCATCCGGACCCAGCCCGGTGCTTCACCGGGCGTGGCGTCACCGGGTTCGACGTCCAGCACGTGGCCGTCGTTGGTCGACGCCTTCTTGACGATCGTGACCTTCACGGCCTGGGGAAACCGCGCCCAGTCACCGGCGGACCAGGGTTCGAGTTTGATCTTGTCGATGTAGCCCGCCACCATCGGTGCGTCGGCGGGGATGTTCGCGGCCGTGACCGCGTCGTACATCGTGCGCACGGGTTGCGTCTCCGTTCGGTGCTTCATCGCCGTTTCGGGGACGGCGAAATCGTCTCCGCGATTCGCCATGGTGATGTTACCCAAGTGGGACGGGCGTCAAGCGGTAAACGTTACGCAGTTCTTGTCAATCACCAAAATGGCCGCACCGCGCAATTCCTTCACCACGGCTTCACGCGGCGATGGTCACGGTCCGCTGCCGGTACTGGCTTCCCGCTCACCCGGCTGGCAAGCTGCCAGCACTTCACCACGGAAGGACGTGCATGGCGGCACACCCGGCGCGGGCCCGGCGCATCGACGCGCGGGTCGTCGTCCTGAGCGCGCTGCTCGTGGTCGCCCTGCTCGCCTGGCCGGCGTCGACTACCTCAAGGACCGGCTGGCCGGCGGCGGGTGCGACACCACCACGCCGGTGCGCGTCACGGCCGCACCGGACATCGCGCCCGGTGCTCACCGCGCTCGCCGGGACCCGTGCCGCAGCAGGACTGCTACGCCGTCGAAGTCACGTCGAGCGCGTCGCCGGCCACCGCGGCCGCCCTCGAAGCCAACGGCGCGACCGGCCCGGACGTCTGGGTGCCGGAGTCGGGCACGTGGCTGCTGCAGGCCCGCGACGGCGGCGCGTGGAACCTGCCCGAGACCGGGCAGTCCGTGGCGAGTTCACCCGTGGTGCTGGCGCTGAGCGACGACGTCGCGAAGCAGGCGGGCTGGCCGGCGAAGTCGCCGTCCTGGTCGGACGTCCTCGCGGGAAACCCGGTCGGGCTGCCCGACCCGGGCCGCGACCCCGCGGCGATCGCCGCGCTGATCGGGTTGCAGCAGCTCATGAAGGACGCGCCCGACCCGGCCGCGGCGTTCACCGAGAAGATCCGCGAGCTGTCGGCCGTGAAGGAGCCGTACACCGCGTCACCGGCGTCGGAACAGTCCGTGCTGGCCCGCAAGCTCGTCGCCGCGTACCCGGCGGCCGGCGTGCCGGGCTTCGACTACCCGTACGTCGTACTGCCGCGCGCTTCCGAGGCCTCGCGGTCGGCGGCCGAACGCTTCCTGCGGCTCCTGCTCGACCAGACCGCCACGAAGGCGTTCGCCGACGGCGGGTTCCGGACGCCGTCCGGCCAGCTGCTCGGCGACCGCCCGCGCGACACGCGAACGAACGCGGCGCCGCGCCCGGCCGGGCCACCGCCGCCGGAATCGATGTACGCCGTGCTCCAGGCGTGGGCCGGGGCGAACCTCAGCGCCCGCGTCCAGGTGCTGCTCGACGTGTCCGGCTCGATGGCCGCCACCGTCCCGGGCACCGGCCGCAGCCGGATGGCGCTGACCCTCGAAGCCGCGACGCAGGGGCTCGGGTTGTTCAAGCCGACCACCGAAATCGGCCTGTGGCTGTTCTCCACCAAGCTCGACGGCGACAAGGACTTCAAGGAACTGCTGCCGATGCGGACGATCTCGCAGCAGCTCGGCTCGGGCGGGGTGGCGACGCTGCAGGCGGTCAAGCCGAAACCCGGTGGCGCGACCGGCCTGTACGACTCGATCCTCGCCGCCTACCAGAACGCCCGCCAGAACTGGCAGCTCGGCCGGATCAACGTCGTCGTCGTGCTCACCGACGGCCGCAACGAGGACAGCGACTCGATCGGCCTGCCCGGCCTGCTCGCCGAGCTGAACCGGCTGCAGGACCCGCGGAAACCGCTGCCCGTCATCGGGATCGGCATCGGCCCGGACATCGACGCGAGCGAGCTGCGGCAGGTCTCCGCCGCGACCGGCGGCGAGTCCTTCACCACGCCGGACCCGCGCAAGATCTCCGACGTCTTCTACCAAGCGCTGAGCAAGCTCATGTGCCAGCCGCCGGCCTGCAAGAAGTGAGGACCCCCGTGTTGCTGGAGACGGAAACCCCCGCGCCACGGGCGATCCGAAGACCGTCCACTCTGGTCGTCGCCGCGTTCTTGGCGGGACTCGTTCCGTTGCTGCTGCACGCGTGGGCGGCGCTGCACGGGAGTTTCGCCCAGGACGACTTCGTCGTGACCTGGCAGGCGGCCGCGGCGGGGCCGTTCGACCCCGGCTTCCTCTTCCAGGACTACCACGGGCACCTGCAGCCCGGCGGGTTCTTCCTCGCCGCCGTGCTGACGTGGTGGGCGCCACTGGACTTCCCGCTGTTCGTGGCGCCGCTGCTGCTGATGAAAGCGCTTGCGACGACGTACTTCTGGTGCCTGCTCGTGCGCTGCTTCGGCCGCCGGTGGGCGATCCTGGTGCCGTTCACCGTGTTCACGGCGTCGACGCTGCTGCTGGTCCCGACGCTCTGGTGGTCGTTCGGCATCCAGGTCGTGCCGGTGGTGCTGGCCACCGCCGCGGCGCTGCACGCGCACGTGAAGTACCTGGCCGACGGTGGCCGGTGGTGGCTCGCTACGTTCGCCTGGACGCTGTTCGGGCTCGCCTTCTACGAGAAGGCCACGGTGATCCCGGTGCTGCTGGCCGCGGTGACCGTCCTGCTCGGACGGTCCTTTCGCGACCACGTCCGCTACTGGCTCGGCCAGGCCGCGGTGCTGGTGGCGTTCGTGGTGGTCTTCTTCGCGCTGACCTCGAGCCAGGTCGGCACCGGCGCGTCGCCGCTGTCGGCGGGCACGGTCGCCGACCTGACCGGCCGGATGCTCGGCGACACGCTGCTGCCGGGACTGGCCGGCGGGCCGTGGACCGGCGCCGGGCCGGGCGCGACCTGGGCGCCGACGCCGTTCGCCGTCGTGGTCCTGCTCCTGGTGGCCGCGCTGGTCGTGGTGATCGCTGGTGGCCGCCGCGGCGGACGGCGGGCGTGGGGTGCCTGGGTGCTGCTCGCCGCGGTGTTCGCCGTGGACGTCGCCCTGCTCGCGCTGACCCGGCTGCGCGAAGTCGGCCCGTCGGCGGGCGACGATCCCCGCTACGTCGCCGATCTGGCGCTCGTGGCCGCCCTTTGTGGAGCGTTCGCCTTTCTGGCACCAGCGAAAGTTGCGCCGTCCGGCGGAAAGCGTGAGCGGCCGATCGCGCTAGTGCTGTGCGTGCTTTTGCTCGCCAGTTCCGCTTTCGGGTTCTCGAGGCTGGCCCCGGCGCTGCGGTTCGAGCACTCGGGGCAGTACGTCGGGAACGTGCGCGCGGCCGTCGGCGAGGACCCGGATCTGGTCTTCTACGACACCTTCGTGCCGTCGGACGTGGTGCACGAGTGGTTCGGCGCGGACTCCCGCGCGTCCCGGGTGGTCGGCCTGCTGCCCGGCACGCACTTCGACCAGCCCACGAGCCGGATGCACCTGCTCGACGCCACCGGGATCCCGCACAAGATCACCGCGTCGACCCGGTTTCCCGCGGGGTTCCCGGCCCGGTGCCGAACTGCGGCTACGCGATCGGCGAGACCCCCGGTGCGCGTCGGCCTGGAC